>NZ_JAIWPU010000028.1 GCF_021191705.1 Proluteimonas flavola
TAAGTATCCTGCGCACACTGTCAAAGATCTGCGGAAGCGGCCTCAGCGCCTGCTTCCCAGTGCTTCGAAGTTTCCTCCGAAGCGAGCCGCCCATTGTAGCGCGGTTTTGGCTTTCGTCAACACCTCGGTGAGGGTTGGTTTCCGCCTGCTTCTCCGCCTGCCCGAAGGCGTTTCGTTGAAGCGAGCCGCACATCTTACCGCGGCTTTCGAGTCTGTCAACACCGCGTGAAGGCTGCCGTCGTTCTCGTCCCGCTCGACCCGCCGCCCCGAAGAGCAGCCCGCCGTGCGGGGCGCGAATTATGCATAGATGAAAGCGGTTTGAAAAGAGGCTGCCACGAATTTCCGTATGAACACGTTAAACGCCGCCGCCTGTTCAGCGCGATTGCCGCAACCGCGCTATTCGACAGTGACCGATTTCGCCAGATTGCGGGGCTTGTCGACGTCGGTGCCGCGCGACAGGGCCGTGTGATACGCCAGCAGCTGCACCGGGATGGTGTGCACGATGGGACTGAGTACGCCGACGTGCCGTGGCGTGCGGATCACATGCACGCCCTCGGACGCACTGAAGTTGCTGTCGGCATCGGTGAACACGAACAGTTCGCCGCCACGCGCGCGTACTTCCTGCATGTTCGACTTCACCTTCTCCAGCAAGGCGTCCTTCGGCGCGATCACCACGACGGGCATCTCCGCATCCACCAGCGCGAGCGGACCGTGCTTCAGTTCGCCGGCCGGGTACGCCTCGGCGTGGATGTAGGAGATCTCCTTGAGCTTGAGCGCGCCTTCCAGCGCGATCGGGTAGTGCACGCCGCGGCCCAGAAACAGCGCGTGGTGCTTGAGCGTGAACTTCTCGGCCCAGGAGGTGATCTGCGGTTCGAGGTTCAGCGCGTGCTGCACGCTGCCCGGCAGTTGCCGCAGGTCTTCGATATAGGCGGCCTCCTGCTCTGCACCCAGGCGATCATTGAGCTTGGCCAGCGTGACCGCGAGCGCGAACAGGCCGACCAGTTGGGTGGTGAACGCCTTTGTCGATGCCACACCGATCTCGGCACCGGCGCGGGTGTAGAACACCAGTCCGCTGGCGCGTGGAATCGCGCTCTCGGGCACGTTGCAGATCGACAGGGTACGCGTATGCCCGAGCGATTTGGCGTACTTGAGCGCTTCCATCGTGTCGAGCGTTTCGCCCGACTGCGAAATCGTGACGATCAGATGCTTCGGATTCGCGACCGCTTTGCGATAGCGGTACTCGCTGGCGATCTCGACCGAACATGGCAGGCCGCTGATGGCCTCGATCCAGTAGCGCGCCACCGAGCCCGAATAGAAGCTGGTGCCGCAGGCGAGGATCTGCACGCCGTCGATGCCGCGCAGCACGGCTTCGGCGTCCTTGCCGAACAGGGTGGGCTCGAACGCCGCGGCGTCGATGATCGCCTCGATGGTGTCGGCCAGCGCGCGCGGCTGTTCGTGGATTTCCTTCTGCATGAAGTGCCGGTACGGACCCAGTTCCAGCGACGCGAGCGAGACGTCGGACAGGTGTTCGCCCCGTTCGACCGCCGCGCCCGCGCCGTCGAAGACCCGCACGGCCGAACGTGTGATCTCGGCGGTGTCGCCTTCCTCGAGGAAGATCACGCGGCGGGTCGCCTGCAGGATCGCCGAGACGTCGGAGGCGACGAAATTCTCGCCGTCGCCGAGGCCCACCAGCAGCGGGCAGCCCATGCGCGCGACGACCATGCGGTCCGGATCGCGCTTGTCGATGACCGCCAGCGCGTAGGCGCCGTCGAGTTCGCGGGCCGAGGCCTGCAACGCGGCCAGCAGGTCCAGGCCCTGCGACTGGTGGTGGTGGATCAGGTGGGCGATGACCTCGGTATCGGTCTGCGACTCGAACACGTAGCCGAGTCTCGACAACCGCTCGCGCTGCGCCTCGTGGTTCTCGATGATGCCGTTGTGCACCAGTGCCAGGGTGTCGTGGCTGATGTGCGGGTGCGCGTTGCCTTCGGTGACGCCGCCGTGCGTGGCCCAGCGGGTATGGCCGATGCCGAGCGGCGCATGGAAGTCCTCGGCCCCGGCCGCGGCCTCCATCTCCGAGACACGCCCGGTGCGGCGCACGCGCCGCACCGCGCCATCGACGACCACGGCGATGCCGGCGGAATCGTATCCGCGATATTCCAGGCGCTTGAGGCCCTCGATCAGGACCGGCACCACATCACGCCCCGCGATCGCACCGACGATTCCGCACATGCCGCCTTACTCCTGGAGGTCAACGCGCCATTCTAGGGCGTCGTGCATTGCCGGACGGTCCCCGCCGCCTCAACGGATGAAGAATTCGACCGGCACCGCGATCTCGACCTCGTCGGCCATCGTGTCCGGGATGCGCGGCAGCGGTTCGGCGCGGTGGAAGGTCTCCAGGGCCGCGGCGTCGAGGCGCGGCGACCCCGAGGAACGCTCCAGCACCACGGACAGCACCTTGCCGGCGCGGTTCATGCGCATGCGCACGACGGCGACCCCTTCCTCGCGGCGCGCGCGCGCCGCACCGGGATAGCGCCGGAATTCCGCCAGTCGCGCCATGACGCGCGCCTCCCAGCGGTCGTCGACCTGGCCCGCAAGCTGCGGTCCCGGCGGCGCCGGCGGGCTGGGTGGCGCGGCGGCCAGCGAATCGAGCTGCGCCGGAGCGACGGCAGCCGTGGCGGAGGCGTCGCTGGCGGCCGGCAGCGGCGCATCGGGCAACGGCGGCAGCGGTTCGGGCTGCACGGCGTCCACCCGGTCCGGTGCGTCGTCCCGCACAGGTTCCGGCGGCTCGGGATCCGGCGACGCCCGCCGGGCATCGGGCGTCGGCGCCGGGGCCACACGCGTCTCCACCGGTACTGGTGGTGTCGCGGGCGGCAGGAACACCACGCTGATCACCGCATCGGGCGGCGGCGGCAGCGGCGGCGGCTCACGCAGCGTCCAGCCGGACAGTGCGAACACGGCGACCACGACATGCAACGCGACCGTCGCCAGCAGGGCGATGCCGCCAGGGATGCGCTCGCCCGGCGGGGTGGCCGGCGCGGCGAATCGCAGCGCACCGGCCTGCCGGCCGGGTACCCCGGTTTCCTCCGGGACGCCTTCGGGGACGGTGCCGACGGCGTCCCGGTGGCGATCCGACGGTGCGTCCATCGCGCTCAGAACGACAGCGTGAAGCCGACGCGGAACGTGCGTCCCGGCGCCGGGGTCAGGCCGACCAGCAGCGCGTCGGCGTAGTAGCGGTCGGTGAGGTTGTCGATGTTGAAGTCGAAGCTCAGCCGCTCGCTGACCTCGTAGCTGGCGAACAGGTCGACGACGGTGTGCGCCGACCACGCCACCGTCGCGCGCCCGGCCCCGGCGAAGTCCATGTCCGGCCGCTCGTCGTTGTAGACAGCGCGCGCGCCGAGCGTCAGCGCCTCGGCGAACAGCCGTGTGCCCAGGGTCGCGCTGGCCGAACGCTCCGGCGGAACCTGCAGGTCGGCATAGCCGATGCCCTGCCGGGTGCATTTCTCGAAGCCGCTCGATGGATTCTCCGGGGTATAGGCGCAGTAGTTGATGTCGGTGTACCAGTTGACCGAGAACGCGCCGAACGCCGTGCCGCGGTCGTACTCGAGCGACAGTTCGGCGCCGCGGAAACGCGCGCTCTCGATGTTGACGGTCATGAAGCCGCCACGGGTCAGGTAGTCGCGGATGCTGTTGTCGAAATAGGCGGCGTGCATGCGCAGCTGGTCGCCTGCGCCGAACACGTCGCGGCGGTCGAAGTTGATGCCGGCCTCCCGGCTGCGGCTGCGCTCGGGCCTGAACTCGACCAGCGGGTTCTGCTGGTCGAGCGAGAAGCCGGACGTGCTCTCGAACAGGCTCGGGCCGCGGATCGCCTCGGCGTAGCGCAGGTAGAACTGCACGCCGTCCCAGGGCGTGAACATCGCCGCGACGATCGGCGAGAGGCCGTTGCCGCGCTGCTGCATGTGCAGCCAGTCGGTGTAGACGAGCTGGTTGTTCCCGTCGCGGCCGAGCGCCTTGCGCGTGAGCTTGCGGTCGAACGAATGCCAGCGGGTGTAGCGCAGCGCGCCGTCGAGCCGCAGCCAGTCCCTGGGCTCCCACTGCAGCGACACGAACGCGCTCTGCTCGTCGCGCTTGCCGTCGCGGCGCTGGATGCCGAGCAGGTCGGCGCCGATGCCGATCTCCTCGCCGATGTCGACCAGCGCGTCGTTGACGTCCTGGTAACTCGTATTGTCGGAATGCACGTTTTCCTTGGTCATCGATGCGCCGTAGCGCAGCGTCAGCGCGCCGAACCCGCCCCACCAGCGGCTGGTGTTGTCGACGTCGAAACCGGTGCGCTCGGAGAACTCGGGACTGGCCGGATCGATGCGGATGTTGGGGTTGTACTCGGCGAACCACGCGAGCAGGCCGTAGTAGAGGTTGCGCTCGGCCTCGAGCTCGGTACGCCAGAGATTGACGCGCAGGTCGAGCAGGTCGAGATCGGCGGGGTCGAGGCGGTAGCGCGCGGTCCAGGTGTCGATGGCGACGTGGCTTTCCAGACCCTGCTTGAAGCCTTCGCCGCGGATGATCTCCGACGGCATCATGTCGCCGAAATCGCTGTCGAAGCGGTTGAAGCCGAGGTCGAGCGTCTGTCCGTCTCCCCAGCGCAGCGCGCCCTTGAGCAGGTACGAGGTGTTGTCCTGGGCGCTGTTGACCACCTGTTCGCCGGCACGGAAGCGGGTGTCGCCTTGCCAGGTCACCTGGTCGCGGTACACGGTGCCGCCACGCACGTGGGTCTCGGTCGGCACGACGACGACGCGCGCGGCATTGCCGCGGGTGCCGGCGAAGTAGTTGCCGGTGCTGCGCCGGGCATAGGCCGCGACGAGATCGACGTGGTCCCAGCGCCTGGCCAGCGCGATGCTGCCGCCGCCGTCGGTCGGCGCCAGCAACCCGGGACGATCGCCCGGCATCGGCGCCTGCTCGAACGCCGAATCGGGGATCGGCCGTGGCTGGTTGCTGGCGCTGTTGCAGAAACCCGGATATCCCGCGTTGGCCGTGCAACCGCTCACCCAGCTGCCGAAGTTGCTGGTATGGAGACCGCCCAGGGTGCCCTCCGGCGGCGGCGAGGCCGAATTGCCGCGCAGCTCGCCGCGCAGGCGCACGCCGAAGTCCTCGCCCTCGCGCAGGATGTCGTCGGCGCCGATCGTGCGCACGACGACCACGCCGCCGGTCGCGCCGACGCCTTCTGGGCCGGCGCTCGGCCCTTTCTCGATCGTCATGCTGCCGAGCAGGTCGGGATCGAGATAGGTGCGCGAGGCCACGCCGGCGTAGCCCCGGTAAACCACGGTCGACTGCTGGCTGCCGTCGACGACCACCGGCACCCGGTTCATGCCCTGCATGCCGCGGATGTTGACGTCGAGCGCGCCGCTGTTGCGGTTCTCGCCGGCCAGCACGCCCGGCGTGCCGCCGAGCATGTCGCCCGGCGAGGTGCCGCGGAAGCGCTGGATGCGTTCGCGCGAGAAGTGGGCATACGAGCCCGGTGCGGTGTACGGCAGGTCCTCGGGCGGCGTGTCGCTGCCGGGTGCGCTCCCGGGCAGCGCGCCGCCTTCCACGCGCAGCGTGCCGATGCGTAGCGGCCCGTCGTCGCCGGCAGCGGCATCGGCCTGGGCGGGCCGTACCGTCAATGCACCGCTGGGCGTGACCTGCAGGTGCAGGCCGCTGCCCTGCAGCGCGCGCCGCGCGGCGTCCTCGACGGTCATCGCGCCGGTCACCGCGGGTGCCTGGCGGCCCTGCACCAGCGCCGGATCGATCGAGATCACGCGTCCGCCATCGACCGCGATGCGGTTGAGGGTCGCGCCGAGCGGGCCGGACGGGATCGTGTACGCGTGCACGGACGTGACGGGGGACTGCGCCAGCGCCGCCGGCAGCGACAGCGACAGGACCAGCGCGAGGGCGAGGCGCCGCCGGGTGGGACGGGACAGGATCGGGGACATTCGGGAGGCTCTCCGCAATGGGGGTCGCCTTCCCTGTGTCGCGAGGGCACGCGAAGCGGACACGGTCCCGGTCAATGCCCGCGTTCGATGACGGTGACCGGCCCGAACCGGCGGACCTGCAGCGGCAGGGTCTCGGCGAGCGCGGCCAGTGCACGGCCGCTGTCGTCGAGCGGGAACACGCCCTGCACCCGCAGCGCGGCGGCGTCGGGCGCCAGCCGCAGCAGGCCGTGGCGGTACGACCGCAGCCGGTCGACGACCTCGGCCAGTGGCGCGTCGAGCACCGCCAGGCGGCCGTCGATCCAGTCGGCCATGCCGGCCGCGCCGTGTGCGAGACGGTGGGTGCCGCGCGCATCGGCGTCGAACGCGTCGCCGGGACGCAATGCGATGCGCGCACCGGCCGCGTCCAGGACCGCATCACCCTCGAACAGCGCGACCCGGTCATGGCCGTCGGCGCGCAGCAGCAGGCAGCGCCCGGCACCGACGTCGAGCCGCGCATGGCCGCCGGCAACGCGCCATGATGGCGGGTTGCCGGGCACGGCCTGCAGCAGCAGGCACCCCTGGCGCAGATGCAGCCGCCGCCCGCCACCATCGAGATTCACCGCCGAACGGGCATCGAGGGTCAGCACGCTGCCGTCGTCGAGCGTCCAACTGCGCCGCTGCGCGGTCGCGGTCTGCAGGTCGGCGGTCCAGCCGCGCCACGGCGATGCACGGTCGGCCACGAAACCGCCGCCGGCGCCGAGCACGCACAGGCCTGCGAGGCCTCGCAGGACCCGCCGCCGCGGCCGCAACAGGGTCTCGCGGGCCGCACGGGCGCCTTCCGGACTGCGCGTTGCGAGGCGCCGGACCTGCGCGAACGGCGCGGTCGCCGCCTGCAGTCGCATCCAGGCCGCCGCGTGGCGGCGGTCGGCGGCCAGCCAGGCCGCGAACGCCGGCGGCGCATCGGCCACGTCGGCCATGGGGCCGAGCCTCAGCATCCAGTCGATCGCGGCCTCGGCGACCGCATCGCGCCCGGCGCCCGCCGCGTTCATGCGAGACCGGCGCCGGCCAGCCAGCAGCGGCGCAACGCATCGCGCAGGTAGCGACGCACGGTCCGGCTGGAGACGCCAAGGCGGGCGGCGATCGCGGCCTGATCGAGACCGTCGAGCTGCAGCAGCAGGAAGGCTTCGCGCGCACCCTGCGGCAGGCCCGCGAGCAGGCGGTCGATCGCGGCGATCGCCTCCAGCAGCGCGACCTGCTCTTCCGCCGACGGGGCGAACGCGTCCGGCAGCGCGCGCATGCGGTCGAGCCAGGCCGATTCGAGATCGCGCCGGCGCCGCAGGTGGAACAGCAGCCGCGACGCGATCGTCGTCAGGTAGGCACGCGGCTCGCGGATCGCCGCCGGATCGATACGCGAGACCAGCACCTGGCAGAACGCCTCGGCGGCCAGGTCCTCGGCATCCCGGCGATCGGCGACGCGCCCGCGCAGGCGCTGCAGCAGCCAGCCGTGGTGATGGCCATAGAACCGGGCGAGCGGCGAATCGGCGGCGGACATTGCGGCACAAGAAACGAGAATGATTCCTATTCTTTCACATCCTCGCGACACGCGCCCGCGTGGACGTCCGGTCACTTGCCTCGGACACGTCCGGACACCTTTAAATCCATTCATTTCAATGACTTGAGTTTGGCACGATGCATGCTTGAACCGAAATATCTCCCGCCGACACCACCCGTATGCGCCACATCCAGCCTTCGATCCGCCCCAGCGGCATCCGCGACACCTCCGAACAGGACACCGTCCGCACCGGGGGGGCACCCGGCCGCGCACGCCTGACACGCTGGCTCGTCGTCGGCGGGGTCGTGCTGGCGGTCCTCGCCGGCCTGGCCTGGCTCGTCGCCGCCTGGGCCGGCGGCGCGAATTCGGTCGACGCGCAGCGCCTGCGCTTCGCGGAGGTCACCCGCGGCGACCTGGTCCGCGACATCGCGGCCGAGGGGCGGGTCATCGCCGCCAACAGTCCCACGCTCTATGCGATCTCCGGCGGCATGCTGACGCTGAAGGTCGTGGCCGGCGATCGTGTCGAGCGCGGCCAGGCACTGGCCGAGATCGACAGCCCGGAACTGCGCAGCAAGCTCGCGCAGGAAGAGGCCACGCTCGCCAGTTACGAGGCCGAGGCCGGACGCGCCGCGCTCGATGCGCAGTTGCGCCGCGCCGAAGCGCGCAAGGTGCTCGACCAGGCGCAGATCGACCGCACCGCGGCGCAACGCGACCTGCAGCGTTACCAGCGCGCATTCGAGGGCGGCGCGGTGGCGCAGGTCGACCTGGCGCGCGCGCAGGACACGCTGCAGAAGACCGAGATCGGCGTATCCGCCGCCAACGAGGATCTCGGCCTGCAGGGGCGCGGCGCGAGTCTGGACACGCGCAACAAGCAGCTCGTCGCCGAACGCCAGCGCAGCGTGGTGATGGAGATGCGGCGCCAGGTCGAGGCGCTGACGCTGCGTGCGCCATTCGACGGCATCGTCGGCCAGGTGCAGGCGGTGCAGAGCAGCAACGTCGCCGCGAACGCGGCGGTGCTGTCGGTCGTGGACCTGTCGGTGTTCGAGGTCGAGATCCGTGTGCCGGAAAGCTTCGCGCGCGACCTGGAAATCGGCATGCCGGCCGAACTGCGCAGCGTCGGCACGACGTATCCGGCGAAGGTGTCGGCAGTCTCGCCCGAGGTGGTCAATGGCGAAGTCGTCGCGCGGCTGCGCTTCGACGCGGGCAGCCAGCCCCCCGGGCTGCGCCAGAGCCAGCGCCTGACCGCGCGCATCCTGCTCGACACCCGCAAGGACGTGCTGATGGTCGCGCGCGGTCCGTTCCTGGACCAGGAAGGCGGCAGCGCGGCCTATGTGATGGACGGCAACACGGCAGTGCGCAGGCCGATCACGGCCGGCGCCAGCAGCCTGTCGGCAGTGGAAATCGTCGATGGCCTGCAACCCGGCGAACGGGTCGTCGTCGCCGGCACCGATCTGTTCGACAACGCGGAACGCATCCGCATCTCGGGACTCTGACCATGCACACCTACCTCGATTGCCCGTTCCCCACCGCCTGGACCGCCGACGAACTCGCCAGCGCCGTACCGCGCCGGCTGTCGGCTGCATTCGCGGCCGGCATTCCATTCGACGCTTCGTCCGGCGCATGCGTCCCCGCCTTCTTACGCGCACGCCGGCGTCCGGTCGACCACGGCCTGCCGATCCTGTTCCGCGTCCGCTGAGCGCGACGCGTCTCTCCTCTCTCCAGTCACGCCACAGGACACATTCCCATGCTCGACATGCGCCAGGTCGCCAAGGTCTACCGCACTGAACTCGTCGAAACCCACGCGCTGCGCTCGCTCGACCTGCATGTCGCGGAAGGCGAGTTCGTCGCCGTCACCGGGCCCTCCGGCTCGGGCAAGACGACCTTCCTCAACATCGCCGGCCTGCTGGAGACCTTCACCGGCGGCGAGTACCGGATCGACGGTGTCGAGGTACGCGGACTCAACGACGATGCGCGCTCGAAGCTGCGCAACGAGAAGATCGGCTTCATCTTCCAGGGCTTCAACCTGATTCCCGATCTCAACCTGTTCGACAACGTCGACGTGCCGCTGCGCTACCGCGGCATGGCCGCGTCCGACCGTCGCCTGCGCATCGAGGAATCGCTGTCGCTGGTCGGCCTGGGCTCGCGCATGAAGCACTTTCCTGCCGAACTGTCGGGCGGCCAGCAGCAGCGCGTGGCGATCGCGCGCGCGCTGGCCGGCAGCCCGCGCCTGCTGCTGGCCGACGAACCCACCGGCAACCTCGACTCGCAGATGGCGCGCAGCGTGCTGGAGCTGCTCGAGGACATCAACGCGCGCGGCACGACCATCGTGATGGTCACGCACGATCCGGAACTGGCGGCGCGCGCGCACCGCAACGTGCATATCGTCGACGGCATGGCGACCGACCTGCAGGCGCTGGATGCCGCGCCATCGCCCGCGGCCGCATCGCGCGTTCGCGCAGACGCCTGAGGAGATCCGGCATGTTCGGTTACTACCTGCAGCTCGCGCTGCGCAGCTTCCGCAACAGCAAGATGCTCACCGCGTTGATGGTGCTGGCGATCGCGCTGGGCATCGGCGCGAGCATGACCACGCTGACCGTGTTCCATGTGCTGTCGGGCGATCCGATTCCCGACAAGAGCGATCGTCTGTTCTACGTGCAGCTCGACCCCGAAAGCATGCATGGCTACGTCGCCGACAGCGAGCCGAGCCGCAACATGACGCGCTTCGATTCGGAGACCCTGCTGCGCGAGGCACGCGGCAAGCGCCAGGCGTTCATGACCGGCGGCTTCGTTGCGATCGAGCCGGACGGTGCGCGTGCCCCGTTCTTCACCGATGCGCGCTACAGCTCGTCGGAATTCTTCGACATGTTCGACGCGCCCATGGCCTATGGACGCGGCTGGACGAAGGAAGACGACGCCGCGGGCGCGCGCGTGGCGGTGATCTCCGAGGAGACCAACCAGACCGTGTTCGGCGGGGGCGACAGCACCGGCAAGACCTTGCGTATGAGCGGCAGCGCGTTCCGCGTGATCGGCGTGCTCGCACCATGGCGGCCGACGCCGCGGTTCTGGGACCTCAATCTCGACGGCTTCGAGTCGCTGGAATCGGTGTTCGTGCCCTTCTCGGCGGCGATGGACACCAAGCTCTCGCGCATGGGCAGCATGAGCTGCTGGGGCGAGTCGAGCGGCATCGATTCCAATTCGCTCAATGCACCCTGCTCGTGGCTGCAGTACTGGGTGGAACTGGAATCGCCCGGCGATGCAGCCGCCTACCGCGATTATCTGGAGTCCTACTCGGAGCAGCAGCGCACGGCGGGTCGCTTCCAGCGCCCGGTCAACGTGCGCCTGCGCGACGTGCGCGCGCATTTGGACCATGCCCAGGTCGTGCCGAGCGACGTGCGCCTGCAGGTGTGGCTGGCACTGGGATTCCTGTTGGTCTGTCTGGTCAACACCGTCGGTCTGCTGCTGGCGAAGAGCCTGCGGCGCGCGTCGGAGATCGGCGTCCGCCGGGCGCTGGGCGCATCCCGCCGGGCGATCTTCGCTCAGGTCCTGGTCGAAGCGGGTGCGATCGGTGTGGCGGGCGGCATCTGCGGGCTGGGGCTGGCACTGCTCGGCCTGTGGGCCGTGCGCCAGAACCCGAGCACCTATGCGGAACTTGCGCGGCTCGACGCCTCGATGCTTCTGCTGACTTTCGGCCTGTCGGTCACCGCCAGCCTGCTCGCCGGCCTGCTGCCCGCCTGGCGCGCCATGCAGGTCACGCCGGCGATCCAGCTCAAGTCGCAGTGACCGGTGCCGTCGAACCGATCTGAATCCCACCCCCGTCGCCGTCATCCCCGCCTGCGCGGACATGATGGCAGACACTGGAGACTCCATGGACATCCGCCCCATCCTCTCGACGCTGCGCCGGCACAAGACCGCAGCGACGCTGATCGTCGTCGAGATCGCGCTCGCCTGCGCGATCATCTGCAATGCGATCTATCTCATCGATCGCCGCATCGACCACATGTCCCGGCCCAGCGGCGCAACCGAGGACGAGATCGTGCATCTCCAGATGCCGACCGTGAACACCGATGGCAACACCGACCTCGACGCCTTCGTTGCGCGGGACCTGGCCGCGCTGCGTGCGATTCCCGGTGTGAAGCACGTGGCCAGCGCCACGCAGATCCCCTACGGCAACAGCAGCTCGACCAGCGGCGTGCGGCTCAAGGCGGACCAGGTGGACAACACCCTCGTCTCGTCGCCCTATATGGGCAGCGAGGACCTGTTCGACACCATGGGACTGCGTCTGGTGGCAGGGCGCAAGTTCAATGCCGACGAGTACGTGGACATGGCCACACTCGACGCCGGAGGCGACGACGCGAAAGTGCCGGCAGTGATCATCAACCAGGCGATGGCAGCGTCTCTGTTTCCAGGGCAGGACGCGGTCGGCAAGCACATCTACAGCTGGGGCAACGCGCCGATGCCGATCGTGGGCGTAGTGGAGACGCTGTCACGGCCCAACGACGGTTCGGGGCCGGGCAACGCGACCATGCTGATGCCGGTGCGCGTTGCCTCGCCCAATCTCAACTATCTGCTGCGCACCGATCCGTCGCAGCGACATGAGGTGCTGGCGGCCGCCGAAGCTGCTCTGAAGCAGATCGATCCCAATCGCGTCACCGTCAACAGCAACCTGCTCAGCGAACTGCGCGAGAAGTACTACCGCGAGGATCGCGCGATGGCGATGCTGCTGGTCGTGGTGTGCATCGCGCTGCTGGTCGTCACCGCGCTCGGCATCGTCGGCCTGGCCAGCTTCTGGGTGCAGCAACGCACCAAGCAGATCGGCATCCGACGCGCGCTCGGCGCGACGCGCGGGCAGATCCTGCGCTACTTCCAGGTCGAGAATTTCCTGCTCGCGTCGATCGGCATCGCGCTGGGCATGCTGCTGGCCTACGGGCTCAACCAGCTGCTCATGTCGCGCTACGAGCTCGGCCGGTTGCCGCTGATGTACCTGCCGGCCGGCGCTGTGGTGTTGTGGCTGCTCGGACAGGTCGCGGTGTACTGGCCCGCGCGGCGCGCGGCCTCGGTGCCGCCGGCCGTGGCGACGCGGAGCATCTGACCAATGTCGCCGGTTGCGCGCGTCGCAACCGGCGACGACCATGCCTGTCGATCACGCACCTTCCCGCCGGATGCCCAGCCACTGATGCCCACGATCCTCGTCATCGACGACAACCCCGCCGTCGCCACCGCGCTGGAGGTGCTGTTCTCGCTGCACGACATCGCCTGCGAACACGCGGCGACGCCCGAGGCCGGCATTGCCCGCTTGCAGGCGGGCGGTATCGATCTGGTCGTGCAGGACATGAATTTCCACGCCGACACCACGTCCGGCGAAGAAGGCATCGCCCTGTTCCACGCGATCCGGCGCTTCGATCCCGATCTGCCGGTCGTGCTGCTGACCGCGTGGACGCGCCTGGAATCGGCGGTGGAACTGATCCGCTCGGGGGCGGCCGACTACCTCGGAAAACCCTGGGACGACGGCAAGCTGCTGGCCACGGTCAACACGCTGCTGGAGCTGTCGTCGACGCGCCGGGCACTGGATGCACGCACGCGCGACGATCGCCGCCGCCGCGATGCGCTGGTGCAGGGCCGGGATCTACGCGGCCTGGTCTGGGACGATCCGGCCAGCGAAACCACACTGTCGCTCGCATTGCAGGTCGCCGCGTCGATGCTGCCGGTGCTGATCACCGGCCCCAACGGCAGCGGCAAGGAAAAGTACGCCGAGATCCTGCACGCGAACTCGAATGTCCGCGGCGGCCCGTTCGTCGCGGTCAACTGCGGCGCACTGCCCCATGATCTCGTCGAAGCGGAACTGTTCGGCGCAGAAGCCGGCGCCTACACCGGCGCGACCCGGTCTCGCGAAGGCAAGTTCGAAGCGGCCGATGGCGGCACGCTGTTCCTCGACGAAGTCGGCACCCTGCCGCCCGCCGGGCAGGTCAAGCTGCTGCGCGTGCTGGAGACGGGGCGCTTCGAACGGCTGGGCGGCAATCGCGAACGCAGCGTGTCGGTGCGCGTGCTCAGCGCGACCAATGCCGACCTGCAGGCGATGATCGCCGATGGCCGTTTTCGGGAGGATCTCTACTATCGGCTCAACGGCATCGAACTGCGCCTGCCGCCGCTGGCACAACGGCCGCGCGACATCCTGCCGCTCGCACGGCATTTCCTCGATGGCCGCAAACCGCTGACGGCAGGCGCGGAACGCGCCCTGCTGCAGCACGGCTGGCCGGGCAACGTGCGCGAACTGCGCAATGTGATCCAGCGCGCGGAACTGCTGGCGCGCGAGGCGCAGATCGACGCGCGCGATCTCGCGTTGCCCGCCGCGCCCGTTGCGGCCGTCGAAGTCGATGCCGTCGAGCCGGATCGCGCCGAGATCGAGGCCGCACTCGCGCGCAGCGGCGGCGTGCTCGCACAGGCCGCGACCGAACTCGGGCTGTCGAGGCAGGCGCTGTACCGGCGCCTCGACCGCCTCGGCATCCGTCGCGACTGACATGCGCTGGCAACAGCGGCTGCCGTTGACGGGCGTGGTCATCGCGATCGCACTGGTGCACGTCGCGCTGGGCGCGGGATTCGCGTTGCTGCTGCTGCGCTGGTGGTCGCCATGGGTGGCAGTCGTGGGCGCCACGGCTTGTGTGCTGCCCTCGCTCGCCTTGTCGCTGCAACGCGCATTCGCGCCGTCGCATGCGCTGTTCCGGGCACTCGCCGGCACCGTGGCGAGCTATCGCGACAGCGACTACGGCTTCAGCGTGACGTGGCAGGGCGGCGGTGCGCTGGGTGAACTGGTCGCCGCGCACAACGAGCTGGGCGAAACCCTGCGCGCGCAGCGTCTGTCGCTGGTGCAGCGCGAACTGCTCCTCGACACGATGGTGCAGAACACGCCGGTCGCGATGCTGCTGCTCGATCCCGGCGACCGCGTGGCGCACGCGAACCTCGCGGCGCGCCGCGCGCTCGGCGGCGGTCGCAAGCTGGAAGGCCAGGCGTTCTCCGCCTTGCTCGCCGACGCGCCGCCAGCACTCGCCGACGCGTTCGCCCGCGGCGGCGACGGACTGTTCACCATCGGCGACGGCGAGACCGAGGAGATCCATCACCTGTCGCGCCGGCACTTCCGATTGAACGGCCGGCGCCACGAACTGCTGCTGCTGCGGCAGATGACCACCGAACTGCGGCGCCAGGAAGTGCAGACCTGGAAGAAGGTCATCCGCGTCATCAGCCACGAACTCAACAATTCGCTGGCGCCGATCGCCTCGCTCGCGCATTCGGGCAGCGAGCTGCTGCGCCGCGGTCAGACCGCGCGCCTGCCGGAGGCGCTGCGCACGATCGAGGAACGCGCGCGGCATCTGGAAGGCTTCATCCGCGGCTACGCGCATTTCGCCAAGCTGCCGGCGCCGCGTCGCGAACCGGTCCGCTGGCGCGCGTTCCTCGACCAGCTGCGCTCGCAGGTGCCGTTCGTGGACGTCGGTCCGCTGGACGATGCGTTCACCGCGTCCTTCGATGCCGCCCAGGTCGAGCAGGCGCTGTTGAACCTGCTGCGCAATGCGCACGAGGCCGATGGCGATCCCGATGCGGTCGCGGTCGGACTGCGTCGCACCGTGGATGGCTGGCGGATCGACGTGCTCGATCGCGGGCCCGGCATGAACGAGGCGGTGCTGGCGAACGCGCTGTTGCCGTTCTATTCGACCAAGCGCAACGGCACCGGCCTCGGGCTTGCGCTCGCGCGCGAGATCGCCGAAGCGCACGGTGGCCGCATCGCCCTGCTCAACCGCGAGGGGGGCGGGCTCTGCGTGTCGCTGGTCTTGCCGGACTGAGCGCTCGTGCAGGAGCGCGCTTGCGCGCGACGGCGCCTTGCCGCTGATGCCCCGTCGCGCGCGAGCGCGCTCCTACAGGAAGCAGTGCGTCGTGAAATGCGCCTCAGCGCTTCTTCGGCCGTACCCAGCCTTCGACCACCGTCTGCCTGCCACGTGCAACCGCAAGCTTGCCGTCGGGCACATCGTTGACGATGACCGAGCCGGCGGCCGTCGTCGCGTCGTGGCCGATCCGCACCGGCGCGACCAGCGCCGCGTTCGAGCCGATGAAAGCGCGGTCGCCGATCACCGTCTTCGACTTGTTCGCGCCGTCGTAGTTGCAGGTGATCGTGCCGGCGCCGATGTTGCTGCCGGCGCCGATCTCGGCATCGCCGAGGTACGTCAGGTGGTTGGCCTTGCTGCCGACGCCGAGCGTGGTGTTCTTGGTCTCGACGAAATTGCCGATGTGCACGCCATCGGCGAGCACCGTGCCCGGGCGCAGGCGCGCGAACGGGCCGATGGTCACCGCGCCTTCCGCGCGCACGCCTTCGAGGTCGCAATGCGCGCGCACTTCGGTGCCCTCGCCCAGGCCCACGTCCTTCAGGCGACAGAACGGCCCGACGCGCACGCCGTCGCCGAGCGCGACGCGTCCTTCGAAGATCACGTCGACATCGATCTCGACATCGCTGCCGACGATCACCTCACCGCGGATGTCCACGCGCGCCGGATCGGCGAAGCGTGCGCCGGCGACGCACAGGGCGCGCACCGCGCGCAGCTGCCATGCGCGTTCGAGCTGCGAGAGCTGCCAGGAATCGTTCGCGCCTTCGGCCTCGAGCGGATCGTCGACCATGACGATCTGCGCGGCGCTGTACTCGTCTGCCGCCATCGCGAACACGTCGGTCAGGTAGTACTCGCCCTGCGCGTTGTCCGCCGACAGCCGCGCCAGCCACGCCTTGAGCGCGGTCGCTTCGGCGGCGAGGATGCCGGTGTTCACCAGATCGACGCGGCGCTGTTCGTCGCTGGCATCCTTGTGTTCGACGATCGCGCCGACGTGGCCTTCCGGATCGCGCACGATACGGCCGTAACCGGTCGGATCCTCGAGCTGCGCGGCCAGCACTGCGAGCCGGCCTTCGACCGATACCAGATGGCGCAGTGTCTCCGCGCGCATCAGCGGCACGTCGCCGTAGAGCACCAGCACCTGCGCGCCATCGGGCACCTCGGGCATCGCCTGGCGCACCGCATGGCCTGTGCCGAGCTGTTCGCGCTGCTGCGACCAGTGCAGGTCGGGCTGATCGGCGAACGCGGCCTGCACCTGCTCGCCGCGATGGCCATAGACCACATGGATGCCGGCGGGTTCGAGCGCACGCGCGGCCTCGACGACATGCCACAGCATCGGCCGCCCGGCGATCTTCTGCATCACCTTGGGCAGCGACGATTTCATGCGCTTGCCCTCGCCTGCGGCGAGGATGACGACGTGCAGGGGTGCAGTCATGGCATTCGAAAAGCGGAAGGACGTTCGATGATAATGCACCCCTTGCACGTCAGGATCGACGATGTCCCGCATCGAAGCGAACATGCATCCGGTTGCCGGACCGCACTGGAAAACCGCGCTGTGGCTGCTGGGCCCGGCGCTCGTATTGACCGGTCTCACGGTGCACGGCGTCTGGCGGGCGCTGCCGTGGGAGCGCTTCGCGCTTTCGCTCGTGCTCGCCGCCGTCGCCGCGCTGGTTGCGTGGCCGCTTGCCCGCTTCGCGCGATGGCGCTGGGCGTCCGCGCTCGCAGCAGTCTGGTGCGCGGCGCTGGTGCTGTACGCGGGACCCTTGCCGATCCTGGCGACCGCGCTGATTGCGATTGCAAGCCTGGCGTTGGGCCTGCGCTGGATACCCACCGACGTGCCGGGACGGATCGCGATCGCAGCCGTGTCCGGTTATGCGGTGATCGCTGGCATCGCGGGTTGGCTGGTCTCCCTGCCGCTCCATTTCGCAGTGGTCTGGATGCTCGCGCTCGCGCTCCCGATCGCCCTGAACCGCAACGCATTGAAGAGCCAGTGGCAGACCACGCGGATCGAGTGGCGCGCATTCGCCGACGCATCGCCGAAGGGCGCCGCCGCCGCGGTGATGCTGCTCGGACTGGCCTCCACCGGCGCATGGCTGCCCACCATGCAGATGGACGATCTGACCTATCACCTCAATCTGCCCGCGCAGCTTGCGCAGCACGCGCGCTATCTTGCCGATCCCGCCCACGGCGCATGGGTCTACGCGCCATGGATGGGGGATGTCGGCCAGGGCCTGGCATGGCTGCTGGCCGGTCGCGAAGCGCGCGGCGCCGTGAACGCGTTCTGGCTGGTGAGCGCCGCCATCGCATTGGCCGGGGCTGCACGTGCGCTGGGCGCAGCGCCTGTCGAGCGCATCGCCATCCTGGCGCTGTTCGCAAGTTTTCCGCCGCTGGTCTGGCTGATGGCCGGCATGCAGACCGAATTACCTGCGATGGCCGTGCTCTTCTCGCTGGTTGCGCTGGTACTGCACGACCGTAGCGGGCGTCATCTGGCGGCGATGACGCTCCTGATGGCGGCACTGGCGGCGCTCAAGCCCATGCACGCGCTCGCCGCATTGCCGTTGCTGGCCTATGCAACGCGGTATGCGCCCGGCCGCCTGCTGCGAAGCCTGCCGATGCTGGCGGTACTGTGGATCGCGATCGCGGGTTCGAGTTATGCGCACGCGTGGTGGCATACCGGCAATCCGGTCTTTCCGCTGTTCAATGCGGTGTTCCGGTCACCGCACTATCCGCTCGAGAACATGTCCGATACGCGATGGCTCACCGGCTTCGGACCGGCGCTGCCGTGGCGCATGACCTTCGAGAGCAGCCGGTTCGTCGAAGCCTGGGACGGCGGCATCGGGTTCCTGTGGATCGGTCTCGCAGGCGCCTGGCTGCTTGCGCTGTGCCGGCCTGCCACGCGTGCATTCGCGTGCATCGCGGCATGCATCGCGCTGCTGCCACTGGTACCGATGCAGTACGCGCGCTACGCCTTTCCCGGTCTGCTCCTGCTGTTGCTGCCGGCATTGAGCGGCAGCCGTGCGGATGTCGGCCGGCGCGTGTGGCGATGGCCGATCGTCATGCTCTGCGTGCTCAGCCTCGCCTATCAGGCCAACGCCGGCTGGACGCACCACTCGGCCGCGCTCAAGCGCGCCGTTCGTGCGCCGGGCGCACCGGACGCGGTGCTGCCTTATTACGTCGCCGAACGCACGCTGATCGCGCGACTGCCCGCAGACGACATGGGCGTGGTGCTGGCCACCGATCCGCAGCGTGGTCATGTCGCCGAACTCGCCGGCCGCGGCCGGCTGATGTCGATCCACGCACCCGCCCTCGCCGCCGCGCGCGAAGCGGCCGACCGCGACGGCAGCGGAGAAGCGTGGCGATCGGTGTTCGAGCAACTCGACGCACGCTGGATCCTGATGACCGAAGACACGGCGTCGCCGGCGCTGATGCAGGCGTTGACAGACGATCCGGCCATCGAACACGTCGAATCGGTGCAGGGCATCGCCCTGTGGCAGCGGACCTCACCGTGAACCTGGGCGGTCGAACGGTGGCCGCACCCGCGATCAGCAGTGCAGCGCACGCTGCCCAGACGATCGCACGTCGGCGCCCGCGTCACATCGACAGCGCCGCGCTGTACACCGCCGCAGGAAAATCTAACGCGCGCCTGCGTACGATGCCGATGCCGCCGCGGCCGGTGTCGCGCGACGTTCTCCGTGCGTAGCTGGAACCGCGATGAGCCTGACCCGACAAAGTCGCCACTATCTTGCGATCGGCCTGCTGCAGTGGCTGGTCGACTGGGGCGTGGTTGTCGGCCTGACCCATGTCGGCCTGCCGGTAGCGTCGGCGAACGTGGCCGGGCGTATCAGCGGCGCGCTGCTGGGCTACTGGCTCAATGGCAAACTGACGTTCGCGGGCGACGACACGACGATCGGCGTGACCCAGTTCCAGCGTTTCATGCTGATGTGGATCACCACCACCCTGATCAGCACCTGGGCGATGACGCAGATCGACGACGTGTTCGGGCTGAGATGGGTCTGGCTGGCGAAGCCGGCGATCGAACTGGCACTCGGCGCGGTGGGCTTCGTGCTGTCGCGGTACTGGATTTACAAGCGCTGATGCATGGCACGGATCGTCCGATGGCGCGTCAAGGTGCTACCGGCGCCTGCGCGCCTTGCGAGCGCAGCATCGGCAGCGCGAGGCCGGTGACAGCGCCACGCATGGGAGTCCGCGGAGCCTAGTGCCGCGTCCCGCATCAGATGCCGGTCTGCACTTGCCCTCGGCGCGCAGCCTGCGACATCTGATGCGGGACGCGACACTAGACACGGAAACGCCGGCACGAGGCCGGCGTTCCAGGTGTTGCCTGGCGCGATGGATCAGTGCTTGAGGGTCTTGCGCAGACGCTCGAGCGCCTGCAGCTGGACCACGGCCTCGGCCAGCTTCTGCTGGGCCTCGGCGATGTCCATCGCCTCGCCGCGGCCGGCCAGGATGCGCTCGGCCTCGTCCTTGGCCGCCTTCACCGCGGCCTCGTCGATGTCGTCGGCGCGGATCGCGGTGTCGGCCAGGATCGTCACGACCTGCGGCTGCACCTCGAGAATGCCGCCGCCGATCGCGAAGTCGAGCACTTCACCGTTGGGCTGGGTCACGACGACCTTGCCCGGCTTCAGACGCGTGATCAGCGGCGCGTGGCGCGGCGCGATGCCGAGCTCGCCAAGCTCGCCGGTGGCCACGACCAGGGTCGCTTCGCCGTGGAAGATCTCGGCCTCTGCGCTGACGATGTCGCAACGGATGGTGCTCATGGTGTCCTCGCTATGCTCGGAAACGGGATTGGGAATTCGGGATTGGGGATCCGGAAAAGCCGCTTCCGAAGCACGTCCAATCGTCCGATGTCCCGCTCTTTCGAATCCCGAATCTTCAATCCCAAATCACGGGAAGCTCGCGGCCTCAGGCCGCGATCTTCTTGGCCTTCTCGACCGCTTCGTCGATGCCGCCGACCATGTAGAACGCCTGCTCGGGCAGGTGGTCGTATTCGCCGTCGACGATGCCCTTGAAGCCGCGGATCGTTTCCTTCAGCGGCACGTACTTGCCCGGCGAACCGGTGAAGACTTCGGCCACGTGGAAGGGCTGCGAGAAGAAGCGCTCGATCTTGCGCGCGCGCGACACGGCCTGCTTGTCTTCTTCCGACAGTTCGTCCATGCCCAGGATCGCGATGATGTCCTTGAGCTCCTTGTACTTCTGCAGCGTCGACTGCACGCGCTGGGCGGTGTCGTAATGCTCGTTGCCGATGACGTTCGGGTCCATCTGGCGGCTGGTCGAGTCCAGCGGATCGACCGCCGGGTAGATGCCGAGCGAGGCGATGTTGCGGCTCAGCGTCACCGTCGAGTCGAGATGGGCGAAGGTCGTCGCCGGCGACGGGTCGGTCAGATCGTCCGCGGGCACGTAGACGGCCTGGATCGAGGTGATCGAGCCCGACTTCGTCGAGGTGATGCGCTCCTGCAGCACGCCCATTTCCTCGGCGAGCGTGGGCTGGTAGCCCACGGCCGACGGCATGCGGCCGAGCAGCGCCGACACTTCGGTACCGGCCAGCGTGTAGCGGTAGATGTTGTCGACGAACAGCAGCACGTCCTTGCCGCGACCCGACGCGTCCTTCTCGTCGCGGAAGTACTCGGCCATCGTCAGGCCGGTCAGCGCGACGCGCAGGCGGTTGCCCGGCGGCTCGTTCATCTGGCCGTAGACCATCGCCACCTTGTCGAGGACGTTGGAGTCCTTCATCTCGTGGTAGAAGTCGTTGCCCTCGCGGGTCCGCTCGCCCACGCCGGCGAACACCGACAGGCCTTCGTGCGCCTTGGCGATGTTGTTGATCAGTTCCATCATGTTGACGGTCTTGCCGACGCCGGCGCCGCCGAACAGGCCGACCTTGCCGCCCTTCGCGAACGGACACATCAGGTCGATGACCTTGATGCCGGTTTCCAGCAGCTCGGTGGACGACGACTGGTCTTCGTACGACGGGGCCGAACGATGGATTTCCCAGTGGTCGGTGGCTTCGACCGGTCCGGCCTCGTCGATCGGGCGGCCCAGCACGTCCATGATGCGGCCGAGCGTACCGGCGCCGACCGGCACCGAGATGCCGCGGCCGGTGTTGGTCGCGACCAGGTTGCGCTTCAGGCCGTCGGTGGAACCGAGCGCGATCGCGCGCACGATGCCGTCACCGAGCTGCTGCTGCACTTCCAGCGTGATCTCCGTGCCTTCGACCTTCAGTGCGTCGTAGACCCTCGGTACTTCATTGCGCGCGAACTCGATGTCGACGACCGCGCCGATGATCTGAACGATCTTGCCCTGACTCATTTGGGTAACTCCACTGGTGTCTGTTTGATTCTGGTGTCGGGAATGGGGATTCGGGATTCGGGATTGGGAAGAGCGCAGCCTGCTGCTTTCTCGAATCCCGAATCCCGAACTCCCAATCCCCCGGCCGTCGTCAGACGGCCGCGGCGCCGCCGACGATCTCGGAGATTTCCTGGGTGATCGCTGCCTGGCGGGCCTTGTTGTAGACCAGCTTGAGCGTGTCGATCAGCTTGGTGGCGTTGTCGCTCGCGGACTTCATCGCGACCATGCGCGCGGCATGTTCGGAGGCCACGTTCTCCATCACCGCCTGGTACACGAGCGATTCGATGTAACGCGTCAGCACGTGGCCGAGCACCGATTCGGCGTCCGGCTCGTAGATGTAGTCCCAGTCGTGCTTGACCACCTGCGTCCCGGCAGCCGGCAGCGGCAGCAGCTGTTCGAAGCTGGCCTTCTGGGTCATCGTGTTGACGAAGTGGTTGTAGGCCAGGAACACCCGGTCGACGCGGCCGTCGGTGTAGCCGTCGAGCATCACCTTGATGATACCGACCAGCTGTTCGACTTCCGGCGTGTCGCCGATGTGGGTGACGCTGGCGACCATGTCCACCTTCAGCCGGCGGAAGAACACCGTCGCCTTCTGGCCGATGGTCACCACGTCGACCTGCACGCCCTTGTCCTGCCAGGCGCGGATCTCGCCCAGCAGCTTGCGGAACATGTTGTTGTTCAGGCCGCCGGCCAGGCCGCGATCCGAGGACGCGACGATGTAACCGACGCGCTTGACCTCGCGCTCGACCAGGTAGGGATGCTGGAACTCGGAACTGGCCTGGGCGAGATGCCCGATCAGCTGCTTCATCGCGTTCGCATACGGGCGCGATGCCTTCATCCGATCCTGCGCCTTGCGGATCTTCGACGCGGAGACCATCTCGAGCGCGCGCGTCACCTTGCGGGTGTTCTGCACGCTCTTGATCTTCGTCTTGATTTCTCTGCCGCCGGCCATTTAGCTCGCTCCGCTCGCGGGGATTCGGGATTGGGGATTGGGGATTCGCACAATCGATCCCGTCCCGTCACGAAGCCCTGGTTTTCCTAATCCCGAATTCCGAACACCCAATCCCGCGGGCTCAGAACGAGCCCGTGGTCTTGAAGTCGGAGATGCCCTGCTTGAAGGCGCCTTCGATCTCGTCGTTCCAGCCGCCGGTCTGGTTGATCTTGCCGACCAGTTCGCCCGCGGTGTTGTCGAAGTGCGCGTGCAGGCCTTCTTCGAACGCGAGCAGCTTGGCGACCGGCACGTCGTCGAGGTAACCCTCGTTGACGGCGTAGATCGTCAGCGCCTGGTGCGCGATCGACATCGGCTTGTACTGCTTCTGCTTCATCAGCTCGGTGACGCGCTGACCGCGCTCGAGCTGCTTGCGGGTGGCCTCATCCAGGTCCGAGGCGAACTGCGCGAACGCGGCCAGCTCGCGGTACTGGGCGAGCGAGATGCGGATGCCGCCCGAGAGCTTCTTGATGATCTTGGTCTGCGCCGAACCACCGACGCGCGACACCGAGATGCCGGCGTTCACGGCCGGGCGGATGCCGGCGTTGAACAGGTCGGTTTCCAGGAAGATCTGGCCGTCGGTGATCGAGATCACATTGGTCGGCACGAACGCCGAGACGTCGCCGGCCTGCGTTTCGATGATCGGCAGCGCGGTCAGCGAACCGGTCTTGCCCTTCACTTCGCCGTTGGTGAACTTCTCGACGTACTCCTCGGACACGCGCGCGGCGCGCTCGAGCAGGCGCGAGTGCAGATAGAACACGTCGCCCGGATAGGCTTCGCGGCCCGGCGGACGCTTGAGCAGCAGCGAGATCTGGCGGTAGGCGACGGCCTGCTTGGACAGGTCGTCGTAGACGATCAGCGCGTCTTCGCCGCGGTCCATGAAGTATTCGCCCATCGTGCAGCCCGAGTAGGCGCTGATGTACTGCATCGCGGCCGATTCGGACGCGGTGGCGGCGACGACGACGGTGTGGGCGAGCGCGCCGTTCTCTTCGAGCTTGCGCACGATGTTGGCGACGGTCGAGGCCTTCTGGCCGATCGCCACGTAGACGCACTTGATGCCGGTGGTCTTCTGATTGATCACCGCGTCGATCGCCATCGCGGTCTTGCCGGTCTGGCGGTCGCCGATGATCAGCTCGCGCTGGCCGCGGCCGATCGGGATCATGGCGTCGACCGACTTGTAGCCGGTCTGCACCGGCTGGTCGACCGACTTGCGCCAGATCACGCCGGGCGCGACGCGCTCGACCGGCGCGCTGAGCTTGGCGTCGATCGGGCCCTTGCCGTCGATCGGCTCGCCGAGCGCGTTGACCACGCGGCCCAGCATTTCCGGGCCGACCGGCACTTCGAGGATGCGGCCGGTGGTCTTGGCCACGTCGCCTTCGCGCAGGTGCTCGTAGTCACCCAGCACCACGGCGCCGACCGAGTCCCGCTCCAGGTTGAGGGCGAGTGCGAACGTGGCGGAACCGTCCGCGGCGTTCGGCAGTTCGATCATTTCGCCCTGCATCACGTCGGCCAGGCCGTGCAGGCGCACGATGCCGTCGGCGACCGAGGTCACGGTGCCTTCGTTGCGCGATTCGGCGCTCAGCTTGACCTTCTCGATGCGGGACTTGATCAGCTCGCTGATCTCGGAAGGATTGAGTTGCGTGGTAGCCATCGGGGGTTCCCTTGAGCCGGCGTTGCCGCCGACGTTGCAATTGAAAATCGTGTCAGTGCGTCAGCGCGGACTGCAGGCGCGCCAGCTTGCCCTTGAGCGAGCCGTCGATCACCACGTCACCGGCCGAGATCACCGCGCCGCCGATCAGCGATGCGTCCACGGCCGTCTCGACCTGGACCTCGCGACCGAAACGACGCTTGAGCGCGGCGCGGATCTGCTCCACTTCTGCGTCCGGCAGTTCGGCTGCCGACGTCACCGTCGCCAGCACGATGTGCTCGGCTTCGGCACGCAGCTCCTCGTACTGGCCGGCAATCTCCGGCAACTGTGCGAGACGGCCATTGCTGGCCAGCAGTGTGAGGAAGCCGGCGAACTTCTCGTCGGCGCCCTCCGGTGCGAGCAGCGCGACGGCATCGTCGTGCGACAGCGCCGGGTGGCCGAGCAGCGCGGCCGCCTGCGGATCGGCAGCGACGCGGGCCGAAAACGCGAGCGCGTCCGACCACGGCGCGAACTGGCCGCCGTCACGCGCGATCGCGAACGCGGCGCGGGCATACGGACGGGCGATCGTCATGGCCTGGCTCATCGGGCTCAGATCTCCGCGGCGAGTTCGTCGAGCAGCGCCTTGTGGGCGTTGGCGTCGATCTCACGCTTGAGCAGACGCTCGGCGCCGGTCACCGCCAGGCTGGAGACCTGACGACGCAGCTCTTCGCGTGCACGGGTGGCCGAGGCCTGGAGTTCAGCGTCGAACATCGCCTTCTGGCGCAGGCCCTCGGTGACCGCTTCGGCCTTGGCGGCCTCGACGATCTGGGTGCCACGCTGGTGGGCCTGCTCGATGATCTCGTTGGCCTTCGCACGCGCGGCCTTGAGTTCTTCGTTGGCGGTTTCCTGGGCCTGCGCGAGGGCACGCTGGCTGTTGTCCGCCGCGGCCAGACCTTCGGCGATCTTCTTCTGGCGCTCCTCGATGGCACGGAGCAGCGGCGGCCAGATCTTGGTCGCGATGATCCAGATCAGACCGGCGAACGCCAGTGCCTGGGCAATTAGGGTCAGACCGATATTCATGGGCTTGTGACTGCCTGTCGTGAAGGGTTGGGCGCGCACGCGCGCCCCCTGTCATCCACCGGTGCGGTCATGCGCGAGGCACGCACCGCACTGGAAGCGTCAGCTGGATCAGCCCGCGAGCTGCGCAGCGACCGGGCCGATGAACGGCGAAGCGAACGCGAACAGCAGGCCGACGGCGACCGAGATGATGAACGCGGCGTCGATCAGGCCGGCGGTGATGAACATGCGGACCTGCAGCACCGGGATCAGCTCGGGCTGGCGCGCGGCCGACTCGAGGAACTTGCCGGCCATGATGGCCAGGCCCAGACCCGCACCCAGCGCAGCCAGGCCGATCATGATGCCGATGGCCAGAACGGTCGAAGCCTGGATCTGGGCGAACGAGGTCAGTGCGATTTCCATTGTTTTCTCCGGAGCGGATTGCTTGGTAAGGGTGGAACCAGGGATTGGGGTGTTACGAAAGCGGTGTCACGTGACGCTGCCGATCAGTGGTCGTCCTCGGCCAGGCTGAGGTAGACGATCGACAGCATCATGAAAATGAAGGCCTGCAGCGGAATGACCAGCAGGTGGAACAGCATCCAGCCCAGGCCGAGCACACCGCCGCCGAGCACGCCCAGCAGGCTTGCGCCACCGAGGACCCAGATCAGCAGGAACACGATCTCGCCGCCGAACATGTTGCCGAACAGTCGCATCGCCAGCGAAATCGGCTTGCTCAGCCACTCGACGATGTTGAGGATCAGGTTGAACGGCACCATCCACTTGCCGAACGGTGCGAACAGGAATTCCTTGGTCATGCCGCCGACGCCCTTGGCGCGCAGCGCGAAGAACACCGTCAGGAAGAACACGCTGATCGACAGGCCGAGCGTGGCGTTGACGTCGGCGGTCGGCACCGGCTTCCAGTAGTGCACGCCCAGCAGTTCGAGCGGCTTGGCGATGAAGTCCGCAGGAATCATCTTCAGCAGATTCATCAGCAGGATCCAGAAGAACAGCGTGATCGCGATCGGCGTCACGAGCTTGCTGGAACCGTGGTACGTATCGCGGGCCTGCTTGTCGACGAATTCGAGGCAGATCTCCACGAACGCCTGCCACTTGCCCGGCACGCCGGCGGTGGCCTTGCGGGTCGCCATCCAGAATGCGAACACCATCAGGCCGCCCATCAGCAGGGCGGTGATCAGCGTGTCCACGTGCAGTGTCCAGAAGCCGCCGTCGCCCACGGAGGCGGTCAGGTTCTGCAGGTGGTGCTGGATGTAGCTGGTTGGAGTCAGTTCCGCATCAGCTGCCATAAGATCGAAAACCCTGCCTGTGATTGGTTCAGTGCCTGGCCAGAGGCCTGGACATTGCGAGCAACTGCGCGAAGAGCGCGACGACGACCCCGGCGAGCATCGGAACCGGCGACAAACCCGCCATTCCCACGCCCAGCAGCAGAACCGCCACCACCACGACCCACTTCAACGCCACCCCTACCAGCAGACGCGCGAGCGCGCCTGCCGACGGATTGACCCCCCCCCCCAGCGCGACCACGCTCGACAGCCAGCCCCCGAGTGCGATCGCCGCACCGCCGAGACCTGCCGCCAGCGCCCAGCCGGCTCCCTTTGCGAGGAAGGCGAGCACTGTCACCGCGATCGCGACCGCCTGCCAGGCGATTGCGCGCTGTGCCAGCCGCCGACCCACTGCGACGGACGTCAACACTTCAAAGGATTCCACTGTCTGGAGGACACGGGGGCATCGAAACGGCCCCGTCGAGCCGCAAAAGTATAGCAGCGGGGTCATTTCCCCTACAACCGGCGGAGGTCCTGTTTCGCAATACGCCGCACACCGGCCATCGACCGGAGCCGTGGCGCCCGCGTATTCACAATTTTTCTGCGGATTTCTTCGCAACTGCCCGGAACTTCCGCCCGCCGGGCCAGTCGTACCTGTGTGTCCGATCTGCCGTCCTTCCTCGTCGGTCCCGCCTGCAGATCGCCACCCCGAGCCCCGGCCCGCCCGCCGGGGCTCTTTTTGCGCGTCGGCAGGTTGCGCGCAGCGCGCGCCACGCTGCGGGAAGAGAAGCGAACGTCGATTCCATGACGACTTCACGTCGGAAAGACTACGGGTTGCCGACTATCGCCCGCCTCTCCCAGGAAGACTCCCCCGATGTCCCGACCCGCGTCCCGCCTCGCCCTCGCCCTGCTTTCCACCGCCATCCTCGCCACGGTCGCCACCGCAGCGCAGGCGCAGAACCGCGACGATCGTTTCGTCCTGCGCCTGAGCGCGTTCAATCCGGAAGCCGAACTCGGTTTCTCGGGTCATGGCGTCGTCACCGACGGCAGCAGCGACGCGACCTTCGGCTTCGACGAGAGCTTCGACACCGGGCGCGAGTGGCGCCCGCGTGGCGCTGTGGGCTTCCGCATCAGCGAACGGCAGGCGCTGGTCGGCAACTTCTACGATTACCGCCGCGACGAAACCTGGGAATACGGCGGCAACGTGCTCGATACCGGCACGATCATTCCGGGCGGCGATGCCATCGAAATCCCGGGCGCCCGCATCGACGGACGCCTGTCGTTCCGCCTGGCGAACCTCAACTACGAGTACGCCGTCGTCAAGAACGACAGCTTCGAATGGGGCCTGGGCCTGGGCGTGACCTACGCCAAGCTGGAAGCCTTTGCGAACGGCACCTCGACCGGTACCGATCTGGTCGACCCGCAGTTCGAAACCGTGAGCTGGGAGCGCGACGGCTTTTCGCCGGGACTGCATACACGCCTGACCTGGACGCCGGCCGAGCGCTGGACGGTCGGCCTGGAAGCCCAGTACCTGGACACGACCTGGGGCGACATCCTCGAGGAGGACGGCCACTTCGAACGCGGCGGCCTGCTGGTCGAGTACATGGTCAGCGAGCGCGTCGGCCTCCATGTCGGTTACGACTGGTTCCGCCTGAAGCTCAAGGACCAGTATCGCGGCACCGCGCGCGCCCCGGACGGCATCGACGCAGGCCCGTTCCCGTACTCGGGCAACGTGACCGGCGATCTGAAGGTCCACGGCCCGATGGCCGGCGTGACGTTCCGGTTCTGATTCTCGGCACCGATCCGCGCGCCGGGCAACCAGCGCGCGGACATGAAAAAAGCCCCGGCATGCCGGGGCTTTTTTTGGGAGCGCGCTTGTGCGCGAGAGACATTGGAGCGAAAGCTTCTTCGCGCGCGAGCGCGCTCCCACAAGGTCGACGCGCTTACTTCTTTTTCGGGATGTACAGGTCGGTGATCGTGCCGTCGAACACTTCCGCCGCCATCGCCACCGATTCGCTGAGCGTGGGGTGCGGATGGATCGTGTGGCCGATGTCGGCGACTTCGGCGCCCATCTCGATCGCCAGTGCGGCCTCGGCGATCAGATCGCCGGCGTGCACGCCGACGATGCCCGCGCCGACGATGCGGTGCGTGGCCTCGTCGAACACCAGCTTGGTGAAGCCTTCGGTGCGGCCGATGCCGATCGCGCGGCCACTGGCCGCCCACGGGAACTTGCCGACGCCGACCTTCAGGCCCTTGGTCTTGGCCTCGGTCTCGGTGATGCCGACCCAGGCGATTTCCGGATCGGTGTAGGCAACCGACGGGATTACCCGTGCGACCCATTCCTTCTTTTCGCCGGCGGCGACTTCGGCCGCGAGCTTGCCCTCGTGCGTGGCCTTGTGCGCCAGCATCGGCTGGCCGACCAGATCGCCGATCGCGAAGATGTGCGGCACGTTGGTGCGCATCTGCGCGTCCACGGCGATGAAGCCGCGATCCGACACGCGTACGCCGGCGTTGCCCGCGGCGATCTTGCCGCCGTTGGGCGTGCGGCCCACGGCCACCAGCACGCGGTCGAAGGTCTTCGTGTCCGGAATGCTCTCGCCTTCGAAGGTGACGTCGATGCCGGTCTTCGCGGCCTTCGCCTCGACGACCCTGGTCTTGAGATGCGCGGACACGCCCTGCTTCTTCAGGCGGTCGGCCAGCGGCTTGACCAGATCCTTGTCGGCGCCGGGCATCAGCTGGTCGGCGAGCTCGACGACGGTCACCTCCGAGCCGAGCGCGTGATAGACCGTCGCCATCTCGAGACCGATGATGCCGCCGCCGACGACGAGCAGCTTCTTCGGCGTTTCGGCCAGTTCCAGCGCGTCGGTCGAATCCATGACGCGCGGGTCGTCCCAGGGGAAACCGGGCAGTTTGAGCGCCTGCGAGCCGGCGGCGATGATGCACTGCTCGAAGCGCACGAGCTGGGTCGTGCCGTCGCTGCCGGTGACTTCGATCTCGTTGGGCGACACGAACAGGCCTTCGCCGGTGACCACGCGCACCTTGCGCTGCTTGGCCATGCCAGTCAGGCCCCTAGTCAGCTGGCCAACGACTTTTTCCTTGTAGCCGCGCAGCTTGTCGAGTGCGATCGTCGGCGCGACGAAATCGACGCCGTAGTCGCTGGCGTGCTTGGCCTGGTCGATCACCTCGGCCGCGTGCAGCAGCGCTTTCGACGGAATGCAGCCGACGTTGAGGCAGACGCCGCCGAGCGTCTCGTAGCGCTCGATCAGCACGGTGTCCAGGCCGAGATCGGCGGCGCGGAATGCGGCGGTATAACCGCCGGGGCCGGAGCCGAGCACGACGATGCGGCATTCGACATCGGCCTGGCGACCCGACGACGGCGCGGCCTTGACCGTTTCCGGCTCGACCGGCGCGCGATGCGAGCGCGCGACCGGCGGATTGCTGCCCGGCGCTTCGCTCTTCTTCGCTGGCGCGTCCGGTTTCTTTTCAGGCTCGGCGGGCTTCGCGTCGGGGGCAGTCGCATCGCCCGCGCCTTCGACTTCGATCACCGCGACCACGCTGCCTTCCGACAGCGTGTCGCCGACCTTGACCTTCAGTTCCTTGATGACGCCCGCGCTCGAGGCCGGCACTTCCATCGTGGCCTTGTCCGATTCCAGCGTGACCAGGCTCTGGTCCTTGGCGACGGTCTCGCCGACCGCGACCAGCACCTCGATCACCGGCACGTCGTCGTAACCGCCGATGTCGGGGACTTTCACTTCGAGGGTCTGGGCCATCACGGGTTCTCCGGAGTCTGTTGCGTGGGGTCTGCCACCGCCATGCGCGACGCCGGGCGACGCGCCCAAGTCAGCGCGTAGAGATCGTGGCGGCGGTCGTTGAGGTTCTGCACGGTGCCGTCGTTGCGGGCGACGACGAGATCGTTGAGGCGCAGGTCGGCGAACGCGACCTGCTCGACGTTCGGCGTGGTGTCGGCGGCGACGCCGTCGCGCGCGAACGGGAAATCGCAAGGGGTGAGGATGCAGCTCTGCGCGTACTGGATGTCGAAGTTGTTGACGCCCGGCAGGTTGCCGACGTTGCCCGACAGCACGACGTAGCACTGGTTCTCCACCGCGCGCGCCTGCGAGCAGTAGCGCACGCGCAGATAACCTTCGCGGGTGTCGGTGCAGAACGGCACGAACAGGATCATCGCGCCCTGGTCGACCAGGTGGCGGCCGAGTTCGGGGAACTCGCTGTCGTAGCAGATCATGACGCCGATCGGCCCGCAGTCGGTCATGATCGCCTGCGCACTGTCGCCGCCGCCGATGCCCCACCAGGTGCGCTCGTTGGGCGTGGGATGCAGCTTGTCGCGCGTGTGCAGCGAGCCGTCGCGCAACGCGACGTAGCAGATGTTGCGCACCTTGCCGTCTTCACCGTCGCTGGTCCGCGTGGGATGCGAGCCGCCGACGATGTTGATGTTGTGGCGCACCGCCAGTTCGCACAGCAGCTGCGCGAACCGCTCGGTGTAGCCGGTCAGCGCCAGCAGCGAATCGACCGGCGACAGCGGCTTGTTCTCGACCGACAGCAGCTGCAGCGTGAACAGTTCGGGGAACACGACGAAATCGGCGCGGTAGTCGGCGGCGATGTCGACGAAGTACTCCACCTGCGTGGCGAACTCCTCGAACGAGGCGACGCGGCGCTGCTGGTACTGCACGGTCGCCACGCGCACCGAATCGGGCAGCGGGCGCTGCGTGCCGCGCGTCGGCGCGTTCGCGTCGATCTTGGGATTGCGCCAGAGCAGGTGCGCGGCGTAGCCGGCCGATTCGAGATCCTGCGGCAGATAGCCGGGCAGCACGCCGATCAGTTCGAAGCCGTTGCGCAGCTGGAAACTCAGCGCGCGGTCGCGGACCCGGCCGGCGACCACATCGGCGACGTAGGCGCGCACATCGCCCCGATAGCGGCGCGCGCGACGCGAGAAGCCCGGCAGGCGTCCGCCGAACACGATGCCCTTCAGGCCCAGGTCCTGGCACAGCCGCTTGCGCAGTTCGTACATGCGTCGCCCGATGCGCAGGCCGCGATGCGCCGGATCGACGCAGACCTCCATGCCGTAGAGCCAGTCGCCCGTCGACAGATGCCGCGATGCGTAGCCGCCGCCGGAGATCTCCTGCCAGCGATGCGGCGCCATCGCCGCGCGCTCGTCGATGCGGAAGGTCGCGCAGTAGCCGACCGCCACATCGTCGTAGTACGCGACGAACACGCCCTGCGGGAACTGGGCGATCTGGCCGTTGAGCATCTCGGCCGTGTAGCCGTTCTCGTGACCGTAGATGCGGTCGCTCAGCGCGACGATCGCCGGAATGTCGGCGATGCCGGCATGGCGCAACGTCAGTCGCGCCCGCTCGCGCGTGGACGTGTCGCTCATGCCGGGCCCGGGCCGGTTACAGCAGCACCCGGCGCATGTCGCCGAGCAGCTGCGCCAGCGTCGCGGTGAAGCGCGCGGCCGCTGCGCCATCGATGACGCGGTGGTCGTAGGACAGCGACAGCGGCAGGGTCAGGCGCGGCTGGAAGGCCTTGCCGTCCCACACCGGCTTCATCGCCGACTTCGACACGCCGAGGATCGCGACTTCCGGTGCGTTGACGATCGGGGTGAAGCTGGTGCCGCCGATGCCGCCGAGCGAGCTGATCGAGAAGCAGCCGCCCTGCATGTCGGCCGGGCCGAGCTTGCCCTCGCGTGCCTTCTTCGCCAGCGCGGACATCTCCTGCGAGATCTCCATGACGCCCTTCTTGTCGGCGTCGCGGATCACCGGGACGACCAGACCATTGGGCGTGTCGGCGGCGAAGCCGATGTGGAAGTACTTCTTGAGCGTCAGGGTCTCGCCCGCCGCGTCGAGCGAGCTGTTGAAGCGCGGGTACTGCCTGAGCACCGCGACCGAGGCCTTGATCAGGAAGGCGAGCATGGTCAGCTTGACGCCGGCCTTCTCATTCTCCTTGTTGAGCTGCACGCGCAGCGCTTCGAGATCGGTGATGTCGGCATCGTCGTGCTGGGTGACGTGCGGGATCATCGCCCAGTTGCGCGCGAGGTTGGCCGCCGAGATCTTCTGGATGCGGCCCAGTTCCTGGACCTCGATCTCGCCGAACTTGGCGAAGTCGACCTTCGGCCACGGCAGAAGATTGAGACCGCCGCCCGCCGTTGCCGGCGCACCGGATGCGGCCTTCGCGCCGCCACCCTGCAACGCACTCTTGACGAAGGACTGCACGTCCTCGCGGAGGATGCGGCCGCCCTTGGCGCTGCCCTTGAGCTGGGTCAGATCGACGCCGAGCTCGCGTGCGAACAGACGCACCGCCGGACTCGCGTACGGCACCTTGTCAGGGAAGATCGCATCGGCGTCGAACCGCACCGGCGGATTGCCGCCGCCCGGCGCGCGATGCTCGATCGAAGCTTCGGCGATCCTGTCGGGCTTGCTCTGCGTCGCGACCGGCTCGACCGCGTTGTCGTCGGTGCCCTTGGCCGGCGCGGCGGCCGGCTCGGACGCAGCGGCAGGTGCATCGCCCGCGGCTTCGATGATCGCGACCACGGCGCCTTCCGACAGCGTGTCGCCGACCTTGACCTTCAATTCCTTGATGACGCCGGCGACCGCAGCCGGCACTTCCATCGTGGCCTTGTCCGATTCCAGCGTGATCAGGCCCTGGTCTTTCTCGACCGCATCGCCGACCGCGACCAGCACTTCGATCACCGGCACGTCGTCGTAGCCGCCGATGTCGGGCACCTTCGATTCCTGCGCGCCGCCACCGCCGGACTGCGCCTTCGGCGCCTCGGCCTTCGCGGCCGGCGCTGCTTTCTCGGCGACCGGCTTGTCGGCAGCCTTCGGGGCTTCGGCCTTCGCCGGCGCCTCGGCCTGGGCGTCGCCGCCCTCGGTTTCGATGATCGCGACCACGCCGCCTTCCGACAGGGCGTCGCCGACCTTGACCTTCAGTGCCTTGACCACGCCCGCGAACGGCGCCGGCACTTCCATCGTGGCCTTGTCCGATTCGAGCGTGACCAGCCCCTGGTCGACCGACACCGTATCGCCGACGGCGACCAGCACCTCGATCACCGGAACATCGTCAAACCCGCCAATGTCGGGGACGCGTGCTTCTTTCAGGTCGGCCATGCGGCCCTCCGGGCATCTCGTGACCCGCTATTGTGCGGCCCAGCCCGGTTTGCGCCAACTGTTGCATCGCGTACGGCCGCGCATGGCGGCGCGGACGCGTGACGATGTGCACGCAGCGCGCGTGCCCGCCAACTGCCATTGCGGAACGCTGCGTCACGATCATGGCGTTCCACGCCGGTACATGAATTTTCCGGCACTTGCATTGCGTGGATGGCGCTTGGGCAGGCACTCGCGGATGAACTGCCGGCATGGGTTCCCGAAGGCGCCGTGAAGCGTTGCGAACGCTTCAGGAAGCGCAAATCGCGGATTCAGGTTTCGATTGCGAGCATGGCGCCGCCTTCCCGCAGAGGAAGGTCGCAGCGCTGCCCCCGCACGCCGCGACATGTCGCAACGCCGGACCCGCAACACGGTCCGGCCTTCAAGAAGGAGCACACCCCATGCTGAAGTCCAACAAGCGCGTCCTCGCCCTCGCCACCCTGGCCAGCTTCGCCGTCTCGTCGGTCGCATTCGCCCAGGACGCCGGTGACACCGCGTCCGGCAAGCGTTTCTCGGTCGTCGGCGGCGCCACCCTGCTCGAGCCGACCAACCGCAGTGCCAACGATGGCGTCGAAGTCGACGGCGGCCCGGCGCCGACCGCATCGGTCTCGTACAACTTCACCGACAACATCAGCGCCGAACTGTGGGGCGCGCTGGACAAGTTCGATCACCGCGTCCGCAACGACGCCGGCAAGGTCGGCACCGTCGAGCAGCAGCCGATCGCGCTGAGCGGCCAGTACCACTTCGGCCAGGCCGACAACACCTTCCGTCCGTTCGTGGGCCTGGGGTACCACCACTCCAACATCAGCGGTGAAGACCTGAATCCCGGCGGCGAGCACGTCAGCCTGTCCACGCCGAAGGGCGCGATCGGCACCGTCGGCGTCGACATGAACATCACCCCCACCTGGTTCGCTCGTGCCGATGCGCGTTATCTGCGCAGCCGCGCCGACGTACACCAGGCCGGCGTGTCCACCGGCCAGGAGCTCAAGCTCGACCCGTGGACCGTGGGTTTCGGGATCGGCGCACGTTTCTGATCTCTCTCCCCAGAGTCGTGCACCAGAAAGGCCCGCTTCGGCGGGCCTTTTTTGGTTCCGGGTGTCGACGATTCCGGCCCACCCGCGTGACCGGGAGCCGATTACAGCCAGCGCCCCAGCCGCCACTGCAGCAGCACCGCATACAGGGCGTGGTAGCCGACCACGAGCCCGGCCACCGCGAACAGGCCGGCCGGTTCGCCGAGCGGGCCCCACGCGGCGAGTGCCGCGTAGTCGCCGCGCATGCGTTCCCAGGCCTGCCAGATGCCGGCGAACACCCGGGCGACCACCACGAGGGTCAGCGCCAGCACCAGCCAGCGGTTCGGCGTGTACCAGACCTGGCCCGGACGATGCTCGACGCGCGTCAGCGCCCAGCCCGCCCCACCGAGCGCCAGCCCGGCGAGCACGCCGAGCGCGGCATACGGAAACGCATGCGCGACGAACAGCTGGGCGATGCCCATGCCGCCGAGGAACACCAGCGCCGAGGCCGGAATCAGCCAGGCATTGAGCCGGGTCAGCCAGCGCGGCGGACGCCGGCGCGAGGTGCCGACGCGATAGCGGTTCCACAGTGCCAGCGGCCACAGCAGAAGCAGCAGCGCGAACACGAGCAGCAGGACCACGGCAAACAACAGAAGAGGCATGGCGGCGTCGCGGTCCCGGCGTGTCGATGGGCGGCATGATCGGCGATCCAGCGCGCGATCACGATGAAGGGGCGCGTTACGGCCGTGGCGTACCGTCGAGACGCTTGATCCCGGCGTCCACCGTGCCCGCTTCCGACAACGCCTTTTCGCGGCGGAACATGTAGAGGCCGCTGGCGACGATGATGCCGGCGCCGAGCCACGTCATGCCGTCGGGCAGCACCTGCCAGACGAACAGGTCCAGCAGCACGACCCACAGCAGCGCGGTGTATTCCAGCGGCGCGACCTGGCTGGCTTCGCCGAGCCGGAAGGCATGCGTCAGCCCGACCTGGCCCAGCGCACCGGTGACGCCGATCAGCGCGAGCACCCACCAGTGCCCGCGCTGCAAGGGCTGCCACTCCGGCCACGCCAACGCGCCGGCGAACACCGCCATCAGCACCAGGAACCAGAACACCAGCGCCTCGGGACTGTCGCGCTGCGCGAGCTTGCGCACGGTGATCGATGCGATCGCGTAACACAGCGCACCGCCGACGACCGACAGTCCGGCCAGCGTCGCCACTCCTTCGCCGGTCGGCCGCAACACGACCAGCACACCGACCACGCCGAGCGCGATCGCCGTCCAGCGCCGCGGCCCGACTTTCTCGCCGAGCAACGGCACCGCCAGCGCGGTGACCATCAGCGGCGACACGAACACGATCGCGTACGCCGTCGACAGCGGCATCCGCGCCAGGCCGTAGACGAAGCCGGCGATCATGCCGACGCCCAGGATCCCGCGCAGCAGATGCAGCGGCCAGTGGATGCGCAGCAGGCTGCCCGCACGCCCGCGCAGCAGCAGCCAGCCGACGATCAGCGGCAGCGTCGCCAGGCTGCGGAAGGTCGCGACCTGGAACGCGGAATAGTCGTTCGCGATCCACTTCATGCCCGCATCCATGCCGGCGAACGCGAGCACGGCGAACAGCATCCACAGCGCTGCTGCGCGGGCGCGGGTCGGATCGGTGGGAGCGGGCATGACGGCGGACGATGCGGCGGAACGGACGCGCATCCTAGCATGCGCCCCGTGGGAGCGCGCTTGCGCGCGAGGGGCGTTACTGAGAACGGCCCCGTTCGCGCGAGCGCGCCCACAGGCGCATGCAGGCGAGCCGCGGATCAGCCCTTGAGCGTGGCCGTATCGATGACGAAGCGGTAGCGCACGTCGCCCTTGAGCATCCGATCAAAGGCGGCGTTGATGTCGACGATGCCAATGCGCTCGATGTCGGAGACGATGCCGTGTTCGGCGCAGAAGTCGAGCATCTCCTGGGTTTCGCGGATGCCGCCGATCAGCGAACCGGTCAGGCGACGGCGCTGCATGATCAGTGCGGCGGCGGCGACCGGAGCCGGCTGGTCGGGCACGCCCAGCAGGATCATGGTGCCGTCGACCTTCAGCAGCGACAGATAGGCGTTGTAGTCGTGCGGCGCGGAGACGCTGTCGACGATGAAATCGAAGGTCTTGGCCAGCGTCCTGAACGTGGCCTCGTCGCGCGTCGCGGCGAAATCGTGCGCGCCGAGCTTCATCGCATCGTCGCGCTTGGATTCCGACGTGCTGAGCACGGTCACGCGTGCGCCCATCGCCACGGCGAACTTCACCGCCATGTGGCCGAGACCGCCGAGGCCGACCACCGCGACCGCATCGCCGGCCTTGACGCCGAAATGGCGCAGCGGCGAATACGTGGTGATGCCGGCGCACAGCAGCGGCGCTGCGGCGTCGAGCGGCAGGGACTCGGGCACGCGCAGCACGTAGTCCTGGTCGACGGTGATGCGGGTCGAGTAGCCGCCGTAGGTCGGGGCGCTGCCGTCGCGCTCCATCGCGTTGTAGGTGCCGGTCATGCCCTGCTCGCAGAACTGCTCCTCGCCCGCCTGGCACTGCGCGCAGGACCGGCAGGAATCGACGAAGCAGCCCACGCCGACCGCGTCGCCGACCTTGAACTTCGTGACGCCGGTGCCGACTTCGGCGACATGGCCGACGATCTCGTGGCCCGGGACCATCGGGAAGATCGAACCGCCCCATTCGTCTCGGACCTGGTGCAGATCGGAATGACAGACGCCGCAGAAGGCGATGTCGATCAGGACGTCGTTCGCGCGCGGCGCGCGGCGCTGGATCGTGGTCGGTGCCAGCGGCGTGGTGGCGTCGGCGGCGGCATAGGCAGGCGTATCGAGCATGTGAGGCCTCGTGATGGGCAGTCGGGGGATCGCCCATTCTGCGCGCTGCCGTGTGCTCCTGGCGTGGCAGTGGCGGAACAGGCCATACCGCCCGTGCGGTAATCTGCGCGCCTTCGTCCCGCCTGCAGGTGCCCCATGCCTTCCTTCGATATCGTCTCCGAAGTCGACACCCACGAGCTGACCAACGCCGTCGACCAGGCCAACCGCGAACTGACCACGCGCTTCGACTTCAAGAGCGTGGAAGCGAAGTTCGAGCTCGAGGAATCGACGATCAAGCAGTCGGCGCCGAGCGACTTCCAGGTCCAGCAGATGACCGAAATCCTGCGCCAGCGCCTGGCGGCGCGGAAGATCGACGTGAAGTGCCTGGAGTTCGGCGACATCGAGACCAACCTCGCCGGCGCGCGGCAGACGGTGACCGTCAAGCAGGGCATCGAGCGCGAGCTGGCCAAGAAGATCCAGAACACGCTCAAGGAGGCCAAGCTCAAGGTCGACAGCCAGATCAACGGCGACAAGCTGCGCGTGAACGGCAAGAAGCGCGACGACCTGCAGGCCGCGATGGCGCTGCTGCGCGGCGCCGAGTTCGAGCTGCCGCTGCAGTTCGACAACTTCCGCGACTGATCCGCATGGTTCCCGGCGCCGACCCGATCGCCGACACCCGCCTGTGGCTGGAGCGCGCGGTGATCGGGCTCAACCTCTGCCCGTTCGCCAAGGCGGTCGTGGCCAAGGACCAGGTGCGTTTCGTGCTGAGCGACGCGACCACGCCCGAAGCCCTGCTCGAAGAGCTCGGGGAAGAACTGCTGCGCCTGCGCGACACATCGGCCGCCGAAATCGACACGACGCTGATCGTGCATCCGCGGGTACTCGGCGATTTCCTCGAGTACAACGATTTCCTCGACGAGGCCGATGGCCTGGTCGAAGCGCTGGAACTCGATGGTGTGCTGCAGGTCGCGAGCTTCCACCCCGACTACCAGTTCGCCGGCACCGCGCCCGACGACATCGGCAACTACACCAACCGCGCGCCGTACCCGACGCTGCATCTGCTGCGCGAGGACAGCGTGGCACGCGCCGTGGAGGCGTATCCGGAACCGGACAGCATCATCGACCGCAATCTGGGCACGCTCGAAACGCTGGGGCATGCCGGCTGGGCGCGATTGTTCACCGAGGCGAACTGAGCTTCGCGCGACGCATTGTTGCGTCGCATGCGCGGCCCCGCACAGGAAAACAGGTCAATGGGCCAGCGCTGCCCGCCCGGCAGGGCGCTGCAGCTCCTGCGGATGAAGCACCTGGTGTCGTTCCACTTCGGGCGCCTGCGTCGCGGCCCGATCGCACGCCGCCAATCGGGCCCGACCTTCGGCCAGCCATGCCTGCGCGCCTGCCGTCTCCATCCGTGCGGACGACGCCTGTTTCGCAGCCTCCGTATCGCCCTGCCTAACCGCCGAGAACAGCGGGTTTGCACGTCCACAGGCCCGGCCCGCAGGGTGGCTGAAACGCGGCCACGCGACGTGCGCCGGGATCGTGAACAGGTTCTCAGCCATGGGCGGCCATCAAGGTCTCGATATCCGCGGCATCGAGCGCACGCCATTCGCCTTCCGGCAGATCATCGAGCGCGAGTCCGCCGACGCGGCTGCGATGCAGCGCGACGACGTGGTTGCCGACCGCGGCGAACATGCGGCGCACCTGGTGATAGCGGCCTTCGGTGATCGTCAGTCGCGCCTGCGTCGGCGAGAGGACTTCGAGCACCGCAGGCTTGAGCGGTGTGGTCTCCGACTCCAGCAGCATCGCGCCGCTCGCGAACAGCACGGCTTCGTTGCCACGCAACGATTCGGCGAGCGTGGCCTCGTAGACCTTCGGCAACGCAGCCTTCGGCGAGATGATCCGGTGCAGCAACTGGCCGTCGTCGGTGAACAGCAACAGGCCGCTGGTGTCGCGATCGAGCCGGCCGACCGTCGACAGCACCGGCGACCGCAGGCGGAAACGCGGCGGCAGCAGGTCGTAGACCAGGCGTCCGGTGTCTTTCGTCGAACAGGTGTAGCCGGGCGGCTTGTGCAGCAACAGGGTCAGACCCAGCGGCGGATCCAGCGGTTCGCCGTCGACGCGCACGTCGTCGTGGCCGACCTGGTCGTCGGCGTACAGCACCTCGCCGGCCGCATCGGTGACCCGGCCTTCGCGGAACATCCACGCGACCTGCTTGCGGCTGCCGTAGCCGAGATTGGCGAGCAGTCTGACCAGCTTCACGCGCGGCGCCTCGCCGGTGTCGCGCGGGCACGCACCGCGTGGATCACCTTGAACGCGCCGCTGGAGGCGATCTCGTTGACCTCGCTGAAACGCGAATCCAGCACTTCCTCGTAGGGCAGATGCCGGTTGGCGACCAGCCACAGCGCGCCGCCCGGCTTCAGCGCGGCCGCGGCGGCGCCGATGAACGCGCGCCCGATGTCGGGCCGGCCTTCGCGGCCGTGCGCATGGAACGGCGGATTGCTGACGATGAAATCGAAGCCCTGCGGTACGCCGGTGGTGACGTCGTGCCAGTGGTAGGCGAGCGTCGCGCTCGCGCCGAGCGCGGCGAGGTTCTGGCGGGCCAGCGTCAGCGCGCGACCTTCGGCTTCGAAGACATCCAGCGCGGTGACGCCCTTGCAACGCTGCAAAAGCTCGGCCGAGAGATAGCCGTAGCCGGCGCCCAGATCGGCGCCGCGCCCGGCCAGCGTGGCCGGCAGGTGCGAGGCCAGCAGCGCGGACGCGGGATCGATGCGATCCCAGGCGAACACGCCGGGACGGCTGCGGAAGCGGCCGCCGAGCACGTCGCGCGGACGGTCCAGCGTGGCCCACGTCTCCACCAGCGCGGTGTCGACGGTGTCGCCGGCCTGCGCCCAGAACACGCGGCATTTGTGCTTCGACAGCGCGCCGATGTTGCCGGCGAGCCGGGCGAGATCGTCCTGCGCGGACTTCGCGCCCTCGTCGTTGGAGACGCTGGCCAGCACCCAGCCGCCCGGCGTCACCGCCTGCAGCGCGCGCGCCAGCACCGCGCGCGATTCGTCGCGCTGGCGCGGCGGCAACACGAGCACGAGCGGCTTGCGCGGCAGCGCGGCATCGCCATCGTCGCCGGGCAACACCTCGAGGCCGGCGCGCTGCAGGGCCACGTGCAGCGGCTTGAGGCTCTGTTCGCAGACCAGGCCCGGCCAGCGCCCGCCGGTGGTGGGTACGCCCGGACGCGCGCGCAGGAACAGCGCGCCATCGTCGGGCCAGGGGATCTGGCCGTGTTCGAGCGGCAGGAACAGGGCGTCGAGGGCGGGATCGGACTGCGACAAGGCGGATACGCACGCGGGGAGATCGGGACGCGGATTCTAACCGGCCGCCTGCCGCGGCCGGTTCAGGACCCGCAGTCTGGAGACCGCACTGCGCGCGTTTCGACCTGTACACGAAGGGACGCGCAATCGAATCCCAACGCGATCTTGAGCATTTGCGAACATCCGCGCGCGCAGGCTGCCAGTCCTGTCCAGTGATCAGGAGATTCCGATGCGCGCACTGTTCGTCGGCGGTGTCATCGACAACAACGAACTCGATCTCGACCTCGAGGGCAGCGAACCGCCTACCCACTATCCGCCGGAAACCGGCAGCGGTCAGTCGCGCTATCGGCTGCACGCGATCGGCCGCAGCGGCGATGACGTCGCGTATGCGATCTATGGCGCGCCGGATGTGCCGACGGAAGAAGTCCAGCGCGTCAGCGGCGAGCGCGAGTACGCGCGGCGCTTCGACGCCACCGAGACTGCAGTCGACTGAGTCTCAAACGGCGCTCGGCGTGCGCGCTGCCAACGCCATGGCGCGACGCCATGGCAGGACAGAGACCGCCAGACAGGCCGCGGCGGCAAGCCCCCATTGCAGCGCCCTGTCGCCGACGGCCGATGCGATGGTCGTCGCCCATACGCTGCCGTAGACGAACGCGCAGACCACCGCGCCGATCGCCATTGCAGCGACGAGTCCCCACACCAGCACCTGCTCACCGCGACTGCAGCTGGCCTCGCTGCTACGTGCGTGCGTCGCGGCGCGCGCAACGCCTGCTGCGAAATCAGAAGGTGGCGAAGACGACGGCAACGTGCGCAGCGCCTGCGCCAACAGCGCATCGACCGGATCCCGCGGCGTGCCGCTCAGCGCGCGTTCCTGCACCTGCCAGCGGGCGTGGTCCGATTCGAAACCCGGTATCCGGTTCATGCGGCGAAGACTCCCAAGCGGGGTTCCAGCAACCCGCGCAACAGCTTGCGGCTCCGGAACAGGTGACTCTTGATGGTGCCGTCGGCGAGCCCGGTGATGGCGGCGATCTCGCCGATCGGCAGTTCATCGAGGTGATAGAGCGTCAGCAGCGTGCGCTGCAGCGGCGGCAGGCGGTCGATCGCGGCATGCAGGCGCGCGGCCATCTCGTGGTCCGACGCCGCCTGTTCGAGATCGAAGCCATCGGCGACCCGTTCGGCCAGCGACAAGCCGTCGGCATCCTCGGGTACATCGGCCAGTGGAATGCGCCGGCGTTCGAGATGCCGCTTCGCCACCGAGTACGCGACCTGCGCGATCCACGACTTGAGTGCGCTGTCGCCCCGGTACTGGTGCAGCGCCCGGTGCACGCGCAGGAAGGTCTCCTGGCACAGCTCGCGGGTGTCTTCCGGGTGGCGGACCATGCGCTCGATCACGTGCCAGCACAGGCCCTGGTGCGTGCGCACCAGCCGCTCGAACGCGCCCGGCACGCCTGACAGCACGTCGGCGACCAGGGCGTGGTCGGCGCGTCTCGCATCATCGGAGGTCGGTGCGTCAGGCGGCATTGCAGACAGGGATACGCCGGGCGGGCCGGTGGTTGCAAGACAACCGGAGACACGGACAGGCGACGCCAGCTGCAACCGCCTGCGCGGTCGCCGCATCCCAGTCTTCGAACCCCACACCTCCATCCAACGGAACCCGCCCCATGGACTTCGCCATCCTGATCCCGGTCACCCTGTTCGTCTGCGTCCATCTCTCCATCAAGGCCGTCGTCGATGCGCGTACGCGCCGGCAGATGGTCGCCGCCAACGGCTCGGAGGACATGCTCCGCTCGATCCTCGAAGGCGAGGAAACCCGGCGGCGCCAGGCCTCGCTGCGCTGGGGCACGATCCTCGTCGCGCTGGCGCTGGGCTTCGCCGGCATCGAGGCCTTCGGCTGGACCAAGCCGACCCCGGGCGTGTTCGCGCTGCTGCTGGGCGCCACCGGCATCGGCAATCTGGTCGCCTACGTGCTGGCGCGCCGCCTCGGTTGACCCCCATCCGGCCGCGCCCCGCGGCCGCATTCCTGGAAATCCGCCATGCCCCGATACGCCTCCCGCGGTCGCGCCACGCCGCGCGCCCGCCCTGCACGATGCCTCGCGCTGGCCGCGCTGGCGCTGCTCGCCCCCTGCGCTGCCCAGGCAGCGCCGCCGCCCGGCGCCTGCGCGCTGGCGCAGGCCCCGCCCGGCCGCGCACTGGTCGATGTGCCCTTCGATGTCGTCGACGGCCGCATCTACGTGACGGCACGGGTGAACGACGCGGGGCCGTTCCGCTTCGCCGTCGACACCGGCGCCAGCGGCGTTGCCCGCGCCGATGCACGCCTGATCGAGGCCCTGGGCCTCGCGCGCGCGGGCAGCGTCGCCAATTCCGATGGCGTGCACACTGCGCAGGCCGACACGACCCGGCTGCGCGTCCTGGCGCTGGACGGCCTGCAGCGCCAGGACGTGGTCGCAATCACCCGCGACTACAACGCGCGCCAGTCGGAGGATGCGGCATTCGACGGCATCCTCGCGCGCGAATTCTTCGCCGACGGCCTGCTGGCGATCGACTTCCCGACGCGGCGCCTGAGCTTCCGGCGCGACGTCGCGCTGTCGTCCGCGCAGCCGGACACGCTGGCCTATGCGCGTCCGTTCCGCATCCCGGTGTCGATCGGCCCGATCGCTGCCGAGGCGCAACTCGACACCGGTGCGAACGTGAGTTTCGTGATGCCTGCCGCCCTGCACGCACGCGTCGCCGATGCACCGGTAACGGCGGACGGCCGGCTGACGCTGACGCACGGCGAAGTCGATGGCGCCCGCGCGCGCGTGGCCGGGCCGTTCCGGGTCGGCGGACTGTCGCTGGACGATGTCGAGGTCCGGGTGTCCTCAAGCTATCCCGAACTGGTCGTCGGCGCCCACGCGCTGCAGGACGCCGTCGTGCTGATCGACCAGCGCGCGCAGCGCGTGGCGATCTGCGATGGGGCATCGCCAGCCGAGGCAACCGGCGGCCGCCAGCACGACGGATCGTGACGGTCGGCGGCGGGTCAGTTCTGCAACGCCCGCAACGTCACCGACGGCGGCGCGTCGAGCACCTTGCGCGTTGCCCACAGTCCGGCCAGCAGCGTCATCAGCGTGCCGATGCCGCCACCCGCCGCGGCCAACATCCAGTTCGGCGTCCACGGCAGATCGAAGACCTGCACCGCGACCACGCCGGCCAGTACCGACGCCGCGATCGCGGCCACCAGTCCCGCCAGCAGCCCGATCGCCGCGAACTCCGACGCCTGCGCCAGCCGCAGCTGCGCCCGCTTGCCGCCGAGCACGCGCATCACCCCGCCTTCGAGCAGGCGCTCGTCCTGGCTGGCGCTGACTGCCGCCAGCAGCACCAGCACGCCTGCGGCGAGCGAGAACCAGAACACCACCTGCACCACCGTCGACACCTGGTCGGCGGTGCTGCGCACCTGGGTCAGCACCGCGTCGATGTCGACCACCGACAGGTTCGGGAACTGCTGCACCAGATCGGCGGTGAAGCGTGGCGTGTCGGGCGGTACCCGGACCGCGGTGATGTGGCTGGCCGGATAGCCATCGAGCGCGCCGGGCGAGGCGACGACGAAGAAGTTCGGCCGGAAGCTTTCCCATTCGATGCTGCGCAAGCTGGTGATCGGCGCTTCGAAACGCTGGCCGGCGATGTCGAAGACGATGCGGTCGCCGAGCTGCCAGCCGAGATCCTTGGCGAAGCCTTCCTCGACCGAGATCTCCGGCGTCGCCGGCGCGGACTCGCCCCAGAAGATACCGGCCGTCACGCGATTGTCGTCGCGCAGGTCGCGCTGCATCGAGAGGTTGAACTCGCGCTCGGCACGGCGCTGCGCCTGCCGGTCCTGCGCCTCGTCGCCGCTGCGGCCGGCGTAGTCCTCGCCGCGCACGGGTTCGCCGTTCCGCTCGACCAGACGCGCGCGGATCATCGGAAACAGCACCGGCGCATCGACGCCCTGATCGGCGATGAAGGCGCGCACCGGATCGAGCTGGTCGGGCTGTACGTTGATGATGAAGCGGTTCGGTGCGTCCTGGCCGATGGCGAGCTGCCAGCGGTCGAGCAGATCGGTGCGCACGAAGGTCAGCAGCAGCAACGCCATCAGGCCGAGCCCGAGCGCGGTGACCTGGGCGACGCTGGTGCCCGCGCGCCGGCTCACATTGGCCAGGCCGTAACGCAGGCTGCCGTGCAGCCGCGACCGCAGCGCGCGCACCAGCAGGATCAGGCCCCAGGCCAGCAGCGCGAGTACCGCGAACGTCGCGGCGATACCCGCGAGCATCGCGCCCCCCAGCGTCGCCGAACCGGCCTTCCACCACAGCAGTGCGGCGAGGCCGACGAAACCGGCGCCGCCCACCAGCCAGGCGCTCGGCTCGAAACCACCGAGGTCGCGCCGCAGCACGCGCAGGGCCGGTACGCGACGCAGCGCGAGCACCGGCGGCGCGCCGAAAGCCATCAGCACGACGAGGCCGACGCCGTAGCCCTGCAGCGCCGGCATCAGCCCGGCGGACGGGATCGACAGGCCCAGCAACGATTCCAGCCAGCGGCCGATGCCCCACTGCAGGCCGAAGGCGATGGCCACGCCCAGGGTGCAGGCGATCACGCCGAGCAGCAGCAGTTCGCCGACATGGATGCCGACCAGCGTGCGCTGCTGCGCGCCCATGCAGCGCATGACCGCGACGGATGTGAGATGCCGCGCCGAATGCTGGCGCGCCGCCATCGCGACGGCAACCGCGGCGAGGATCACCGACACCAGCGCGGCGAGGCCGAGGAAGCGGCCGGCGCGGTCGAGCGAGGAACGCACTTCCGGGCGCGCATCGCCGATGGTTTCCACCCGCTGGCCGCGGCCGATGTTCGCGCGTGCGGCCGTGACAAACCCGTCGACGGCATTCGCGTCGCCGGCGATCACCAGGCGATAGCGGATGCGGCTGCCCGGCTGGATCAGGCCGGTGGCCTCGAGATCGGACAGGTGCAGGAAGACCTTCGGCGCGACATTGAAGTAATCGATCGACGCATCCGGTTCCTGCAGCACCAGCGCGGTCAGGCGGAAGCTGCGGTCGCCGAGGAACACGGTGTCGCCGACCGCCGCGCCCAGCGTGTCGGCGCCGGCGCGGCTCATCCACGCAGTGCCGGATTCGGGTACGGCCTCGGCATCGCGTTCGACGCCGTCGGCGCCGGCGATGCGGAAGCTGCCGCGCAGCGGGAAGCCGTCGCCGAGCGCGCGCACGTCGCCCAGTTGCAGGGTCGCGGCATCGCCCGCGCCGACGCGGATCATACTGTCGAGTTCGATCGTATCGACCGATTCGAGACCCGGCGCATTGGACGCATCGCGGATCGCGCCTGCGATCGGCGCATCACCGCCCACCACCGCGTCGCCGCCGAGCAGGCGGTTGGCCTCGATCGCCAGCGCGCGTTCGGCGCGATCGGTGACGAAGCCGACCGCGGTCACCGCGACCACGGCCAGCACCAGCGCCGCGAACAGGATGCGGATGTCGCCGGCGGCAAAATCGCGGCGCAGTTGGCGCCACGCGAGCGCGGCGGTCCTCATGCGGTCATCGCCTCGTCGGCGACCAGCCGGCCGCTGTCGATGCGCAGGCGACGCTTGCAGCGCTGCGCCAGATGATCGTCGTGGGTGACCAGCACCAGGGTGGTGCCGGCGTCGGCATTGAGCGCGAACAGCAGTTCGATGATCGACTGGCCGGTCGCGGTGTCGAGGTTGCCGGTGGGCTCGTCGGCGAACAACAGCGACGGCCGGGTCACGAACGCGCGCGCCAGTGCCACGCGCTGCTGCTCGCCGCCCGAAAGCTGGCGCGGGTAATGGCCCAGACGCTCGCCCAGGCCCACGCGCGCGAGCACCTCGCGCGCCGGCCCGTCGACCTCGCGGTCGCCGCGCAGTTCCAGCGGCAGCATCACGTTCTCCAGCGCGGTCAGCGACGGCAGCAGTTGGAAGCTCTGGAACACGAAGCCGACCTTCTCGCCGCGCACCTTCGCGCGGCCGTCCTCGTCGAGCGTCGAGATCGGCGCGCCGTCGAGCACCACGCTGCCGGTGCTCGGCGTATCCAGACCGGCGAGCAGCGACAGCAGCGTGCTCTTGCCCGAACCCGATGCGCCGACGATCGCGACAGTATCGCCATGGCCGACGCGGAACGCCACGTCCTGCAGGATCGTCAGATCGCCCGACGGCAACGCGACCCGCTTGCCCAGCCCGGCGACAGCGAGGGCATGGCCGGCCGCGCGCGCGGTTTCATCTTGCATGGGGGTGCCGTCGTGCATAGATATCCTTTCGATGTTTCGAACCAGCCGCGCACGTCGCCAAGCAGCGGCGTCGCCGGACCGACCGGAGATGTGGGAATGACTGAGGGAACTGCGGCCGCGCGCCGCCGGATGCAAGCGCGGTGTGCGCGCTGGATGTTGGCGTGCCTGCTGGCCCTGCCTGTTCTAGCACAGGCGCAGGCGGCGTCGCCCGCAGTCGCGGCCGGCGGCGATGCGAGGACCATCCTGGTCATGGGTGATTCACTCTCCGCGGGCTACGGCATGGCCGCCGGCGAAGGCTGGGTCTCGCTGCTGCAGCAGCGCCTGCAGCGCGATGCGCCGGGTTGGCGCGTGGTCAATGCGAGCATCTCGGGCGAGACCAGTGCGGGCGGCGCATCGCGGATCTCCGAGGCGGTGGTCCGCGAGCAGCCCGGCATCGTGATCATCGCGCTCGGTGCCAACGACGGCCTGCGCGGCCTGCCGCTGGCCGATGCGCGCCGCAACCTCGCGCGGATGATCGGCGCATCCCAGCACGTCGGCGCACGGGTGCTGCTGGTCGGCATGCGCATGCCGCCGAATCTGGGCGTCGACTACACGCGCGGCTTCGAGGACAACTACCGTCTGCTGGCGAAGACCTTCGACACCGCCCTGCTGCCGTTCCTGCTCGAGCCGATCGCCACCGACCGCGCGAATTTCCAGGACGACAACCTGCACCCGACAGCTGCGGTGCAGGCGCAACTGCTCGACCATGTGTGGCCCGCCCTGCAGCCGCTGCTCGACTGAAATGTGCGGGACCCCGGGTGGGGGCGAAATTTTCCCGCCACGTTCGCGGACGTCAATGCCACGTGATCGACACGGTACTGATGCCATCGCGGTGCAGGCCTGATCGACGGACCGGGTCCGCGGTTCCATGGATACGACAGAGGCGGCCGAAGAGCCGCTCTCCGTCCTGCGGGATCGCGGTTGATTACGACGACGGCTGTGCGGGCGCGGCGGTGCCGTCCGCCGCACGGAGCAGCGGATACGGATTGACCGGCTCTCCGGTCCACCACTGCCGCTCCGGTGTCAGCCGGAACACCGCGAAATGCAGATGCGGCGCGGCGGGATCCGCATTGCCGGTGCTGCCGACGGTGCCCAGCACGTCGCCGCGTTGTACCGTCGCGCCTTCGACCAGGCCCGGCGCATACGCCTGCAGGTGCGCGTAGTAGTAGGAGAACTGCCCGCCGGGTTCGAACTGGTAGATCGTCAACCCACCGAGATCGCTGGTGAACAGCTTCTCGATCGTGCCGTCGGCGACGGCGAGGACCGGCGTGCCGGCCGGCGCCATGATGTCCAGCGCCTCGTGCTGGCGCTCGCCGCCGCGCGCATCGCCGAAGGTGTCGTGGATGTCGGCGATGGCGATCCCCTGCACCGGCAGCAACAGGCCATCGGGCGATGCGGAATCCATGGCCGCTGCCGTGGATGGCTGCACGGTCGCCGGATCAGGCGATATCGCCGCGACCGGCGCACCGATCACCGCTGCAGTCGCAGGTGGGTCCGCCACGCTGGACGTCGCAGTGCCGGCGACCGCCTGCGCGGACGCCATGCCGGTCGTGTCGCTTGCCCGGCTCGCGCCCCGCTCGAACAGCGGCCCGCCCTGCCAGAAGAACCACGCGACATTGGCCAGCAGCAGCACCGCAATCAGCGCGATCCAGATTCCCGACCGTTGCATCGCTTACTCCTCCAGGAGCGCGACCGTACCCGGCTTGACCACGTCGGCGACGCGGCGCGCGCTCCAGTTGGTCATGCGGATGCAGCCGTGCGACTGGGTCTTGCCGATGTTCTGCGGCTCGGGCGTGCCGTGGATGCCGTAATGCGGCTTCGACAGATCGATCCACACCGTGCCGACCGGATTGTTCGGACCGGCCGGCAGCACAGCCTTCGCATGCGATGGGTCGGCGTCCCAGAACAGCTCCGGGTTGTAGTGGAAGGTGGGATCGGTGGCGACGCCCTCGATCTTCCACTCGCCGATCGGCAGCGGATCGTGCTCGGTGCCGGTCGATGCCGGGAACTGCGCATAGACCGTGCCGCCCGCATCGACCAGACGCACGACCGAATCCGACTTGCTGACGACCACGCGCGCCGGCTCGGCCAGCGGCGCGGCCTCGGCGACGTTCGGGACGACGATTCGCGAACCGGCCTTGAAGTCGCTGCCGGGATTGAGCCGGCGCAGCAGCGCGGGCGATGCGTGGAAGCGTTCGCCGAGTGCTTCGACGACGTTCTCGAAACCAAGGGCGTCCTGCTTCGACTGCGCCATCATGTCGTCGGGCACCGCGACGAACGGACCGGCGACCTCTTCGGCCGTCAGCGTGTGCGCGAGCAACGCGGGTGCACTGTCGCCGGTCAACGCGTCCCAGGTAGGCGCATCAAGTTCACCGCTCGCGTCGATCCCGCGGAAGCGCTGGAACGCGGCGATCGCACGTGTGGTGTTGGTGCCGCCGCGCGCGTCGATCTCGCCGGGGGAGAAATGCACGCGATCGAGCAGCACCTGGGTGCGCAGCATCGCGGCATCGCCGGCGTCCATGTCGGCCGCGTTGACCGACTCGACCGTCAACGTCGATGACGCCTCGGCGGTCTGCGCGGCGTCCTCGCGCGCCGGGGCGTCCTGCGCGAACGCGGGCGCTGCGACCAGCAGCAGGGCAAATGCGCAGACAGGCGCGCGGGCGGTGCGGATCCAGTGGGCGGGCATGGCGTCGTTCCTTGGGCTCGAGACGCCGCATGCTCCCGGCGCGCGCGCGCCGGTCGCGTGAAGCCGCGCGCGGAGCGTTCAGCCGGGCCCTCCCGGCCACATCGCGGACCGAGGGCAGGGATTCGAAGGGTCATGCAATCCGCGCCGTGATCGACGATCAGGCGGGATTCCCGTCCATCCACGTGCGAACGGCACTTGACGCAGATCCAAGTGTATTGTTGTATTGATACACATGGACGCAAGCCTGCTCTCGATCCAGCCCAACGCCGCCGAACCCCTGTATCGGCAGATCACCGGGCAGATCCGTCGGCTGGCCGCGGGCGGTGTGCTGCGACCCGGCGAATCCCTGCCCTCGGTCCGCGAGGTCGCCGGGCTGCATGCGATCAATCCGATGACCGTGTCCAAGGCCTACAGCCAACTCGAAGCCGAAGGCGTGCTGCTGCGGCTGCGCGGCAAGGGCATGGTCGTCGCCGATCACGCCGCGCCACCCGATCTCGCCGCGCGCTGGGCGCTGATCGACCCGGCGCTGGATGCGCTGGCGCGCCAGGCGCGCGAACTCGAACTCCCGGCCGATGCCCTGCTCGACCGCCTCAAGACCCGACTCACGGAGGATCCGCAATGAACGCGATGCTCGAACGCGCCCTGCCCACCCTCGATTCCGCGGCGCCACTCGCCGTCGATGGCCTGATCAAGCAGTACGACCACCGCAGCGTGTTGCGCGGCGTGTCGCTCGACGTGGAACCGGGCACGGTGCTCGGCCTGATCGGGCGCAACGGCGCCGGCAAGAGCACGCTGATCCGGGCGATGCTCGGCCTGATCGAGCCCGATGCGGGCGACGCGACGGTATGGGGCACGCCAGCGCTGCGCCTGACCGACGCTATCAAGCAGCGCCTGGGCTACGTGCCGCAGCAGCCCGAGGCGATGGCCTGGCTGAAGGTCGGCGAGATGCTGGATTTCATCGGGCGTTTCTATCCGCGCTGGGATGCCGCGTACGTCGACGCAACCCTGGAACGCTGGAACCTGCCGCGCAAGCGTGTGCTGGCCAAACTGTCACCGGGCGAACGCCAGCGTGTCGCGATCCTGCGTGCGCTCGCGCCGCAACCCGAACTGCTGGTGCTCGACGAACCGGCGTCGGCGCTCGATCCCGTCGGCCGCCGCGAACTGCTGCGCGAGATCGCCTCGCGCGCCGGCGAGTCCGGCACCACGGTGCTGTTCTCGACCCACATCGTGTCCGACCTCGAACGCGTCGCCTCGCACGTCGCCTTCCTGCACGAGGGCCAGCTGCTGCTGCACAGCGAGCTCGACAGCCTCAAGGAACGCAACCTGCGCCTGCACGTGCCCGAAGCCGTCGCCGCGCAGCTGCGCGAGGACGTGCCCGGCGAAGTCTCGCGACGTGCGCATCCCTACGGAGGCCTGTCGATCACGGTCTTGCGCGGCGAAAACGCAGCCTGGCCCGACCTGCTGCAGGTACCCGGCGTGCGCGCCGAAGCATTGCCGCTGGAGGATCTGTTCATCGAGGTGTCGGCATGAGCGCGATCGTGATGCCGACGCCCCGTATCGGTGGACCGGCCGATGCCCTCGCCGCCCTGCGCGCGTCGACCTCCGGCCGCCATCGCGTGTGGATGCTGGTGGTGGCGGCGACGATGCTGTGTCTCGCAGGCGTGGTCGCGGTACTCGCGCCGGTAGACTCGAACCGGTACGACTTCATCGCCCTGTTCGCCGTGCTGGCCAACTTCGTGCTGTGGTCTGGCCTGCTCGGACGTCTGGTGCTGCTGCGCAGCCAGGCAATGCACGGATGCATGCCGGGCATCCATGCCGCGAGCCGCCTCGCCGTGTCGCTGGGCGTGCTGGTCACGGTCCTGTTGCCGGGCGTGCTGCTGCTCGCGGCCGGGGTGGAGCCGGTGCGGGCCTTCGCGATTCCCGCGCTCGGCGCGCTGGCCGGCCTGCTGTTCGTACTGGCGCCGCCGCCGGTCGTGGGCGTCATGTTCATGCTGCCGGGCATGATCCACCTGGTACCGCGGGACGTGTTCGCAGCGCTGGAACGCGCATTCGGCATCGAGCTGTTTCCGAGCGCACCGCTGCCGCTGCTGGTGGCGGTCTGCACCGTGACTGTCATCTGGCTCTGGACCCGCGCATCGCGGATCGCGGATCCCGAGTCCATTCCACGCTGGCGCCGTCCGATGGTGATGTTCAATCCCGGAAATGCGATGGATTTTGGCACCGGCGATACCGACGCCACCGCCCGGGATCTCCAGGGACGCACCGGTTGGCTGGTGCCCGCGACCCGCGCCGACAACGCCGGACCGCACGATCCGCGTTCAGCGATCGGCGCAGCGCTCGGCGGCGCGATGGGGCAGGTCGCGCCGCGCGAAGCACGCAGGCAATGGGCCCTGATCGCATTGGCGGTGAGCGCGTTGCTGGTCATTCCGTTCCGCGGCGATTCGTTGCTGGTCCGGGACGGCCTGCTGGTTGGCGGCCTCGTCGGCCTGCTCGCGGCCGGCTGGACCTTGGCGATGCGGCTCGATCGCCAGCGCCAGCGGCCGTCGGGAGAGTTCGCGGAGCTCGCATTGCTGCCGGGCCTGGGAGATCCGCGCGCAGCCCGCCGTTCGTTGCTGCAGGGCGTGATGCACCGGCTCGCCCGGCTGATGCTGGTCGCGTTCGCGGCGCTGCTGCTGTTCGCCTGGATCCGGGAGATCGCGTGGCCCCACTTCGCCCTGCTCGTCGCCATGCTCGTGGGCGTCGGCGCAGGCAGTGTGCTGATGTGCCTAGTCGCGCTGGCCGGGCCGGGCCTGCGCTCGATCCGCATGGGCCTGGTGATGCTGCCGTTGATGATCGCGGCGACGGCGACGCTCATGGTCGTGGCGATCGGGATTCCGATCGACGGGAACCTCCCGGCCTGGGCGACGACGTGGACCCTGCTCACCTGCGCCTATCTGGGGGCCGCGACCCGTCCGCTGCGGAAGTTCCACGCGCGAGCGCATGCGTTCGTCTTGGAGTGAACCGCCGCAAGACCTTGATTGCCGGTTAAGCCCACCCGGCGCATGATCGAATCCCAGTCATCCATCCTGCGCGCACCGCCCGCAGTCGGGAGTCCCCGCGATGAATCGTCGATCCCTGCCCCTGTTGCTCGCCGCTGCGTTGAGCGCCCTCGCCATGCCGGCCCTTGCGGGCAACGATGTCACCGATCCCGAACTGCCGCGCAGCCTGGCCGGCGACAGCCCGGTTGCGGTGCAGTGGACCGATCCCGAAGCATTCTCCGACATCCGCTTCAGCGGCAATCGCTGGGAAGCGCGTCGCGGCGACTGGGTCGAGCAGATCGCCCGGTACGTGCGCCAGCGCGCCGAGCGTGAGCTGCCCGCCGGCAGCACGCTCGACGTGACCATCCGGGACATCCGCCGCGCCGGCATGTACGAGCCGTGGAACGGCCCGCGGATGGACCACGTACGGATCATCAAGGATCATTACCCGCCGCGCATCGATCTCGACTTCGTGCTGCGCGATGCAGACGGCCACGTGGTCGCCGAGGGTGCGCGCGAACTGCGCGACCTGGGTTTCCTCAACCGTGCCGGCGCGGCAATGAACAGCGATGCGCTGCGATACGAAAAGCAGTTGATCGACGACTGGCTGCGACGCGACCTGCGTTCGACGATCGCGCAGCGCTGATCGTCTGAGACAGAAAAGCCGCGCGGAAGCGCGGCTTCTTCTTTGAAGCACGTCTCGCGAAGTTCCCCTGTAGGAGCGCGCTCGCGCGCGAAGGGCTTTGCCGGTGAAGCCAATGGCGCGCAAGCGCGCTCCTGCACAAGGCATGCTCCCGCCCAAAGAAAAGGCCGCGCAGTGCGCGGCCTTTTCCGTTGCAATCAACGCACCACGTTGAGGAAGTGGATATGCCGCTGGTACTGGTCGAGCACGTCGTGGATCAGCTCGTCCTTGCGCCAGCCCATCACGTCGTAATCCTGGCCGCCTTCGCGCAGGTGGACTTCACCGCGATAGAAGCGGTCGGTTTCCTTCCGGCGACGGCGCGGGTCCTCGAACATGAAGCTCGGCGGCTCGTACGGCACCGGACGCACGGAGTAGAAGAAGTCCATCTCCTCGCCGTGGCCGACCTGCAGCCAGATGCGGCCGTCCTCGCCTTCTTCCACCGCGACATCGAGGGACTGCTTGCGCAGTTCCGCGGCCACGTCCTCGAACGCCGGCTTGACCTGCGTCTGCAGGAACGCGAGCACTTCCTTCTGCATCGGATGGTGGGCGAGCGAGCGCAGGCGCGCCTTCCAGTCGCCGCCCCCTCCGATGCCGACCGGTGCGATGCGCGCGTCGCGCAGGCTGTCGCGCTTGACCACTTCCAGACGCATCGCCCGCACCATGCCCCAGCACATCAGGATCATGACCACGGTGAACGGCAGCGCGGAAGCGATCGTCGCCGCCTGCAGCGCGGCCAGGCCACCGGCGAGCAGAAGGGCGATCGCGACCACACCTTCGGCCAGCGCCCAGAAGATGCGCTGCCACACCGGCGATTCCTCCTCGCCCTTCGTCGTGAGCATGTCGATCACCAGCGAGCCGGAGTCGGACGACGTCACGAAGAAGATCACCACCAATGCGGTCGCCAGACCCGAGGTGATCGTCGAGAACGGCAGGTTCTCGAGGAACTGGAAGATCGCAACCGAACTGTCGGCCGCCACCGCATCGACGAGCTGCGTCGCCCCGTCGACCATGACCATGTGCAGCGCGGTGTTGCCGTAGATGGTCATCCACAGGAAGGTGAAGCCCAGCGGCACCAGCAGCACGCCGACGACGAACTCGCGGATCGTGCGGCCACGCGAGATGCGCGCGATGAACATGCCGACGAACGGGGACCAGGCGATCCACCAGCCCCAGTAGAACAGCGTCCAGCCGCCCAGCCAGGTGCCGCGGGACTCGTAGGCGTACAGGTTGAACGTCATCGCGAACACGTTCGAGATGTACATGCCGGTGTTCTGCACGAAGGTCTGCATCAGATAGACCGTCGGGCCGGCGATCAGCACGAAGGCCAGCAGCGCCACCGCCATGATCATGTTGAGCTCGGACAGACGGCGCACGCCCTTGTCCAGGCCGCTGGCCACCGAACCCGTCGCGATCAGCGTGATCACGCTGATCAGGATCACCTGCGTCGTCGTGCCGACCGGCATGTCGAACAGATAGTTCAGACCGGCGTTGATCTGGATCACGCCCAGACCCAGCGACGTCGCCAGACCGAAGATCGTGCCGAGCACGGCGAAGGTGTCGACCGCGTGGCCGATCGGGCCGTGGATGCGATCGCCGATCAGTGGATACAGCGACGACCGGATGCGCAGCGGCAGGCCGTGGCGGTAGGCGAAGTACGCCAGCGACAGCGCGACCACCGCGTAGATCGCCCACGCGTGGATGCCCCAGTGGAAGAAGGTGATGCGCATCGCCTGCCGCGCGGCGGCGACCGTCTGCGCATCGCCGACCGGCGGTTCGGCGTAATGCATGATCGGCTCGGCGACACCGAAGAACATCAGGCCGATGCCCATGCCGGCGGCGAACAGCATCGCGAACCAGGTCGCGTAGCTGTAATCGGGACTGCTGTGGTCGGGGCCGAGTTTCAGGCGGCCGAAGCCGCTGATCGCGATGCCGACGATGAAGACAAGGAAGCCGGCGACCGCGAGCACGGTGAACCAGCCCGCCTCGTCGGCCACCCAGGCCTTGGCATGGCCGAACATCGTGTCCATCGCCTCGGGCGCGAGGAAGGACATCACGATCAGCGCCAGCACGATCAGTGCCGACGGATAGAACACGGGACCGAGGATGCGCGAGTGCCAGCGTTCTGGCGGCGCGGCCGGACCGGTGTCCGGACGCACGGTGGGATCGTTCATGGGAAGTCCTCATGGCAGGACGCGGCAGCGCGGTGGCAACGTGGACCGGATGCTGCCGCGTCCAGGTGAAACCGCCGGCGACCGGCAGCCGTATCGATGCGGCCGGGCAGCGCGCCCGGCCGTGGATCAGAAGTAGAAGCCGACGTTGACGTTGAGCCGCGAGTGCCAGCCATCGTTGGCCGGATCGCGCACGCCGATGCCGGGGCCGCCGGCGAACCACATGTTCCTGCCGGCGATCCAGTCGACGTAGGTCAGCATCGCGCCCTTGCCGAAGCTGCAGCCGGTGACGTTCTGGATCGAATCGCGCAGACCCGGGTCGTTGCCGACCGGCAAGGTCGCGCTGGCGTTGTTGTAGCAGGTGATGCTGTCGAACCAGCCGGTGCGCTGCATGTCGTACGCGACGTTCAAGGTCGGCACATCGGCCTGCGACGCGATCTCGAACGGGAACATGAAGGCCGACATCGCGATGCGCGATTCCGGGTTGTCGTAGCGGTAGCGCGCCCACTGCGCCTGCAGCGTCAGCGGACCGCGCACCCACTGCCCGTGCACGGCGGCGCCGGCGTGGTCGTGCCTGCCGCCGTCGAGCCGGTTCTCGATGCGTCCTGCGAAGGCCGATGCGCCCCAGCTCGTGTCCCAACCGTCGGCTTCGCTGGTGTGCGCGTAGCGCACGATGCCGCGTTCGCGCTCTCGGTAGGGCAGATCCCTGGTCGTCGCGACGTCGAACGAATACCGGTCGAAGTTCGCGCCGGTACCGTACTCGTCGCCGGCGAACACGCCCGCGTGCCACTGGTGCGCGCCGGACTGGCGCTGCCACACCACGCCGAGGTCGTAATCGTCCTCGATGCCGAGGTAATAGCCCGAGCCGAACCAGAAATTGTGCGAGGCCGTGGGCAGCAGGCCGAACGGCACCTGCTGGATACCGGCGCGGATGTCGGACGTGGCGCCGTCGCTGCCGTCTTCGAGTTTCCAGCCTGCGTAAGCGTGGTGCACGGCGTCGAATCCGTCGTACCAGCGATACTGCAGCGAGAAGAACGCCGGACCGGCGTTGCCGCGTGCATCGACCCGGAGGAGTTCGAGTTCGGGACCGCTGCTGGGCCCGTAATCGAGCCACCCGTAATTGAAGCGGACCGCGCCGCCGAGTTCGAAACCGGGTGTTTCGTCGGCATTGTCCTGCGCCGGCACTGCGGGCGCCGCAGCCACGAAAACACCACACAACAACCACTTGAAACCGCGCGAAATCACGACGGGCCTGCCCTCCTCGATGCACTCGTATTGCAATGCAGGCCGGCCATTCTAGCGATTTCCGCACGAACCCCCAAACTCACGAAGTTTCGAAGACTGCAGAAAACGGCTTGAAAACAGGGGTTTTCACACGTCCATGAAAATGCAACGCGCACGCGCTTCCATGTCGCCCGACGATACGCCTGCAGGCGAAGGCACAGCGGAGAAGAATGCGATGGCCGGGCGCAGAGCCCGATGCATGCGTCGCCACATGCGCCGGCTATGATCCATGGACGGCGATGATGCCGATGTGCAGGCACGTTCATGACCGTCTATGTCGACGATGCGGTCCACCTTTGGCGCGGCGAACGCTGGGCGCATCTGCTCGCCGACACGCTGGACGAACTGCATGCCTTCGCCGCCCTGCTCGGCATGCCGCGGCGCGCCTTCCAGGACCGCACCAGCGGCGCGCATTACGACGTGACCGCAGCGATGCGCGAGCGTGCGATCGCGCTGGGTGCGATGCCGATCTCCCGCCACCACGATCGCGCGCTCGTACGCGCGGTGATCGCGAACGCGCGACGGCAGGGACGCGGCGAGGCGCCGTAGGTGAAGCCTGCACCCGGCGACGGTATCCTGCGCGCAGTTTCCACACCGCATTCCGACACCATGACCGATACGCCGCCCGACCATCTCTCCAACGATCCGCGCAGCCCGCACTACAACGAGGCGGCGATGAATCGCGGCATCGGGATCCGCTTCAACGGCGACGAGCGTCGCGACGTCGAGGAATACTGCGTCAGCGAAGGCTGGATCCGCGTGGCCGCCGGTCGCGCGCTCGACCGCCGTGGCCAGCCGCTGACGGTGAAGCTGCGTGGCACCGTGGAACCCTACTTCCATCTCGACGCCTGACCCGCAGGTCCGAAGACGCGCCCGATGCAGTGCCTGCTGCTGATCTATGCCGGCGACACGCTTCGCTGCGTGAGGCGTGCGGATCAGCCGCCGCGCGCTTCGGCGACGATCTGGTCGGTGATCGCCTGCACCTGCTTGACCGTCATCGGCGCGAAGATGCCCTGCCACGCGCTCGACGCGGTGTCGTAGGTCCGCGTCGCCGCGACCTTGCCGCCGGGCACTTCGATGAACTGCGCACTGGCCTTGATATGCGCATTGCCGGTCATCGCGCCGAGGCCGTAACGCGCGCCGGTGGAGACGTAGCGGAAGCTATCGACGCGTACGACCACGACCACGCCCGGCGGGTCCAGCGACGCCGGCCGGCTGTCGCGCACGCTGCCCTGGATGCCGGCGGCGGTGGCCGAGGTACGGATCGCGTCGTTCCACAGTGCGCGGAACTCCGTCCAGTCCTCCTGTGCACGCGCGGTGTCGCTGCCTTCGACGACCAGCACGACCTGGCGCACATCGCTATTGATGGCGACCGGATCGACGGGGGCGGCAGTGGGTCGCTGCACCGTCGCCGCGCATGCGGACAGCAGCGCGGCGGCGCCGAGCAGAACGAGCGAACGGAAGATGCGCGGCAGACGCGCCGCGGACGGAGTCACAGGGGTGCGGATATGCATGGCAAGGCCTCGTCGGATGGCTGGCATCGCGCGGCCCCGGACCACTCCCCCTGCGCAGCGTCCGGTGCGCGCGCTTCGTTTCTAGCGGGGATTCCATTCACTGCAGGTGAAAGGAGCCCAAGGCTTTGAGCCCTCCCCTGCTTGCGGGGGAGGGTTGGGTGGGGGCGAGCTGCCAGGTCTAGGCAGGACCCGGGATCATCCCAGTGCGTTGGCCAGGAGATCTTTCGCGATCGGGTCGTTTGCCCCCATCCCAGCCTTCCACCCGTAAAGGGCGCAATGCCCCGCAGGCGGGGGAAGGAGCCGTTCGCTGCACTTTTCAGGACCTCATGAGACGTTCGTCGCCTCAGAGCAACCCATCCCGCTTCACCGCCAGATAGCGCTGGACGAGCGCCGATGGCAGCTCTTCGCCGGTGACGTCGAGCACGGCGATGCGATGGTTGCGCAGTGCGTCGTGTGCGGCCTTGCGCTGGGCGAGGTAGCGGGCGGTGGCCCCGGCGCGGATCGCGTCGTCGTGGTCGCGGACTTCGGTCGACAGCACGTCGTCGAGTGCGCGTTCGCGCAGGGAGGCGACGATCACCAGATGCCGCTTCTGCAGCATGCGCACCGCAGCGAGCACGTCCTCGATGTCCTCGTCGCGCAGATTGGTCACCAGCATCAGCAGGCCGCGGCGGCGCTGGCGCAGCGACAGTTCGGTCGCGGCGGCGAGATAGTCGGTCGCGACCGGTTGCGGCTGCAGGTCGTGGCTGACGCGCAACAGGGTATCGACGGCGCCCATGCCGCGCTGCGGCGCCATCCAGCGGCTTTCGCCGCCGGTCGCGAACAGGCCCACCGCATCTCCTTGGCGCAGTGCGAGATAGGACACGACCAGCGCGGCATCGAGTGCGTGGTCGAAATGCGACAGCGCGCCATCCTGGGCGAGCATGCGGCGGCCGGTGTCGAGCACGACGACGAGTTGCTGGTTCTTCTCGTCCTGGTACTCGCGCGAGATCAGCTTGCGTGCGCGCGAACTCGCCTTCCAGTCGATCTGGCGCAGGCTGTCGCCGACGCGGTACTCGCGCATCTGATGGAAATCGGTGCCTTCGCCGCGGCGACGCTTGATGTGCGCGCCGACCAGTCGCGAGGCGCGGTCGGCGCTGAGCAACGCGAAACGCGTCAATGGCGCGAAGTTGGGGAAGACGCGCACCCGGTGACGCGTGCCGGCCTCGCGACGCTGGCGCCACAGCGCGAGCGGCGAACGCAGCCGCAGCTGCACGCCTTCGAATACCGCCGCGCCGCGCATGTCGGGCTGCAGGGTGTAGTCGACGCGCGACACGGTGTCCGGCGTCAGCCGCAGGCGTCGCGGCAGGCCGTCGACGCGCCAGCCCGGCGGATGCAGATCGAAGACCTCGAGATGCTGGACCTTCGGTCCGCCCTCGATCTGCAGCGAGACCGGCCGCGCGATGCCGATCGGCCAAGCCTCCGCCATCGTGCGCACGACATCCGGCGTCGGACGCCGCAACAGCAGCACGAGATCGAGGATCGACAGCAGCAACAGCGCCGTGCCGAACACGTTCCACGGCAGCACGGCCGCAGGCCACAGCGACGCGGCGACGCCGCCCAGGCCCCAGACGACCAGCAGCACGACGAGCACGATCGTCGGCCTCATGCGTAGCGCCTCAGGTGCGGGCGTCGCGACCGGCTCACTTGCGCGGCGCTTCCACGCGCGCGAGCAGCGCCTGCAGCACCTGGTCGGCGTCCTGGCCTTCGATCTGCAGCTCCGGCGCCAGCGCGATGCGATGGCGCAGCGCCGGCGTCGCGATCTCGCGGATGTCGTCAGGCGTGACGAAATCGCGGCCCGACAGCACCGCCTGCGCACGCGCCGCGCGCACCAGGGCAAGGCTGCCGCGCGGACCGGCGCCGAGTGCGATGCCCGGCCACCGACGCGTGGCCGCGGCGATGCGCACCGCGTAATCGATGACCGCCGCATCGACCACCGTCGCCGCGGTGCCCTGTTGCAGCGCGACGATCTCGCCGGGCTGCAGCACGGTCTCGAGTTGCGACAGATCGAAATCAGCCGCGACCTTGCCGCTGCTGATCGCGGTGACCATCGCCACTTCATCGGCGTGCTCGGGATAGTCGATCAGCACCTTGAGCAGGAAGCGGTCGAGCTGGGCTTCGGGCAGCGGATACGTGCCTTCCTGCTCCACCGGGTTCTGTGTCGCCAGGGTCATGAACGGCGGCGGCAGTTCGAAGCTGTGGCCCTCGATCGTGACCTGCTGTTCCTGCATCGCCTCGAGCAGCGCGGACTGGGTCTTGGCCGGCGCGCGGTTGATCTCGTCGGCCAGCAGCAGGTTGGTGAAGATCGGCCCGCGGCGCACCACGAAGGTCTCGCTCTTAGTGTCCCAGACCGCGTGGCCGCTGACGTCGCTGGGCATCAGGTCGGGCGTGAACTGCACGCGCGCGAAGTTGCAGCCCAGCACCGCCGACAGCGCGCGCACCAGCAGCGTCTTGCCGAGGCCGGGCACGCCTTCGATCAACACGTGGCCGCCGGCGAGCAGCGCGACCAGGATCTGGTCGAGCACTTCGGGCTGGCCGATGAAGGCCTTGGAGACTTCGTCCCGGACGGCGGCGACGCGCGCGGCGAGGGCGTCGCCGGTGATCGGTGCGGACGGGGGCACGGGCAGTTCGGTCATGGTCGGGCTCTCAAAGTGCGTTTCGCATCTGGATCAGTCGGGCGATGCGCTGGCGGAACGCCATCGCATCATCGGGTCGGGGCGCCTGCAACGCGTGGCGGACATCGCGCGGCGACAGGCCGGTGCGCGCGGCGATGGCCTCGATACCGGCCTCGCCTTCGAGCGCGGCAGCGAGCGGATCGCGCCGGCGCAGGCGATCGAGAAACGCGGCGCGCACCGCGTCGTACAGCAACGGCGCGCGGCCGTAGCGCACGAGATGTTCGCCGCTCGCGGCGACGTGTTCGAGCAGTGCGCGACGTGCGGCCGGCGGCGCCGGCAGCACCGGGCCGAGCCGCTGCGTGCGCATCCACAGCCATGCGAGCAGGGCGAGCAGCAACGGTCCCCACGCCATCCAGCCGCGCGTGAGGATCTGGTACCACAGCGGCGGCACGCTGGCGGCGTACACCAGATGCACGGTGCCCGCGCCCCAGTTCGGCGCCAGCAGTTGCCGGGTCAGCAGCGCGTGCGGCACTTCGCGCAGATCGGCGTTGCGCATGAAATCGAAGTCGGCGAGCACATCAATGGTGCCGGCGCCGTGCGCCAGTCGTGCGAACACCAGACCGTCCTCGCCGCTGTCGCCCCATTCGAGCATCGGGTCTTCATCGACGAGGAACCGGCGCCCGCTGCAGAACTCGACATGGCCGCCCTGCCCGGTCACCAGCAATGGCTCGCAGTGCGTACGGCCGTCGACGGTGTGCACGCCGAGCCGTTCCAGCAGATCCCAGGGACGCGCGGCATCCGCGCGGCGGCGCGGCAGCGGCGTGCGCACCAGCAGATGGCCGCCGCCGTCGACCCAGCCGAGCAGCGCTTCGACCTCGGACGGCAGCAGCGTGCGCGGTTCGCTGTAGAGCAGCATGGTATCGCGCGGTCCCAGCGGCACGCTGGAGAGCTGCAGGCGCTGGCGCGAACGCGCCTCCACGCCATCGGCGCGCAAGGTTTCGCGCAACGCGTACAGTGGGTTGTAGGCGGCCTCGCCGCGCGGCGGCAGGTCGACGGTGTCGATCACGCGCTCGTGCGTATGCAGGAACCAGGCAACGGCCAGTGCGATGAGCAGCGCGCCGAGGGCGGCGAGTCCGATGCGGGTGGACCAGCGCATCAGGCGGACCATCCGAAACACGGCGCAAGACGCGTCAGCAGCGCGTCGAGGCCGGCGTCATCCGGCAGCCGCTGGCCGTAGGCGGCACGCTGCCACACGCGCACCATCTCGGCGAACGCTTCGCGGTCCTCGGCATCGGGCAGGCGCCGCGAGACGCGCAGCACCTGCGCCTCGGTCGCGCCCGGCACCAGGGCCACGCCGGCGCGCGCGGCCATCGCCTCGACGCTGCCGCGATACAGCAGCGCCAGTGCGCGGCGATGCCGGCCCTCGGCCCACAGGCGGCGTACTTCGGACACCAGATCCGCGGGCAATGCCTCCGGCAGTGGCGGCGCGGCCTCGACGACGATCTCGCTCGGCGCGCGCACCGGTCCCAGCGTATCGCGCATCCACGGCCACCAGCGGCGCGCGGTCCAGGCCAGCACGCCGACGAGGATCGCCAGCACGATCCACAGGCCGTACTCGGCGATCAGTGCGAAGACCTGCGCGATCGAGACCAGCAGGCCGGCCTTCGGCGTGGGCAAGGTCTTCGCGTCTTGCTTCGTCTCATCGACGTCCTTGCGCTGCCAGCGCATGACCTCGCGCGTGTTGTCGAGCAGCGGATCGGCATAGGCACGTTCGATCGCGCGGCCGAACGACGCGCCGTCCTCGACCTGTCCGAACACCTGCGGCAGCGTCGGCGCCTGCGGTGCGTCGGCTGCGCCGTGCTTGCGCTCGCCGGGGCGCCAGGTCTTGGTCGGATTGATCTCGCGCGTGGCGTCGTCGTTGCCGCTCGCCGGGTCCTGCGCATGCCCGGACACCGGCGCCAGCATCAGGCCGGCGAGCAACAGGCCGACCATCAGCGTCGCCGCCGGTGCCAGGCGCGCGCGCAGGCGCCGGAATGCGATCTCCAGATCCCAGGCTTCCAGCTGCGTGCGGCGGTTGAGGTACAGGCCGAAACCGGCGCCGATGTAGAACGGCTCGACCAGCCCGATCGCCATCCAGAACGCGAGATTGCCCAGCACCTGCACCCAGCGCGGCGGCTGTTCGGAGATCAGCGCCCACATCGCGCGCGCCGATTCCGACAGCAGTTCGGTCGGCACGAACATCAGCACCAGCGTCGTCAGCGACAGCAGCAGCGCGGCCACGAACAGCTGGCAGATCGCGGTCAGCAGCAGGGCATGCCCGCCGATGCCGTCGGCGAGCAGACGCCGCCGCTGCGCGAGCGGCGCGCCGGACAGGCCTTCGAGCAGATCCACCGGCAGCGTCGCCGCGCGCCAGGGGCTGAAGCGGCGCCAGGTCAGATGGCCGATCAGCGGCCGCCAGCCCCACCGCCATTGCGCATCGAGCGTCGCGCGCATGCCGGGGGCCGCGCCGAACACCGCGCGCGACAGCACGAACAGCGGCACGCGATCGAACACCGGCTTGAGCCACCACAGCAGCAGCGCGGACAGCCACAGCTGGTCGATCGCCCAGCCCAGCGCATTGAGCGCCACGAACACCGGCAGGCCGAGCAGCAGCGACGGCCCCCAGATCGCCAGTGCGTGCCGGCGCACCAGCGCGTTGCCGAGTTCCATCGCTTCCCACGCGGTGCGCGGCCGCAGTTCCACCTGCACGGTCTCAACGCGCATCGGCCACTCCGCGTCCGCCGCGCCACAGCCACAGCAGCGTCAGCAGCCACAGGCCACCGCCGACGCCGAACTTGACCGGATCTGGAATCGCGCCGGTCGACGACCAGAACGCCTCGACGAACGCCGCGAACACCAGCATGAAGAGAATGCCCAGGCACAGCCGCCCGCCATCGCGACCGGCCTGCACCAGCGCATCGACGCGGCGCAGCTGGCCCGGCGCGACCAGCGCCAGGCCCAGCCGCAGACCGCCGGCACCGGCGATGACGATCGCGGTGAGTTCCGGCGCCGAATGGCCGACGACGAAACGCCAGAACGGGCCGCCGTGGCCGATCGCCTGCAGATGTCCGGCGACCGTGCCGATGAACACCCCGTTGAAGACCAGTACGAAGATCGTGCCGACGCCGGCGAGCAGGCCGCTGGCGAAGGTGCGGAAGCCGATGCTGACGTTGTTCCAGATGTAGTAGCCGAACATCTGCATGTCGCTCTGGCTCGTCCGGGCGAAGCGCTCGGCCGCGCGCGCCGGGTCGTATATGCCTTCCATCTGTGCCAGCTGCCCGGGCGACATCACCCCGTAGGCGAGTTCCGGCCACTGCTGGATCAGCACGAACAGCAGCACCAGCGGCATCGCGAACAACGCCAGCGCGGCCCACAGGCAGCCGCGTTGCGCGCGCACCAGGCGCGGGAAATCGGCGAGCAGGAAGCGCAGCGCGCGCCGCCACGGCGGCGGTGGCGGCCGATAGAGCACGTTGTGGCCGCGCTGCATCAGCGCCTGCAGCCGCGCGGTGACCTGCGGGCTGTAGCCGCGCCGGCGCGCAAGCGCCTGCTGCTGGCACAGACGGCGATAGCGCGAGGGCACATCCTCGTCGGCCAGCCCGTCCCATTGGCGCCGCGTCGCACGCGCGCGCCGCGGACTGCCTTCGCGCGCATCGAGCCAGCGCTCGAACGCATCCCACTCGGGCTCGTGACGGGCGACGAAGGCGTCCTGTCTCATGCGCGCCGCCCCAGCAGCCAGTTGGCCACGCCCAGCAGCCGCAGCACACCCGTTTCTCCACGTGCCCCGGTGACCGGTGTGGCGATGTCGGCCAGTTCCTGCTGGCGCTCGCCGGTCAGCGCGTGCGCGCGTTCGGCGAACGCGATCACCGCGAGCTGTTCGTGCGCCTGCAACGGCGCGGCCGGCGCCTGCGGCGCGATCTGCAACGCGTCGATGCGGGTGCGCTCGCGCGGCGCATGGATCACCAGCGTGCCGGCGACCATGTCGCCCAGGCGCCGGCTCCAGGGATCGGCGAGGCTCGCGACCAGGCCCGCGCCGTAGCCGAAGGGGAGCATGTCGACGGTGCGCATCAGATTGCGCACGAAACTCGCCATCCAGCCGATCGGCGCGCCATCGGCCGACACCACCCGCAGGCTCAGCGCGCGCTTGCCCGGCGTCTGCCCGCCGTAGAGCGCTTCGAACACCACCGGATACCCCCAGAACACGACGAACAGCACGATCATGTACAGGCCCGAACCGAACTTGCCGAGCATGCCGAGCACGATCGAGATCGCCATCAGCAGCACGCCGCGGATCGCCAGATCGATCAGCCACGCCACTGCGCGCGGCACCGGGCCGGCGGCCGGCAGGCGCAGCGCGACGCCCTCGGGCGTATGGACCTCGCGAACCGTATCGAGCATCAGGCGCCGCGGCTCCGTGCGGTCATGCGCGTGTGCGCGTCGTCCCTGTGCGTCATGCGTCGTGCCTGCCCCTGCGCTGCTCAGCCCGCCCGCGCGGCGAGGTATTCGTCCTTGAGGCGCACGTAGTGCGCGGCGCTGTAGTACAGGCCTTCGATCTGCGCGTCGTCGAGTCTGCGCACGCAGCGCGCCGGATTGCCGACCCACAGCTCGCCCTCGCCGACCACCTTGCCCGGCGACACCACCGCGCCTGCGGCCACGAACGCGTGCTTCTTCACCACCGCGCCGTCGAGCACCAGCGCGCCCATGCCGATCAGCGCCGCATCCTCGATCGTGCAGGCGTGGATCACCGCCTTGTGGCCGATGGTGACGTCGCTGCCGATCAGCGTCGGAAAGCCGCCGCGCCTGGCATGCGGGCCGGCGTGGCTGACATGGATCACGGTGCCGTCCTGCACGCTGGTGCGCGCGCCGATGCGCACATGGTTGACGTCGCCGCGGATCACCGTCGCCGGCCACACGGACACATCGTCGCCGAGCACGACATCGCCGATCACCGTCGCCGCCGGGTCCACGTAGACGCGTGCCCCGAGCGTCGGGGCGGTATCTCGGTAGGGTCTCAGGTCCATCGCCGGAGTTTACCCGCGGCCCCACCGGAATGCCGCAACGCCGGCGCTACACTGCAGCGATGGACGCCGCCCCGCACGACCCGACATCCGCTGCGACGCCGGTCGCCGATCTGCAGCCGACGCTTGACGCATTGCGCGCGGCCTGGCGCGACCGTCGCCCCGACGCCGCGCAGCGTCGCGACGATCTCGCCCGCCTGCGCGCCGCGTTCGCACGGCGCCTGACCGAGATGGCCGATGCGATCTCGGCCGACTTCGGCCACCGCGCGCGCGCCGAATCGCTGATCGCCGACGGCATGACCGTGCTGTCGGAGATCGATGCGCTGCGCGGCTACCTGCGCGGCTGGATGCGCCCGCGCCGGGTCGGTGCCGGCTGGAAGCTGTGGCCGGCGCGCGCCGAGGTGCGGCCGGTGCCGCTGGGCGTGGTCGGTGTCATCGCGCCGTGGAACTACCCGGTGAATCTGGCGCTGATTCCACTGGCGACCGCGATCGCCGCCGGCAACCACGTCTATCTCAAGCCGTCCGAACACACGCCGCGCAGCAGTGCGTTCCTGCGTTCGCTGCTGGCCGAAGTGTTTCCAGCCGACCGCGTCGCCGTCGCGCTGGGCGATGCCGACATCGGCGCCGCGTTCGCCGGCCTGCCGTTCGACCATCTGGTGTTCACCGGCTCGACCGCGGTGGGCCGCAAGGTCATGGCCGCCGCGGTGCCGAACCTCACCCCGCTGACACTGGAACTCGGCGGCAAGTCGCCGGCGATCGTCTGCCCCGGCTATCCGCTCGACAAGGCCGCGGCGCGCCTGGTCACCGGCAAGCTGTTCAATGCCGGCCAGACCTGCATCGCGCCCGATTACGTGCTCGTCGATGCCGCGCGGCGCGACGCCCTGCTCGAAGCGCTGCGTTTCGAGGTGCAGGCCCGCTACGCCGATGCCGGTGCGCGCGCGTCGGATTACACGCACATCGTCAGCGACGCGCAGCATGCGCGGCTGACCGGCCTGCTCGACGATGCCCGCGCACGCGGCCTGGCCGTGCTGCCGCTGCTCGAGGTCGAGGGCGCACGCGCACTCGCGCCGACGCTCGTCGTCGAACCCGGCGACGACACCGACGTGATGCGCGAGGAAATCTTCGGCCCGATCCTGCCGGTGCTCTCCTACACCACACTCGACGAGGCCATCGCCTTCGTCGAAGCGCGCGACCGCCCGTTGGCGCTGTATCCCTTCGGCGACCGCACCCAGGCCGAGGCGATCCTCGCCCGCACCGTCGCCGGCGGCGTGACCGTCAACGACACCCTGCTGCACTTCGCCGCGAACCGGCTGCCGTTCGGCGGCGTCGGCCCCAGCGGCATGGGCGCGTACCACGGCCGCGCCGGTTTCGACGCGATGACCAAGGCGCTGCCGGTGCTGTGGCAGTCGCGTTTCGCGGTGACCGACTGGCTGCGACCGCCGTATGCGCGGATCGCGAAATTCGTGGACTGGCTCGCGCGCTAGTGTCGCGTCCCGCATCAGGTGTCGCAGGCTGCGCGCCGCTATCGGCGTGCAGCGCAAGGCGCCTGGCGCAGCTAATACCGACCGTCTTGGCAAGCCAGGCAACGCGGCGATGCGCGCCGAGGGCACGTGCAGACCGGCATCTGATGCGGGTCGCGACACTAATGTCATCAATTGCTCGGACGAGCGTCGCTTACACCTGATTTCTGCTCTGCCCCCCAGCGATGGCCCGCCGCGACGCCCTTCGAGACGATCAATGGGATCGCATCCGCGATCTGCTCCCCGGCCGAGCCGGCCATGTCGGTGTAACCGCCATGGACAACCGCTATTTGTTGAGGCCGTCCTTTACCGCTACCGGGCGGGCATTCCCTGGCTCGATCTGCCCGAACGCTTCGGCGACTTCCGGGTGATCCACCTGCGGCATAGCCGCTGGCGTCGCGCCGGGGTCTGGCAAAAGGTGTTCGAGGCCTTGGCTGAAAATGCCGACAACGAGTACGCGATGATCGACAGCACCATTGTCCGGGCGCGTCAGCACAGCGCCGGGACAAAAGGGGGGCTTCGCAGGCTATCGGACGCAGCCGCGGCGGACTGGGCAGCAAGATCCACGCCGTGACGGATGCCTTGGGCAATCCGGTGGCCTCCATCTGACCGCCGGGCTTGGGTCGCCCGGCGCCTGCAGCGTGGCGCGGATGTCTGCAGCGACGGACTGAGGGCGTTCAAGGCACTGTGCCGATAACCGTCAATCCCGCAAGCCCAACGCACGCAGCCACGCATCCACTTGGCCGAATGCATCCTGCTGCCATTGATCCTCCGTACGGTCTCCCAGTACTTCGGTGTCCTTCACGAACAGCCGAACGCTAGTGGGGCCATAGCTTTCCGGAGTCTCGAACTTTCCAGCGATGAACCGATATCCGGCATCGCCGCTTTTTTGCTCCAGTACCGAGCGGCAGGCTTGGGCAAGTGCGTCGATGCCACCCGGATAGTTGCGAACGCAATAATAGATGTCGTAGGCGTCCTTCTGCTTGTGGCGAAGCTCGATGGCATGGCCCTTCATTGCCAACAATGCGGGAATCGAGCAGACCGCGATCTCCACACGGTTCGTGCCACCGGCTGGCATGGAGCCCGACACCGCCACCATTTCGTAGAAGTGTGTGGCCAGGTCCGCACCATCGGCCTTCTGCACGGCGAAGTTGTCGATCAGCGGCGGTACGTTCTTCACGATGTCGGCGTCCCGCGGCATCAGGAAGTCGACGAGGACGTCGATCGGTGGACCACCATCGCCAGTTGGGACTTGCCTGACCAGTTGGAAGCGTCGAAGGCCCTCCCGCTGCAGGTAGCCGTGTCCCATCAGCGCATCGACCAGCAGGGCGTATTCGCCGTCGCCCAACGCTTCCGCATCCAGGCCAAGGTCCAGGTCGAGCGTGCCAACGTGCGGCATGTCCTCGTTGTCGAGCAGCAACCAGGGCACCGCACCACCGATCACGGCGAACTTGCCTTTGAAGCTTCCGAGAATCTGGCCGATCTCCACCAGCACTGTCTTGACCGCCGTGGTGGTACGGTCATCGTAGTCGGCTGCTGACTGCGGTTCCTGCGGGGTCAGGTCTTCGGCCACGCCAGCTTTTCCTTTCGTAGGTGGTCAGCGGCTTCCGCGCCACGTTCGCCGGCAACGGTCAGGTCGAGATACGTCTGCACTGCACTGGTGCAGATCGCGCCAGGCGCCGGCTCGACGGTGTCCCGAAACACGCCCGTGTCCTTGGGTACAGTCACGATGACGTTCGACCCTTTTGAAACCGGGGAGAGTTCCAAGGCAGCACGAAGCTGCTCGAGACCTTTGGGGCTTGCGTAGAAGTAATGCGTGCCGGTGCGCGCATAAGGCGCCAGCCACCGCGCCGCCGAGTAGGAAGCAAATACGGCCTGCCGATCTCCATCTTCTGCGGCCAGTGCTTGTCGCGCGGCGCCTTCCAGCACCCCGCCGTGCAGCGTCGTATAGAAGCTCAGCCGCTTGCCGGCAGGAGGCGTGTAAGCGCTTGCCCACTCGTCGAGCAGTGCATCCGGCCTGGAGAGGAGCAACCCGTCCTCCAGGACTGCCGCCCACTCCCGATCCAGCAAGCCGCTGCGGACGTTGCTGACATGGCCCACGCTGACGTCAGCAGCTTCGGCAAGCTCGACAACGCGCCAGGCCCGGCTCGGATCGCGAAGAAGGACGCGCAACACCTGCGCGGACTTGGGCCTGAACAGCGACTTGAGTTCTCGACGTTCCCTGGCCGGTTTGTTAGCCACTTGCCGCTCGATGTAAACGCCGTCGAATGCCAAACGGACGTTACCTTCAAGATCAAGGAAGCCGACGCCCTGCTCGGTACACATCGTCTGTACCTTGGGCGACAGATAGGGCGCTATGAGGATCGGAACCGTTCCCGGCCGCTGTCCGGCGACGTAGCTGCGCAATTGCGGAAGCGCAGCGCGCACGTAGCGCGGTTGGCCATTGGCCTTCACATCGCAAACCAACGTATGTTGGCGACCGGCGGCCTCGAGCCGTACGAGGATGTCGAACTGCTGCCCGGCATCGGCAACCTCCTGTTCCACGCCAAGCACTCTGATCGCGGGCACCTGTTCTAGCAGCTGCCGAAGCGCTTCGGCGGCGCGGAGTTCGACGCTTTTCACTGATTCTGGCTGTTTCAGCACTTGCTGAAAGTAGCACTACCAATGAAAGAGTCAAGCGACGTTCAGTAAAAAGGCAGGTTTCAGCAAATGCTGAAACAGGGCTATAGTGTGAAAGCGAGCGTTTCCGCGGGCGGCCGCTAGCTGGATGATTTTGGGGTATCCCTGAGGGTATCGCGAGAATACAGAAATTTAAAAGCAAGAAAATTCAATTGGTTAGATAGTCCATGAAGATCGCCAGCTGGAACGTCAACTCGCTCAACGTGCGCCTGCCGCACCTCGAACAGTGGCTGCGCGACGCGCAGCCCGACGTGGTGGGCATCCAGGAAACCAAGCTCGAGGACGCACGCTTTCCCGACACCGCGCTCGCCGCGCTCGGCTACCGCACGGTGTTCTCGGGCCAGAAGACCTACAACGGCGTCGCCCTGCTCGCCCGCGACGCCGCGCTCGATGACGTGCAGATCGGCATCCCCGGCTTCGAGGACGAACAGAAGCGCGCGATCGCCGCAACCATCGACGGCGTGCGCGTGATCAATCTCTACGTCGTCAACGGCCAGGACGTCGGCACCGACAAGTACGCCTACAAACTGCGCTGGCTCGCCGCCGTGCACGACTGGGTGCAGCGCGAACTCGCCGCGCACCCGAAGCTCGTCGTCCTCGGCGATTTCAACATCGCCCCCGACGACCGCGACGTGCACGACCCGGCAGTGTGGAACGACACCCACATCCTGACCTCGACTGCCGAACGCGACGCCCTGCGCGGCCTGCTCGGTCTGGGCCTGCACGATGCCTTCCGCCTGCATCACGACGAAGCGGGCGTCTTCAGCTGGTGGGACTACCGGCAGGCGGGCTTCCGCCGCGATCTCGGATTGCGGATCGATCTGACGCTGGTGTCGGATGCCTTGCGCGATGCGGCCATCGCGTCCGGCATCGACCGCGAGCCACGGACATGGGAGCGGCCGAGCGACCACGCACCGGCCTGGGTCACCGTCTCGGGCTGACGCGCCGCACGGCGTTGCCATGAGAGATGCGCAGGCGTCTCGCTATTCCGATGCCGCGTTGGCCGGCATCTCCAGAACAGAAAAGGCCCGGCAATGCCGGGCCTCGTGTCGTGTTGATCCGGCGTGTGCGATCAGCGCGCGCTGCCGCGCCGGAACAGGTTGACGATCGCCAGCAGGATAATCGCGCCGATCAGCGCGGTCAGCAGGAAGCCCACCCAGCCTGCGCCGAGCGACAGGCCCAGCATCGGCAGCAGCCAGCCACCGATGAAGCCACCGATGATGCCGACGACGATGTTCAGCAGGATGCCCTGCTGTGCGTTGGTGCGCATCACGATGCTGGCCAGCCATCCGGCGATGCCGCCGACGATGATGTAGATGAGGAAGTTCATGCGGGATGCTCCAGTGCGAACCTAGGAAATCGGAAAATGGGGGCTTACAGGCCCGAGGGCCTGCGCCAGCATCTGTCCCGGTCCGTGACGGAGACGTCGGTATTCAGGTCGCGGCGATGCCGAACAGATCGTCCAGCGCGGCGCGGGGCAGCTTGCCGGTCTCGTTGCGCGGCAGCACGTCGACGCGGCGGATGCGTCGCGGCAGGAACACCGGATCCATGCTGGCCCGTAATGCGTCCAGCAGCACCGCATCGTCGAGCGCCGGGCTCGCCACGACCGCAGCCATGATCCGGCGGACGCCGGTGGCGTCTGGCATGGCGCTCTGGCAGATCACACCGTCGCGCACGCCGTCGATGGCGAGCAGGCGGCGGGTGAGGTCGGCGAGCGAGGCGCGCTTGCCGGCGATCTCGATCATGTCGGCCTGACGGCCGCGCAGTTCGAAGCGACCGGCGGCGTCGAGCTCGACGATGTCGGCCAGCAGGCGCGGCTCGGGCAGGTGCGGCGCATGGACGAGGGTGCCATCGGGCACGGGCTGCAGGCGCACGCCGTCGAACGGTGTCCAGACCTGTTCGTGCGCGGTGCGGCGGCGGGCGAAGATGCAGGTTTCTGTGGAACCGAACAGTTCGCGCACTTCGCAGCCGAACCGCGCTTCGGCCTCGGCCGCCAGCGCCTGCGGCAGCGGCGCGGTGGCGGTCACGATCGCCGCGAGCGGCGGCAGGGCGACACCGGATTCGACCAGCGAGCGCAGATGCACCGGCGTCGTGACCAGCAGCGGCGGACGCGGCGCATCGCGCAGGGCGGCAGCGATGTCTTCGGGAAAGAACGGTCGCGCGCTGTGTACGGCGGCATTGCCGAGCATCGGCAGCAGCACCGACAGTTCCATGCCGTACATGTGCTGCGGCGGCACGGTCGCGACCACCGGCAGCGTGGCCTCGCCATGCAGATCGGCGAGCGCGGCGAGATTCTGCAGCGTGCCGGTGTGGAACGTGGCCCAGGTCTTGGGATTGGCGCTGGGCACGCCGGTGCTGCCGGAGGTGAAGCCGATCGCGGCCAGCGCGTCCAGCGCGATCTCCGGCACGTCGCCGTCGCGCGTGGGCAGCACGTCGGGCAGGCGCACGTAATGCGGCGGCGCAGGTGTGTGTGTGACCGCATGTTCTGCATCGCAGCCACAGTCGTCGCGATCGCCGATGCAGTAGCTGTCCGGATGACGCATCCGCACATCGTCGATCGCTACGCGCGTGCGCGCCGGCGGCAGCAGCGTGGTCTGGCCACGCAGCGCGACCGCGCAGAACGCGACGAGGAAGCGGTAGCGGTCTTCGCAGAGATTCAACGCGAACGGCGCGTCGGGCAGTGACGCGGCGACGCCGCGCACTTGCGCGAGGAAGCTCGACAGCGGCACTACGCCATCAGGCCCGAACGCCACCGCCCGCGCACGATCACCGCCTACCAGCGGCCGCGTTGCATGTGCGCCGCGCGCGGCGTCATCGCGACCCGCCCCCTGTTCCCAGACTACTGCCGACATCCCGCTGCCACTCCGAATAAATGGTCCGTACGCCGTGTCCGGCATGCGGATCAGCTGTTTTAGCTTACGCTGGACGCCCTGCGGGATGCCAAGTGCGGATGTTCAGCGAAACCATGAGTCTGGCCGCCGGGCCGGTGCGATACGCGTGGCGGGACTACCGCCGCGGCCAGTCTGCCGAAGCGCTGGTGCGGCCCTGGCTGGCCGGGACGCTCTCCCGCCCCGACACCGAAATCGTCCTCGTCCGCGATGCCCGCGGCCGTCCGCAGTTGCAGGTGCCCGGCCGGGCAGGCCTCGATGCGAACTGGAGCCACAGCGGCGACGCGCTGCTGGTCGCGCTGGGCGACGGCGTGACGGTGGGGGTCGACATCGAATGGATGCGCCCGCGCCCACAGGCGATGGCGCTGGCGCAGCGCTTCTTCACGGCGGGCGAGGCGACGGCGCTGGCGAAGCGGGCGCCCGAAGCCGCGGAGACCGCGTTCGTGCAGTTGTGGTGCGCGAAGGAAGCGGTGCTCAAGGCGCACGGGCATGGGTTGTCGTTCGGCCTGGATCGGCTGGAGTTCGCCGCGCGCGACGAAGGATGGGCCCTGGTCGCCTGCGATCCGGCGCTCGGGATCCCCGCGGATTGGCAACTGCATGCGTTCGTGCCGTTGCCGGGGTATCTGGCGACGGTGGCGTGGCGGCGGATGGATTGAGCGTGTATGCGGGCGGTTGATTCGCGCGAGTGGGGATTGGGTGGGGGCAGCCCGTCAACTCACATGATCCACAGGCCACACGATCCACCAGCTTCTACAATGCGCCCCATGGAACTCTCCGACGACACTGCGCTGCGCGCCGAGCTCGAGGCCGGCCTGCGCACGCTGGGCCTCGCCCCGGCGCTGGCCGACCCGCTGCTCGCGTACCTTGCATTGCTGCTGCGCTGGAACAAAACCTACAACCTGACCGCCGTGCGCGATCCGCGCGAGATGGTCGTGCGCCATCTGCTCGACTCGCTGGCGATGGTGCCGCACGTCGATGGTCTCGCCACGCTCGCCGATCTGGGCACCGGCCCCGGTCTGCCCGGCATTCCGCTGGCGATCGCCCTGCCCGGCCTGCACGTCACCCTGGTCGAGTCGAACGGCAAGAAGGCGCGCTTCCTGCGCGAGGCGGTGCGCCAGCTGAAACTGGCCAATGCCGACGTCGCAGAGTCGCGCATCGAAGCCGTCGACAGACCCGGCGCGTTCGATGCGATCACCGCGCGCGCGCTGGCCACGCTGCCAGGCATCCTCGCCGTCGGCGGCCATCTGCCGAAGACCGACGGCGGGCGTCTGCTGGCGATGAAGGGCGTGAACCCGGTCGACGAGATCGCCGCGCTGCCGGCCGGCTGGCGGCTCGACACGGTAACGCCCTTGAAGGTGCCCGGCCTCGACGCCGAACGGCATCTGGTCGCCGTCGCACGCGCCTGAGCGTCTGTCCCGCCACGCGCGCGGGACATTGCCGGCGCCCGGCCGCGCACTGCCGGTTCAGCTGCAACCGCGTCGCCGCCGTGATGCCGACGCAGGATCGGATCGGTGTCCCCAAGCGACGCTTGGGGGGCATAATCCCCGGTCCGGCCACTGCCCGCGGCGGCCGGCTCCCTTCCTGAACCGTGCACGGAGCCCATGGCCCGCATCATCGCCATCGCCAACCAGAAGGGCGGCGTCGGAAAGACGACGACGGCCGTGAACCTGGCCGCGGCGCTCGCGCGCACGCCGAAACGTGTGCTGCTGGTCGACCTCGATTCGCAGGGCAACGCGACCATGGGTTGCGGCATCGACAAGGGCGCGGTGCCGGTCTCGACCTGCGACGTGCTGCTGGGCGAAGTGGAAGCCGGCGACGCGATCGTGCAGACCGAGGAAGAGGTCGACCTGATTCCCGGCAACACCGATCTCACCGCCGCCGAACTCGAACTGATGGGCGCCGAGGATCGCGAGCAACGCCTCAAGCGCGCGCTCGAACCGCTGCGTCCGCGTTACGACTACATCCTGATCGACTGTCCGCCGGCGCTGTCGCTGCTGACGCTCAATGCGCTGACCGCCGCCGATTCGGTGCTCGTGCCGATGCAGTGCGAGTACTACGCGCTCGAAGGCCTGAGCGCACTGCTGCAGACGATCGATGCGATCAGGCAGAACCTCAACCCGAAGCTCGAGGTCGAGGGCGTGCTGCGCACGATGTTCGACGTGCGCAACAACCTCGCCAATGCGGTGTCGGGCGAGTTGACCAGCCATTTCGGCGACAAGGTGTTCCGTACCATCGTGCCGCGCAACGTGCGCGTGGCCGAAGCGCCGAGCCACGGCCAGAGCATCGTCGGTTACGACAAGAGCTCGCGCGGCGCGATCGCCTATCTCGGGCTCGCCGGCGAAGTGATCCGCCGCCAGCGCGAACGCGACGCACAGACAAGCAATCAGGACGCCACTGCCATGGAGACGCCGGCATGACCGCTGCGAAGACGCCCGCCAAGAAGCGCGGCCTGGGCCGCGGCCTCGAGGCCCTGCTCGGCCCCAAGGCCGCAGCCGAGGCGCCGGCCAGCCTGGAGGCGACCGAGCAGGACACGCTGCGCGTGCTGCCGATCGATGCGCTGAGCGCCGGCAAGTACCAGCCGCGCAAGCACTGGGACGCCGACAAGCTCACCGAGCTGGCCGAGTCGATCAAGGCGCAGGGCGTGATCCAGCCGCTGGTCGTGCGCGAGCGGCCCGACCGCACCTTCGAGATCATCGCCGGCGAACGCCGCTGGCGGGCGTCGAAGCAGGCCGGCCTGAGCGAAGTGCCGGCGGTCGTGCGCAACGTCGAGGACCGCACGGTCGTCGCGATGGCGCTGATCGAGAACATCCAGCGCGAAGACCTCAACCCGCTGGAAGAAGCGCAGGCGCTGCAGCGGCTGATCGACGAATTCGACCTGACCCATGCGCAGGCCGCCGAGGCCGTTGGCCGCTCCCGCGCCGCAGTGTCCAACCTCTTGCGTCTGCTGGAACTGCCGCCGGCGATCCGCATCCTGGTCGAATCCAGGCAACTGGAAATGGGCCACGCCCGCGCCCTGCTGACGCTGTCGCCGGAGCTGGCCAGCAAGCTCGCCAGCGACGCCGTCGAACACGGCTGGTCGGTGCGCGAAGTCGAACACCGCGCGCAGCAGTTCGCCGCCGGCCGCGTACCGGGCGGCAACGGCCGCACCGCATCGAAGACCAGGGCCCGCCCGCAGGCCGACATCGTCTCGCTGGAGAACGAACTGTCGGAAACGCTGGGCACGCGCGTGTCGATCGCCAACGGCCGCGGCAACAAGGGCCGGCTGGTGATCCACTACGGCAATCTCGAAGCCCTCGACGGCGTGCTGGAACGGCTGCGCGCCGAACGCTGAACGCCATTCGCAGAATGGGGAGCGCGCAGCGACCCCTTCGGCAACCGCGGAACCTCGATATCGGGCCGCGTGATCCGCAACGGCACCTGCTCCACCCGGCGACCGCGGATCAGGTCGTCGCCGGTCACTGCGCGGTCCGGGCCGCTGTTGCGGTCGGCCACGAACCTGATCGGGCTGCGGCGGGCCGTCGGCCGAGGCAGGCGTCGTTCGCCAGCCGCATGCCGTACCACCCACTGCCGCCCGACACGCCACTGCCGCCCGACACGCTGACGCCCGGACGCCACAGCGGGTCCATCGCGTGCGGGAGCGCCCGCTGGAATTGTGTAACGCCATGCGCACCGCATAGGCTGCGCGGATGCATCGCATCTCCAATCCCCTGTCCTGGTCGCGCCGTCTGCTGATGGCGCTGCTGGTGCTGGGGCTGATTGCGGCGCCCGTGCTGGTGGCGATGGGCAATACCTACGAGGCCGCGCACGGCGAAACCGCCGAGCAGCACGACCACGCGCCCGATGCGCACGACGACGGTGGCGACCTGCTGCACGCGGTCGCGCACTGCGCGACCTGCGGCGCGCATACGCCGGCGCTGCCGCCCATGCCGTCCCTGCTGGCACCGCTGGCGATGGCGCATCCCGCATTGCCCGCGTTCGAAGCCGCGCCCGCCCGCGTGCCCGACACCCTGCTGCGACCGCCGATTTCCGCATGACGTCCGCGCCGGCCCGAGGCCGGCTTTTCGTCATCCCGAAACCGGAGCGTTCCCATCATGTTGTTGCGACTGGCGGCCCTGGCCGCCCTCGCCGCTGCGCCGTGCCTTGCGGCCGCGCAGTCGGCGCCCCTGCCCGTGCGCGAAAGCGCCCAGGCCTTGACCCTCGATGACGCGTTCGCGCGCGTCGCCGAAGCCCATCCAGACCTGCGCCTGTTCGACGGCCAGCGCGCGGTGTTCGATGCCGAGCGCGAAGTCGCCACGCTGCGTCCGCCGCTGGAAGCCGGCATCGAGATCGAGAACCTCGGCCTCGATGCGCCCACGCGCTCGCTCGAAACCACGCTGACGCTCGCCGGCGTGTTCGAACGCGGCGGCAAGCCCGATGCACGTCGTGCGCTCGCGCAGACCCGCATCGATGCGCTGGCCCTGCAGCGCGAAACCGCGCGCGTCGACCTGCTCGCCGAAACCGCCCGTCGCCATCTCGCCATCGTCGTCGCGACGCGTCGCTCGGCGATCGCGCAGGCCGATGTCGCGCAACGCACGCGCTTCGTGACCGCGGCGCGCCAGCGCTTCGCTGCCGGTGCATCGCCCGAAGCGGTCGTGCTGACCGCGCAGGCGGCGCAGGCCCAGGCCGAACTGCAGGTCGCCAATGCGCGCCTGGAGGTCGAGACCGCGCGTCGCAGCCTGTCGATGCTGTGGGGCGATCCGGATGGCGCCTTCGACATCGCCGACGGCGATCCCTTGGCACTGCCCGACATCGCCGGGTTCGATGCCTTGCGCACCCTGCTCGCGCGCTCGCCGGAACTGCTGCAGTTCAACGACAGGGCGCGCATCGCCGAAGCGCGGCTGCAACTCGCGCGCAGCGACGCCACGCCCGACATCGGCTGGCAGGCCGGCCTCCGCCATCAACGCGAGAACAGCGACACCTCGCTGGTCGGCGGTTTCACCGTGCCGCTCGGCAGTCGCGCACGTGCGCAGCCCGGCATCCGCGCCGCGGCCGCGGAACTTGCCCTGGTCTCGATCGAACGCGATGCCGGCGATCGTGCGCTGCAGGCCACGCTGGCCGAAGCACATGGCCGGTACCGCGTTGCGCAATCGGCCGTCTCGCTGCTCGCGCGCGATGTGCTGCCGCGCCTGGAGCGCGCCGCCAGCGCCACCGAGCGCGCATGGCGCGCGGGCGCGGTCTCGTACCTGGAATGGTCGCAACTGCAGGACGCGCGCAGCGACGCGCTGCGCCAGCAACTCGAGGCCGCCGAAGCCGCGCAGATCGCCCTGATCGAACTGCAGCGCCTGACCGGCCGGTCGCTCGTCGTCGCGTCCGCGACGCCCACACCGAATGATGGAGACGCCCGATGAGGACGTTCGTGACCACCGCGCCGCTGGCGCTCGCCCTGACGCTGCTGCTGTCGGCCTGCGGCGATCGCTCGACCACAACGGCCAACGCGCCTGCGCACGCCAACGCACCCGCCGACGGCCACGATGACCACGGCGATGACGGGCAGGCCGATGGCGACGCGCACGACGACCATGGCGACGACGCCACGACCATCGCGGCCGACATCGCCGACGACGTCGGCATCCGCGTGGCACCCGCGACGGCCGGCACCATTGCCGACCAGCACGAAGTGCAGGGCCTGCTGACCACGCTGGAAAGCGGCAACGCCCGCGTGACCGCACGCTTCCCCGGCCCGATCCGCCGCCTGCATGCCGAAGTCGGCGATCGCGTGCGCGCCGGCCAGGTGCTGGCGACGATCGACAGCAACCTCAGCCTGTCCAGCTACACCGTGACCGCGCCGATCGCCGGCACCGTACTCGCACGCAACGCCTCGGTCGGCCAGAGCGCCGGCGAAGGCGCGGTGCTGTACGAGATCGCCGACCTGTCGACGCTGTGGGTGGATCTGCACGTGTTCGGCCGCGACGCCGATCACCTGGCCGCCGGCTCGCCGGTGACCATCAGCCGCCTCAGCGACGGCGCCACCGCCGACACGCGCATCGACCGCGTGCTGCCCGGCACCGCCACCGCGAGCCAGAGCACGATCGCCCGCGCCACGCTCGACAACGCCGACGGCCAATGGCGCCCCGGCTCGGCCGTGCGCGCGATGGTCACCGTGTCGACGCAGCCGGCGGATCTCGTCGTGCCGCTGACGGCGCTACAGCAGATGGAGGGGCAGGACGTGGTGTTCGTGCGCGAGGGGGATCGCTACGAGAAGCGCGTGGTGACGCTGGGGCGGCGCGATGCGCGGCAGGTGGAGATCGTTGACGGCGTGAAGGTCGGCGAGGACGTGGTGGTGGCGCAGAGCTACACGATCAAGGCGGATCTGGAGAAGGCGGGGGCGGGGCATGCGCATTGAGGTTCAAGTACCACGAAGCTTTTGCTCTGCAGGAGCCGTCGTGCACCCGGCGCCCCGCGCGACCCGTCATTCCTGCGAAAGCAGGGCTTTCAACAGCCGAACGGCTGGTCATCCATTTTCGCTGTCATCCAACGGGTGTCGCATCGACACGCAACCAGCCGAGATCAAAATGGATTCCCGCTTTCGCGGGAATGACGGTGAGGCGAGGTCAGGTATCGCGAGGACACCGCGCACGCACGCGGACAGCTTCCGGCACATGCCGAACACAGCCCACATGACAAGCCAGGGCATCAGCTCCGTAAACACACGAGACGGAGTCCCCCATGCTTGAGTCCCTCATCCATGCCTCCATCCGACACCGCTGGCTGGTCCTCGCCGCGACGCTGCTGCTGATCGCCGTCGGCGGCTGGAGTTTCACGAAACTCCCGATCGACGCAACGCCCGACATCACCAACGTGCAGGTGCAGATCAACACCGCCGCGCCAGGCTATTCGCCGCTGGAAACGGAACAGCGCGTCACCTTCCCCATCGAGACCGCGCTCGCGGGATTGCCGCGGCTCGACTACACGCGCTCGCTGTCAGCCTACGGGCTGTCGCAGGTCACCGTCGTGTTCGAGGACGGCACCGACCTGTACTTCGCGCGGCAGCAGGTCGCCGAGCGCGTGCAGCAGGTGCAGGGGCAACTGCCGGACGATGTCGATCCGACGCTCGGACCGGTCGCCACCGGTCTTGGCGAGATCTTCATGTACACCGTCGAGGCCGATCCGGACGCGCGCAAGCCGGACGGCACGCCGTACACCGCGACCGATCTGCGCACGCTGCAGGACTGGGTGGTGCGGCCGCAGATGCGCAACGTGCGCGGCGTGACCGAGGTCGACACCATCGGCGGCTTCGCGCGGCAGGTGCACATCACGCCGGATCCGGCATTGCTGGTCGCGCTCGACTTCACGTTCGAGGACGTCGTCACCGCGGTCGCCAACAACAACCGCAATGTCGGCGCCGGCTACATCGAACGCAACGGCCAGCAGTTGCTGGTGCGCGTGCCGGGCCAGGTGGCCGATGTCGAGGCGATCGGCAACATCGTGATGGCGCGGCGCGATGGCGTGCCGATCCACGTGCACGACGTGGCGACCGTCGGCGAAGGCCGGGAACTGCGCACCGGCGCGGCCACGCAGAACGGCGCGGAAGTCGTGCTCGGCACGGTGTTGATGCTGTTCGGCGAGAACAGCCGCACCGTGGCGCAGGCCGCGGCGCAGCGGCTGGAGGCGACGAATGCGAGCCTGCCCGACGGCGTGCGCGCGGTCGCGGTCTACGACCGCACGGCGCTCGTCGACCGCACCATCCGCACCGTGGCGAAGAACCTGATCGAAGGCGCGCTGCTGGTGATCGTGGTGCTGTTCCTGCTGCTCGGCAACGTGCGCGCGGCGCTGCTGACCGCGCTGGTGATTCCGCTGACGATGCTGTTCACCGTGATCGGCATGCGCCAGGGCGGCGTGTCCGGCAACCTGATGAGCATGGGCGCGCTCGACTTCGGCCTGATCGTCGACGGCGCGGTGATCATCGTCGAGAACTGCCTGCGCCGCTTCGGCGAAGCGCAGCAGCGCCTCGGCCGCCTGCTCGACACGCGCGAGCGGCACGCGGTCGCGGCCTCGGCCAGCGCCGAGGTGATCCGGCCCAGCCTGTTCGGGCTCGGCATCATCGCTGCGGTCTATCTGCCGGTGTTCGCGCTCGAGGGCGTGGAAGGCAAGATGTTCCACCCGATGGCGATCACCGTGGTGCTGGCGCTGACCGGCGCGATGCTCCTGTCGCTGACCTTCGTGCCCGCGACGATCGCCCTGCTGCTGCGCGGACGCGTTGCCGAGCACGACAATCGGGTGATGCGCGCCGCGCGTCGCGGCTATGCGCCGGCGCTCGACTGGGCGCTGCGGCATGGACGCTGGCTGGTCGGCGGCGCGCTGGTGCTGGTGCTGGCCTGCGGCTGGCTGGCGACGCGGATGGGCAGCGAGTTCATTCCCGGCCTCGACGAGGGCGACATCGCCATGCATGCGATGCGCGTGCCCGGCACCGGCATCGAACAGTCGGTGGCGATGCAGCGCGCGCTGGAACGCCGCCTGCTGCAGGTGCCGGAAGTCGCGCGCGTGTTCTCGAAGATCGGCACCGCCGAGGTCGCCAGCGATCCGATGCCGCCCTCGGTCGCCGACACCTTCCTGATCCTCGCGCCGCGCGCCGACTGGCCCGATCCGCGCAAGCCACGCGCCACGCTGGTCGGCGAACTCGAAGCCATCGCCGAGACCATGCCCGGCAACAACTACGAGTTCACCCAGCCGATCCAGATGCGGTTCAACGAATTGATCTCCGGCGTGCGCAGCGACGTGGCGGTGAAGATCCAGGGCGACGATCTCGAGCGCCTGCAGGCCGTCGCCACCGAAGTCGAACGCGTGCTGCAGGGCATCGACGGCGCTGCCGACGTACGCATCGAAGCCGTCGACGGGCTGCCGCTGCTGGAGATCGCGCCGGACCCGCGCGCGATGGCGCGCTACGGACTCAATCCGGGCGACGTGCAACGCGTCGTCGCCGCGGCGATCGGCGGCGAAACCGCGGGCCAGCTGTTCGATGGCGACCGTCGTTTCGACATCGTCGTGCGCCTGCCCGAATCGCTGCGCGGCGATCCGGCCGCGCTCGCCGACCTGCCGATTCCGCTTGCGGGCTCGGTGGCCGACAGCGCCGACGAATCCGACCGCAGCGGCACCTGGGCCAGCGGCACACCGCGCACCGTGCCGCTGCGCGAGGTCGCGACGATCGGCACCGAGCTCGCGCCGAACCAGATCAACCGCGAGAACGGCAAGCGCCGCATCGTGGTCACCGCCAACGTGCGCGGGCGCGATCTGGGCGGCTTCGTGGGCGAACTGCAGACCGCGGTCGCCGACTCGGTGACGCTGCCGACCGGCTACTGGATCGACTACGGCGGCACGTTCGAGCAACTGGCCTCGGCCAGCCGGCGCCTGTCGCTGGTCGTGCCGCTGACGCTGGCGGTGATCCTCGCGCTGCTGTTCATGGCGTTCGGCTCGCTGCGCGACGCGCTGGTGGTCTTCAGCGGCGTGCCGCTGGCGCTCACCGGTGGCGTGCTCGCACTCGCGGCGCGGGGCATTCCGCTGTCGATCTCGGCCGGCGTCGGCTTCATCGCGCTGTCCGGCGTCGCGGTGCTCAACGGTCTGGTCATGCTCACCTTCATCCGGAAACTGCGCGAAGACGGCCTCGACCTGCGCACCGCCATCGTCGACGGCGCCCTGGGTCGCCTGCGTCCGGTGCTGATGACCGCACTGGTCGCCTCGCTCGGCTTCGTGCCGATGGCGTTCAACGTCGGCGCGGGTGCGGAGGTACAGCGACCGCTGGCGACGGTGGTCATCGGCGGGATCATTTCGTCGACGCTGCTGACCCTGCTGGTGTTGCCGGTGCTGTACCGGTGGGTGCATCGAAAGGCGGCGCGCGTCTGACGTTGTTGGAGGGGATTGGATCTGCGTCTTCGGCAGCCCCGCAACCCCTCTCCCGGCGGAAGAGGGACTCAGTCAACGCGAGATCCAGCTTCCAGCCCCTCTCCCTGTGGAGGGAGAGGGACTGGGGTGAGGGCCGCGCGCCACGACATGGACCCAACTCACCGCCCGCCCCCGCCACCGCCACCACCCCCGCCACCCGAAAATCCACCACCCCCACTCCCCGACGCACTTCCCGGCGGCGACGCCGACGACGCGATCTGCCCGGTCAATCCGCTGCCGATCGCCTTGCTGAAACCGGCCATGTTGGAAATGCCCGGGGCGCCGTGCACGCCGCTCGCGTAGTACCAGCCGATCGACGCGGTCGCAGCCGCCGCCGCGCTCGCGCCCACTGCGGCGGTGAACTTCTGCGTCCACGCATCCTCGACCTGCAGCGCCACCGCATACGGCAGCAGGAATTCGAAACGTCCCGCGTCCAGCGTCGGCTCGTCCGCCTCCGGCGCCTTCAGCCGCTGCAGATCCTGCCTGTCGGCCACCGTCAGATAACGCCGGAAGCCTTCGATGCGGTCGCGCATGCGCCGGCCCTCCGGCGTCACCGTCGGCAACAGGAACACGAACACGAAGAACACCACGACCATCGCGATCAGCAGCGGTACTGCGAGCACCAGGCCCGAGCCCGTCCCGATGCCGAACATCACCGTCGCGATCGCGAACACCGCCAGCAGCAGCGCCATCCACGCGATGCTGCCGCCGTTGTAGCGGTACAGGCCGCAGGGGAAGCGCGCGGCCATCGCCCGCTTGATGCGCACCTGGTGCGCACCGAGGATGCGCTGCATGCGCGCGGCGTTGCTGTGGTGGAAGGTCAGCGAATCGCCGTCTTTGAACAGGTCGGCCAGCAATGCGGTCTGATCGGGCGCGAGCGTGCGTCCCGTACCCGCGGCGCGCTGTACGCGCCAGTCCGCCTGCCTGAGCGCCTTCTCCTCGCGATGGAGGTCGACATGCCCGGCCACGGCCAGCGACAGCACATCGGCCGAGAACGCGCGCGTATCGATGTGGGTCTTCTCGATGTAGCGCAGCGTGGCCGGCGACAGGTCGTCCGGCGGGTCGTATTCCACCACCACGGGCCCCGCCTTCGGATCGCGCCCGACCTTGCGCCAGCGCATCAGGCCGAACGCCAGCATCGCGATCAGCCCGGCCAGCGCGATCAACGCCGCGCGGTTGTCGCCCAGCATCCAGCGCAGGCGCTGCTCCCGCGTCGGCTCGACGAACAGGCCTTTCGGAAACGACAACACCGTGGTCAGACCTTCCTCGGGTTGCAACGGCGCGGTCAGCGTCCAGCGCGCCGCGCCCGGACCGGTGACCTCGGCCGTGCAGGCCTGCGTCGTCGCGCCCTGCGCGCCCGTATAGCATTCGGCGGTCAGATCGGCAGCCGGCACATCGCGGGGCAGGCGCAGCGTCGCACCGCCCGTCTCGATCGGGAACGCCCAGCCGTGGCCGATCGCATTGAAGTACAACTCGTCGTGCGTATCGAAGAAACCCAGCTGCCGCGTCGTGCGGTAGCGCAGCGTGTAGGTGAACTCCGCCGGCACCGGCAGGACGTCGTCGTTGCCGGTGTTGATCCGCACGCCGTTCGACCTGTTCTCCAGAAAGAACGGCTCGGGCTGCCCATCGCGCTCCACGGCGAGCATCTCGAAGTCGACCACGACCCGGTTGCCGTAGCGGTCCCGGTAATGCGTGGGGAAATCGCGATAGATGCCGCGGCGGATGTCCTTGCCTTCCGCGCGCACCCGGATGCGCTCGGTCACGTCCAGGCTGCCGTCGGCATCGAGCTGCAGATCGCTGTCGTAGGACAGGATGCGTTCCTGCGCCAGCAGCGGCGCAGTGCACAGCAACAGCAGACACGACAGCAGCAGACGGATCATCGGGCGATTCCCTGGGGATGGATCGCGCCGGTGGAACTCCACGCGACGCGAATGCCGATGATCACATCGCAGGCGTGGCCGTGTCGCGCGCAGGGACGATCGATCGATGCCGGCCTGCTGCAGGGCCTCCGGCTTGCCGACAGGCGTTCGGCAGGCGCCGCTTGCTTCGCGGTGATGGACCGGCACCGGCCCGATGACCAGTGCAGCGAGCGCCATCCACTTCAGCATGTCCTGGCGCCGTCCAGGACAGGATCCGCCCGGACCGACCGGGACTCCCGGCCCCTCGACCCGACCGGGATCGCATTGAAGAGAAGCGCTGCCTGGTCGCGCCCGTTGCCGGGGATCGAACCCCTGGGGACAAGCGAAATCGGCATCGTTGCAGCACCCGATCCGTTCGAGCTTTCCGGTGTCCCGACGGATCGTCGGCGCCCTGTCCGCATGCCGCCGCGTTCGGCGTTTGTACTGGCATCTCCCGTGCGCGACGAGGACAGATCCGTGTCGACCCATGCCCAACTGCGGTTGCTGCTGCTCCTGCTGCTGTGCGGCGCGGCCACGCCGGTGCTTGCCGCCGCGTCCGACGCCACCACCCCGCGCGACGATGTCGTCGGCGAAGCCTTCGGCCTGCGCCTGCCCGATCCCTACCGCTGGATGGAGGGCGAGGACAACCCCGTGTTCGCCGACTGGTTCAACGCCCGTGCCGCGGACGGCCGCGCGCAGCTCGATGCGCTGCCGGGGCTCGCCGACTGGCGCAGCCGGCTCGAGATCGTTGCAGGCGCGGTGCGCAACCACGGCAACCATCGCCAGGTCGGCGAGCGCCTGTTCTTCCGCCGCATCGAGGACGGCAGGGAAGGCAAGCTGCTGTGGCGCGACGGCAGCGGCCACGAACGCGTGCTGTTCGACCCCGACGCCCAGGACGGCAAGGTCAGCATCGCCAACTACAGCGTCTCGGTCGATGGCCGCCTGGCCACCGTCAACGTGACCCGCGACGGCAACGAGATCACCCGGGTCGAGGTCTACGAGGTCGACAGCGGCCGCCGCCTGCCCGATACGCTGGCCCCGGTGTGGAGCGAGTTCAACCCGAACTGGCTGCCCGACGGCAGCGGCTTCTTCTACACCCGCATGGCCGGCGACGGCGGCCCCGACCCGCTGCAGGGCATGGCCGTGTACCTGCACCGGCTCGGCACCGCGCAGGGCGACGACGTGCGGGTGGCGCGCGCCGACGGCAGCGGCGCGCTGGCGATCGCGCCCGAATCGTTCCCGATGGTGCAGCTCACGCCCGGCAGCGATTGGGCCATCCTGTTCATCGTCGGTGCGCGCACGTCCGCGCGCGGCTGCATCGCGCCGCTCGAGACCGTGCTGGCCGGCAATGCCCAGTGGCGCTGCCTGTTCGATTTCGGCGACGACATCGCCGACGGCGCGCTGCGCGGCGACTCCCTGTACCTCACGCAGACCGGCGCCACGCCATATGGCCGATTGCTGACCCTGGACCTGGGCAATGCCGATGCGACGCTGGCCGACGCGCGGGTCGCCATCGCCGAGCGCGAGGGCACGGTCCTCACCGGGCTGGCGGCCGGCGCCGATGCGCTGTACGTCCGCAGCATGCGCGACGGCATCGACTACCTGGAACGGCTGGACGACGACGGCACGCTGACGCCGCTGGCGGTGCCGCTGACCGGCAGCATCAGCTATCTGCACGCATCCACCGCCGAGCCCGGCGCGATCGTCTCGCTGGAAGGCTGGACCATACCGCGCAGCTTCCACCGCATCGGCGCGGACGGCCGCTTCACCGACATGCAGCTGGGCAATGTGTCGCCCGCCGACTACAGCGGGCTGGTCGCCGAACAGCTGGAAGCGGCCAGCGCGGATGGCACCCGCGTGCCGCTGAGCGTGCTGTCGCCACGCAGGCTGCCGCGCGACGGCAGCGCGCTGGCCGTCGTCGATGGCTATGGCGGCTACGGCGTCAGCACCCAGCCGTTCTTCTTCCCGATGTTCCTGGAGTGGGTCAAGGCCGGCCACGTCTACGCCTATTGCCACGTCCGCGGCGGTGGCGAGAAGGGCGACGCCTGGCGCGTCGCCGGCGCCGGCCCCAACAAGCAGCGCGGGGTCGAGGACTTCATCGCCTGCGCGCAGACCCTGGCCGCGCGCGGCTATGCCACGCCTGCGCGCACCGCGGGCGCCGGCACCAGCATGGGCGGCGTGCTCGCCGGGGGCGCGTTCGTCACCGCGCCCGACGCCTTCGGCGCGATGATGCTCAATGTCGCCATCCTCAATCCGGTGCGGCTGCTGGCGGCGAAGAACGGCGCCAACCAGATCGCCGAAGTCGGCGACCCGCGCACCGCCGAGGGCATGCGCTAGCTGCTGGCGATGGATCCGTACCAGCGGGTGCGCGATGGCGTGGACTATCCGCCGCTGCTGCTCAACGTCGGCCTGGCCGACCAGCGCGTGGCGCCATGGAACAGCGGCAAGTTCGCCGCCCGGGTCTCGCATGCCTCGCCGCGCACACCGGTGCTGATCCGCTCCGACACCGACATCGGCCACTTCGCCACGTCCTACAACAGCCTGGCGCTGCAGTTCTCCGACGTCTACGCCTGGCTGGAAGCCACGCTGCGCGGCGACAGCGCGGGGGCCGACGCGCCCTGACAGCGCAACGCGACGATCGCCCCCCGGACTGCCCGCGGCGTCGTGGCCGCGTCATCCGCTGGGTAGGCATCACATGCGAACAGGCCCGTCGCTGGCAGAAAGTCCAGCCATCCCTGCATCGCGACCTGCGATGGTCGCGTTCAGACCGTTGCTGGCTGGGGGAACCCATCACGGCGCACGTCCAACCCCCGCAGTCGCGAAGAACGCCACCTGCACATGCGTCCGCTTCTCTTCCGCGCAAGCGGCGGCACGCCGGGGTCAGCCCGCTGGAGATGTCGCGGTCCCCCAGGCCCGGCAACCTGTAAAATCGCCGTCTTTTGCGCGCTGCCTCCTTGGATTCCCCGCCCCGCCCCGCTTTCCGCGGCCCGACCTTCATCCGGCTGCTGGCCCGCCTGACCGACGACACGCTGCCGCAAGGCGGCCCGGCGCCGGCCGAGCGTCTGAGCCAGTGGATCGACTGGACGCGGGCGGTGGTGCTGTCGAAGGTGCTCGACGCGAAGGCGTCCGAGGCTGAACAAGGCTCACAAGTCGTTGATCGAGATGACGCAGCCTTGTGTGAAAAAGCGCGGGCGACGTTGCTGGCGTCGATCGCCGAGGCGCCGGAACTGGCGATTCCGCAGCCGCAGGCGGCCGGATCGTCGGAGGGCGACGAAGCCACCCCGCAGGCCGCGATCGACTTCGCGCCGTTCCGCCAGCGTCATCTCAGCCTTCAGCGGTCGATGCAGATGGCGACGGGCCGGCTGCGCGGCGATCTGCGCGACCGGCTGGCGCAGCGCTCGGCCGGCATGGCGCGGCTGGCCGAGGTGGATGCGGTGATGGAGGGCGCGCTGAGCCCGCGCGAGCACGCGTTGCTCGGCGCGGTGCCGGCATTGCTCGAAACGCACTTCGAGCGGCTGCGCGCCGCCGCAGGTGCATCGGCCACGGATCCGTCCGCGGCCTGGCTCGATGGTTTTCGCAGGGACATGCAGGGCGTGCTGATCGCCGAGCTGGATGTTCGTTTCCAACCGGTCGAAGGGCTGCTCGCAGCGCTTCGCACCCACTGACGCAGTCCTCATGTCCTCAAGCAGTCGCCACACCGCTCTCCTTCCCGCGTTCGTGTTCGCCCTCGGCCTGGCCGTGATCGGCTGGATCGCCATCGGCTATGTCGGCTCGAACACGCTGGCGCTCGCCGTCACGCTATTGATCGGCGCCTGTTACATCGCCGGCGGGCTGGAGCTGCTGCGCTACCGGCAGGCCACGACGACGCTGGCCGATGGCGTGGCGCGATTGAACGCACCGCCGCCGTCGCTGGGCGCATGGCTCGGCGGACTGGATGCCGGCCTGCGCAACGCGGTGCGCCTGCGCATCGAAGGTGAGCGCGTCGCGCTGCCGGTGCCGGCGCTCACCCCGTACCTGGTCGGCATGCTGGTGCTGCTGGGCATGCTGGGCACGCTGCTGGGCATGATGGTGATGCTGCGCGGCACCGGCATGGCGCTGGAGACGGCGACCGATCTGCAGGCGATCCGCGATTCGCTGGCCGCGCCGGTCAAGGGCCTGGGTTTCGCCTTCGGCACGTCGATCGCGGGCATCGCGACCTCGGCGATGCTGGGCCTGGCCTCGGCGCTGCTGCGCCGCGAACGCGCGCACACCGTGCAGCTGCTGGACGTGGCCGCCGCGACGACGCTGCGTAAGCATTCGCAGGCGCATCTGCGCGAGGAAACCCTGCGTCTGCTGCAGCAGCAGACCGAGGTGATGCCGGCGCTGGTCGAGCGGCTGAGCGCGATGATGGCGACGATCGAGCAGCAGAACGCGGCGACGGGCGAGCGCCACGCCGCCAGCCAGGACGCCTTCCACTGTCGCACCGAAGCGGTCTACACGCAGCTGGCCGGCTCGGTCGAACGCGCCCTCCAGACCAGCGTCGCCGACAGCGCGCGTGCCGCGACAGCCGCGTTGCAGCCGGTGTTCGAGACGACGATGGCCGCGCTCGCACGCGAAACCGCAGCGCTGCAGGCGACGGTGTCCGATGCGGTCGAGCGCCAGCTGCAGACGCTGACCGCCGGCTTCGAAACCTCGACCGCGACCGTGGCCCAGCGCTGGCAGCAGGCGGTGGACGGCCAGCAGGCGTCGAACGAAACCCTGGCGCGCGACCTGCGCGGCGCGCTCGACGGCTTCAACGCGACGTTCGAACAACGCGCGAACGGTCTGCTGGGTGAGGTCGCCACGCGTCTCGACGCGACGACCGCGCAGACCACCGCGTTGCACGAGACCGTGACCGGCGCCGTCGACCGCCAGCTGCAGGCGCTGACGACCGGCTTCGATGCATCGACGGCCAGCGTGGCCGAGCGCTGGCAGGCCGCGCTGGCCGCGCAACAGACAGCGCATGCGGCGCTGACCTCCGATCTGCGCAGCACGCTCGACGGCATCGGCGAAACCTTCGGGCAGCGCGCGACCGCGCTGGTCGACGGCGTCGCCACGCGTCTCGACGCGACCGCCGGCACGGTCAGTGCCGTCTGGAACGACGCACTCGCCAAGCAGGCCGCAACGAACGAGGCGATGAGCGCGCAGCACCAGCAGGCGCTGACCGCAGCCGCGGCAGCGTTCGAAACGCACTCGGCCGCGCTGCTGCAAAAGGTCGACGGCTCGCACGCCGATCTGCAGACCGCGCTCGCGGCGCAGGATGCGCAGCGCCTCGCCGCGTGGTCCGACAGCCTGACCGCGATGGGCGCCGCCCTGCGCGAGGACTGGGCACAGGCCGGCGCCGAGACCACGCGCCAGCAGCAGGCGATCTGCGACACGCTCGCGACCACCGCCGACACCATCGGCGCGCAGACGCAGGCGCATGCCAGCGAGACCATCGCCGAGATCTCGCGCCTGGTCGAGACCGCATCGCAAGCGCCGCGCGCGGCCGCCGAGGTCATCGCCGAACTGCGCCAGTCGCTGTCGGAGAGCATGGTGCGCGACACCGCGATGCTGGAAGAACGCACGCAGATGCTGTCGACGCTCGACACCCTGCTGCGCGCGGTGAACCACGCCTCGACCGAGCAGCGCGCGGCGATCGATGCGCTGGTCGCGACCTCGGCCGATCTGCTGGAACGGGTGGGTACGCGCTTCACCGACCATATCGCAGCGGAGACCGGCAAGCTCGACGGCGTGGCGACCACGCTGAGCGTCGGCGCGGCCGAAGTCGCCAGCCTCGGCGAGGCCTTCGGCGCCGCGGTGGAGGTCTTCGGCGAATCGAACCAGCAGCTCGCGACGCGTCTGCAGGGCATCGAGGACGCGCTGGAGAAATCGCTGGCGCGCAGCGATGAGCAACTGTCGTACTACGTGGCGCAGGCGCGCGAGGTGGTGGACCTCAGCGTGCTGGCGCAGAAGCAGATCATCGAAGACCTGCAGCAGCTCGGCGCACCGCGCGCCGCGTCCGCATGAGCGTCGAGTTGGAAGGCGATCACGAATCGTCCGCGCCGATCTGGGCCGCGTTCGGCGACCTGATGTCGGTGCTGCTGGGCGTGTTCGTGCTGATCCTGGTCGGCGTGATCGGCGTGCAGCTGCAGCTGGAACTCAAGCTGGACGCGGAGATCGCCCAGCGCCAGGCCGAGACGCAGCGCCGGCAGACGCTGGAGCAGGCACTGGCTGCGCCGCTGGCCACGGGCCGCATCACCCTGGTCGATGGCCGCATCGGCATCCGCGGCAGCGTGCTGTTCGCCGATGCCTCGCACCAGCTGCAGCCCGAGGGCCGTGAGCTGCTGCGGAGCCTGGCCGGGCCGCTGGCGGAATACCTGGACTCGCGCGACGAGATCCTGATGGTCAGCGGCTTCACCGACGACCGTCTGGTGCGCGACGGCAACCGCTTCGCCGACAACTGGGAACTCTCGGCGCAGCGCGCATTGACGGTGACGCGCGAGCTGATCGCCGACGGCGTGCCGGCCGAGTCGGTGTTCGCCGCCGCATTCGGCGCGCAGCAGCCGGTGGGCTCCAACGACAACGCGACCGGCCGCGCCCAGAACCGCCGCGTGGAGATGGCGCCGGTGCCGCGCCAGCAATCCACCGCCCAGCCCGATGGCGTCTGACGACATCGACATCGCCGTGGTGCTCGACGGCTGGCGTTCGAACGGCGCCGACCGCGTGGACCCGCTGCGCTTCCATCGCATCGCGGCCTTGCACCGGCGTGCCCTGGCACGCGACGGCGCGGCCCGGCAAGTGCTCGAGGCGCGGTTGGCGGCGCTGGTCGATGCATATGCGCGCGATGTCGAAGGCCGGTCGCGCGATGCCATCGATGCGACCCCGACGCGCGGCGCGCTGGGCATGCTGGTCGACGGCATGACCGCACGCACGGACCACCCGACAGCGAACGCGGTCTATCCCGAACTGCCCGCCGTCGACGACTTCCGCACGCTGTGGTCGACGCTGCGCACCGGCAGCCAGGTCCGCAAGTCCCTGGCCGAGGTGCCGACCGGCGCGGGCCCGCTGAACTCGGCCGCCCTCGCCCATCGCGCGCTGACCCTGATGGGCGGGCTGTCGCCGGAGTACCTGCAGAAGTTCCTGGCGTACGTGGACACGCTGTCGTGGCTGGAGACGCTGCAGGACGCGGGCGTGTTGGCCGGCAGGGAGCTCGCGCAGCCGGTGGGCGCGAAGCCGCGGGCCAGGCCGCGTACGCGCAAGCGAGCCTGAATCCCTGTGGGAGCGCCCTTGGGCGCGATAGGCGGTACCGGGACTGCCCATCGCGCCCAAGGGCGCTCCTTTCACGGGGGGGGGCGGCGGGGGGGTGCGTTTGGGGCGTCCGGGCTCCCCCCCCCCCCCCCCCCCCCCGCTCCCACAGGGGTGTCCCGAGGGCAGATCCCCGCCAAGGCCTTGCGCCGCAAGGGGAATTTCAGCACAATGGCCGGCTCGTTGCGTCCAGACCATGGCGACGTGGCCTGACCTGCCCTCCGGAAGCGCGATTCCCCGGCAGTGGTGCAGCGAGACTTCCTTCCCGTACCGCGCGATGGCCACGCCATCGGGGCCGCCATCTCCCTGGCCAAGGGCGATATCAAATACTTCGAGGTGCGTAATGTCCCGAGTCTGCCAAGTCACTGGCAAGCGTACGACGCATGGCAACAACGTGTCGCATGCCATGAACAAGACCCGTCGCCGCTTCATGCCGAACCTGCATGAGCGTCGTTTCTGGGTTGCCAGCGAAAACCGCTGGATCAAGCTGCGTGTATCCACCAAGGCCCTGCGCACCATCGACAAGAACGGCATCGACGTCGTCCTCGCCGAGCTTCGTGCCCGCGGCGAAAAGGTCTGAGGAGTTAGAACATGGCAGGCAAGCGCGACAAGATCCGTCTGATTTCCTCGGCCAACACCGGGCATTTCTACACCACGGACAAGAACAAGAAGAACACCCCCGGCAAGATGGAGTTCAAGAAGTACGACCCCGTCGTCCGGAAGCACGTGATCTACAAGGAAGGCAAGATCAAGTGACCTGACGGCCCGCGCGCAGAGCGCGTGGTTGCCGGAAGGTCATCCCCGCGCAGGCGGGGATCCAGAAGCCCGCCGCAAGGCGGGCTTTCTTGTATCCACGGCCCGCGTGCAGAGCGCGCGGCCACCGGAACGTCATCCCCGCGAAGGCGGGTTTCGTGTTTCCGGGGATCTGCTTTAGCCCTCCCCCGCTTGCGGGGGAGGGTTGGGTGGGGGCAATCGATCGGAAGCAGCGAACGTATACCCGAGCGATGCGTCATGAGCACTTCGCTATCGCCGCGACCGAATCCTTTGCCCCCATCCCAACCTTCCCCCGCGCCCGGGGGAAGGCGTCGTCAAGCGCGTGCCGCGTACTCCCACTGTCGTTGCGCACATGGCCAGGCCTGAAGAAACAGGTGCACCCATCCCCGCCGCACCCGCATGCCACACTCGAACGCATGTCGAATCACGACCTGCACATCGGCCTGTGGATCCTCGTGGCCGACTGGCTGATCCGGATCGCGGCCCTGCTGTGGATTCCCGCGCGCACACGTTCGTCGGCCGCGCGCAGCTGGTTGCTGCTGATCGGCTTCGTGCCGCTACTCGGGCTGCCGGCCTATCTGCTGCTCGGCCATCCGTGGCTGTCGAAACAGCGGCGTGAGCGGCAGGCCCGGGCGTCGCGGTTGATCCGGCAGCGGCAGGCGCCGTTGACCGCACTGCGCTGGCATGCATCCGATGCATCCTCCGCGCAGGCGGATGCGGCGCGGCTGGTCGAGCGGCTCGGCGATTTCATGCCGACTAACGGCAACGCGGTCGAGCTGCTCGACGATTACGCGGAGTCGCTGCAACGCCTGGTCGACGACATCGACGCGGCGACGCGCGAGGTGCACCTGCTCTATTACCTGATGTTCGACGACACCGCCGGCCGCGCGGTCGCCAGTGCGCTCGAACGTGCGGCCCGCCGCGGCGTCCGCTGCCGATTGCTGCTCGATGCGGTGGGCGCCAAGCGCGGCCTGCGCGCATTCCGGCGCCCGTTGCGCGATGCGGGCGTCAGCGTGCAGGCCACGCTCGCCGGCGGGCTGGCATGGCGGCGCAGCGCGCGGATGGATCTGCGCAACCATCGCAAGATCGCGGTGATCGACGGCCGTCTCGCGCTGACGGGTTCGCAGAACCTGGCCGATCCGGAGTTCGTGCCCGGCCATCCCAACCGTGAGGTCGTCGCACGCGTGCGCGGGCCGGTGGTTGCGCAGCTGCAGGCGCTGTTCGCCAGCGACTGGTACATCGAGACCGGCGAAGTGCTGGAGGTCGATGCGCCGTCGATCGCGCCGGGCGGCCATGTGCCCGCGCAGTTGCTACCAAGCGGGCCGGCATATCCGTTCGAGAACGCGCGCGATGTGTTCGTCGCGCTGGTCCAGCGTGCGCGTCGGCGCGCGGTGCTGGTGACGCCCTACTTCGTGCCCGACGAAGCGACGCTCGGCGCGTTGCGCGTCGCCGCACTGTCGGGCGTATCGGTGCAGCTGATTCTGTCGGCGACCCACAACCAGCGCCTGACCGCCTGGGCGCAGGCCGGCTTCTACGACGAACTGCTCGCGGCCGGCGTGCGCATCGCGCTGTACCGGCCGCACTTCCTGCACGCCAAGCATCTGAGCATCGACGACGACATCGCGCTGGTCGGGTCGAGCAATCTCGACATCCGCAGCTTCATGCTCAATGCCGAGGCGGGCCTGCTGTGCTTCGACGCCGGCGTGGTGGCGCGGCTGCGCGGGATCGAGCAGGACTATCTGCGCGAGTCGGACGTGCTGGATGCGGAAGACTGGAAGCGCCGGCCGACCTGGCGGCGCAGCGTCGAGGGCATCGCGCGGCTGGCCGATTCGTTTCTGTGAATGTGGGAGCGGGGGGGGGGGGGGGGGGGGGTGGGGGGGGCCCCCCCCCCCCCCCCCCCCCCCCCG
>NZ_JAIWPU010000029.1 GCF_021191705.1 Proluteimonas flavola
CCTCCGTGCAGCGGGTCACCGACATCATGGCCGAGATCTCCGCCGCCTCGCAGGAACAGGCCGCCGGCATCGAGCAGGTCAACCAGACCATCACCCAGATGGACGAGACCACCCAGCAGAACGCCGCGCTGGTCGAAGAGGCCTCGGCCGCCGCGCGCGCGATGGAGGAACAGGCCGGCGCGCTGGCCACGGCGATCTCCGTGTTCCAGATCGAAATGAACGGCCGCAGGCCGACCGCTGCCCCTCTCCCGCTTGCGGGAGAGGGTGGGGTGAGGGCCGGAGCGGAAGGCGGGGCCAGGACGGCAGCGAAGCCGAAACCCACCCCGAAAAAGACCCCCGCCCCCGTCGCCGAGACCGACTGGGCCGAGTTCTGAACCCAGGCATCGCGCAGGGCGGGTCTCGACCCGCCCTGCGCAGGTGCGTCACGAGTCCCGGCACAGGGAAACGTGCCCCGTCTCCCCGCTCTGCGGCGATGCAGGTCAACTTTCCGCAACCGCGGCCGATAAGTCTCCAGACGACATTCTTCCGGACACGCCGGTCGCCATGAGTGCCACTTCCCTGCCCCACCCGCACGCCGAGAAGCGCGAATTCGCGTTCGCCGAACGCGACTTCCGACGGATCTGCCAGCTGATCCACGACCGCGCCGGCATCGCGCTGGTCGACAGCAAGCGCGACATGGTCTACGGCCGCCTGTCGCGCCGGCTTCGCGCGCTCGGGCTCGACAGTTTCGGCGACTACCTCGACCGCCTCGAACGCCAGCCCGAAGGCGAGGAATGGCAGGCGTTCACCAATGCGCTGACCACGAACCTGACCTCCTTCTTCCGCGAGCCGCACCATTTCGATACGCTGCGCGGCCAGTTGCAGCAGATCGACCGGGGCGCCAGGGGCACTGTGCTGTTGTGGTCCTGCGCCGCCTCGACCGGCGAGGAACCGTACTCGATCGCGATCACCGCCTGCGAGGCGTTCGGGACGCTGACCCCGCCGGTGCGCATCCTCGCGACCGACATCGACACCCAGGTCCTGGAAACGGCACGGCGCGGCGTCTATCCGGTCGAACGCGTCGCCGCACTCGATGCCGACCTGCGCCGGCGCTTCTTCCAGCGCGGCACCGGCCCGAACGACGGCAGGTGCCGGGTCCACCCCGCGCTGCAGGCACTGGTCGAGTTCCGCCCGCTGAACCTGCTCGCGCCGCGCTACGACGTCGGCGGCCCGTTCGACGCGATCTTCTGCCGCAACGTCATGATCTACTTCGACAAGCCGACCCAGCGCGCGATCCTGTCGCGGCTGGTGACCCACATGGATGCCGGCAGCCAGCTCTACACCGGCCACTCGGAAAACTACCTGCACGCCGCCGACCTGATCCAGCCCTGCGGCCGCACGCTCTACCGTCGCAATTTCGGGACGCCCGCCGGATGAGCCGGCCCGAGTTGCAGACCGACGAGGTGATGCGCTACCGAGACCCGCAGTTCAAGGTGCCGGCAGCGAAGCTGCTGCCGACCCAGTACCTGGTCGTCGACGACGGCACCGCGCTGGTCACCGTGCTCGGCTCCTGCGTCGCCGCCTGCATCCGCGATCCGCTGCTGCAGCTCGGCGGCATGAACCACTTCCTGTTGCCCGAAGGCACCGGTGGCGACGGCGCGCCCGCGCGCTACGGCAGCTACGCGATGGAAGTGCTGATCAACGAACTGCTCAAGCGCGGCGCCAACCGCAGGCGCCTGGAAGCCAAGGTCTTCGGCGGCGCCAACGTGCTCAAGGGCTTCACCAGCAACCCGGTCGGCACCCGCAACGCCGAGTTCGTGCGCAGCTACCTCGACGCCGAGAACATCCCGGTCGTCGCCGAGGACCTGTGCGGCATCCATCCGCGCAAGGTCTGGTTCTTCCCGCAGAGTGGCAAGGTCATGGTCTATCGCCTGCCGCATGCGCACGGCGCCGAGGTCGCCGCCGCCGAATCGGCGGTCCGCGCCCGGCTGGCGCGCGCGCCGGTCGCCGGCGACGTGGAGTTGTTCCAGTGAGCCGCTGCCGGGTGCTGATCGTCGACGACTCGGCCGTCGTCCGCCAGTTGCTGACCGAGTTGCTGTCGCAGGATCCACAGATCGAGGTTGTCGGCAGCGCCGCCGATCCGCTGCTCGCGCGCGAGAAGATCAAGCGCCTCAATCCCGACGTGCTGACGCTGGACGTCGAGATGCCGCGCATGGATGGCCTGGTATTCCTCGAGAACCTGATGCGGCTGCGGCCGATGCCGGTGGTCATGGTGTCCTCGCTGACCGAGCGCGGCGCCGACATCACCCTGCAGGCGCTGGCGCTGGGCGCGGTCGACTTCGTCACCAAGCCCAGGCTCGGCCTCGCGCAGGGACTGGAGGACTACGCCGGCGAGATCGTCGCCAAGGTCAAGGCGGCCGCGCACGCGCAGGTACGCACGCCGGCGCGGACCGCGGCCAGGCATCCCGCCGCCAGCGCCCCGCCCGCCGCGGCCAGCCCGGTCGCGGTGCGCTTCCGCACGACCGACCGGCTGATCGCGATCGGCGCCTCGGCCGGCGGTACCGAGGCGATCCGCGTGGTGCTGGAACAGATGCCGCCCGACGCGCCGGCCATCGTGCTGACCCAGCACATCCCGGCCAGCTTCAGCACGCCGTTCGCCGAACGCCTCGACCGCCACTCGGCGATGCAGGTGCGCGAAGCGCGCGACGGCGAAATGATCCTGCCCGGCCACGCCTACCTGCCTCCGGGCGACCACCACCTGCGCGTGGTCCGCGACGGTGCGCGCTGGCGCTGCCGGCTCGATGCCGGCCCGCCGGTCAACCGCCACCGTCCCGCGGTCGACGTGCTGTTCCGCTCGGTCGCGCAGAGCGCCGGCGGCAACGCGGTCGCCGCGATCCTGACCGGCATGGGCGACGACGGCGCCCGAGGCCTGCTGGAACTGCGCGAGGCCGGCGCCGCGACCCTGGTCCAGGACGAGGCGAGCAGCGTGGTCTGGGGCATGCCCGGCGCGGCGGTACGGCTCGGCGCGGCGCAGGATGTCGTCGCACTGGACGAAATCGCGGCGCGCCTGCTCGCGCTTGCCCGCGAATGAGCCGAGGCGCCGCGGTTGAAGACCGCGCTGGCCCGCAGGACCGCGGCAGCGGCACGGCTCGTCTGCGCTGAAGTGCGGGTCCGGGGCCATCGCGATCCTCATGGCGGTGTCCGTCCTGCCGCTGGGCGCGCGTGCAACGCCGCCTGGCGGCTCAGGCGCAAACGTTTGCAGGGCTGTCAGTGGTCCGCTCCCACCTGCCACCGTCGACTGCCGAACGGTTGGGAAGGCACCAATCGACCCTGCACTCCCTGATCGGCTGGCGCCTCACTGGCGCCCGCGATGATTGCAGACCGCCGACACGCGTTCGTTGAGCCGGCGCAGATCGTCGTAGCGGCGCTGGGTGCCGAGCTTGCGCAACGCGTTTTCGCGACTGGCGCGGGCGGCCAGGCATCGCGCGTGCTGGTCGTCGCGCCGGGGCGGCGTCGCACGTGTCGGCGTCCGCCGCGTCGACGCGGCTGCACGGCGCTGCGTGGACGGTTTCGCCGGACGTTGCGTTGCCGTCGTCGTGGGCGCGTCCCGCACCTCGGCCGTCCACGTCCGCAGTGCCTCGCCATCGGCGCAGGGCTGCGATTGATAGCTGTGCCCGCCGCGCCCGTCGGCGCATTTGTGCACCGACTGCGCAGCGACCGGCCACGCGACGAACAGCAGCACAACGGTGCAGATCCGCATCGGCATTCCCTCCGTGGAAGAACCGCCTGCGACCCTGCGCCCGTGACGCTCCGTGCACCATCGTGCGAACGCCCGCGCGCCCTCGGTCGCGGCCTGCAGGGATCGTCAGGAAATCCGCCGGCGATCAGTCGTCGCCGGCCTCGCAGGCCTTGCGGATCGCTTCCGCGCGCGCGGCGCGCAAGGCGTCGAGCTTGTCCTTGAGCTTGATCTCCATGCCGCGCGCCACCGGCTGGTAGTAGACCCGCTCGCCCATCGCATCTGGAAATCCGGTCTGGTCGAGCGCGATGCCACCTTCGGCATCGTGGTCGTACTGGTAGCCGGTGCCGTAGCCGAGCTCCTTCATCAGCCTGGTCGGGGCGTTGCGGATGTGCAGCGGCACGTCCTGTGTGCCGTACTCGCGCACGTCGCGCCTGGCCTGGTTGAAAGCCATGTAGCCCGCATTGGATTTCGCGGTGCTGGCCAGATAGATCACCAGTTGCGCGAGCGCGAGATCGCCCTCGGGACTGCCGAGGCGGTCGTACGTGTCCCAGGCATCGACCGCCATCTGCAGCGCACGCGGATCGGCCAGGCCGACATCCTCGACCGCCATGCGGGTCATGCGCCGGGCGAGGTAACCGGGATCGCAGCCGCCGTCGAGCATCCGCGCCAGCCAGTAGAGCGCGGCGTCCGGATTCGAACTGCGCACGCATTTGTGCAGTGCCGAGATCTGGTCGTAGAACTGCTCGCCGCCCTTGTCGAAACGGCGCGTGCGGTCGGCCAGCACCTGTTCGATGGTGCCGGCGTTGACTTCGCCGCCCTCGCCCGCCAGTTCGGCGGCGATTTCCAGCAGGGTCAGTGCGCGTCGCACGTCGCCGTCGGCGGCCACCGCGATCAGCCGCAGCAGATCCTCGGCGATCCGCAGGCCGCGATCGCCGAGACCACGGTCCGCATCGGCCAGCGCACGGTGCAGCGATGCGAGGATGTCGTCGGGCGACACCGGCTCCATCACGTGCACGCGGCAGCGCGACAGCAACGCGGAGTTGAGTTCGAACGACGGGTTCTCGGTGGTCGCGCCGACGAACACGATCGTGCCGCGTTCGATATGCGGCAGGAACGCATCCTGCTGGGTCTTGTTGAAGCGGTGCACCTCGTCGACGAACAGCACCGTGCGGCGCCCGCCATCGAAGCGGTGCGCGGCCTCGGCCAGCACCTGGCGCACGTCCGGCAGGCCGGACAGCACGGCCGAGATCGCCTTGAACTCGGCATCCGCGTAATGCGACAGCAGCAGCGCCAGCGTGGTCTTGCCGCACCCCGGCGGCCCCCACAGCACCATCGAATGGATCTTGCCGGCCTCGACCGCCGTGCGCAGCGCCGTGCCTTCGGTCAGCAGACGACGCTGCCCGACCATTTCGTCGAGCGTCGCCGGGCGCATGCGCTCGGCCAGCGGACGCATGGCGCTGCGGTCGACCTGCAGCAGGTCGCCGCCGTCGGCGCGGGATGGGCGGGAACGGGGCACGCGATTAACCTGTGACCTGGATCTGCAACGGAGTGCCGGGATGACGATATTGCGACGCGCGGCCGTGATCACAACCACAAGGCGCCATCTGGCGCGGCTCGCAGGCAGCCTGCTGTTGCTTGCGGTCTCGATGACGGCGGCTGCCGACTGGCGCCGCGACGCGGTGGATACGCTGGGCCGCGAAAGCAGCGGTCATCGGCTCGTGGTCCTTGGCGAAATGCACGGCACGCGCGAGTTCCGCAGAGGCCGATGACCGCGCTTTTGCGCGACCTCGCGCCGCTGTCGATCGATATCGCCGCGAAGCGTGGCGAGTTCTGGGCCTGCCTGGATGAAGACGCCTGTGGACCAGCGCCAGTCGCGTCGCCACGCGAGGGCGGCCGCCAACCCGACGACGCGCCATTCGACTACCGGCTCGTGCTGCCGGCGTTCACGCCGATCCGGCAGGTCGGTGACGCGCTTGAAAACTGAAGACGGACGCAAACGGCATTGCGCCGTCATCCCCGCGGCTCTTAACAGCCGAACGCCTGGTCATCCATGGACGTCGCTCGAAGGATCCGCTGAACAAATCGTCCTTCCCGCGAAAGCGGGAATGACGCGCGTTGAATGCAACGCCCGTTGCAGCGACGCCCGTTGCAGCGACGCCTGATCCCGGCAACGCGAACGGCCGCCCGAAGGCGGCCGCTCGATGCGAGGTCTCGCGAATCCCGCAGCGCGGGACGCGAAAGACTTACTCCTCGCCCACCACATCCACGCCCGCCGGCGGCGTGTAGCGGAACGTGTCGGCGGCGAACGTGGGATTGCGCTTCCAGCCGCTGAACCCGATGGTCGTGCGCTGGCCCAGCGTGTCGTGGATCTCCATGCGCGACAGGCTGCCGTCGCTGCCGAAGCCCAGACGCGCACGTTCGAACGCGGCATTCTCGGCGCGCTTGGGGCGCAGTTCGAGCCAGTTGAGGCCACCTGCACTGCCGGCCTCGGCGACGCTGAAGTCGCGGTCGAGCTTCGACGGGTCGATCAGCGCGGCCAGCGGGCTGTCCTGTTCCTCGCTGCCCTGCGAGCGACGCGTGACCTGCTGCAGGTCGGGATCGAAGACCCACACCGTGCGGCCGTCGGCGACGATCAGCTGCGGATACGGCTGCACGTACTCCCAGCGGAACAGGCGCGGCGCCGACAGGGCCAGCGTGCCGCTCGAACTTTCCTTGACCCGGCCGTTGCCGTCGGCGACCTGCTGGGTGAACCGGGCTTCGAGGCCCTTGAGTCCGCGCGTGAACTGCTCGAGCTGCGGGCGCGCATCGGCGGCCTGCGCGAGGCCGGCCACCATCAGCACGGCGACGGCGGCGAACCAGCGGGAATGACGGATCATCGAGCGCATGCGAAGGCACCTCAGGGGTCGATACGACGTTGGATCGGAGTGTGCGAATTGCTGGCTGAATGCGGCGACGACAACGCGGACGCGCGCCGTTGCCGTGCATCGACGATTCATCGCATCGACGCGCCCTGGGAATCGATCAGCGCGGCGGAGGCGGCGGCGCGAGCACGCTGCGGTCGCCGTTGTGCTCCGGCGGCGTCACGACGCCGGCCGCTTCCATTGCCTCGACCAGACGCGCGGCGCGGTTGTAGCCGATCTTCAGCCGGCGCTGCACACCGGAGATCGAGGCGCGGCGGGTCTCGGTGACGATCTTGACCGCCTCGTCGTACAGCGGATCGCTCTCGTCGCCACCCCCGCCGCCGCTTTCCGGCAGACCGGTCGCGCCGACCACGGTGCCGTCGCCCATCGTCTGCACTTCGTCGAGCACGCCCGAGATGTAGTCGGCCCGGCCGCTCTGCTTGAGGTGTTCGACGACGCGGTGCACTTCCTCGTCGGACACGAAGGCGCCGTGCACGCGCTCGGGCATCGCCGTACCCGGCGGCAGGTACAGCATGTCGCCATTGCCGAGCAGCGTTTCCGCACCGGACTGGTCGAGGATGGTGCGCGAATCGATCTTGGAACTGACCTGGAACGCGATGCGGGTCGGGATGTTGGCCTTGATCAGGCCGGTGATCACGTCCACCGACGGGCGCTGCGTGGCGAGGATCAGATGGATGCCGGCCGCACGCGCCTTCTGCGCCAGGCGCGCGATCAGTTCCTCGACCTTCTTGCCGACGATCATCATCATGTCGGCGAATTCGTCGATGAAGATGACGATGTAGGGCAACGGCTCGAGCAGTTCGGCGACGTCGCTCGATTCGGGGTTCGGCCGGAACAGCGGATCGGACATCGGCTGTCCGGCGTCCTGCGCGTCCTTGACCTTCTTGTTGAAGCCGGCCAGGTTGCGCACGCCGACCGCGCTCATCAGCTTGTAGCGGCGTTCCATCTCCGCCACGCACCAGCGCAGGCCGTTCGCGGCCTCCTTCATGTCGGTGACCACCGGCGCCAGCAGATGCGGAATGCCTTCGTAGACGCTGAGTTCCAGCATCTTCGGGTCGATCATCAGCATGCGCAGCTCTTTCGGGCTGGCCTTGAACAGCAGGCTGAGCACCATCGAGTTCACCGCGACCGACTTGCCCGAGCCGGTGGTACCGGCGACGAGCAGATGCGGCATGCGCGCGAGATCCGCGACCACCGACTGGCCGCTGATGCCCTTGCCCAGCGCCAGCGTGAGCGGGCTCGGCGACTTGTCGTATTCCTTGGAGCGCAGCAGTTCGGAGAGATAGATCATCTCCCGGCGCACGTTCGGGATTTCCAGGCCGATCACCGACTTGCCCGGAATCACATCGACCACGCGCACCGATTTGACCGACAGGCCGCGCGCGATGTCCTTGTCCAGCGAGCTGATCTGGCTGACCTTGACGCCCGGCGCCGGCTCCATCTCGAAGCGCGTGATCACCGGGCCCGGCTGCGCTTCCTTGACTTCCACATCGATGCGGAAGTCCTTGAGCTTGAACTCGATCTGCCGCGACAGGGTTTCCAGCGTCTCCTCGTCATAGCCCTTGGGCTGCGGCTTGGGATCGTCGAGCAGCGACAGCGGCGGCAGGTCCGAGCCGTTGGCATTGACGCCATGGAACATCGGGATCTGCTGTTCGCGCTTGGCGCGCTCGCTCTTCTCGACCACCGGCGGCACGACCGGCGCTTCGATCTTCACCGGTGCGCGCCTGGCCCGCAGTTCGGTGTCGACCTTGCGCGCCTCGGTGCGCTCCTCGCGGTGCACGCGGGCTTCCTTCCAGTCGGTCGCCTGCTTGCTGCTGCGGCGGAACAGCACCGGCAGCTGCATCACCCAGCCGCCGATGCGGTCCATCAACGCGAACCAGGACAGCCCGGTCGCCAGCGTCACCGAGACCAGGAACAACGCGAGCAACAGCAGGTTGCCGCCAAACGCGCCCAGCCCCGCCTCCAATGTATTGCCGATCAGCCGACCGAGGATGCCGCCACCGCCAGCCGGATAGTTCAGCAGATTCTCGAAGCGCAGTGCGAGCAGGCCTGCGCCGGTGATCAGGAAACCGACGATGCCGGCCAAGCGCAGGGCCGGCCCGAAATCCGCACGACCATCGCCATTCCGATCCATGCCGAACAGCGCGATCCACGCAATCGCGCCGAGGATCAACGGCAGTGGATACGCCATGAAGCCGAACAACTGCAGCAGCACGTCGGCGATCCAAGCGCCCACCGGCCCACCCACGTTGCGGATCTCGCTGGGCAACACGCCGGTCTGCGATGACCAGCTGGGGTCGGTGTGCGAATGCGTGACCAGGCACGCCAGCAGATACAGCAGCAGCGGCGCGATCAGGATCAGCGCAATGTCGCGGACCAGCCGCTGGCGACGCGGGTTCGGCGCTGCCTTGGCGGACGCCGCGGGTGCGGCGTCCCTGGCTGCGCTGCGCGTGCGCTTGGGGCGGTCTGAAAGCGGTCGTGCCACCGTGCGTCTTTACCTGAGGAAGTCGGTACAGGCCTTTGATCTTACGTCAAAGTTTCATGCCCTGCAGCGCAGGATGCACGAGCTTGCCACCTTCGACGTTGATGCCGCGGACCAGCGCCTGGTTGTCGCGCCACTGGCCCGAGGCCAGCTTGTTGACCCACGGCAGGATCGCCGCGCAGATGGCCTGCGACGAGGTCTGCGGCACCGCGCCGGGCATGTTGGTCACGCAGAAGTGGGTCACGCCCTCTTCCACGTACACCGGCTCCTTCCAGGTCGTCCCGCGCGAGGTCTCGAAGCAGCCGCCCTGGTCGATCGAGATGTCGACGAGCACGCTGCCGTCCTCCATCGACTTGATCATCTCGCGGGTGACCACGTGCGGCGCGACCGCGCCGGTCACCAGCACCGCGCCGATCACCAGATCCGCCGAGGCGACCTCACGGGCCACCACGTCGTCGTAGGGATACAGCGCGGTGACGTTGTTGCCCAGGCGCATCATCTGTTCCATGCGGTCCTGGCGCTTCTCGAACACCACCACGTTGGAACCGCCGGCGGCGGCCAGCGCCGCGGATGCGCCACCGGCCACGCCGGCGCCGAAGACCACGACCTTGCCGCGCTCGGTCGACGGCAGGCCGCCGAGCAGCTTGCCCTTGCCGCCCAGCGGCTGGTGCAGGTAATGCGTGCCGACCTGCACCGCGATCTTGCCGGCGATCACCGACATCGGCGCCAGCAGCGGCAACTCGCCGTTGTCGAGCTCGACGGTCTCGAACGCGACGCCGGTCAGGCCGATGTCGAGCAGACGCCTGGTCAGATCCGGCAGCGGCGCCAGATGCAGGTAGCAGAACAGCAGGTGGTCCTTGCGCAGCAGCGCGAGGTCGCCCTCGATCGGTTCCTTGACCTTGACGATCAGTTCGCCCTTCTCGTACAGCGCGGCCGCATCCGGCGCGATCTTCACGCCCAGGCGGCTGTAAGCCTCGTCGCTGAAGCCCGACTTCAGGCCCGCGCCCTGCTGCACCCACACCTCGTGACCGCGGTTGACCAGATCGCCCGCCGCTTCGGGCACGAGGGCCACGCGGCCTTCGAGGGTCTTGGTCTCACTCGGGATACCGATACGCATGTCGCCGACTCCTGCACAAAAAAACGCCGCTTTCGGCGGCGTGTCGCGGATGGATTGTTCCGGTCGGCCGACGCGGCCGAACCTTGTTTTGCGGGGGGCGCACCGCCAAGCTATGGGTCACGTCAGGCCGCAGCGCCGTAGTCCGCGAGTATACATGAGCGTCCCGAACACCAGCCCCCGCCACATCCGTCTTCTGATCCTCGGTTCCGGCCCCGCCGGCTGGACCGCCGCCGTCTATGCGGCCCGCGCCAACCTCAAGCCGGTCGTCATCACCGGCATGCAGATGGGCGGCCAGCTGATGACGACCACCGAGGTCGACAACTGGCCGGGCGACGCGCACGGATTGATGGGCCCGGACCTGATGGCGCGCATGCAGGCGCATGCCGAGCGTTTCGACACCGAAACCATCTTCGACCACATCCACACCGCCGACCTGTCGCAGCGCCCGTTCCGCCTCAAGGGCGACAGCGGCGAGTACACGGCCGATGCGATCATCATCGCCACCGGCGCGACCGCGAAATACCTCGGCCTGCCGTCCGAAGAGGCGTTCAAGGGCCGCGGCGTGTCCGCCTGCGCCACCTGCGACGGGTTCTTCTACAAGGACCAGGACGTGGCCGTGGTCGGCGGGGGCAATACCGCGGTCGAGGAAGCGCTGTACCTGTCGAACATCGCCAGGACCGTCTACCTCGTGCATCGCCGCGACACGCTGCGCGCCGAGAAGATCATGCAGGACAAGCTCAACGCGAAGATCCAGGCCGGCAAGATCGTGCCGGTGTGGCATCACACCGTCGACGAGGTGCTCGGCAACGACGCCGGCGTGACCGGCCTGCGCCTGAAGTCCGTGCAGGACGACAGCACCCGCGAGATCGCCGTGCACGGCTTCTTCGTCGCGATCGGCCACACGCCCAACACCACGCTCTTCGAAGGCCAACTGGCGATGAACAACGGCTACCTCGAGATCCGCTCGGGCATCGACGGCAATGCGACCTCGACCAACGTGGCCGGCGTGTTCGCTGCCGGCGATGTGACCGACCAGCACTACCGCCAGGCGATCACCTCGGCGGGTTTCGGCTGCATGGCCGCGCTCGACGCCGAACGTTTCCTCGACCAGCAGGGCTGAGTCCGCAGCGTCGGCGGGCGGCGCATGGACAGGATCCTGCTCAAACAATGCCTGTTCCACGCGAGCTGGCTGGCGCTGCCATGGATCGCGTGGCTGCTGTGGCGGCTGCGCCATCGGGGTCGACGCTGGTGGGTGCTCGTGCTGCTTGTCCCGAGCCTGACCTTCGCCTGGGCACGCTTCGTCGAGCCGCAGATGATCCGCGTGCAGGAGACGCGCCTCGCCGGCACCGGCATCGAGGCGCGCATCGCGCTGATCAGCGACCTCCATCTCGGGATCTACAAGGACCGCGCGTTCCTGGACCGGGTGGTCGATCGCCTGTCCACCCTGCAGGTCGATGCCGTCGCAATCGCCGGCGATCTCACCTACGAACCCCAGGATCGTGCGCTCGACGCCCTGTTCTCGCCGCTCGCGAGACTGGACATGCCGGTCTACGCAGTGCTGGGCAACCATGACCAGCAGGCGCCCGGCCCCGATATCGACGCAGCCTTGCGTGCGGCGTTGCGGGCGAACGGCGTGCGGGTGATCGAAAACGGGATTGCTGAAGCGGACGGCTACCGCTGGGCCGGACTCGGCGACCGCTGGGCGAACCGCGACGATCCGGGCTTCCTCGAACACGCGCCGTCGCACCTGCCCACGCTCGTGCTCGCCCACAATCCCGACAGCGCCGCCGGGCTGTCGGTGTCGCGCACTGCGCTGGTCCTGGCCGGACATACCCATGGCGGACAGATCCGCATTCCCTGGCTGTATCGCCATGCGATCCCCAGCACGCTTGGATTCGACCGGGGCGAAGCCGCGACCCCGGGCCGCGACGGCAGGCCGGTACGCGTCTTCACGACCACCGGGCTGGGTGAGGTCGGCCTGCCGTTGCGGCTGTTCAACCCGCCGACCATCGACGTGCTGGAGTTGCGCCACTGATGTCCGTTGCAGCCGACATCCGCATCCTCGACGCGCTCGCGACGCTGCCAGCCGCCCGATGGGATGCCCTGCACGACGGCAATCCCTTCGTCAGCCATGCATTTCTTGCAGGGCTGGAGCAGCACGGCTGCCTGCGCGCCGAATGGGGCTGGACGCCGCAGCATCTGACGCTCTGGGACGGCGACACGCTGATCGCCGCGGCGCCGGCCTACCGCAAGACCAACTCGCACGGCGAGTTCGTGTTCGACCACGCCTGGGCGCATGCCTATGCGCAGTACGGGCACGATTATTTCCCCAAGCTGCTGGTCGCCTCGCCCTACTCGCCGGTGACCGGCCCGCGCCTGCTGGCGCGCGATGCGGGTGCGCGGACCGCGTTGCGCGTTGCCATCGAACGCACCACCCACGATGCCGGCTGGTCGTCGGCCCACGTCAATTTCCATACCGAGTCGGAAGCGGATGCCTTCGACGCCGACTGGCTGCCGCGCATCGACGTGCAGTACCACTGGCGCAATCCCGGCGACTGGTCGACGTTCGACGACTACCTCGGCGCGATGGACCACAAGCACCGCAAGAACATCCGCCAGGAACGCGCCAGGGTCGCGCGCGCCGGTGTGACGTTCCGCGTGCTGCACGGCGACGAGGCCAGCGACGACGACCTCGCGACGATGTACCGCTTCTACCTGCAGACCTTCGCCGAGTACGGCAATTCGCCCGCGCTGACGCTCGATTTCCTGCGCCATCTGGCAGCGGCGATCCCGCGCCAGCTGGTGCTGGTGCTGGCCGACCTCGGCGATGCGCCGGTCGCCGGCGCGCTGTGCCTGCGCGGCGGCGACACGCTCTACGGCCGCTACTGGGGCGCGATCGCCACCCTGCCCGGCCTGCATTTCGAGACCTGCTACTACCAGGGCATCGACTACTGCCTGCGGGTGGGCCTGCGCCACTTCGAACCCGGCGCGCAGGGCGAACACAAGCTCGCGCGCGGCTTCCTGCCGACGCTCGTCCACAGCCGCCACTGGATCGCCGATCCCGAATTCCGCCGCGCGCTACGCGACTGGTGCGCGCAGGAGGCGCAATCGATCCGCGGGTACGCCGCGACGCTCGCCGCCAGCAGTCCGTTCCGGCACGCAGCGCCATGAGCCTGCACCTGCCGCGCCTCGGCGTGGGGCCGGACGCGCCGTTTCCGCCGGTCGACAGCGCGCTGCGCCGCCCCGACGGTCTGCTCGCGTTCGGCGGCGACCTGTCCGTGCCGCGTCTGCGCAATGCCTACCGTCACGGCATCTTTCCGTGGTTCTCCGAGGGCCAGCCGATCCTGTGGTGGTCGCCGGATCCGCGCACGGTGTTCGACACCGCAACGCTGCGCCCCAACCGACGCTTCGCACGCAGCTTGCGCGGCAGCGACTGGACGCTGCGCGCCGACACTGCGTTCGCCGACGTCGTGACCGCCTGCGCGCAAGCGCCGCGTCCCGGACAGGACGGCACCTGGATCACCGCCGACATGCGCGATGCCTATACGGCGCTGCACGCCGCAGGCTTCGCCCACAGCGTGGAAGTGTTCGACGGCGACGACCTGGTCGGCGGTGTCTACGGCGTGTCGATCGGCCGGATGTTCTTCGGCGAGAGCATGTTCAGCGCCCGCACCGGCACTTCGAAGGCCGCACTGTTCGGCCTCGCCCGGCAGATGCGGCGCTGGCACATGCCGCTGATCGATGCCCAGGTCGGCAATCCGCATCTGGCGTCGCTGGGCGCGGCCAGCTGGCCGCGTGAACGGTTCATCGAATCGGTCGATGTGCTGGCCGAAGCGCCGGCACCGGTCACCGGCGCATGGACCGGGGCGTTCGGTGAAATGCCCGCCGCCGCGCTCGGCGCGCCGGACTGAATTCCACCGGAGCCTGTTTTGCATCGCCCGCAGCCGCGTGCGACAATGCCCCGCTTTGTTGGCGCGAGCTCGAAATCATTCGAGCCGCGCGCCGCATCCCCAACGACGGATATTCCAGACGAATGGCGAAAGACGACGTCATCGAGTTCGAAGGCGCGGTCTCCGAGACCCTCCCGAACACCATGTTCCGGGTGAAGCTCGAGAACGGCCACGAAATCATTGCGCACATCTCCGGACGCATGCGCAAGAACTACATCCGCATCCTGACCGGCGACCGGGTCAAGGTGGAAATGACGCCCTACGACCTGACCAAGGGCCGCATCACCTACCGCATGAAGTAATCGCGGGACAGCAGCATCTTCCGAAGGCGGCCATGGGCCGCCTTCGTCGTTTCCGACGTGCGTCGACATCCGGATCGCCAGGAATGTGGCCCGGCGGGCCCTCCTGCGCGGTAGGCTCGGTCCCCACGACCGACCGGATGCCCCGATGCCCAGACTGCCCGCCATCACCGCGCTCGCCCTCGCGCTTGCGTTCGTCCTGCCCGCCCATGCGCAGACCGCGCCCGCCACTGGCGCCGCGCCGGCGGCGATGACCCAGGCGCCGCCTGCAGCCGAGACCGCGCGGCTCAATGCCTGGCTCGACCAGCAGTACGAAACCTCGTTGCGCTTCAGTCCGATCGGGCTGACCTTTCTCGGCCGCAAGGACCTCTACGACCAGCTCGACGACGTCTCCGACGCTGCGATGGAACAGCAGCTGGCCTGGCAGCGCGCCAGCGTCGCCGAAATGGAGGGCACGTTCGATGCCGATGCGCTCGACCTCGAAGGCAGGCTGTCCTATGAGCTGTGGGCGCAGCAGGCACGCGACGCGGCCGAGCAGTTCGAGTACCGCCGCAACGGCTACGCCTTCACCCAGATGATGGGGCCGCAGGCGATGCTGCCGACGCTGCTGATCAACTTCCACAAGGTCGACAGCGAGGCCGACTACCTCGCCTACGTCGCGCGCCTGCGTGCGCTGCCGACGATGTTCGGCACCCTGCTCGAACACGCGCAGGCCAGCGCCGACGCCGGCATCCGCGCGCCGAAGTTCGCCTACACCGGCGTCATCACCCAGTCGCGCAACGTGATCACCGGCGCCCCGTTCACCGACGGCGACGACACCGCGCTGTGGGCCGATCTGGTCAAGAAGGCCGACGCGCTGCATGAGGCCGGCACGATCGACGCCGCGCAGGCCGAAGCGCTCAAGGCGCAGGCGCGCGCGGCGCTGCTCGAATCCGTCGGCCCGGCCTATCGGCGCGTGATCGCGTGGCATGAGGGCGCCATCGACAAGGCGCTGGAAAACCCCGCGGGCGTCGGCACGACGCAGCCTGGTGGCGCGACGTATTACGCCTCGCAGCTGCGCCGCAATACCAGCACCGACCTCACGCCCGAGCAGGTGCACGACATCGGCCTGCAGGACGTGGCGCGCATCCACCGGGATCTGGAGACGATCAAGGACGAGGTCGGCTTCGACGGCGATCTGAAGGCGTTCTTCCGCTTCATCGCCACCGATCCGCAGTTCAAGTTCCCGGATACGGATGCCGGACGCCAGGCCTATCTCGACGAGTCCACGCGCCTGCTCGACAACATCAAGCAGCAACTGCCGCAGTTCTACGGCCTGCTGCCGAAGGCCGATCTGGTCGTGCGCCGCGTCGAATCGTTCCGCGAAGAACCCGGCGCCGCGCAGCACTATTTCCCGAGCAGTCCCGACGGGACCCGGCCCGGCATCTACTACGCGCACCTGTCCGACATGAACGCGATGCCGAAGCCGGAACTGGAAGTCATCGCATACCACGAGGGCCTGCCCGGCCATCACATGCAGATCGCGATCGCGCAGGAGCTCACCGGCCTGCCGCAGTTCCGTACCCAGTACCAGACCACCGCGTATTCGGAAGGCTGGGGCCTGTACTCGGAATGGCAGGCCAGGGAAATCCCGGGCACCTACGCCGATCCCTACTCGCGCTACGGCCAGCTGAGCTCCGAGCTGTGGCGCGCGATCCGGCTGGTCGTCGACACCGGCATGCATGCCAAGGGCTGGACCGAGCAGCAGGCGGTCGATTACTTCGACGCCAACAGCGGGTTTCCGGCGGCCACGGTCCGCTCGGAAGTGCAGCGCTATCTGTCCTGGCCCGGCCAGGCGACGGCCTACAAGATCGGCATGATCCGCATCCAGGAACTGCGCCGCAACGCCGAGGAACGACTCGGCGACCGCTTCGACGTGCGCGGTTTCCACGATGCCGTGCTCGGCGGCGGCGCGCTGCCGCTGGACCTGCTCGAGCGTCGCGTCGATGCGTGGGTGGAGGCATCGGCGCGCTGACAAAGAACCCTGTGGGAGCGCGCTTGCGCGCGATGGGGCCGTCCCGCAAAGCCCCATCGCGGCCAAGAGCCTGCCCCGCGAAGGCGGGGCCGCTCCCACAGATGCGAAAGAAGACCTGATCAGTATCGTGTCTCGGCTGAGGACTTTCAGATCGTCATTCCCGCGAAAGCGGGAATCCAGCGTCTTGCTTTTCAATGCCTTGAAGTCGCTGGATCCCCGCTTTCGCGGGGATGACGATGGAAAACTGACGCCCAACTGAGACACGACACTCATCAGGAACGAAGAAGGCGCCCGGGGGCGCCTTCTTCGTTGCAGGTGTCGATGCGCCGGTCAGTCGACCGTCGCCGTCAGCAGACGCTCCGGCTCCGCCCAGGTCTCGACGGTCAGCTCGCCGTCCTGCACGTCGATCGACACCCGGCCGCCATTGGCCAGCTTGCCGAACAGCAGTTCGTCGGCCAGACGACGCTTGACCTTGTCCTGGATGACGCGCGACATCGGGCGCGCACCCATCTGCGGGTCGAAGCCGTGCTGGGCCAGCCAGTCGCGCGCGGCCGGCGTCGCCGACAGCGAGACGTTCTTCTCGTGCAGCTGCGACTCCAGTTCGATCATGAACTTGTCGACCACGCGCAGGATGTGCTCGAAGCCCAGCGACTGGAACTGCACCACCGCATCGAGACGGTTGCGGAACTCCGGCGTGAAGCTCTTGCGGATCACTTCCATCGCGTCGGTGCTGTGGTCCTGCTTGGTGAAGCCGATAGAACGACGCGCGGCCTGGGTGGCGCCGGCATTGGTCGTCATCACCAGGATCACGTTGCGGAAGTTCGCCTCACGGCCGTTGGTGTCGGTCAGCACGCCGCGGTCCATCACCTGCAACAGGATGTTGAAGATGTCCGGGTGCGCCTTCTCCACCTCGTCGAGCAGCAGCACGCAGTGCGGCGTCTTGACGATCTTCTCGGTCAGTAGGCCGCCCTGGTCGAAGCCGACATAGCCCGGCGGCGCGCCGATCAGGCGGCTCACCGAATGCGATTCCATGTACTCGGACATGTCGAAGCGCACCAGCTCGATGCCGAGCTGCAGCGCCAGCTGGCGCGTGACCTCGGTCTTGCCGACACCGGTGGGACCAGCGAACAGGAAGTTGCCGATCGGCTTGTCGGGGCTGCCGAGGCCCGAGCGTGCGAGCTTGATCGCGGACGTCAGCATCTCGATCGCCGGGTCCTGCCCGAAGATCACCATCTTGAGGTTGCGCTCCAGATGTTCCAGCACGTCCTTGTCGGTCGCGCTGACCTGCTTGGCCGGAATGCGCGCCATCTTGGCGACGATCGTCTCGACTTCCTCGACGTCGATCAGCGCCTTGCGCACGCCCTCGGGCAACAGGCGCTGACGCGCGCCGGCTTCGTCGATGACGTCGATGGCCTTGTCGGGCAGCAGGCGGTCGGCGATGTGCTTGACCGACAGATCGACGGCGGCCTGCAGCGCCTCGTCGGCGTAGGTCACGTCGTGATGCGCCTCGTAGCGGGGCTTGAGGCCCTGCAGGATCTGGTAGGTCTCGCTGACGGTCGGCTCGACGATGTCGATCTTCTGGAAGCGGCGCGCCAGCGCGCGGTCCTTCTCGAAGATGCCGCGGTATTCCTGGAACGTGGTCGAGCCGATGCAGCGCAGCTCGCCCGACGCGAGCGCCGGCTTGATCAGGTTCGACGCGTCCATCGTGCCGCCCGACGCCGAGCCGGCACCGATGATGGTGTGGATCTCGTCGATGAAGAGGATCGCGCCGGGATGCTTCCTGATCGCGGTCAGCACCGCCTTCAGACGCTTCTCGAAATCGCCGCGGTACTTGGTGCCTGCGACCAGCGCGCCGAGATCGAGCGAGTAGATCGTCGCGTCGGCCAGCACTTCGGGCACTTCGCCGTCGACGATGCGCTTGGCCAGGCCTTCGGCGATCGCGGTCTTGCCCACGCCAGCTTCGCCGACGTAGAGCGGATTGTTCTTGCGGCGGCGGCACAGGACCTGGATGGTGCGTTCCACTTCCTCGGCGCGGCCGACCAGCGGGTCGATCCGGCCCTCCTGCGCGGCGGCATTGAGATCGCTGGCGAACTCGGCCAGCGCGTCGCCCTTGCCTTCGCCCTCCGCGCCTTCGGTGCGGGCCTGGGCCGGATCCTCGTGCGCGCCGTCGGACTCCTCGCCACCGCTCTTGGCGATGCCATGGGAGAGATAGTTGACGACATCCAGACGGGTCACGTCCTGCTGGTTGAGGTAGTAGACCGCATGCGAATCCTTTTCGCCGAAGATCGCGACCAGCACGTTCGCGCCGCTGACTTCCTTCTTGCCCGAGGACTGCACGTGGTAGACGGCGCGCTGCAGCACACGCTGGAACCCGAGCGTGGGCTGGGTGTCGCGCGTGTCGTCTTCGGCCAGTTTGGTGACCGAGGTCAGGATGGCCTGCTCGAGGTCGCCGCGCAGGCGCTCGAAATCCGCGCCGGTGGCCTTGAGCACGGCCTCCGCGGACGGGTTCTCGAGCAGCGACAACAGCAGGTGTTCGACCGTCATGTACTCGTCGCGGGCCTCGCGGGCGCGCTTGTAGCACTGGCCGATCGTGAACTCGAGATCTTTGCTGAACATGGGGCGGTCGCCTCCGGCTTCACTGACACCCTAGATGGGGCCCGATTGCGGCAAACAAACCCTGCCCCCCGTGGGCTTATTAGGCCTTTTCCATCGTGCAGAGCAAGGGATGCAGATTGAGCCGTGCGTATTCGTTCACCTGCGCGACCTTCGACTCCGCGACCTCGCGGCTGTAGATGCCGCATACGCCCCGGCCGCGCGTGTGCACGTGGAGCATCACCTGGGTCGCGCGCTCGAGATCCAGCGCGAAGAACCGCACCAGGATCTCCACCACGAAATCCATCGGCGTGTAGTCGTCGTTGAGCAGCAGCACCGAGTACAGCGGCGGCGGCGCGACTTCGGGGCGGCCGGGCGCCACCGCGGTGCCGTGGTCGTGATCGTGTTCATGTCTGCGACTCATCCGCCGATTATACCGCCGCGCCGTGGATGGACGCCCCGGACCCCGGTCGTCAGAATGACCGGCACTGCCCCGACCCGGTGCCTCGATGCATCACCGCCGCCGCTCGTTCCGCGCATCGCGCCTGTTGCCGTTCGCCTGCCTGCTCGCCCTGTCGCCGTTCGCGGCGGCCCAGGCAGGCGTGGCCGACCGGCAGCCGCCCGAGGCCGACATCGTCGCCAGTGCCGAAGACACGTTCGCGCAGCGGCTCGACGCCCAGGGCGTGCGCTACGAGCGCGATGCGGACGGCGATTACCGGGTCGTCTTCGCCTGGCAGCAGGAGCACCGCAGCCAGCTGGCGTTCGTCGCCGGCAGCGCCCACGTGCTCGGCGACAGCGCGATCCGCGAAGTGTTCTCGCCCGCCGCGCCGGTGCCCGAAGGCGGCTTCAGCGCCGAGCAGGCCGACATGCTGTTGCGCGACAGCCAGCGCAACATCCTCGGCGGCTGGGAAATCGCCGGCGACACACTGTTCTATGTAATCAAGCTGTACGACGATGCCGACGGTGCGCGGTTCGAGCAGGCGCTCGAAATCGCCGCGCAGCTGGCCGACGACATGGAACTGCAGCTCACTGGCGAGGACGCGCTCTGATGGCGGTGTCCGCCGATCCGCGCTTCTGGCAGCCGGACGTCACCGTCGCGACCGTGGTCATCGACGGTGGCCGCGTGCTCTGCATCGAGGAGCGCGTCGACGGGCGGCTGGTGATCAACCAGCCGGCCGGCCATCTGGAACCGGACGAATCGCTGCTGCATGCGGCCGTGCGCGAGACGCTCGAGGAATCGGGGTGGACAGTCGAGCTGACCGGGTTCATCGGCAGCTATCTGTGGAAGTCCGCGCCGCGTCCCGGCGAGGCCGATGGCCGGCATTTCCTGCGCTTCGCCTTCGCCGCGCGCCCGCTGGCGCACGACCCGGCGCGCGCGCTCGACGACGGCATCGAGAAGGCCACGTGGTTCACCCCGGCCGGACTGCAGGCCGAAGCGGCGCGGCATCGCAGCCCGCTGGTCTGGCAGGTCGTCGCCGATTGCCTCGCCGGCCAGCGTTTCCCGTTGTCGGCCGTGCGCCAGATCCCGTGAGCGCGCCGGAGGTCATCGTCGGCATGTCCGGCGGCGTGGATTCCTCGGTCGCCGCGCTGCTGCTGCGCGACGCGGGCACGCCGCTGGCCGGACTGTTCATGCAGAACTGGGCCGACGACGGCAGCGGCGACTGCCGGGCAGAAGATGACCGTCGCGATGCGGTCGCCGTCTCCGGCCGCCTCGGCCTGCCGATCCATTTCCGCGATTTCTCCGGCGAATACTGGGCCGGCGTGTTCGAGCACTTCATCGCCGAATACGCGGCTGGCCGCACGCCCAATCCCGACGTGCTGTGCAACCGCGAGATCAAGTTCAAGCACTTCCTCGACGCGGCGCGCGACCTGGGCGCTTTGAAGATCGCGACCGGGCACTACGCCCGCGTCGACTTCGAAGGCGGCCGCTGGCGCCTGCTGCGCGCGTGTGACCGCAACAAGGACCAGAGCTACTTCCTGCACCAGCTCGGCCAGGCGCAGCTCGCCGCGACCCTGTTCCCGCTCGGCGAGCTGCCCAAGACCGATGTCCGCGCCCTCGCCCGCGCGGCCGGCCTGCCGACCGCGGAGAAGAAGGATTCGACCGGCATCTGTTTCATCGGCGAACGCGACTTCCGCAGCTTCCTGGGCCAGTATCTGCCCGCGCGCCAGGGCGAGATGCGCACGCCCGACGGACATCGCGTCGGCATGCATCCCGGCGTCTTCTATTTCACCCTCGGTCAGCGCGAAGGCCTGCAGATCGGTGGCGTGCGCGGCTTCGACGCCGCGCCCTGGTATGTGGTGGGCAAGGATGTGGGCGACAATGTGCTCTTCGTCGCCCAGGGCGCCGACACGCGCTACCTGCTGTCGTCGCATCTGACCAGCGAACCCGCACACTGGATCGCCGGCGACCCGCCGGCGCAGCGCTTCCGCTGCAGCGCCCAGACCCGTTACCGGCAACACGAGGAATCCTGCGACGTGACCATCGACGCGAACACCGGCCAGCTCGACGTGCGGTTCGACCGCCCCCAGCGTGCGGTCACGCCCGGACAGTCGGTTGTGCTCTACGACGGCGACGTCTGCCTCGGCGGCGCGATCATCGCGCGCACCGACGCCCCTTTGGAAACGCGCGCACGCGGGGTGGCGGCATGATGGAGCAGCGTGTGCTCGCCCTGGCCGGCATGGCGCAGGCGCTCAAGCAGGTCCGCCGCATCGCCGAAACCGGCCAGGCCGACGCCGCGGTGCTGTCGACCGCGCTCGACAGCGTGTTCCGCATCGACGCCGCCTCGCCCGCCGAGGTCTACGGCGGCCGCGATGCGGTCGTGCCCGGCCTGATGCTGCTGCGCGACTATTTCGGCAACCAGGGCAGCGACCCGCTGCTGCCCAAGCTGGGCCTGGCGGTCGTGCAGTTGGAGCGTCGCTTCATCCAGGACAGCGCCGTCAGCGGCGAAGTCCATCACGGCATCCTCGAGATCAAGCCCAGGGCCGAAGAGCTGGGGCACACCCATCCCGAAGTGCTGGCCGCGCTCGGCGCGCTGTATGCCGACACCGTCAGCCACCTGCGCCCGAAGGTGATGGTCCAGGGCAATCCGCACTATCTCGGCCAGGCGAACGTCGTCGCCGAGATCCGCGCGGTGCTGCTGGCCTCGTTGCGTTCGGCGGTGTTGTGGCGGCAGATGGGCGGCAGCCTGTGGGATTTCCTGCTGCGTCGGCAGCAGATGCTCAAGGCGATCTGACGCGACACGGCTTGCACGGCGACAGGCAGCGCCTTCCCCCGCTGGCGGGAGGACTGGAAGCAAGGCCCCAGGACGCAGAACCCGGCGCAAGGCCGGGTTTTTCGTGTCCACCAGCCGCTGCCGTCGAGCGGACGCTAAAGCCTCGCGGCAGGGTGCCGATACCGGGAACGTGAGTAGTCCCCTGAGAGCGCCCATGTACGCACGCATTCTGATCCGCCTCGCCGCGCCGCTGGCGCTGACCCTGCTGCTGCCGCTGGCTTTCGTCCTCGGCTGGGCCGCGCCGGTGCGCTGGGCGATCCTGATCACCCTGACCGCGAGCTGGATCGTGACCGCGTTCCTGCTGGTCCGTCGCGACACCCGCCCGACGCCCGAGCACGCCCGCGCCATGAAGGAGCAGGACGAACTGCTGACGGAGCTGCGCCAGTTCGTCGGCGCCGAGATCGAAGGTTCGCGCATCGAGGTCGAGCGCGCCCGCGAGCTGATCCGCCAGGCGGTCAGTGGCCTGGGCAGCAGCTTCGACGCCATGAACCGCAAGTCGCGCCAGCAGTCGCAGGCCATGAGCCGGCTGCTCGACCGCACCGGCGACCAGGACGGCATGGGCGGCGCCGATGTCGCACGCTTCGCCCAGCACGCCAGCAACCGGATGGAACAGCTGGTCGAGGCGCTGGAACAGGTCAGCGGACAGAGCGTGACCACGGTGTCGCACATCGACGAGATGGCCGGCCACCTCGACGGCATCTTCGCGTTGCTCGAGGACGTGAAGTCGATCGCCGACCAGACCAACCTGCTGGCGCTCAACGCCGCGATCGAAGCGGCGCGTGCCGGCGAGGCCGGTCGCGGCTTCGCGGTGGTCGCCGACGAGGTGCGCAATCTGTCGGAGCGCTCGACCGCGTTCAACGAGCAGATCCGCAAGCTCGCGCATTCCTCGAAGGAATCGATCGCCAAGGTGCGCGACACGGTGTCGGGCATGGCGTCGCGCGACCTCGACCGTTCGCGTGAAGCGCGCTCGGAAGCCGCCGGCATGCTGGAACAGGTGGCGACGATCAACCGCTCGCTCGGCGACGGCATGCGCGAGATCTCGGACTGCGGTCGCGCGATCGACGCCAGCGTCACCGAGGCGGTGCGCGCGCTCCAGTTCGAGGACATCGCGACCCAGGCGCTGGGCGGCGTGCATTCGCACCTCGAGCGCATCAACGCGATCAATCGCGAGGCGATCGACCTGCAGGACATGCTGCGTCGCAACGGCGGCGTGTTCGACGAGGAACTGATGCGTGCGCTGCAGCGCATCGGCCAGCGTCTGCGCGAGCTGCGCGGCGCCTGGGAGCGTCCGCCGCACAAGCCGGTGACCCAGGAATCCATGGGTGCCGGCACCGTCGAACTCTTCTGACGCGGCAACGCCTTGGATCGGGCCTCCACCAGCGATCACCCCGCGCATGCCCCGGCCTCGTCCGGGGCGTGCGCGTGCGTGCCGCCGGAACCGCCCACCGTCCGCCGCATCGGCGGCGACCTGCTCGACCGCATCGAGCAGGCCGGTTGCCAGGAACTCGCCGCGCTGCTGGCCGCATCCGCCGAGCCCGGTGCGCCGGGTCACGCGACACCGCTGGATCCGGTCGAATCCGTCATCGCCTGGGATCTCGCCGCGGGGTTCTGAGCACCGGCGGATGGGCCGGCATGCGTCTTGATCGCTTGCCCCTCGTCGTTTGCGACGCCTGCACGGCGTCGTGCGGGCCGCAGGCCTGACCAGTCCGACCATCGCCAATACCGCCATGGGACCGGAGGTTCTGGAACGTCCGGTCCGGTCAGGCGATCGAGTGGGGCATCCGTTCGCGCTTCACCAGCGCATGCCCGAAATCTGAGGCCCTGGTGCATTGCGAGGGTGTGCGCACTTCGAAGACCCGCACCGCGCAATGCGGAGTTCAGTGCGCCAGAAGTCCCCGAGACGGGACCTGCGGCCCATCCGCTGCGCCCCGGCCTTTCCGGCAACACCCTGCATGGCGCGTCTCGATGCAGCGTTGCCCCCACAGGCAAAGGGCGTGGCGCGATGCTGTCGCTGCGCTTGCTTGCGTATGGTCACGCGGATCGTCGTCCGCTTTGCGCCGTATCACGTCCGACCGCGCGCGAGGCTGGGCGCGTGCTGCAGTGCAGGCTGCGCGTACATCCCGGGATTCCGATCGGCGATGCGTCCCGATCGGGTCGGACGCATGCGATCACCGATCGGAATGGCGGCCCTGCCCGCCCCGCGATCAGGCCAGCGCCACCTGGGGGTGACCGGTCTGCTGGCGCGCCTGCAGCCAGCGCACCATGTCGCGCGGGGGCAGCGGGCGCGAGTACAGATAGCCCTGCACCTCGTCGCAGCCGTACTCGCGCAGCAGTTGCTCGTCGGCGGCGGACTCCACGCCCTCGGCGAGTACCTGCATGTGCAGGGCCTTGCCGAGCTGGATGATCGCGCGCGTCACCGCGACCGCACGGCCTGCGCCGTCGGATCCGGCGAGATCGGCGATGAAGCTGCGGTCGATCTTGAGCCGGCCGACCGGAAACCGGCTCAGGTAGCTGAGACTGGAGAAACCGGTGCCGAAATCGTCGACCGCCAGCGCCACGCCCGCGTCCTGCAGGGCGGCGAAGCACGCCCGCAGCGGCTCGGTGTCGAGCAGCAGGGCCGACTCGGTGAGTTCGAGTTCCAGCCGCGACACCGGCCAGCCGGCGTCGGCGCAGGCGGCGAGCACGCGCTGGGCGAAGCCCTGGTCGCGCAGCTGCACCGCCGAGACGTTGACCGACATCCGGCCGAACTCGAGGCCCGCCGCGTGCCACGCCGCGGCTTGGCGGCAGGCCTCGCGCAGCACCCATTCGCCGATCGCGACGATGTCGCCGGTGGCTTCCGCGATCTCGATGAACTCATCCGGGCCGCAGGCGCCGAGATTGGGGTGGTGCCAGCGCAGCAGCGCCTCGACGCCAGAGACGCGGCCGCGCGGCAGGTCGACCAGCGGCTGGTAGGCCAGCGAGAACTCCTCGTGCTCCAGCGCACCGCGCAGGGCGTGCTCGACGTCGAGACGCCGCCGGGCCCGACGCCAGGCGTCCGGGCTGTAGAACTCGATGTGGTTGCGCCCGCCCTGGCGCGCGCCGTGCAGGGCCACGCCCGCAGCGCGCAGCAGCTCGTCGAAACCGACACTTGGCGGTCGCACGGCGATGCCGGCGCTGACGCCGAAGCGCAGCATCTTGCCCGATGCGGGCACCGGATCCGACAGGCCGGTCACGATCCGCTGCGCGGTCGTGGCCACGTCCTGGCGTCCGCTGCCCTGCTGCAGCAGCACCGCGAACTCGTCGCCGCCGATGCGGCCGAACAGGTCGCCGGCATCCACCAGCATGTGCAGGCGCGCTGCGATGGTCTTGAGCAGGAGATCACCGGCAGTGTGGCCGTGCGCCTCGTTGATGCCGCCGAAGCCCGACACATCGAGCAGCAGCAACGCCTGGTACAGCGCGTCGCCCGACGCGAGCGCGGCCTCGATGTCCTGGCGCAGGCGGCTGCGGTTCGGCAGGCCGGTCAGGGCGTCGTAATGCGCCAGCCGTTCGATCCGCTCGCTGGCGGCGCGTTCGCCCGAGATGTCGCGGAACAGCACCAGGTAGCGGGGCGGCGTTCCCGCATCGTGGGCGAAGTCGACCACGGCCTGGGTCCAGACCTGCTCCCCGTCGGGACGGTAGAAACAGAGTTCGATGGTTTCGGCCGATGCGCCGCCTGCGACCCGGCTCATCGCCGCCTTGAGGGCCTCGCGCGATTCGGTGGTGTAATGCCGCAGCAGGTCTTCGAGCGGCAGCGAATCGCCCTCGCGCCCGTGCAGGCCCGCGCATTCGCCGGTCCAGTGCAGGGTGCGGGTATCGGCATCGATCTCGCAGCCGCCGATGCGGCCGAGTTCGGCCACGCGTCGCAGCAGCACCCCGCGGCGCCGGGCTTCGGCATCCGCCAGCCGCTGGCGGGTCACATCCTGGATCTGGGCCAGCACACAGACCGGCCGTCCGCTCGCGTCGCACTGCGGCGAGGCCCAGACCTGCAGGTACACCAGGCCCGCCACGCCGTCGACCGCGAGTTCGAAGTGCGCCGGTTCCATCCGGTGTCGCAGTTCGCGCCAGGCCCGGCGCAGGGTGTGCACGTGGTCCGGGCGGCAACGCCGCAGCCAGGCACGCAGGTCCGCGCCTTCGGCCAGTCCGAGCAGCGTGCGCAGCGTGGACGCACAGCGCACCTCGCCGGTGGCGCGGTCCCAGCGCCAGCTGGCCATGCCGGCCAGGCGCTGGGTGTCCTCGACCAGGCCACGCTGTTCGCGCAGGGTCTGTTCGAGCCGCTTCTGGCTGTCGATGCAGGTCAGCGTGCCGGCCACCCTGGACGGCCGGCCCTGCCCGTCGCGCGCGGTGACCCGCCCGCTGTCGCGCACCCAGCGCCAGCCGCCATCGGCACAGGCGCAGCGGTACTCGCACAGGTACTGCGGCGCGGTGCCTTCGAGATAGCTCGCCAGGGCCTCGCGCATCGCATCCCGGTCTTCGGGATGGATGCGTTGCTCGATCGTCTGGAACGGCAGCGGCGCCTCCAGTCCGGGGACACCCACCCATTCGATCCACGTGCCCGATCCGCGCATCTGGTCGTGGCGCAGATCCCAGACCCACAGCGCGTGGCCGCCCGATTCGGCGGCTTCCAGCCAGTCGTCGAGATCCTCCGACAACCGGATGCTCAGCGAGAACGCCACTGCGCCCTCGCCTTCGATCTCCACCGTGCGCAGCAGGCCGCGCAGCGGCATGCCGGTGTCGGGCAGCTCGCAGGCGATCTCGCGCTCGCCATCGCACAGGCGGCCGTAGAGACCTGCGAGCGATGCGGCATGACGCTCCACCAGCCGGTCGAGACCGCGGCGGCGCGCGGCCGGATTGGCCAGCAGGCAGCGCCCGCCCCGGTCGAGCAGCAGCACGCCGTCGGAGACAGGATGCTCGAGAAGGCTGGAGAGGAGGCCGGAATCCATCGTGCTGCGTTCGCTCCGTGGTGCGCGGGCCGTATCGTCCGGAACATCCGGTACGGGCTCCCGACCGTTAGCGGCGCCGCCGACACGAAATTGAGTCCGCAGGTAGACTCAAGCGACGCGCATGGGAGGGTCCGCCTGGAATGGCGTCCGGACAGCACACCATCGACGCCACGCGTCGACATCGCATCCCGCCGGGCCGGCTGGCCGGATTCCGGTGGCAGTTCCCCCTGCTCCACCTCGCACTCGGACTGGTCTGGTTCGCCGTCGCCGCGTTCGTGTTGCAGCGCTCCGGTGGCGCCACCCCGCCCTGGATGTGGCCGAGCCTCGCCGCGGCCCTGCTGGCGACGACCGCGATCGTCGCGGCCTGGACCCGGTGGCGTCCCGGGCCTGCCGACGCCTCGCCCGTGCACGCTCCCGCGTCCTCCGGGCCCGCGAACCCCGATCCGCTGGCCGACACCCGCGGGCACGAGTTGCGCGAACTGATGCGCCTGTTGCCGGATGGCGTGCTGCTGCTGGTCGAAGACCGGGTGGCCTACGCCAACCCCGCCTGCGAGGCGATGTTCGGGCATGCCGCGGGCGCGCTGGACGGGCTGCCCGCCGGCGACCTGGTCGACGGCGGCGATCGCGCGGGTTTCGACACCTGGCTGCGCGCGCCGGTGGCCGGTGCCGGGGAACCGCCGGCTTCGCTGCGCATGCGTCGCCACGACGGCTCGGTGTTCCGCGCGGCCCTGACCGCGGCGCAGACCGAACACGAGGCCGGGCCCTGCACCCTGCTGGTGGTCCGCGACCTGACCGACGCCGAGCGCATGCGCGACGACCTGGCGGCCGGCAACCGCGAACTGCAGGCGCTGGCGGCGCGCGTGTTCACGCTGCAGGAGGATGAACGCCGGGCGATCTCCCGCGAACTGCACGACGACATCGGCCAGTCGGTCACCGCGATGAAGATGGCGGCGGTGTCGGCGCTCGACGAAGCCGACGCCCAGCGTCGCCGCGACGATCTCGAAGACATCCTGGTGCTTGCCGACGCAACCCTCGAGCGGCTGCGCGACATCTCGATCCTGCTGCGTCCGCCGCAGCTCGATGCACTGGGTCTGGAGGCCGCCTTGCGTTGGCACGCCGAACGCATGCTGCGCAATGCCGGCATCGCCGCGGAACTGGACATCGACGCCTTGCCGCGGCGGCCGGATCCCGAGGTCGAGCAGGCCTGTTTCCGCATCGCCCAGGAAGCGCTGACCAATGCGATGCGCCATGCCGGCGCGGCGCGGGTGGAGTTGCGGCTGCGCGACGCGGGCGACGGCCTGCGCCTGCGCGTACGCGACGACGGCCGCGGGTTTTCGCCGGCCGCCGCGCATGGCCTGGGCCTGGTGATCATGCGCGAGCGCGCGCATGGCACCGGCGGCCGGGTCGACGTGGCCTCGACGCCCGGCGCCGGGACCCACATCGATGCCTGGCTGCCCTACGCGTCGGCGGTCGCCGGTCCGCCCGGCGGCGCAGCCGGCGGCTAGAATCGATCGATGCACATGCCGGTTCCCGTCCCGCCCGCCTCGCTGCCGCGCCTCGGCGCCGCCCATCCGCGGCTCCAGGCGATGATCCGGGACGCGGCGGAGGGCGGCACGCCGCTGGTGCTGCTGCACATCGACATCGACCACTTCGCGTCGGTGAACCAGAACATGGGCATGGATGTCGGCGATGCGGCGCTCGACGCGGTGGGCCTGCGCCTGCGCGAACGGCTGGGGGAACGCGGACGCGTCTGGCGCCACGGCAGCGACGAGTTCGTCGCCGCGGTGCTGCTGCCGGGCGGCGATGCGCAGACCGCGCAGGCGCTGGCCGAGGAACTGATCAACGAGGTCGAACGCCCGCTCGAGGTGTTGCCGTATACGCTGTTCCTCGAAGCCAAGATCGGCGTCAGCCTGTGTCCGGATCACGGCGACGACCCGTCGCAACTGCTGCAACTGGCCGAGACCGCGGTCCGGCGTGCGTCGCATGCGGTGCACGAGCCGGTGCAGCTGCACGCCACCGGCGTCGCGGACCGCCCCCACAGCGAAAGCGCGATCGCGCGCCAGATCGTCGACGCGCTGCCCAACGGCGAGTTCCGCCTGCGCTACCAGCCCAAGATCAGCGCCCGCGACGGTCGCGTCATCGGCATGGAGGCGCTGGTGCGCTGGCAGTCTCCGGTGCTCGGCCTGCTGCTGCCGGAGCGCTTCCTGCCGACCGCCGAACGCATCGGCGTGATCCTGCAGATCGGCGACTGGATGCTCGAACGCGTGGTGGCCCAGGTCAAGGCATGGCGCGAACAGGGCTTCGACGATTTTTTCGTCGGCATCAACGTCACCACGCAGCAGTTGCTGCTGCCTGATTTCGTCGATCGCCTGCTCGGTCGCATGCAGCACGCCGGCCTGCCGATGTCGGCGATCGTGCTCGAACTCAACGAGCGCGCGCTCACCCACACCAGTACCGACGCCGTCTACCGCGCAATCTCGGCACTGCGCTACGAAGGCATACGCCTCACGCTCGACAACTTCGGCACCGGCGATGCCAGTCTGGGCGCGCTGGTGCGCTACCCGGCCGACATCCTCAAGATCGACCGCAGCTTCATCAACGCCGCGCCCGCGGGCAGCCGCGAGACCGCGATCGTGCGTGCGCTGATCGCCATGGGCCACCAGCTGGGCATGAAGGTGATCGCCAACGGCGTGGAGACCGAGGCCCAGCTGGGCTTCCTGCGCCGCGCGGACTGCGACTACTTCCAGGGCTATCTGTTCGGCGAACCGATGAACGCCGAAGCGGCCGGACAGGCGCTGCGCCGACGCTACCTGCGCCCGGAACTGTTCACCGCGACCAAGTCGGATCGCACGCTTCTGCTGGTCGACGACGAGCAGAACGTGTTGCGTTCGCTGGTGCGGCTGTTCCGGCGCGACGGCTATCGCATTCTCGCCGCCGGCAACGTGCGCGATGCCTTCGGCCTGCTGGCGACCAACGAGGTGCAGGTGATCCTGTCCGACCAGCGCATGTCGGAGATGGACGGGACCGAATTCCTGGGCCGGGTGAAGATGCTCTACCCCGACACCGTTCGCCTGGTGCTGTCGGGCTACACGGACCTCGCCACAGTGACCGACGCGATCAACCGCGGTGCGATCTACCGCTTCCTGACCAAGCCCTGGGACGACGGCCAGTTGCGCGAGCACATCCGCCAGGCGTTCCAGACCTACGACAGCCAGCGCGGACGCGAGTCGTTTCCGTGAGTCAGGCGGCCGCGTCGGGCTGCGGCTGGCGGACCGGCAGGATGACCCGGAAGCGGCTGCCGGCCTGCGGCGCGCTGTCGACCTCGATGCGTCCGTGGTGCTTGGCCACGATGCCGTAGGAGATCGACAGGCCCAGCCCGGTGCCTTCGCCCACCGCCTTGGTGGTGAAGAACGGATCGAAGATCCGCTGCATGACTTCGGGCGGAATGCCCGGGCCGGTATCGCCGATTTCGATCCAGACCTGACCGGGCTCGTGACCGGTGCGCACGGTGATCGTGCCTGGCTCTTCGATCGCCTGACCGGCGTTGAGCAGCAGGTTCATGAAGACCTGGTTCAACTCCGACTGCAGGCATTCGATCATCGGCAGCGTGCCGTATTCCTTCACGAGCGTTGCCTTGTAGCGCAGCTCGTTCCAGACGATGTTGATGGTCGAATCGAGGCCGGCGTGCAGGTCGGCCAGGCGCCAGGCGTGCGGGCGGTCGGAACGCGAGAAGTCGCGCAGGTCGCGGACGATCCGGGTCACGCGCTCGATGCCCTGGCGCGATTCGGTCAGCAGCTGCGGCAGGTCCCGGCTGATGAAATCGACATCGAGACGCTCGCGCGTCGCGTCGATTTCCGAGCGCATCGCGTGTGGATCGTGCGCGCGCATCGCGCGCTCGTAGACATCGATCAGCGCGAACAGGTTGCCGACGTACTCCTGCAGGCTGCCGAGGTTGGAGTGCACGTAGCCGATCGGATTGTTGATCTCGTGCGCGACCCCGGCCGCCAGTTGCCCGATCGAGGCGAGCTTTTCCGACTGCAGCAATTGCTTCTGCGCAGCATTGAAGCGGACGTTGAGCTCCGCGTGGCGCTGCAGCAGTGCCTGATCGTCGTCGCTGCGCATTGGCGTGCCGTCTTTGAGCAGCAACAGAAACCGGGCGGTGTCGGCGCCCAGCCAATGCAGGTGCGCCTCCAGCGTGCGCCCGGGCGCCAGCGCCAGCGCCAGCGGCTCGCACCAGCTGCCGTGTTCGCGCGCATGCGCCATCGCCTGCAACGGCAGCACGCGATCCAGGCGCCCCGCTGCTTCCTGCCAGTGCGGTTGCAGGCGCAGCAACGCCTCGGCGGCCGGATTGGCGTACATCAGGCGGCCGTCGGCCTCGTGCAGGCAGACGCCTTCATCGAGCCGGGCCAGCGCGATGGCGGCCAGCGGCGCCGGCGGTGCGGGAAGTGGAGACAGCGAAGTCACGACGGCGGGATCCGGAAAAACGCTTGGACCCGGAGTCTAAGCCGTGTGCGCCGGCCGAGGGCCAGGGGCCGATCAGGCCACCGCGAGTTCACGCGGGCGGCTGGTGGTCTCGGCGCGGCCGAAGGCGTCGTAGGCCGGCGCGCTTTCCATGCGGCCCATGTGGCGCAGCGCCCAGTTGACCTCGCGCCGGCGACGCGCGAGCAGTGCGCCGTTGGCGCGGTTGAACTCGGCCAGCTCGACCATCGGGCCGGACAGCTCGCCGTCCGGACAGGCCTCCAGTTCGCGCAGCGCCACGATCTTGTCGCGCGTGGAGCGCATCAGCGCGTCCACGTCGTGACCGATCAGCGCCTCGCGCTCGTCGGCGAGCGCGGTGGCAAGACGTTCGAGGCTGGCCTGCACGTCGGACATCAGCCGGCCAGCCGGGCGTCCAGGTCGAGCATGCGCGAGGCGATGGCCTCGGCGTCGATCTTGTAGCTGCCGGAGGCGATCGACTCGCGCAGCGCCTGCACGCGCGCCTCGTCGAACGCGGGGCGGGCGGCGACATCGCGCTGCACCGCCTGCAGATTGGCGGCCTCGCCGGTCAGGCGCAGGCTGTCGCCGCCGGCAGCGGCTTCGATCGCCTTGTCGCGGGGATCGCCGGCGCGGGCGACCTGGGTGCTGGTCACCGGGCTGATGGCTCGGGCGGCCGTAGCGGCGGGTCCTTCGATCTTCTGGGTCATGTCGGGGGTCCTGACACGCGGAATCTGATGGGAGTCATGGCCGGTATCGGCCGGTGGGGGCCGGGCTTTAGGGCGGATGTCATCGGCCGACGATCACGTTGCCGTCCGCGTCCACCGTGCCCTGCACCACCCGGCGCGACGACAGGTTCTCGACACTGACCCGTTCGCTGGCACCGGCGTCGCCCAGCGCCTTGCCGGCCATCCGTACTTCGATGCCGGACTGGCGCGACACCAGGGCGATGGTATCGCCGCGGCGGACGAGCCGGGGCGCGACCAGGTCGCTGGCGGTCAGCACGCTGCCGGCGACCAGGGTCCGGCGGGCACTGCGCCCGACGGCTTCGGTCGGACTGGCGATGGCCGCACCGGCGATCCGTGAGGCGTCGCGCTGCTCGGCAGTGAAGACATCGGCCGTGATCGTCTCGCCTGAAGCGACGCTGCGCGACAGCACCAGTACGGTCTGGCTGCGGCGCACGCGCACCGGCACGAACAGCCGCCAGCCGGACGGACAGGCCACCTCGACCGTCGCGGCCGCGGTGCGCCGGGCTTCCAGCGGCTGGGCGCACTGCGGCATGCGCAGCGCCGGGTCCAGGTGGGCCTCGGCCGCCTCGCCTTCGCCAGAGACCGCCAGCGCCGCGGCGCGGATCGATTCGACCGGCTGGAAGCTCGACGCCGCCACCGTGGAGATCGCGAATGCCGCCAGCAACGCACACACGGCGGACCGCAGCGCACGGCGGCACCGGGTTGGATGAACGCGGAGCAACGGGGACATGGCGGCTTCCGGCAACGGGATCGCTGCCTGTGATGCAAATCGCATGCCGCAAGGGCCGCGGCGCCTGCAGGGCATGCCCGGACGCGGTGCGAGGCCGGGTGCCTCAAGTCGCGCGGGCGGACGCCGATACCGGCACCATGTCGCAAGATCTGCTCGACCGCATCGACCAGCGCACCCGCCTCGCCGGCCACAACCGCTTGGCGCTGCTGCTGTTCCGTCTCGGGGGGCGCCAGGTTTTTGGCGTCAACGTCTTCAAGGTGCAGGAAGTGCTGCGCCGGCCGCACCTGTTCCGGGTGCCGGGTCTGCCCGCCCAGTTCGCCGGCGTGGCCGACGTGCGCGGACGCAGCGTGCCGGTGCTGGACCTGGGGCTTGCGATCGGCCACCCCGAGCGCGGCGACGAGGACCTGCCCGGCTATCTGGTGGTCACCGAGTTCAACCGCTCGGTCCAGGGCTTCCTGGTCAGCGAGGTCGAGCGGATCGTCAACATCGCGGTCACCGACATCCAGCCGCCGCCCGACCTCGGCGCCGACGGCGGCTATCTGACGGCGGTAACGCGTTTCCAGGGCGAACTGATCCAGGTCATCGACGTGGAGAGCGTGCTCGCCGACATCTCGCAGGCGCGGATGGACGCCGAGCTGTCGCCCGAATACGCCCTGCCCGAAGGCGCGCCGCCGATGCAGGTGCTGGTGGTCGACGACTCGCGCGTGGCCCGCCAGCAGATCCGCAGCGTGCTCGACCAGCTGGGTGTCGGCGTGACCCTGCTATCCGACGGACGCCAGGCCCTGGACCACCTGCTGCAACTGCACGCCGCCGGCGAACCGCCATCGCAGCGTTACGCCCTGGTGGTGTCGGACATCGAAATGCCGGCGATGGACGGCTACACCCTGACGACGGAAATCCGTCGCCACCCCGGCCTGGCCGACCTGTTCGTGCTGCTGCACACCTCGCTGTCGGGCGTGTTCAACACCTCGATGGTGCAGAGCGTCGGCGCGGACGCCTTCGTCGCCAAGTACAGCCCGCACGACCTGGCCGACGAGGTGCTCAAGCGCCTGCACGAGGTGGCCGAGGCCGCCGGCGGGCAACTGGTCGCCTGACGGCCCGTTTCTCGCAGACCCCGGACCCCACTGTTGTGGGAGCCCAAACCCCACTGTTGTGGGGGGGGGGGGGGGGGGGGGGGGGGGGGGGGCGGCGGGGGCCCCCCCCGCCCGCCCCCCCCCCCCCCCCCGGGGGGGGGGGGGGGGGGGGGGGCCCCCCGGGCCCCCCCCGCCCCCCCCCCCCCCCCCCCCCCCCGCTCCCACAGGATGTGCAGGCGTGTTCCTCACCTGCATGCTGGTAGGCCGCGCTGCGGGCGGAGGCTACCGCCGCGCTGACCGCTGGCCTCGGTGTGCGCGGCATCCAGGTCGCGGGCGCGCTCGCGCGCGATTGAGCACTTCTCGCACCCCCATCGAGCGCCAGCGAAGACCGCCCCCCGCCGCGTTCTGGCACGCCGCTTGCACCTGCCCCGGCACAGGTCCGCCGGAGGCGTCCGATGTCCAATCCGATTTCGTCCTATCTGGGCTTCCAGCTCGATGCGCTGCCGTTGCGCGAGCAGCGCATGAAGCTCATCGCCAGCAATCTGGCCAACGCCGATACGCCCGGCTACCAGGCGCGCGATCTGGACTTCAACGCCGCCCTGGCCAACGCCGCGCGGGTGCGCGAAACCGGCACGGCGCCGGCCCGCGAACTGCAGTCCAACCACATTCCACTCCCGGGCGACGACGGATTGAACCCGTTCTCCGTCGCCCGCATCGCCGCGCAGGCCAGCCTGGACGGCAATTCGGTCGATCCGGACGCCGAACGCGCCGCGTACGGCCGCGCGGCGCTGGAGTACCGCGCCTCGCTGAGCTTCCTCGAGTCGAAGGTCCGCACCCTCCTGACCGCCATCACGGGACAGTAATCCATGAGCAACCTGCCGATCTTCGATGTCGCCGGCTCCGCCCTCCAGGCGCAATCGGTGCGCCTGAGCACGCTGGCCAGCAACCTGGCCAATGCCGATTCGGTCGCCGGCTCGCCGGAGCAGGTCTACAGGCCGCTCGAACCGGTGTTCCGCGCGACCGCGCACGCCAGCGATCCGGCGCTCACCAACGTCCAGGTGGCCGGCATCGTCGAGCGCGACACGCCGCCGATCCAGCGCTACGAACCCGGCCATCCGCTGGCCGACGAGCAGGGCTACGTGTATTCCCCCGACGTCGATCCGGTGTCGCAGATGGTCAACATGATCTCCGCCTCGCGCAGTTACCAGGCCGGCGTGGAGATGCTCAACACCGCCAAGGAACTGGCGGTGGCCACCCTCAGCATGGGCCGCTGAGCCCGCGCACCGACACGAGCCACCCGATGAGCACCATCGCCAACGACGTCTACAGCAGCCTCGGCCTGGCCGGCACTGCGCAATCCGCGTCCGGCAACAACGCCGAGTCGCTGGGCCAGGCCGATTTCCTGCGCCTGATGACCGAGCAGCTGAAGCACCAGGACCCGCTCAATCCGATGGAGAACAGCGCCTTCCTCGGCCAGCTGGCGCAGTTTTCCACCGTGCAGGGCATCCAGAGCCTCAATGCCTCGGTCGAGGGGTTCGCCGGCGCCATGGCCAGCGACCAGTTACTGCGCGGCGCGACGATGGTCGGCCGCGAGGTGCTGCTGCCCTCGTCCAGGGTGGCGCTGCCGGCCGAAGGCAGCACCAGCGGCATCGTCGCCGCGCCGGCGCCGGGCCTGGTGACCATCGAGGTCACCGACGCCAACGGCCAGCCGGTGCGCCAGTTCACCGTCGCCGCGAATGCCGCGGGCGAAGTCCCCTTCGCCTGGGACGGCACCGACGCCGCCGGCCAGCGCCTGCCGGAAGGCGCCTACGGCATCACCGCGAAGCACGTCACCGAAGCCGGCGCCACGACCAGCCTGAGCACCTATGTGCGCGGCAAGGTCGAAAGCGTCTCGGTGGGCACCGACGGGCTCTATCTCGACATCGAAGGCCTCGGCACCGCGCCGCTCGGCCACGTGCTGCGCGTCGGCTGACGCGTCCCGCCTTTCCCGTTTTCCCGCGCACGACCACACGGAGTCCGCCATGAGCTTCAACACCTCGCTGTCCGGCATCAACGCGGCCAACGCCAATCTCAACGTCACCGCGAACAACATCGCCAACGTCAACACGACCGGCTTCAAGGAGTCGCGCGCCGAGTTCGCCGACCTGTTCTCCAACAGCGCCTACGGCCTGTCGCGCAACGCGATCGGCTCGGGCGTGAAGCTGAGCAACGTCGCCCAGCAGTTCTCGCAGGGCAACATCGATCCCACCGGGCGCAGCCTGGACATGGCGATCGACGGCGAAGGCTTCTTCACCCTGAGCAAGAACGGCGCGCGCACCTTCAGCCGCGCCGGCAACTTCCAGACCGACGCCCAGGGCTTCGTCGGCACCCCCGACGGCGCGCGACTGCAGGTCTATCCGCCGCGCACCAATGCGGACGGCTTCGACGTCGGCCGGGTGACCGACCTGCAACTGCTGACCACCGACAGCCCGCCGCAGGCCAGCAGCCTGGTCAACCTGATGTTCACCCTGCCCGGCAATGCGTCGCCGCCGACGATGGCGACCTTCGATCCGACCGAGCCCAACAGCTACAACCACTCCACCGGCGGCATCACGGTGTTCGATTCGCTCGGGGTAGGCCACGTGCAGACTTCGTACCTGGTCAAGACCGCCAATCCGAACGAGTGGCAGATGCACAGCTACGTCGACGGCAGCAGCGTCGGCGACCCGGTGACGCTGCAATTCTCCGACAGTGGCGCCCTGCTCTCGCCGACCGACGGCCGCATCGCACTGGATCCGTTTACCCCGTCAAATGGCGCGGGCGTGCTGGAACTCAGCCTCGACCTCACCGGCTCCACCCAGTACGGCTCGGCGTTCCAACTGCGTGACAGCCGCCAGGACGGCTACGCGGCGGGCAAGCTCAACGAGATCAGCATCTCGGCCGAAGGCGTGGTGTTCGCGCGCTATTCCAACGGCGCCGACCAGCCACTGGGCCAGATCGCACTGACCACGTTCGTCAATCCACAGGGCCTGCAGCCGCAGGGCAACAACATGTGGGCCGAGACCTACGGCTCGGGCGCCGGCCGCACCGGTGCGCCGGACAGCTCGGACTTCGGCCAGATCCAGGCCGGCGCGCTGGAATCGTCGACGGTCGACCTGACCGAACAACTGGTCAGCATGATCGTCGCGCAGCGCAACTTCCAGGCCAACGCGCAGATGATCTCGACCCAGGACCAGGTGACGCAAACCGTCATCAACATTCGTTGATGACGGCGGGATTCGGGATTGGGGATTGGGGATTCGGACTCGCATCCCCGCCCGCTCGCGCCTGATCCAGCTCTTCCCAATCCCCAATCCCCAATCCCGAATCCCCAATCCCTGCCCATGGACAAAGCCCTCTACGTCGCGATGACCGGCGCCCGCGCCACGCTGCAGGCGCAGGGCACGGTGTCGCACAACCTCGCCAACGCGGACACCGCGGGATTCAAGGCGGCGCTGGCCAATACCCAGGCCTACCGCGTCCCCGGCGGGACGCATGCCTCGCGCATCGACGCGATGCACGTCGACCAGGGCTTCAACAGCCGCATGGGCGCCCAGCGCGTCACCGGCAATCCACTCGATGTCTCGCTGCGGCCCGACCGCTGGCTGGCGGTGCAGTCGCCGGACGGCGGCGAGGCCTACACCCGCGCCGGAAACCTGTCGCTGACCCCGAACGGCCAGTTGGTCACCAGCAGCGGCCATCCGCTGGTCGACGACAACGGCATGCCGTTCGCGCTGCCGCCGCACCAGGCCCTGGACATCGGCCATGACGGCACGGTGTCGATCGTGCCGCTGGGCGAAGGCCCCCAGACGATAGCCGTGCTCGGCCGGCTGCGCGTGGTCGACGCCACGCCGGACCGGCTGGCGCGCGGCCTCGACGGCCTGATGCGCAACACCGATCCGCAGCGTCCGCTGGCCCAGGCCCCCGGCGAGGTCATGACCACCGGCGCGCTGGAGACCAGCAACGTCGACGCCGCCGGCGCCCTCGTCCAGATGATCCAGCTGCAGCGCCAGTTCGAGATGCAGGTCAAGCTGATCCAGCGTGGCGACGACAACGCCCAGGCGGCGAACAGCCTGCTGCGGCTGGGGGGCTGATCCGTTCGTGATTGGTGATTCGTAATTCGTGATTCGACGAAGCGGCCCGCGCGACGCACGTTCCGGCACGCGGCCAACCGCTTTTTCAAATCACGAATCACCAATCACGAATCACCAGCTCCCCACTGGCACACCGATTGCATCAACCCAGGCGACGGCGCGGCTCGCGCCCGGACCGAGGACCAACCGATGAACCAGGCTCTGTGGGTGGCGAAGACCGGACTGGATGCGCAGCAGACGCGCATGTCGGTCGTGTCCAACAACCTCGCCAACACCAACACCACCGGTTTCAAGCGCGACCGGGCGAATTTCGAGGACCTGCTGTACCAGCAGGTGCGTCAGCCGGGCGGCGCGAGTTCCGCGCAGACCCAGCTGCCGACCGGCCTGCAGCTGGGCACCGGCGTGCGCGTGGTCTCGACCTCGAAGGACTTCCAGCAGGGCAACCCGCAGCAGACCGGCCGCGCGCTCGACGTCATGGTCAACGGCCGCGGCTTCTTCGAAGTGCTGATGCCCGACGGCACGTCGGCCTACACCCGCGACGGCAGCTTCCAGATCAACGCCCAGGGCGAACTGGTCACCAGCAGCGGCTTCCCGGTACAGCCCGGCATCCAGGTGCCCGAGGGCGCGCAGTCGATGACCATCGGCCAGGACGGCACGATCAGCATGCAGATGTCGGGCGAGGGGGCCGGCATCGAGATCGGTTCCCTGACCGTCACCGACTTCATCAATCCCGCCGGCCTGCAGGCGCGTGGCGAGAACCTGTACCTGGAAACCACGGCCTCCGGGCCCGCGCAGAACGGCACGCCCGGTCTCAACGGCCTCGGCATGATCGAGCAGGGCTCGCTGGAAGGCAGCAACGTCAACGTGGTCGAGGAGCTGGTCAGCATGATCGAGACCCAGCGCGCCTACGAGATGAACGCCAAGGCGATCTCGACCACCGACTCGATGCTCGGCTACCTCAACAACAACGTCTGAGCACCGCGATGATCCGTGCCCACTCCTTCCGCCGCGTCGCCGTGCTGGCCCTGCCCGCCCTGCTGGGCGGCTGCGTCGTCGCCGGCGACGTGCGTCCCTACCCGCCGATGGCGCCGATCCAGCCGGTCATCGCCGCGCCCGCCTACGCCACGCCCGGTGCGATCTACCAGGCCGGCGGCGGCAGCGGCCTGTCGCTGTTCGCCGACAAGCGCGCGCGAGACGTCGGTGATCTGCTGACGATCCAGCTGATCGAGAACACCACCGCGCAGACCAATGCCAGCACCCAGGTCGGCAAGGAAAGCAGCCTCGACATCAGCGCGCCCAGCATCTTCGGCGCACCGGTCACGCTCAACGGCCGCGACGTGCTGAGCACATCGGCCAGCGGCAGCCGCGATTTCGATGCCAGCGGCCGCAGCGCCCAGAGCAACCGTCTGCAGGGCAACGTGACCGTGACCGTGGTCCAGCGCCTGCCCAACGGCAACCTGGTCATCGAAGGCAGCAAGAACATCCGCCTCAACCAGGGCAACGAACTGGTGCAGGTGCAGGGCATCGTACGCCCGGCCGACATCGGCCCGGACAACAGCGTGCTGTCGAGTCGGGTGGGCGATGCGCGCATCGTCTACGGTGGCCGCGGCGCGATCGCGCAATCCAACGCGATGGGCTGGCTCGGCCGGTTCTTCCATTCGCGCCTCTCTCCCTACTGAGTTCCCACCAGGCCACCGCCATGCTGCGTACCTCCCTGCTCCGCCTGATGCCGCTCGCCCTGCTGGCCGTCGCCACGCTGGCCGCGCCCGTGCACGCGCAGGAGCGCATCAAGGATCTCGCCACCGTCGGCGGCGTGCGCGGCAACGCGCTGGTCGGTTACGGGCTGGTGGTCGGCCTCGACGGCAGCGGCGACCGCACCAGCCAGTCGCCGTTCACCGTGCAGAGCCTGCGCAACATGCTCAACGAACTGGGCGTCACGGTGCCGGCCAACGTCAATCCGCAGCTCAAGAACGTGGCCGCCGTGGCGATCCACGCCGAGCTGCCGCCGTTCGCCAAGCCCGGCCAGACGATCGACATCACCGTGTCGTCGATCGCCAACGCGGTCTCGCTGCGCGGCGGCACCCTGCTGATGGCGCCGCTCAAGGGCGCCGACGGCCAGGTCTATGCGGTCGGCCAGGGCAGCCTGGTGGTCGGCGGTTTCGGCGCGCAGGGCAGCGACGGCTCGCGGATGTCGGTCAACGTGCCCAGCGTGGGCCGCATTCCCAACGGCGCGATGGTCGAACGCGCGGTCGACGCCGGCTTCGGCGACGGCGGCGAGCTGACCCTCAACCTCAACCGCGGCGACTTCAGCACGATCTCGAACATGGTGGCCGCGCTCGACGCACGCTTCGGTCCCGGCACCGCGCGTGCGGTCGACGGCGTGACCGTTGCGGTGCGCGCGCCATTCGATCCGGGCGCGCGGATCGGTTTCCTTGCAGAGGTGGAGAACGTGCAGCTCTCGCCCGGCGCCGCGCCCGCCAAGGTCATCGTCAATTCGCGCACCGGCACCGTGGTCATGGGCGCGCTGGTCAAGGTGATGCCCGCGGCCATCGCGCACGGCTCGCTCAGCGTGACCATCACCGAGAGCCTGGGCGTGAGCCAGCCCGAGCCCTTCGGCCGCGGCAGCACCGTGGTCACGCCGCAGTCCGACATCTCGGTGAACCAGGACGGCAGCCGCATGTTCAAGTTCGCCGGCGGTACGTCGCTGGACGAGATCGTACGCGCGGTGAACGCCGTCGGTGCCGCACCGGGCGACCTGATCGCGATCCTCGAAGCGCTCAAGCAGGCCGGTGCGCTGCGCGCGGAGCTCGAGGTGATCTGACATGCGCATCGCGTCCACGCCCGTCGAACTCGATCCCGTCCAACGCCCCGATGCCGCGCGCATCGACAAGGCCGCGCGCGAGTTCGAAGGCGTGTTCGCGCAGATGCTGATCAAGAGCATGCGCGACGCCAGCATGGGCGATTCGCTGTTTCCCGGCGAGAACCAGCTGTATCGCGATCTCTACGACCAGCGTCTCGCCAAGTCGATGACCGAGGGCAATGGGCTGGGCCTAGCCAAGGTGATCGCCCGCCAGCTCGGCGGCGGCGATGCAGACGCGCAGGCGCTGGATACGCGCCTTGCCGGCGATCCCGCCACGAAAGCGCTCGATCCGCAGGGACACACCGGCATCGGCGCCCTGCCCGAAGCGCTGGGCGCGCAGACGCTGGACCTCATCGCGGGCCGTCCGGTCAGCAGCGCCAGCGCGTCCGCCTCCGAGGCGCAATCGCCGATGGACGGCTTCATCGACCAGCTGATGGCGCGTGCGCGCCCGGCGGTCGATGCGGTGACCGGCGCGGCCACCCGGGTCGGCGCGGCCGTGGGCCAGGTGCCGGCCGCGCTGGAACAGGCCTCGCGCGCGGCGGCCGAATCCTTCGCGCCGCGCTCGCCCGAGCGGTTCGTGGCCTCGATCTGGTCGCACGCGCAAGCCGCCGCACGCGAACTCGGCGTCGACGCCCGCGCCCTGGTCGCCCAGGCGGCGCTGGAAACCGGCTGGGGCCGGCGCACCATCCAGCGCGGCGACGGCGGCACCGCCCACAATCTGTTCGGCATCAAGGCGACCGGCTGGAAGGGCGAGCGCGCCGCGGCGACCACGCACGAATACACCAACGGCGTGCGCCATACCGAGCGCGCCGAATTCCGCGCCTACGACTCGCCGGCCGAGAGCTTCGCCGACTACGTGCGCCTGCTCAAATCAAATCCGCGCTACCGCCAGGCGCTGGAATCCGGCGGCGACGTGCGCCGTTTTGCCACTTCACTGCAGCAGGCCGGCTACGCCACCGATCCGCGCTATGCCGACAAGCTCAGCGCGATCGCCAACGGCCCCACGCTGGACCGCGCCCTGTCGACGATCTCGCAGTTCGCACGCGCCGGCAGCGCCGCCGCGCAACCGCTGAACGCCGTGGCGCCGGCCGCGTCCGCCAACACCGTCGCCGAGACCGCCGAACGCGCGGTCCAGGCCCTCCTTCGTCGCTGAGTCCGCCCATGGCCAACATCCTTTCGACCGGCACCAGCGCCCTGCTCGCCTTCCAGCGGGCGTTGTCGACGGTCAGCCACAACGTCGCCAACATCAATACACCGGGCTACAGCCGCCAGCAGGTGGACTTCGAGGCGCGCTCGCCGCAGTTCATCGGCAGCGGCTACGTCGGCCGCGGCACCCAGATCAGCGACGTGCGCCGGGTTGCCGACGATCTCGCCAATGCGCGCCTGATCGACAGCGGCGGCGAACTCGCGCGACTGGAGCAGTTGGCCTCGCTGTCCGGGCGCGTCGACAGCCTGATGTCGGAATCCACGACCGGCATCGCCGGGCTGTGGTCGAACTTCTTCGACTCGGTGAGCGCGCTGTCGGCCAGTGCGTCCGCGCCGGCCGAGCGGCAGAACCTGCTGGGCCAGGCCAACGCGCTGACCACCCGGTTCCAGCAGTTGCAGGGCCAGTTCGACCAGCTGTCGACCGAGGTCAACAGCGGGCTTGCAGCCAGCGCAGGCGAGGTCAACCGCCTGACCAGCGAGATCGCCCAGCTCAACGGCCGCATCGGCAGTGCGCAGACCGCATCGCCCGACCTGCTCGACCGCCGCGACCAGATGATCCGCGACCTCGTCTCGCTGACCGGCGGCACCGCGGTGCAGCAGGACGGCGGCGCGATGAACGTGTTCTCGGCCGGCGGCCAGGCGCTGGTCGTCGGCGTGCAGGCCTCGCAGCTGACCACCGTGACCGACCCCTATCGTCCCGAGCGCCAGCAGCTGGCGCTGCAGACCCAGGGCCAGACCATCCGCATCGACGACCGGGTGATGGGCGGGAAGATCGGCGGGCTGCTCGAATTCCGCGATCAGGTCCTCGACGCAACCCAGTCCGAACTGGGCCGGATCGCGCTCGCGTTCGGCACCACCTTCAACGCCGGCCATGCTGCAGGCGTCGACCAGTACGGCGACATGGGCGGCGCGTTCTTCAACGTGCCCGATCCCGTCGTCGGTGGTCATGCGGCGAACACGGGCACGGCGCACCTGTCGGCCAGCCTCGACGATCTGGGCGCGGTCGATGGCCGCAACCTCGTGCTGCAGTTCCAAGGCGGCGCATGGACCGCGACCGATGCGCTGACCGGTGCCAACGTCGCCATGACCGGTTCCGGCGTGGCCGGCGATCCCCTGCGGGTCGGCGGCATCGCACTCGCGCTCGACGGCGTGCCGCAGGACGGCGACCGGTTCCTGCTGCAGCCCACCGCGCAGGCGGCGCGAGGTCTCTCGGTGGCGATCAGCGATCCAGGCCGCATCGCCGCGGCCGCGCCGGTCCAGGTGCAGGCCGCCTTGGGCAATCTCGGCAGCGCCACACCGGCGACGGTGCGCATCGGCGATGCGTCCGATCCGGCGCTGCGCACGCCGTCCACCGTCGAGTTCCTCGACGGCAACCAGTACACGATCGACGGCGACGGTCCGTTCGCCTACACGCCCGGCGACACGATCAGCGCCCATGGCTGGTCGTTCGTGCTCGACGGGATTCCGGCGGCCGGCGACAGCTTCACCATGGCGCCGACGGCGCCGGGTTCGAGCAACAACGGCAACGCCGCGCTGCTCGCCGGGTTCGACGATGCCACCGCGCTCAATGGCGGCTCGCTGAGCCTCAACGGCGCGATCTCGGGCCTGACCACCGCGGTCGGCTCCGCCGCGCGTCACGCCGGTTACGCCGCCGAAGCCCAAGCCATGCTGCACGATCAGGCCTACGCCGCGCGCGAGAGCATTTCCGGCGTCAACCTCGACGAGGAAGCGGCCAACATGCTCCGGCTGCAGCAGGCCTACCAGGCCGCCGCGCAGATCATCTCCACCGCCGATACCCTGTTCCAGTCCCTGCTCGGAGCCGTCCGCCGATGACCCGCATCTCCACCGGCATGCTGTATCAGCAGTCGCTCTCGACCCTGCAGTCCAAGCAGGCGTCGCTGGCGCGCATCCAGAACGAACTGACCACCAGCAAGAAGCTGCTGACCGCCAAGGACGATCCGGTCGGCGCCGGCGCCGCGGTGGGCCTGGACCGTTCGAAGGCGGAACTCGAACGCTTCGGCTCGAACGCCAACGCGGTCGGCCACCGGCTCGGCATGCAGGAAGCGGCGTTGACCCAGGCCGGCGACGTCATGGGCCGCATCACCGAACTCACGGTGCGCGCCAACAGTGCGTCGCTGTCGGACGAGGACCGCGCAGCGATCGCCACCGAAGTCACCAGCCTGCGCGCCAGCCTGCTCGACATCGCCAACAGTCCGGATGGCGCCGGGCGCTATCTGTTCGGCGGCACCCAGGACGGGGCACCGCCGTTCGCCAGGGTCGCGGGCGGCATCGACTACGCGGGCGACCAGACCCGGCGTCAGGTCGAGATCGCGCCGCAGATGTTCGTCGCCGACACCATGCCCGGCAGCGAAGTCTTTTTGCGTGTGCGCACCGGCGATGGGCGCATCGATGTCGGCGCCGATGCCGCGAACACCGGCACCGGTCAGATCGGCAGCTTCGGCCTGACCGATTCCGGGCAGTGGGACGGTGGCAGCTACCGCATCACCTTCGGCGCGGACGGCGCCTACGAGGTCAGCGATGCGGCCGGCGATGTCGTCGCCAGCGGGGTGCATGCGGACGGCGAGGCGATCACGGTGGCCGGCGCGCGCGTGGTCATCGGCGGCGTGCCTGCCGATGGCGATGCGTTCTCGCTGGGGCCGGCCGGCACGCGTGACGTGTTCGCGACGATCGACTCGCTGCTCGGTGCGTTGACCCTGAACCCGACGACCGACGCACAACGAACCGCGCAGCAGAACGCGCTGCAGGGCGCGATGCGCGACATCGCGACCGCGCAGGACCACCTCATCGATGTACGCGCGAATGGCGGCGCGCAGCTGGCGGCACTCGACAACGCCGCATCGCTGCGCGATGCGCACACCCTGACCATCGAGACCACGCTGTCGGGCATCCGCGATCTGGACTACGCCGAAGCGATCAGCCGGTTCAACCTCGAGAAGGTCGCGCTCGAAGCGGCCCAGCTGAGCTTCGTGCAGATGCAGCGCCTGTCGCTGTTCGATCTGCTGCGCTGATGTAGTAACCGGACAGGATTTTCGTGGGAGCGCGCTCGCGCGCGAAAGGCTTCACCGGCAATGCGCCATCGCGCGCAAGCGCGCTCCCACAGGGGGCGATCTCAAGTGCGATGCTCCATCGCTGCACGGACGCGAGGTCCGCGCCTGCGGCATCCAGCGCCGCGCGCCATCATTCATGGGCAATGGCCTGAAAGGTCCGTTCTGATCGTCATTCCCGCGGCCTTCAACGGGCGCATGTCTGGCCAAGCGGAATCCAGTGCCTCCGGGCCCGACGGTTTGAACTCACTGGCCCCTCGCCCGAACAACCATATCGGCGCTCCACCTTCACCGCCCCGCGTTCCCGGAACATGGCGTTCGCGGTCGACGCATGCGCGCTCAACCTCCCGGCCCACTTGCCGTTAACGGAACCGGCCCGGCGACGGGCTGCGAATCGCCGGCAAAAACAGCATTAAAGCTTGACGACGAGACGCCGTTATTGCTTACAGCAGAGGACAGGACCGACACACCGGCAACCCCCTGCGGAGCCACCGGCCAGGCCCTGTTCCCGTGCCGGATTCCCCATACCAGGAGACCTGCATCATGTCCGTCATCAACACCAACACCATCTCGCTCAACGCCCAGCGCAACCTGGCCACCAACTCGGCCAGCCTGGCGACTTCGATCCAGCGCCTGTCCTCGGGCCAGCGCATCAACAGCGCCAAGGACGACGCCGCCGGCCTCGCGATCTCCGAGCGCTTCACCACCCAGATCCGCGGTATGAACCAGGCCGCCCGCAACGCCAACGACGGCATCTCGCTTGCGCAGACCGCCGAAGGCGCGCTGGGCGAGATCGGCAACAACCTGCAGCGCATCCGCGAACTGGCCGTGCAGTCGCGCAACGCCACCAACTCCGAATCCGACCGTGTCGCGCTGAACGCCGAAGTCACCCAGCTCAAGGCCGAGATCCAGCGCGTCTCCGAGCAGACCTCGTTCAACGGCACCAACCTGCTCGACGGCTCCTTCACCGCCCAGGCCTTCCAGGTCGGCGCGAACCAGGGCCAGACGATCACTGTCGATTCCATCACCAACGCGAGCACCGCCGCGCTGGGCAGCTGGGACGCGCCGGACGCGACCACCTATGATCAGTCCCTGACGGCGGCTTCGGTCACCGCCCCTGCCGATGCGGCCTCGTTCAGCGTCAACGGCGTCAACATCGAGATCCCGGCCGATACCGCGGATCCGTCCACGCGTGACGCCGCAGGTGCACTGACCGCCCTCGTCGCCGCCTTCGATGCTGCCAAGGCGGACCCCGCGAACACGGCCCTGGCGAATGTCACCATGGGAGCGGACGGCGTGATCAGTTCGACGGACCAGTCGCTGACGATTGCCAACGCGACCAATGTCGGCGGCATCGTCGATGGCACCACGCAAGGCACCCCGACGGTCACCCCTGGAACCGAGCAGACCGGCTTCGAGAACGAAACCGTCCTGACTGCCGACGCTGCCGACCGCATGATCCTGGCGATGGACGCCGCTCTGGGCGCCGTCAACTCCACGCGCGCCGATCTCGGTGCGGTGCAGAACCGCTTCAGCTCGGTCGTCGCGAACCTGCAGACCTCCTCGGAAAACCTGTCGGCCTCGCGCAGCCGCATCATGGACACCGACTTCGCCAAGGAAACCGCCGAGCTGTCGCGTACGCAGGTCCTGCAGCAGGCCGGTACCGCGATGCTGGCCCAGGCCAACCAGCTGCCGCAGAACGTGCTCAGCCTGCTGCGCTAAGTTCGAAAGGCACCTCGGGAGACCGGCAACGGTCTCCCGCATGTTCGAAGACCTCCGGCTCCGGCCGGGGGTCTTTTGGGTTCATCGCGGGTTATCGCCCCCGCCCCGATCCACGGGAACAGGTCGCTTTTCCAGTCGGGCGGTGATCGTGTCCGCGTGTGACAGCCCCATGCCGACCGCTGCCGGGCGAACCACTCGCGCGCCACGACCTCGAAGCTGTTGGCGTCCCGCGCGTCGCTGGCGACGCGCACGGCCTTCTCCTTCCCGTGCTCGCCCAGGTTGACGCCAGCAGCCAGGAGCTTGCAGGTCGTCTCGCGGCGCTCCCGCGCACCAACCGGGCTGACCTCGGGATAGGTGCCGTGGGCCAGGCGCTTCTCCTTGCCGCCGAACCGTCACTTCTGACGGCAGAGCTTTCCGCCGGCAGGCGTGATCTCCAATTACAGGCCGCCGCCGTCGAACAGACGCTGCACCCTGTCCGTCGGCTTCACTTTTCGGAGGACGGTGTTGGTAAGGGGCATTGGGGGATCCGGTCGGCCGAGTCGGCCCATGCCCCCAGATCTGCCCCCACCAGAACCAGCATTGCAACAGCCACGGACGAACAGCGGCGAACGAAAAAGGGCCTGATCCTCGGGATTTCTCCGTCGAATCAGACCCTTATCGAACGTCTGCGGTCATCTGCCGACTGTTGAATGGTGGAGGTGGCGGGAATCGAACCCGCGTCCGAAGGCACTCCATCCCCGGTACTACATGCTTAGCTCACCGTTGGATCTCGCCCTGTGGCAGCACGGTGTGCGAAGCGCACCCCAGGACCAGCCTGCTTTGGTTAAGCCGTGACTGACAGGCAGCCATCACAGCCGGTTCCGTGATAATGACCCTACATCTACGAGCACGGGCACAAGTAGGTTCGGGGCTTACGCCTTAAGCGGCGAGAGCGTAGTTGTCGTCGTTGGCAACTAAAAGTTTGCTACTGGATTAACGAGGAAAGTCGCCCCCTCGGCATGCACCAGGCAATTTCGCAACCCCCGTCGAAGCCTGGGCACCCCCGGGAGTCAGAAGTCGCTCTGACCCATGCAGTATAGGGCCGGCGTGGCGTATCTCAAGCGACACTGCACAGGTGCATATCCCCGGTTCACCAGCCTTCCTGGGCGCCCTGCCTTCGCCGCACTCGCGCCACGAAACCCATCCCGCTGAACTGGGTCGGGCATGTCGTCGGCCACTTGTGTGCGCTGCCCGGAACGCGCTGATAGCATGTGCGTCCCCTTGGGGAGTAGCCGGCTTCCGCGTCGTGGAAGCGCCTGCGTCAACACACTCGATCCGCATGATCGTGGTGCAGGCAACCAGTCCAGGTAGGCGAGACCAGCGGTGAATCGGCGCTACGCAGGTCGGGCGCGCCGGTCCGCCGTGCATCGTCTCCGCCCGACCCGAAGCAGTCTCGCATGTCCTTCCTTTCGATCGTCCTGATCGGCTTCGCCATGTCCACCGATGCGTTCGCCGCCGCCATCGGCAAGGGCGCGGCCATGCAGCGACCGCGTTTCCCGGAGGCGTTGCGCGCCGGCGCGATTTTCGGCGTCATCGAAGGCGTGACGCCGCTCGTCGGCTGGACGCTGGGCCTGGCTGCAGCGTCCTATGTCACCGCATGGGATCACTGGATCGCATTCGTGCTGCTCGGCGCGCTCGGCATCCGCATGGTGCTCGCCGGCTTGCGCAGGGATGCGCCGGACGAGGCGGAAGGCGACGTGCGCCCCCACGGATTCTGGAATCTCGCCGCAACCGGCTTCGCCACCAGCATCGACGCCATGGCGGTCGGCGTGGGCCTCGCGTTTCTCGACGTCAACATCCTGCTGGTCGCCACCGTCATCGGCGTCTGCACACTGGTCATGGCGACGACGGGGATCATGCTTGGCCGCGCACTCGGCGCGATCGTCGGCAAGCGCGCGGAGATCGTCGGCGGCCTGATCCTGATCGTCATCGGCAGCGTGATCCTCCACGAGCATCTGTCGGGCAAGGCCGGCGGCATCGGCATCGGCTAGCCGCATGCGGTTCACGGTCGCCTGACGAGCACCGGCGGATGCTCGACGCGCCCTGCCAGGCGTGGAGTCGCTCATGAAAGTCCGTCGCGTTTACAGCACGCCTTCCCTGCAAGCCGCCAAAACGGCCGTCCGGGCCGCCCGTGACGCAGGCATCGCCGAAACGGACATCTCGCTCGTCGCACGCAGCGATGTCGAGCTTGATGCGATACCCGAGCACCAGAAAGAAGCGCCGACAGACTTCAAGCATGCCGCGGTGCGCGGTGCAGGCATCGGTGGCGCGACGGGCCTGTTGGCCGGACTGGTCGCCGTCGCGGTCCCGCCACTGGGGCTGACACTTGCCGGCGTCGCACTGACGACCCTCGGCGGCGCGGCGGTCGGCACCTGGGCGTCGTCACTGGTCGGTGCATCCCTGCCCGATCCGATCCGCCAGACGTTCGAAGGCGAGATCGAAGCCGGTCGCGTCCTGGTCGTCATTGATGGCGAGGGTGCCACGCTGGCCAGCGCCCAAGCTGCGTTGCGCGATGCGGGTGCGATCCATCTGCCTTATGACGATCCTGCTGCGCTGAGTTGAAGCACGTGTCGACGCCGCGCTTGAAGCCAACACTGTCTGGCGCGTGCGATCGAAGGCCGGCTACGTCGTCTCGCACGCCGCGCGCGCAATATGCTGGCGCGCCTCGTCGCCCCAGACCACCGGCGCGACCTCGGGCCGCGATATCACCACGGCCTGGGTGAAGCCGATATCTCCACCGAAACCGTTCTTCGAATTGACCGCCAGGCAGACGATCTCGCCACCCTGCAACTGCCGTCCGTGGCGGAACCTGGCAGTGGACGGATCGCACAGGTGATCGAGTATCCGCGCACGTGCGAGCAGCAGCTTCGCGTTCGCGGCCGGAGCGCTCCGCTCCGCTGACGCAGTTGCCCTGGTTTGATCGCGATCCGCGCTGCGAGGCGGCGCACTCGGCGTGGCTGGCGATGCGGTTGCCGACGCGAACGACTGGGCCGATGCGCCGGATGGCGCCATAACCGGCGCCCCACGCGATGCACGAGCGCATCGTAGCCCCCACGCATTTCGGTCCAGGCCGTGCCCGCGCCGATGACGCCCATCACGGCAAGCGCTATCAACACCGTCTTGGTGAGCTTCATATCGCTCCTCCTGAGCTGCAGATTGTCCTGTCGGCACTCTAGTGTCGCGTCACGCGAAACATCGATCGTCAGTGGCGCCGTCCCAAACACCCGTTGCAAAGTAGCGCAAAGCGACTCTCACCAGGCAGCGAGATCCGGCAACGTCGAATATGCGAGTCGAATCGGAGTTGGCGGAGAGAGTGGGATTCGAACCCACGGAAGGTTTGATCCTTCGGCGGTTTTCAAGACCGCTGCCTTAAACCACTCGGCCATCTCTCCGATGTGTCCCACTCCATCACCAGCGCCGCTGACGCGGCGTCGGCGGTTGACCATCGAGCGGCGAAGAAAACGCTGCGCGCTCACGCGTGGCGTTGCGCGATCACGTCATTGTCGCACGCACCGCGGCGGTGGCGATACGCGGCGGCGGGATGGCACCGGCGGTCGGCTTCTTGTCGCAGTTGCGGCAGTCGAGGCTGGAGGCTTCGATCAGCGGCGGCAACTTCTCGGCGAGGAAGTCGATGAAGACGCGCACCGCCGGCAGCAGCCCGCGGCGCGAGGCGAACACGGCGTGGGCGATGCCCAGCGGCAGGTGCCAGTCGGGCAGCACCACTTCCAGTTCGCCGTTGCGCACGGCTTCGGCGCACAGGGTTTCGGGCAGCATCGTGATGCCGAGGCCCTGCTTGGCCAGCGCCATCAGCATCGGGAAATCGAAGCCTGCAACGCGCGGCTTGAGTTCGACGCGGCGCGTGGTGCCGTCGTTGGCCTGCAGGTCCCAGCGCTGCTTCACTTCGTCCTCGCCCATGCTCATCGTGGTGTGCTGGTCGAGTTCGTCGGGATCTTTCGGGCGGCCCATGCGGTCGAGATAGCCCGGGCTGGCGACCAGCAGTTCCTGGATCTGGCCGAAGCTGCGCATCACCAGGCTGCCGTCGTCGTCGAGCTTGGAGCGCACACGCACCGCGACGTCGAAGCCTTCGTTGATGACGTCGACGCGGCGGTTGCTGACGTGCAACTGCACGCGCACCTGCGGATAGCGCGCGAGGAACTCGGGCAGCATCTGCGGAATCGACTGCTGGGCGATGCTGACCGGCACACTAACCCGCACCAGTCCGCGCGGTTCGGCGCTGAGACGGTCGACGACCTCACGAGCCGCAGTGGCCTCAGCGAGCATCGACTGCGCATGGCGGAACACGCTCTGGCCGACATCCGTCACTGCGAAGCGACGCGTGGAACGCTGCAGAAGACGCACGCCCAGCTCGGTTTCCAGCTGGCTGATGCGGCGGCTCAGACGCGATTTCGGAATGCCGAGGGCACGTTCGGCAGCGGCGAAGCCACCGTGCTCGACGACCATCGCGAAGTAGTACAGATCGTTGAGATCCTGCATGTGGGGGAACCTCGCCATCGGAACAATCCGCGACATTCCATCACCTTTATTCCAATTTCGCAACAGACTGTATCTATCGCTGCCATTCGTTCCAAATACGACGCAGGTCTCCCACTTCGATCAGTCGATGCGCGAGAGCCCGCCGATGTAGGAGCGCAGCGCCTCGGGCACCTCGATCGAACCATCGGCCTGTTGGTAGTTCTCCATCACCGCGATCAGCGTGCGGCCGACCGCAAGGCCCGAGCCGTTCAGGGTGTGCACCGGCTCCGGCTTGCCCGTCCCGGGATTGCGCCAGCGCGCCTGCATGCGCCGGGCCTGGAAGTCACCGCAGTTCGAACACGAGGAAATCTCGCGATAGGTCTCCTGCGACGGCAGCCAGACTTCGAGGTCGTAGGTGCGGCGCGCAGCGAAGCCCATGTCGCCGGTGCACAGCAGCAGCTTGCGATACGGCAGGCCGAGCTTCTCGAGCACGGTCTCGGCGCAGCGGGTCATGCGCTCGAGTTCGGCATCGCTGTCCTCGGGCCGCACGATCGACACCATCTCGACCTTCTCGAACTGGTGCTGGCGGATCATGCCGCGCGTGTCGCGGCCGTGGCTGCCGGCCTCGGAGCGGAAACACAGCGAATGCGCGCTCATGCGCAGCGGCAGGCGATCGGCGTCGACGATCGCGTCGCGCACGATATTGGTCAGCGGCACTTCGGCGGTCGGGATGAGGTAACGCGTCTCGTCGCCGAACGGCGTCGCGAACAGGTCGTCCTCGAACTTCGGCAACTGGCCGGTGCCACGCATCGTGTCGGCGTTGACCACCAGCGGTACGCTGGTCTCTTCGTAGCCGTGCTCATTGGTATGCAGATCGAGCATGAACTGCGCGAGCGCGCGATGCAGGCGCGCGAGCTTGCCGCGCAGCACGGTGAAGCGCGCGCCGCTGAGCTTGGCCGCGGTCTCGGCATCGAGCCAGCCGTGACGTTCGCCGAGTGCGACGTGGTCGCGGACTTCGAAGTCGAACGTGCGCGGCGTGCCCCAGCGCGCCTGCTCGACGTTGCCGGATTCGTCGCGGCCCACCGGCACGCCGGCATCCGGCAGATTCGGCACGCCGAGCACGATCGCCTCGATGTCGGCCTGGATCTCCAGCAGGCGCGCCTCGCTGGTCTTGAGTTCGTCGCCGAAACCGGCGACCTCGGCCAGCAGCGGCGCGACGTCCTCGCCCTTGGCCTTGGCCTGGCCGATCGCCTTGCTGCGGGTGTTGCGCAGGTTCTGCAGTTCCTGTGTACGTACCTGGATCTGCTTGCGTTCGGCTTCCAGCGATTCGATCCGCGACACCGGCAGTTCGAACCCGCGGCTTTCGCGCAGGCGCGCGGCGGTATCGGTGACGTGCTGGCGCAGGAGGCTGGGATCGAGCATGGCGGGGTTTCGGCTTATCGATAACGGAATCCGCATTATCGCCCGGATTCCTGCAGGACGCGCCCGCTGCGTCCACGCGCCGAACGGCATGCGCGAAGGCGTGTGCAAGAATGCGGCGCCACGTCGAGGAGCCCGCCATGTCCGCTTCGTCCCCGCCCTTGTCCGTCCGCTTGCGCCGCACCCTGCGCGAGGTGATGCCGAGCGGGCGCGCGTGGTGGTTCGTGGTCGGCGGCTGCGTGGCAGGTGTGCTGCTGTTCGCGCTGCTGTGGCTGGCGCGTCCGTCGACGGATGCCGGTGGCGATGGCGAAGACATCCCTGCAGTGGCCGGAGACCGGACGATGACACCTCTGCCCGCGCCGTTGCCCGCCGCCGGCAGCACCGACCGGGGTTTCGATTACGCCAGTCCGCAGGACCCGCGCACGCCGGTGCGTATCGATGCGCACGTGCCCCAGGCCTCGGCGGCGCCTGTCGCCGCGCCCGTGGACCAGGCGCCGGCGCCGCCGGTCACGACCGCGGCCACCGATCTGGCGACCAGTGTGCCGCGTCCGGTCTCCACCCAGCCGCCCGAGTACCCGCGTGCGTCGATGCGGCGTGGCGAACGGGGCGATGTGCTGTTGCGGGTCAAGGTCGGCGCCGACGGTCGCGTCGACGGCGTCGACGTCGTCAGCAGCAGCCAGCACCGTCGTCTCGACCGCGCGGCGGTGTCCGCAGTGCGTCGCTGGCGTTTCGAACCGGCGATGCGCGACGGCCAGCCGGTCGCCGGCGAACTGCAGATTCCGTTCTCGTTCGCGCCCGAAGGCGGCTGACCGCGGCGCTTTCGCACTGCACATCGCGTCCACATTCTGCGTGGGACGCTCGCCGCACTCATTCAGGCAAGGAGGTGCGGCCATGAACGACCCCGTGCAGCGTCCCATCAATCCGCCACCGCAGGATCCGCCCCCGCCCGAACCGCCACGCAAGGGCTCCAGCCCGCTGGTGTGGATCCTGCTGCTCGTCGTGCTTGTCGCGCTGGGCTGGTATGCGCTGAGCCAGCGCGGTACCACAGGCACGCCCGAACTGCCGCCCACACCGGTCATCGACGATCCGGCCGCGCCGCCCGTCGAGCGCGAGCCGACGACGACGCCCCGCACCACGCCGCGTGCCGAAACCGCGCCTGCCCGCCCCGCCGACCGTGAGGCGCGGCCGGTCGCGCAGCCGGAAATCCCGTATCCGCCGGCCGCCGCGCGCAGCCGCGAGGAAGGCTCGCTGATCCTGCTGGTGCAGGTGGACGCGAACGGCAATGCCACCGACGTGACCGTGGAGAAGCGCAGCGGTTCGCGCGATCTCGATCGCGCCGCGCAGCAGGCAGTGCGCGACTGGAAGTTCGAACCGGCGATCAAGGGCGGCAAGCCGAGCGCGAGCGCGGTGCGCGTGCCGATCGACTTCACGCTGCAGGATGCAGGCTGATCACGCAGTTCAAAACGCGCTGAACGCAGAACGCCCGCATCTTTCGGATGCGGGCGTTTTTCTTTGGACGATCCGGAACCTGTGGGAGCGCGCTTGCGCGCGATTGGTGTACTCAGAACCGCCCATCGCGCGCAAGCGCGCTCCCACAGAAGC
>NZ_JAIWPU010000030.1 GCF_021191705.1 Proluteimonas flavola
TTTTGGGCGTTGGGTGCCGGGGGGGGGGGGGGCTGGGGGGTGTTTTTTCAACCCCCCCCCCCCCCGCGCGCCCCCCCCCGCTCCCACAGAAGCCCTGCTTGATTCGGGCGTCAGCCGCTGCGCAGCGAGAAGCCGGCAGTCTGCGCCAGCTCCAGGAATCCCGGAAACGAGGTCGCGACGTTCGCGGTGTCGCCGATGACGACTTCGCCGCGCGCGCGCTGGCCGGCGATGGCGAACGACATCGCGATGCGGTGGTCGCCATGGCTGTCGACGCGACCGCCACCGAAACCATCCGCGCGTCCGGTGATCGTCGCGCCGTCGCTCGCTTCTTCGATCTCGACATCGAGTGCGCGCAGCCCTGCGGCCATCGTCGCGATGCGGTCCGATTCCTTGACCCGCAGTTCGTGCGCGCCAGTGATCCGGGTCACGCCGGATGTACAGGCGGCGGCGGCGAACAGCGCCGGGAACTCGTCGATCATGTCGGGCACGTACTGCTCGGGCACGTCGATGCCGCGCAGCGGTGCATGACGCACGCGCAGATCGGCCACCGGCTCGCCACCCTCCTCGCCCGCATCGGATTCGACGATGTCCGCGCCCATCAGGCGCAGCACGTGCAGCAGGCCGGTGCGACGCGGATTCATGCCGACACGGCGCAGCAGCAGATCGGAACCGGGCACGATCGACGCGGCAACGAGGAAGAACGCGGCCGAAGAGAAGTCCGCTGGCACACGCACATCCGTCGCGCGCAAGCGATGCCCGCCACTGAGACGCGCGATGCCCGGCGCAAATTCGATCGGCCAGCCGAACGCGGCGAGCATGCGCTCGGTGTAATCGCGTGTCGGTCGCGGTTCGTGCACGACGGTTTCGCCATCGGCGTACAGACCCGCGAGCAGCAGGCAGGACTTCACCTGCGCGCTGGCGAGCACATTGTCGAATTCGACGCCGGTCAGCGGCGTTCCACCGTGCACGTGCAGCGGCGGTACGCCGCCCTGACCAGTGTCGATGCGCGCGCCCATCTGCGCCAGCGGCTCGGTGACGCGGCGCATCGGCCGCTTCGACAGCGACGCATCGCCCACCAGCGTGCTGTCGAAGGCCTGGCCTGCGAGCAGGCCGGCGATCAGGCGCATGCCGGTGCCGGCATTACCGCAATCGAGCGGACCGTCGGCCGCGCGCAGACCGTCGACGCCAACGCCATGCACGATGCGCGTGCCGGGACCCGGTGTTTCGATCGCGACGCCGAGGCGCCGGAAGATCGCCTCGGTCGCGCGCGCATCCTCGCCTTCGAGGAAACCCTCGATGCGCGAGGTGCCATCGGCGAGCGCGGCCAGCATGATCGCGCGGTGCGAAACCGACTTGTCTCCCGGCACCCGCACCTCACCGCGCAGCGGCGCTCCCGGCGCCGCGATCCACGACGCCTCGCTCACGGCACCGCGACCGGGTACGAGCCGAGCACGCGGACCTCGCCGGCGAACGCGTCGATCTCGCCCAGCGCGTCCTTCAACGGCGATTCGTCGACGTGGCCGTTGACCTCGATGAAGAACGCGTACTGCCACAGCGCACCATGCGCGGGCCGCGACTCGATGCGGTTCATGCTGATGTCGCGACGCGCCAGCGGCTCGAGGATGCGGTACAGCGCGCCGGGCTGGTCGCGGATGAAGACCATCAGCGAGGTGCGGTCGTTGCCCGATGGCGGGAACGCGCCGCGACCGATGACCAGGAAGCGCGTGGTGTTGTCGCTGCGGTCCTCGATCGGACCGGCGAGCACCTGCATGCCGTAGACGTGCGCGGCGTTCTCGCCGGCGATCGCCGCCGCGTCGTCGGACTTCTTCGCCCGGCGCACGGCTTCGGCATTGCTGACCACCGCGTGCTTCTCTACGCCCGGCAGGTTCTCGCGCAGCCAGGACTTGCACTGCGCCAGAGACAGGCCGTGCGAATACACGCGTTCGATGTCCTCGATGCGGCCGGTGCGCGACAGCAGGTACTGGTGCACGCGCAGTTCCACCTCGCCGCAGATCTTCAGCGGCGAGGTCAGGAACATGTCGAGCGTCGACTGGATCGTGCCCTGCCCCGAGTTCTCGACCGGCACCACGCCGAAATCGGCATTGCCGGCGGCGACCTCGTCGAACACTTCCTCGATGCTCGCCAGCGGCAGGCCTTTGGCCGAATGGCCGAACTGCTTGTGCACGGCCTGCTGGGAGAAGGTGCCTTCCGGCCCGAGGTAGCCGATCTTCAGCGGTTCCTGCTGGGCGAGGCAGGCGGACATGATCTCGCGGAACAGGCGCACGAGTTCGGTATCCGACAGCGGGCCGTCGTTGCGGTCGACGACACGGCGCAACACCTGCGCCTCGCGCTCGGGGCGGTAGTAATCGACGGCCGCGGCGAGCTTGCCCTTGGCCTTGCCGACCTGGCGCGCGAACTGCGCGCGCTCGGCGATCAGCGTCTGGATCTGGTGGTCGATGCCGTCGATCTGCGCGCGCACCGCGTCGAGATCGGGCCTGGCGACGCCTGCGTTGGCAGCGGCCTTCACCGCGTCGACCTTCGCGGCCGCCGGCGTCTTCGCCTGTGCGGCCACCGGGGTCTTCTTCTTCGAATCAGCCATGGGTCTTCTGGAAATCCTGCATGTAGGCAACGAGGCTGCGGACGCCGTCGACCGGCATCGCGTTGTAGATGGACGCGCGCATGCCGCCGAGCACGCGGTGGCCCTTGAGGCCGATCAAGCCGGCCTCGCGTGCGCCGTCGAGGAACGCGGCATTGCGCGCTTCGTCGGCGAGGAAGAACGGCACGTTCATGCGCGAGCGCACGGCGGCATCGATGTCGTTGCGATAGAAGCCGCCCGAGCCGTCGATCGCGCCGTAGAGCAGCGCCGCCTTCTCGTCGCTGCGGCGGTTGAATTCCACGGTGCCGCCTTCGTCGAGCATCCAGCGAAACACGAGACCGGCCACGTACCAGTTCCAGGTCGGCGGCGTATTGAGCATCGAGTCGTTGGCGAGCTGCGAGCTGTAATTGAAGATGTCGGCGCGCGGCTGGCCGGCGCGCTCGAGCAGTTCGCGGCGCACGATGACGACCGAAATGCCGACCGGCCCGAGATTCTTCTGCGCGCCGGCGTAGATCACGCCGTAGCGCGAGATGTCGATCGGCTCGGACGCGATGCTGGAACTGAAGTCGGCGAACAGCGGCACGTTGCCGGTATCGGGCGCGGGATCGCCCCAGGCCGGCCGGTACTCGACGCCGTGGATGGTCTCGTTCGCGGTGATGTGCACATAGGCCGCGCCCGGCGTCAGCCGCCAAGACTCGCGCGCGGGAATCGTGCGGTAGCCGTCGGCCTCGTCGCTGGCGGCGATGTTCAGCGACACCGCCGGGGTGAGCTGCTTGATCGCGGTCTTGCCCCAGTGGCCGGTGACGACGTAATCGACCGTGTCGCCCTGGCTGGCGAAGTTCAGCGGCAGCAGCGCCTGCGCCGTCGTCGCGCCGCCGGGGAGGAACAGCACGGCGTAGTCGTCGGGCACACCGAGCAGCGTGCGAAGATCGGCTTCGGCGCGCGTGGCGACCTCCATGAACTCCGGTCCGCGGTGGCTCATCTCGACGATCGACGCGCCGGCATCGCCCCACTCCAGCATGTCCGCCTGCGCCTGTTTCAGCACGCTTTCAGGCAGGGCCGCCGGTCCCGGGGCAAAGTTGTACGCACGCGCCATTGAACACTCCACGGAACGGATTTCGGGGCCGGCAAGTATGCCGCAGCGCAACAGTTTGACGTGCATCCGATGGTTGCGCTGGCAACGTATGTCAATGGTCCATAGCAGGCGCGCCGCGCCGAGGAGTCCCCATGTCATTGCGCGATGCGTTGCGGATCCGGGCGTCCGAAGTCACCGACGAAACCGTCTACCGCGACCGGCGACGCCTGCTGGCGTTGATGGCCGCCGCGCCTGCGCTCACGCTGGCCGGCTGCGCCGAAGCCGAACCGCCGCCGGCATCCACCACGCCGGTCACGCCCGCGCAGGCGCGCAGCGGGTTCCGCACCGACGAGCCGCTGACGCGCTTCGAGGACGTCACCAGCTACAACAACTTCTACGAGTTCGGCACCGGCAAGAGCGATCCCTCGCGCGCGGCGAAGACACTGCGCACCTCGCCGTGGACGGTCGAGGTCGGCGGCGAATGCGCCAAGCCCGGACGCGTGTCGTTCGAGGACCTGCTGCGCAGCATCGCCAACGAGGAGCGCATTTACCGCCTGCGCTGCGTCGAAGGCTGGTCGATGGTGATCCCGTGGAGCGGCGTGCCACTGGCCTCGGTGCTGCGCAAGTTCGAGCCCAATGCCAAGGCGAAGTACGTCGCGTTCACCACGCTTGCCGACCGCGAACAGATGCCCGGCCTGCGTTTCCGCTCGATCAACTGGCCCTACCGCGAAGGCCTGCGCATCGACGAGGCCATGCACCCGCTGGCCTTCCTCGCCACCGGCCTGTACGGCAAGCCGCTGCCGCAGCAGAACGGCGCACCGCTGCGGCTGGTCGTGCCGTGGAAGTACGGCTTCAAGAGCATCAAGTCGATCGTGGAGATCCGCTTCGTCGAGCGCATGCCGGCCACGGCATGGAACCAGTTGCAGCCGTCGGAATACGGCTTCTTCAGCAACGTCAATCCGGCCGTCGACCACCCGCGCTGGAGCCAGAAGACCGAGCGCCGCATCGCCGGCAGCGGCAACCGCCTGCTCGCCAACCGCATCGACACGCGGCCATTCAATGGCTATGCCGACCAGGTGGCGTCGCTCTACTCGGGCATGGACCTGCGCAAGTGGTATTGAAGGCGGCACCGGCGGCTCGCCCGGCCCGGCCGGTGACACCGCCGGCGATCATCGCCGCCAAGACGCTGGTGCACCTGCTGTGCCTGGCGCCGCTGGCGTGGCTGGGCTGGCGCGTGTGGCAGGTACTGGGCGGCGCGAACGTCGACGTGCTCGGCGCCGAGCCGGTGGTCGCCATCGAACACGAGCTGGGTATCGGCGCGCTGCGCCTGCTGCTGCTCACGCTGGCGATCACGCCGCTGCGCCAGATCACCGGCTGGACGGCGGCGCTTCGGTTCCGGCGCATGCTCGGCCTGTACGCCTTCGTCTATGCCAGCCTGCACTTCGGCGTGTGGCTGGCGCTGGATCTGGTCGGCGACCTGTCGCAGGTTGCAACCGAGATCGTGCGGCGTCCCTTCATCACCGTGGGCTTCCTCGCCTGGCTGCTGCTGGTGCCACTCGCGGTCACGTCGACCAAGGGCTGGATGCGGCGCCTGGGTCGCAAGTGGGGCCAACTGCACAAGGCGATCTATCCGATCGCCGCGCTCGCGGTGTTGCACTTCTGGTGGATCGTGAAATCCGACTGGCGCGAGCCGGCGCTGTATGCCGGCATCCTCGCGGTGCTGCTGGGTTGGCGGGTGTGGAAGGCGGTGCAGCGTCGGCGGTCGGCGGCGGGTCATCGGAGATCGGGATTGCAGCGCTGATCGGTTGATCGGCGATCGGATGCAAAGTCGCTGGGCCCCGGCCTGCGCCGGGGCGACGGCTCTCCAGAGTTCGGGAAGTCGTCATGCGCAATCCCCCAATTTCGCGTCCGTCGCCCCGGCGCAGGCCGGGGGCCAGCGACTTCAGTGCGTGGGTCTCGAACGGGCGACGCGCAGAAACCTCAAGCCGCCCCGAACAACAACAACGCACTCAGCAGCCCCGCCAGCACCACCGCCGCCAGCAGCAGCCATGGCAGCGGCAGTCCGCTCCCGCGTGGCACCGTGGACGCATCGACCAGGGCCTGCGGCTCCGGCGCACGGTCGTAACCGGCGCTGTGGCCGGCGCGGGCCGGCGCTTCGACGACGAAACGATGGTGGGCGTCGAACACGACCTGGTCGCCGGCCTGCAGCACCGCGTCGCGCATCGGTTCGCCATTGACCACGCTGCCGTCGGCCGAGCCGAGATCGGTCAACCGCACCAGGCTGCCGACGCGTTCCAGACGCGCATGGCGGTCGGCGAAACCGGGCTCGTCGATGCGGATGTCGGCTTCGGCGTGGCGACCGACCAGACGTGGCCGGTCCAGCGTGAAGCTGCGGCCGTGATAGCGGCCGCCGACACCGCGCAGGACGATGCGGGGATCGGCATCGCCGCCGTCCGCGTCTTCGAGCTCGTCCGCCGGCACGCACGCCAAGACCGCCGTCGTCGACACCAGCCGCAATTCGTGGCCATCGACGAAGATCGCGTCGCCCGTACGCAGCATCGCCATGCGCCGCACCTGGCGGCCGTTGACGTGCACGCCCTGCACGCCTTCGGCGACCGTCAGCCAGACGCCGCGGCGATCGACGCAGAAGCGCACGCTCGGTTCATCGCCATCGGACACCGGCGTCAACGCGCCCGCGCGCGCGCGGCCGATGCCGTGCACGCCGATGTCGAGCGGCAGTTCGGGTTCGTCGGGCGTGGGGAAACGCAGCTTGAGCGCGGTCATGCGGCGGCAATCTAGCACGAGGCCGCGCGGCGGCACGCGCCGTCACTTGGTCGAGGCGCCCCGTCGACGCACAATGCGCGTCCACGACAACCCGCGGAGCCCCGCATGGCCGGTATCGACATCACCCACCCCCACTCGCTGCCGCCGGAAAAGGCCCGCACCGCGGTCGAGGCGGTCGCGCAGAAGCTCTCCGAGCGCTTCGACATGCAGTACGGCTGGGACGGCGACACGCTCAACTTCAGCCGCTCGGGCGTCGACGGCGCGATCGCGCTGCTGCCACAGAGCCTGCACGTGACCGCCAAGCTGGGTTTCCTGCTGTCGGCGATGCGGGGCCCGATCGAGGCCGAGATCCGCCGGGTGCTGTCCGAAAAATTCTGATCCAGAAGCGTGGGCGGCAGAAATCGTCCGGGCTGCAAAGCCCGCTGCACGGTCCATGTCGACCAGCTTCGCTGTTGTGAAGCGCTTTCCCCCGGTTTTGGGCCCGTAGCACCACGACGAGCCTGCAAACCGGCGAAATGCTCTGCAACAGCGAAGCTGGTCAAATCTGGCCTCGCGCAGCGAACTTTTCGCCTCGAACATTATTTGCCGCCCACGCGACACTAAGGGATGCTCTGAACAAGTCCGCCCTTGCTCGTCATTCCCGCGAAAGCGGGAATCCAGCGTCTTCAAGCGGTTGAAAGCAAAGGCACTGGATCCCCGCTTTCGCGGGGATGACGGACTTGCTTCAGAGGATCCCTAGCCGTCGAGCGCGTACGGCGCTGGGTGTCCGGCGAACAGACGCCGCGAGACCTCGCCCTCGTCGCGCTCGATCTCGGCGACGAACGTGTCCGGATCGCCCAGCGCGTCGAACGCGCCGTAGCCGCGTTCCAGAAACCCCCGCAGCTCGGTCAGGCCCGCGAGCCGGGCCGGGCCGCGCGAGAATGCCAGCAGCGCGGAGACGCCGCGCATCTTCAACGCCTTGCCGAAGCCGCGGCCCACGCGGCCAACCAGGCGCACCTGACGCCGGCGCAGGCCCGCGCGGCCGACATCCCGGTAGGCCTCGGCGTACAGCGCGTCGTCGAGCTTGCGCCGCCGCGGCGCCAGGCGCTGCAGGGCCTCGACCATATGCAGATCCAGCGCTTGGCTCAGCGCACCGAGTTCGATCGCGTCCGAGACGGTCTCCAGCAACCGCGCAGGCAACAGCCGCCGCATCGTCGGCAGGATGCGGGCGATGTCGGCATCGCGCCGGGTGAAGTCGCGGTCGCCGTAGACATCGCCGAGGAAGAAGTGCGCCGCCGGCGCGCGCGTCGGGTCTTCGAGGAAGTGCGCGAAGCTGACGCGCAGCCGCGCGGCCTGCCAGCGCCGCAGTTCGGCCAGCCAGTGCGAGCGGGCGCGCGGGTCGTAGTCCGGATCGTGCAGGGCCTGATGCCACGCCAGCCGTCGCGCGAGGCGGGCGGAAATGTCGGATGCCGTCATCGGCGCATCTTCAGCGCTGCCGGCGTCTGGAGCAATCCTTCAACACCGGCCGGCTAGACTCGGGCGGAGCTGCCTGCAGGCCTCGCCATGCTGTCGTTGCATCCCGTCCGGCACGATCTGCGTGCCCGCGCGGCGGTACTCGGTGCACACGGCGTCCGCCTGCGCCCGCAGATCCTCGACGATGTCGAACGCCTGATCGACCCGCCAGCGCGCTGAGCAATGGCGTGAAAACTCCAGATCGCCGCACGAAGCTGCGATCGTCCTGTCCACCACGTCCGGAGACACCGATGGCCACGTTCAAGAAGACCGCGAAGAAAGCCACGAAGAAGTCCGCACCGCGTTCCAGGCCCGCCAAGGGAGATGCCGCAGGCGGCGAAGCACTGTCGAAGTCGATCAGCGAATCCGCGCAGCAGATCTGGCTGGCCGGCGTCGGCGCGTTCGGCCGCGCCCAGGCCGAGGGCACGCGCCTGTTCGATGGTCTGATGAAGGAAGGCGCGAGCCTGGAGAAGACCGCACGCGCCTACGCCAACACGCGTGCGGACACGGTGCGCACCGCAGTCGAAACCGGCATCGGCCAGACCCGCGATCGCGCGACCGATACCTGGGATCGCCTGGAAAAGGTGTTCGAGGACCGCGTGCAGCGTGCGCTGGTCAAGCTCGGCGTGCCTGGCCGCGACGATGTGCGATCGCTCAGCAAGCGCGTCGATGCGTTGACCGAGGCCCTGCAGACCAAGAAATCTGCGCCGGCGCGCAAGGCGGTAAAGGCACCTGCGAAAAAAACCGCCGCAAAGAAGGCGGCATCGCGCAAGGCAGCGGCGAAGACGGCGAAGGCGCCGGCCAAGCGTGCGACGAAGAAGGCGGCGAGTGCGGGCTGATCCTCGGGCCGTCTATTGGCCCGGCTTCGAGATTCGGGCGCATTGTCGGCTGACCTGTTGTTCCCAGCTCTGATGGTGTGCCCCCACCCAACCCTCCCCCGCGTGCGGGGGAGGGCTTCTAGGAGCGTGGGCGGCAGAAATGTTCGAGGCGAAAAGTTCGCTGCACGAGGCCAGATTTTCGCCGGTTTGCAGGCTCGTAGTGGTGCTACGGGCCAAAAACCGGCGGAAGCGCTTCACAACAGCGAAGCTGGTCAATATGGACCGTGCAGCGGGCTTTGCAGCCCGGACGATTTCTGCCGCCCACGCTCCTAGCGACGGTTCGCTCCGATCTGGCGCTGATCGGGCGCCGCGCTCGGGTATCCTGCCGCCCTGCAAGCGGAAACGGACACCGGCATGACCACGCAGTGGATCGCCGCAATCGGAGTGGCGATCGCCATCGGATGTGCGGCCTCGTTCCATTTCCTCACCGTCCAGCGCCGCCGCGACGAAGCCGCAGCCGGCATCGTCGCGCTGTCGGCGATCTCGTGGCGTGGCTTCATCGGCATGGTGCTGCAGGCGCTGCGCCGCCGCGGCTACGTGCAGGTGGTGGACCTGGAGGACGTGTGCGGCGACCGCGACTCCATGCTCGAACGCGAAGGCGCGCGCTGGTTGCTGTCGTGCAAGCACGCGTCGACCTACGTGCTGGGTCGCAACGCGGTACAGGCGCTGTCGAGCGAGGTGCTGCGCAAGAGTGCCGCCGGCGGCCTGCTGGTGACGCAGGGCAAGATCGACGCGGAAGCCCGCGACGCGGCCGGCAAGCAGCGCATCGAGCTGCTCGACGGCGCGACCCTGTGGCCGGAACTGCGCGACCTGATGCCGGCTGGCGAACTCGATGCGATCCGTGCGAAGACCGGCGCCGTGGCACGCCAACGCGTCCTGCTCTGCTGGCTGTTCGCATTGCTGGCCGGCGTGGCGACGTTCCTCGCACTGCCCGATGCCGCGCCCGCGGCCGACACGACCGCGGAGACGCCTTCGACAGATATCCTGCCCGCCGCGCCGGTCCGCATCGAAGCGCCGCCGCATGCACCGATCGAAACACAGCGCAGCGATCTGTCGCGTGCGCTCGGCACCCTGCCCGACGTCGATCGCGCGATCTGGGCGACGGGCTCGACATTGCAGGTGTTCGTGGCCCGCGTGGACGATCAGGTCGGCGTCGATGCGATCTGTGCGCTGGTGCTGCGCTATCCCGACCTGACCTCGTCGCGCCTGCAGCTCACGCCACCGTCGGGTAGTGGGCAGCAGACCCGCTTCCTGCAGTGCCGGAGCTTCTGAAAGCCCCGGCACCGCGACACGGTTGCCAGTACGTCGCGCATCATCGCGGCACGCCGCCACGGTGCCGGGCATCGTCCCGGGGCCACGGTCCCAGAGGCCGCGACGTCGACGAACGACGCCGGTTGATTCCCTGCGACGACGATGCTGTGATGGCGACCGGCTCCCGGGAGGCTCCACGATGGCCGATGTGACGCAGGCATTCGAAGCCGCCGCACAGCGCGTACAGGCGCTCGACGGACGCCCCGGCAACGACACGCTGCTGCGGCTCTACGCGCTGTACAGGCAAGGGTCCGAGGGCGGCGTGCGCGGACCGAAACCGGGCTTCTTCGACTTCGTCGGCACGGCCAAGTACGAGGCCTGGAGCAAGCTCGCCGGCACGCAGCGGGATGCGGCCATGCAGCAGTACATCGCGCTGGTCGACACGCTCGCCGGCTGACCGGCACGTCGATGGCACGCGATACCCGGCAACGGATCCTCGACTGCGCGCTCGCGATGTTCAACACCCAGGGCGAACCGCGGGTGACGACGAACCATATCGCCGCCGAGCTCGACATCAGTCCGGGCAATCTCTACTACCACTTCCGCAACAAGGACGACATCATCGAGCAGCTGTTCGCGGGCTATGAAGCACGCATGGACGATGCGCTGGTGGTGCCCGAGGGACGGCCGCCGGAACTGGAGGACATCTGGCTGCAGCTGCACCTGGTGTTCGAATGCATCTGGGATTACCGCTTCCTCTATCGCGATCTGCTGGAGATCCTCAGCCGCAACCGTCGCCTGCGCGTACGTTTCTCGCGCATCCTGCGCCGCGCCAGCGAACGCGCACATGCGGTGATCGCCGGCCTGGCGCGCGCCGGCATCCTGCGCGCATCGAGCGCCGAGATCGATGCGGCGGCGACCAACCTGATCGTCGTCGCCACCTTCTGGCTCAACTACAGCGCCACCCGCGGCGACCGCGACGAACAGATCGCGATCCACGAGGGCATCGTGCAGGTGATGATGATGCTGTCGCCTGCCCTGCGCGATGCCGAGCGCGTGCACCTCAACGCGCTGGTCAAGGCCTATACCCACTGACAGCGCAGCCGCGCGCCTTCGAGAAACCGTACTGGTCAAGTCCGCATGGGCGCCCGCGTTCGACGCCGGCAGCGCGCTCGACGCGGTCGCGGTCGGCGCATCGGTCGCGGTCAGGGCGCCGGGCATCCACGCCAGACCGCGCTGGCGCTTTACTACCCCGGAATCATCGACAAGATCGGCGCGAGGATCAGCGGCCTGACCTACGGCGCGAAGGCGGCTGGAGCCGACGCGACAACACCGGCACCGCCGCCCCGGCGCAGGCCGGGGCCCAGTGACTTCTGCTGCGGACTCGACCGACCGCTGATCGTGCGAAGGCGCCGGCTCCCGGCGTTCGCCCGGATGAGGGAACCACGATCGGGCCGATGCCTGCAGCCTCGACGCGTTACCCAGACAGCCGCCCGCAACGCCCGCTTGTCGCCAACCCGAATCACCCGTAGAATTCGCGTCCCGATCGCGCCGCCCCTTGCGGGTCCAGCGCTGCGGAGACGGCCCAGGCATCTCGCCCGCCCCTCCGGACGATCCGGGCGGTTAGCTCAGCGGTAGAGCATTGCCTTCACACGGCAAGGGTCACAGGTTCAATCCCTGTACCGCCCACCAGACACCAAGCGTGTGCGAGAAAGCCGGCCTGAGCGCCGGCTTTTTCGTACGTGCCCGTTACAGCAATTCGCCCTCCCCCCGTCGCACGCCATCGGCGGTCATGTCCCTGTGTTCCGCTTCGTGACTGCGCGCTGCTTGAACCGGCGCCCTCCACGTCCGCTGCACGCCCCCGCGCCTACCTTGGCGCACTCCAAGGATGATCCCCCGTGATGCGTGTCCAGGCCGGCTGCGAACTCTCGATCGAAACCGACACCGCCAGCCCGGTCATCGCCATGTTGCGCCCGCGCGCCGGTGTCGCCAAGTGGCGCGTCAACGATCGATCGGGCTTCGAACGCAGTCACGGGTTCGACGAGCACGTCGACAGCTTCGGCAACCGCTGCCAGCGCTTCGTGGTGCCGATGGGCCTGACCCGCGTGCGGATCGATACGACCGTCGAGACCACGCCGGACATCCAGGTCGCGCCCGACGCGCCTGCGATCGATCCCGGCGCGCTGCCGGCCGACACCCTGCAGTTCCTGCTGCCCAGCCGCTACTGCCCCTCCGACCGCGGCGCGATGTGGGAACAGGCGCGCAGCGTGGTCGGCGACGCAGCGCCGGGCTATGCCCAGGCCGAGGCGATCCGTCGCTGGATCGCCGCACATCTCGAGTACCGCTACGGTGTCAGCAATGCGAGCACCGATGCGCAGGACACCCTGGTGCACGGCGCCGGCGTGTGCCGCGATTTCGCGCATGTGGGCATCACCCTGTGCCGGGCGCTCGACATCCCCGCGCGCATGGTCGTCGGCTGGCTGCACGACCTCAAGCCGATGGACATGCATGCCTGGTTCGAGGCCTACCTCGGCGGCGCCTGGTATACGTTCGACGCCACCCAGTCCGCCCCGCGCGGCGGACGCGTGGTGATCGCGCATGGCCGCGATGCCGCCGACGTGGCGTTCCTGACCAGCTATCGCCCGCTGCGTACGCTGTCGCTGCGTGTCTGGGCCGATCTCGCGTCGTCCGATGCCCGCCCGTTCGACAACGATCTCGTCCACGCGGCCTGATCCCGGAGCGCTCCGCCATGCAACTGTTCAAATGCTCGCATTGCGAGCAGGTGCTGTACTTCGAGAACACCGCATGCCTGCGCTGCGGCAAGACGCTGGGTTTCCTGCCGCAGACGCTGACGCTCGAGGCGCTGGACCTCGACGCCGGCGAATGGATCACGCCCGCGCACCCCGGCGCGCGCTTCAAGTTCTGCCGCAACGCCACGCATTCGGCCTGCAACTGGCTGCTGCCGACCAGCGATCCGAACGCCTACTGCCGCGCCTGCCGGCACAACCGCACCATCCCCAACCTTGGCGACGTCGAGCGCCTGGGCGACTGGCAGAAGATCGAGGTCGCCAAGCGCCGCCTGTTCTACACCCTGCTGCGCCTGCAGCTGCCGACGCCCGCGCCGGGCAGTGGCGATCCGCAGCCGCTGTCGTTCGATTTCCTCGCCGATCCGATCGCCGGCCCCAGGGTCATGACCGGCCACGACAACGGCCACATCACCATCGCGCTCGCCGAGGCCGACGACGCCGCGCGCGAGGCCAGACGCATTGCGATGGGCGAGCTGTATCGCACCCTGCTCGGCCACTTCCGCCACGAGATCGGCCACTACTACTGGGACCGGCTGGTGCGCGACGCGGGCGAAGAGGAACTCGCGCGCTGCCGTGCGCTGTTCGGCGACGACCGCCGCAGCTACAGCGCTGCGCTGCAGCGCTATTACGACCACGGCGCGCCCGACGACTGGCAGGCCGCGCATGTCAGCCCCTACGCGACCATGCATCCGTGGGAAGACTGGGCCGAGACCTGGGCGCACTACCTGCACATCGTCGACACGCTGGAGATGGCGTCGGCATTCGGCATCCGCATCGCGCCGGACGTCGCCGACGACCCGTCGATGGAAACCGACCTGTCGTTCGATCCGCATCGCGTCGCCGACATCCAGCGTCTCGTCGATGCCTGGTTGCCGTTGACCTGGGCGATCAACAGCCTCAACCGCACCATGGGCTTTCCCGATCTCTATCCCTTCGTGATCGCGCCACCCGTGGTCGAGAAGATGGCCTACATCCACGGCCTGATCCGGTGCGCCCGTCGCTCGGCCGCCGCACGACCGGCGACGCCCGTCACGCCCTGAGCGCAGCGTCCACGATCTGGCGCGCAGCGAAGCGCGCTGCACCGGCCTGGCCTCGACCGCCACGCTGCACCACAATCACGCCTCGCCAGCGACATGCGGCACGCCGCAGCGCCCGCCGCCTTCCGCGCATGCCGCGCCCTGCCCTGGAGTTGTCATGAGCCTGCGTTTCAGCGAATCCCTGCGCCAGTCCTGCGATGCCACCTGGACCCGCGCCGTCGAACACCGCTTCGTGCGGGAGCTCGGCGAAGGCCGCATCGCCGACGGGGTGATGGCCGCCTATCTGGTCCAGGACCATCGCTTCCTCGACAGTTTCCTGGTGCTGCTGGGCGCGGCGATCGCCAGCAGCGACCGCTTCGAATCGCGGCTGGTGCTGGGACGTTTCACCGGCATGGTCTGCGGCGAGGAGAACACCTACTTCCTGCGCGCCTTCGACGCACTCGGCGTGGATGCCGACACCCGGACGCGCACGCCCGATACCGCGCCGACCGCCGGCTTCAAGGCGATCATGCGCGAGGCCGCGGCCACGCGCTCCTATGCCGCGACGCTCGCCGTGCTCAACGTCGCCGAAGGCCTGTATCTGGACTGGGCGCAGCGGGTACCGCGCCCGCTGCCGGACAACTTCGTCCACGCCGAGTGGGTGACGCTGCACGACAATCCGATGTTCGTGGACTTCGTCGCGTTCCTGCAGGCCGAACTCGACCGCGTGGGCCCGGGCGACGCGGCGATCGCGCAGGATTTCTTCGAACGCGCCGTAGACCTCGAACTCGCGTTCTTCGACGCGGCCTATGCGGATGGCGACGCCTGATGTCGCTGTTCGAACGCCTCAAGACCGCGGCGCCTATCGAGTGGCGCAGTTATGTCGACCACGCGTTCGTGCGCGCCATGGGCGACGGCACGCTGCCCGAGTCCGCGTTCCGCACGTATCTGGTGCAGGACTATCTCTTCCTGATCCAGTTCGCACGCGCCAATGCGCTGGCCGCCTACAAGAGCCGCACGCTGACCGATCTGCGCGCGGCGAAGGACGGGCTGTCGGCGATCGTGGATGTCGAACTCGACCTGCACGTGCGGCTGTGCGAGCGCTGGGGCCTGTCGCCGGGCGACATCGAGGCCGCGCCCGAACATCGGGCCACGGTCGCCTACACGCGCTTCGTGCTCGATTGCGGCATGTCCGGCGACCTGCTCGACCTGCATGTCGCCTTGGCGCCGTGCGTGCTCGGCTACGCGGAGATCGGACGTGCGCTGGCGCCGGCGGGCGTGGACGCGCTCGACGGGCATCCGTATCGCGAGTGGATCGGCGAGTACGCCGGCGATGCCTATCAGGCAGTGGCCGCGAATGCCTCGCGCCATCTCGACGATCTCGGCGCGCGTTATCTCGGCACGGGCCGCTTCGACGAACTCGCCGCGCTGTTCGGCAAGGCCTCGCGCCTGGAAGCCGATTTCTGGCAGATGGGACTGGACGCGACCTAGTGTCGCGTCACGCATCAGATGTCGCAGGCTGCGCGCCGCAATCGGCGTGCAGCGCAAGGCGCCTGGTTTGCCAATACCGCCCGTCTTGGCAAGCCAGGCAACGCGGCGATGCGCGCCGAGGGCAAGTACAGACCGGCATCTGATGCGTGACGCGACACTAGGGTCTTCCCCAGACCCCGCTTCGGCACTCACCGCCTACCCTGTGCGTACTCATGATGACGATGGAGTGCGACGATGACAGTGGAGAGCGTGGGTGCGACGGGCCAGGGGCCACGACAGGACTTCGACCACAGCCTCAGCTTCGAGGGCGCCCGCAACCTCCGCATCGAGTTCGATCGCGAGATCAACACGCGCATCGATGCCGTCCAGGACGCGACGGCGCTGGTCGCGCGGCATGAAGCCGACCTGCAGCGCAATCTCGACCAGGGCGTGCACCTGGCGACCGGCCTGGACGCCGATGCATTCCGTGCACAGGCACGCGCGCATCCCGACTATGCCGCGCTGCGTGAGACGTCGAGCGCGTTGACCTCGTACCTGGCCGAACAACTGCCGCAGGTGGAGGCCGCGATCGAACCCTCGCGGATGTTCGGCCGCGAGGGGATGCTGGTGGATCTGGCGACCGATGCATTGGCCCAGGCGCTGGATGCCGGTGCGGCAACACCCTCGATGCTCGGCGACCTCAGCGCCCTGGCCGGGCACGCCGCCACCGGCACAGATGCCGGACTGCGCGTGCTCGATGGCGCGCTCGACACCCGCATTGGCGGACTGCTGTCGGCCACCGGCACCGCCCTCGGTATCGTCGGTGCGACTGCCACGCTGGTCGAAGGCGCGGCGGCGCTCGACACCGGCACCGCGAACGCCGGCACCCATCTGCAGATGGCGGGCGCTGTCGGCACCTTCGCGTCCGCAGGCCTCGCCGTGCTCGGCGCCGCACGGGTCGCGACGCCGGTCGGACTCGGCGCGACCGCCGTGGACTACACCGGCCGGTTCGTGTCGTCCGTGGCCGAGAATGGCCGCGTGTTCGAAGGCACCGTGGACAGCCTGGTCGCGTCGGGCCTGACCCCGGAAGTCGCCCGGGTCGTCGCCAGCGCACCGGCAGGCACGCTGCAACTACTGCAAGGCACGGGCAACCTGGATGCGGGTCGCATCCAGGCCCTGGCGGCACAGGCCCCCGCCGCGTTGCACGCACCGCCCGAGGCGGTACAGGCGCTGCTCGATACCGTGCCGTTGCGCGGCGAGGCGCTGGCCACGTTCCTCGCATCGACCGCACCGGATACAGGCCTGGTGATCCGGGGGGCGGTCGAGGTCGGGCTGCGCGGCATGCCGGCCACTCCCGATTCGCTGGCCTCGCACCTGGCCGACACCCGTCCCCAACTCGCGACGCGGCTTGCCGACGCGCTCCGGCTGGCGGGTGCGGCGGACCGGTAAGGTCTGCAATCACGACCGGCGGCCGCTTCTCATCGGTCCGCGTGCCGATGGTGCAACCGGGGTCTGGGCCTGGCGCATCCGTCCGGGCGCGATGCGCCGGGACGGATCATGCGATCAGGCAGCCTGCTGGACGACCTGGCCGACCTGCTTTTCTTCGTCGGTCGCGTCGCGCACGGCGACAATCTCGATCGCGAAATGCAGGGTCTTGCCTGCCAGCGGGTGGTTACCGTCGATCCTGACCTCGGTATCGCCGACCTCCACCACGGTCACCAGCATCGGACCTGCGCCGCCCTGGGCCTGGAACTGCATGCCCGGCTCGATCGTGTCGATGCCCTGGAATGCCTGGCGCGGCACGGCCTGTACCAGGCTGTCGTTGCGCAGGCCGTAGCCTTCTTCCGGCTTCACGTCGACCTTGAGCGTATCGCCGGCCTTGTGGCCTTCCAGCGCCTGTTCCAGACCCGGCACGATGTTGCCGCCGCCGTGGAAGTACGGCAGGGGATTGCCTTCGGCCGACTTGTCGATGACGTTGCCGTCGTCGTCGGTGAGGGTGTAGTGGAACGTGGCGACGCGCGCAGCGGCGATCTCCATGGACGAACTCCTTGGAAGCAGTGGAACGAAGGGAAGTGCTGCAGAAGGCACCGGTAGAACGCACGGTGCAGCAACGATGGAACGCCGATCACGATACCGGCCGGGGGCAATCGGCGCAAACCAGAGGCCACCGGTGTTCGTCGTCCGTACACTTGGACAGCGCGCGGGGAATGGCCGGAATTCCCGCGTACCCGTCGCATGTCCACTGGACGACGATGCACGCAGACGACACCGGCACGCCGCCGCAGATCCGGGTGGACGCCGACGCCTGCCCTGTCGTGATCCGCGACATCCTGTTCCGCGCCGCCGGACGCGCGCAGGTCTACGTGACCTGGGTCGCCAACCAGTGGTTGCGCACGCCGGGTTCGCGCCATCTCCGCGCGATGCAGGTCTCCGCTGGCTACGATGTCGCCGACGATGCGATCGATCCGCGCGGCGAACGCTTCACGCGCGACAACATTGCCGAGCGCCTGTCGATGCGGAATTTCATGGACGCGCTGCGCGGCGCCGGCGTACAGACCGGCGGTCCTGCGGCGCTGCATGCGCGCGACCGGCAGGCATTCGCGAACCAGCTCGAGCGCTGGATCGCAGGAGGCGGCACGAAAACGCCCTGGAATTGCGGATTCCGGCTCGCAGAGCCCCGGCAGCGCCGGACCCGATCGCCCCGATGCGGTCTAATGCACGCATGTCATCCCACGAAACACCGGCCAGGCCGGCGCAGACCCTGCATCCACGCAACCGCCACCAGGGCCGTTACGACTTCGTCCGCCTGACGCGCGCGTCCTCCGCGCTCAAGCCGTTTCTCGTGCGTGTGCCCGAGGGCGGCACGACGATCGACTTCACCGATCCACGCGCCGTGCGTGCGCTCAACCAGGCGCTGTTGAAGGCCGACTACGGCATCGCGCACTGGGACGTCCCCGACGGTTACCTGTGCCCGCCGATCCCGGGGCGCGCCGACTACATCCACGGCCTCGCCGATCTGCTGGCCGCCGATCGCGACGGCGACATCCCGCGTGGCGCCTCGGTGCGCGCCTTCGACGTCGGCACCGGCGCGAACGTGGTCTACCCGCTGCTCGGCCACACCGAATACGGCTGGCGCTTCACCGGTTCCGACGTCGATGCCAAGGCGCTGGCCGGCGCCGACGCCATCGTCCGCAGCAACGGTCTGATGCAGGCGATCACGCTGCGCCAGCAACGCGTGCGCGGGCAACTGTTCAGGGGCCTCGTCGGCGCCGACGACCGCTTCGACGTGACGCTGTGCAACCCGCCGTTCCATGCCTCCGCTGCCGAAGCCGCGCGCGGCAATCAGCGCAAGCGCGGCAACCTCGGTGCACGCAAGCCGGCACCCGCGCGCGCGGAACGCCCGCCGCGACTCAACTTCGGCGGGCAGGACAGCGAACTGTGGTGTCCGGGCGGCGAAGCGCGCTTCGTCAGCCGCATGATCGCCGAGAGTGCCGGGATCGGCCGCCAGGTCCTGTGGTTCACCAGCCTGGTCTCGAAATCCGCGCACCTGCCACGGCTGCGCTACGAACTGCGCAAGGCCGAAGCCGTCGACATGCGCGAGATCGCGATGGCCCAGGGCAGCAAGCAGAGCCGGTTCCTGGCCTGGACCTTCCACACCCCCGATGCACGCCGCGCCTGGTGGACCCGCGGCGCGGACAGTCGGAAACCGACGACAAGGCACGGCAAGGCCTGACCCGCGCGCCGGGCCCGGCCCGGCTCCGCCCTCCCGGCACCCCGCCTACGCTGCTCCTCCCGTTTCCGTAGGAGCGGATCGATGTCCATCCGCCTGTGCTGCTGCGTGCTCCTGGTTGCGGTTGCCGCGCTGATGCCCGGAGACGGTCGCGCGCAGGATCAGACCGGCGAACAGGGCCTGTTATGGCGCGCCGGCGATCCGTTCGTGTTCTGCAGATACGGCCTGCGCAACAAGCCGCGTGCGTGGTTTCCGATCCCCGACTACGCAACGTCGACGCCGGCCATCACGCCGGGCTATTGCCCTCTGCCAACGCCCTATTGCGGCGGCCAACTGACCGGCTGGCGCTTCGAGGAGATATGGGCCTGGTGGACCTATCTGCGCATCTGCCCGCAGGCGGAACGATCGGGCCGCTGGGAAGGCGCAGGCGACGGCACCCAGGCGCCGTTCCCGCACTGACGCTCCGCCGCCTCCGCCCTTGTCGCCCAAAGCGCGGGGCGGAGGTGTCAGCCCTGCTTCGAGCCCGACCCTCGTCGACGCCGCATCGGAGGTCGTGCAGACCGCGCGCGCTGTCCCGCACACCCGACCCCCGTGAGTCCGCGGCCAGCATGTGGGCCCGGTCCCGCCCCGGCCCCACGTCCATGTCGCCCAGCCCCATCGCCATCCGCTCCTACGGCGCCGACAGCACCGTCGACCGTCACGATTTCGCGCAGATCGTGCTGCCGCTGGCGGGCGAACTGGCGATGGACCTGGAATCTGCTCACCGGCATCGTGACCTGCGCGCTGACGCTGCTGGTGCCGCTGGCCGTGCTGCTGTATCCCGAAGCGCACGCGCCGTCGGCATGGATGTTGCTGCCCGGCGTCTCGGCCGGTGTCGCGCTGTTCGCCTCGATGCTCGGCAACGCACTCTGGAACCGCATGTGCCGGCGGCTGCCGCTGACCCTGGTCGGCCAGATGATCCTGAAAACCTGTTCGCGCTGGTCTACGCCGTCCTGTGGGAGCGACGCCTGCCGACGCTGTTGGAAACGATCGCCTTCGCGCTCGTCGTGGCCAGCGTCGGCAGTTGCCTCGCCGCACACCGCAACCGGCCTGCACCCATCGCGACCGGCAGCATCCGAGCGCGCATCACGACACCGGATTCACCGCCACGCTGGCATTGATCCGGTTCGGTCCGCATCCGCGGACACCCGATGGAAGCTCTCGATGGCATTGATCCACTCGATCCTCATGGGCGCCGTGGCCGGCATGCGCGCGATGACGCCGCTGGCCACGGTCGCCAACGCCGCCTGCAACGGCACCCTGCCCCGCGGCAACGGCGCGCCGCGCCTGCTGTCGAACCGGCTGGCCTCGACCGGTACCAAGCTGCTCGCCGCCGGAGAGCTCGCAGGCGACAAGATGGAAGACGCGCCGGACCGCATCGTCCCGGCCGGCATGCTGGCGCGCATCGTCACCGGCGCGATCGCCGGCATGGCGCTGGCGCCGCGCGAGCAGCGCCCACTGGCCGCCGTGCTGGGCGCAGGTGCCGCGGTCGGCATGGCCTATGTGACCTTCGATCTGCGCGTGCGCGCGATGCGCCGGTTCGGACAGAAGACGACCGGCGCGGTCGAGGATGCGATCACGGTCGGCTGCGCCACGCTGATCGCCCGCAGCGCGGCGCCGAAACGCCGGAGTCTGCTGCGCCGCTGATCCCGCGAAGCGCGCCACGAGGCGTTTTCGAAGCACCGCGCGCGGCGTAGGTGCCGGGACATGCGCACGGGATTCCGCGTTGCGCAAGTCTCAACACCCGCGAACGGGCGCCCCTACAATGCGCGCCCCCCGTCGCGGTCGCATTGCATGCACATCGTCGTTCTCGAAGAACTCAAGGCCTATATCGATCCATTGACGCCCGACGAGCACGAGGCGCTCGAGCGCAGCCTGCTCGCCGAGGGCTGCCGCGATGCGCTGGTGCTGTGGGGCAACGTGCTCGTCGACGGCCACAACCGCTACGGCATCTGCCAGAAGCACGACATTCCGTTCAACACGATCCAGAACACGCGCTTCCAATCGATGGAGGACGTGTACCTGTGGATGATCGAGCAACATCTGGGCCGCCGCAGCGTGTCCGATTACCAGCGTGGCGTGCTGGCGCTGCGCAAGCGCGACATCGTGGCCGCGCGCCAGCAGGCGCAGCGCATCGCAGCGCTGGAGGCCTCGCCCGGCACCGGCACCGACGCATCGGCGGAAGAGACCGACGACCGCCCGCCGTGGGACGATGCGCCGTCGCAGCTCAGCCGCGCCGAACTCGCGCGCGAGGCCAAGCTCAGCAGCAACCAGGTGGCGATGATCGAGCGCATCCACGCTCAGGCCACGCCCGAACTGGTCGAAGCGCTGAAGGCCGGTGCGATCTCGATGAGCGCCGCCGCGGCTGTCGCCAGCCTGCCCGAAGACGAGCAGCGCAGCGCCGCCCAGGCCGGCAAGGCCGAGTTGAAGCAGGCCGCCAGGCGCGCACGCGATGCAAAGAAGCGCCCCAAGCCCGGCCGCGACGACGAGACGGCTGAAGACGGCGCCGCGCCCGCGCCCGATGCGAAGGCGCTGCAGCGCCGCGTCAACGAGCTGGAGCGCGAGAACGAAGACCTGCGCGGCCAGATCGAAACGCTGCAGAACCAGATCGTGCGGCTGCGCGGCTGAGATGCGTCTGCCTTGATTCCCGGCCTGCGGCGCCTCGTGCCGCGAGCCGGTTTCCGGTCCTGAATGGCGAAACTGGATGAGATCGCCTCCCGGATGAGACACTAGGCCGCTCAATCCAAGGGAGTTTCCGTGGCCAAGCCCAATTATTCGTTCGAAAAGCGTCAGCGCGAACTCGCCAAGAAGAAGAAGCAGGACGAGAAGGACGCGAAGAAGCGCGCCGAACGCGAGGCCGCCAAGGGCACCGCGGCGCCGGAGCCCGAATCCGGCCCCGAGTCGGCCTGAGCGCCGCACCGGGCGGCACGCGCCGCCCGGCCTGGCCTTCGGACCATCCGCTTTCGCTTTCCACGCGATCGCATCCCGGTCGTCGATCTGCCGGCGCTCCGCGCCCGGGATGTACCGATCTCGCCCGGCGTGCCGTTTCCATCGACAATGCGCGGCGAATCGCCGGGATCGCACCGGAAGACGGACTGCTTCGACACGCATGCGAACCTTCGTACTCAGAGCGCGGGCCGCGCCGACCGACAGCCAGGCACTGCTGGCGTCCATCGGTCGGGATGCGCACACCGAAATCCTCGCGCACACGCTGATGAACGCGATGTTCGTCGCGCAGTCGCATCGGCCGGATGTCACGGTCTATCTGGTGCTGGAAAGCACCCGCGACTTCTCCCGTACGATCCGCTTCGACGCGAACGCGATGCACGACATCGGCGGCTTCGACGAGCGCGCGTTGCTGGGCAAGATCGCCAGGGCGCTGGATGCCTCACGCGGCATGGGCAAGGACGAGACGCGACCGGTGGAATCGGGCGTCGAAGTCCGCACGACGAGTTTCGAGCGGCTGGTGCAGACGCTGGCCGAAAACCATCAGCTGTTCCTGATGGACCGCAAGGGCACGCCGATCCGCGAGCAGGCGTTCGCGGACAATCCCTGCTTCCTGCTGACCGACCACATCCCGATGCCGAAGAAGACCATTCCCGGCCTCGAGCGCATGGGCGCGAAGAAGATCGCGCTCGGCCCGAAGATGCTGTTCGCCTCGCAGTGCGTCGTGCTGATCCACTACGAACTGGATCAGGCCTGAGAACCTGCTCACGGTGCCGACTCAGCCGCCGCCGCGCACCCGCATCGTCAGCCCCTTGAGGAAATTGCGCAGCAGCTGATCGCCGCAGGCGCGGAAGTTCCGGTGTCCGGCCTGGCGGAACAGCGCCGACATCTCGGGCTTCGAGATCGGAAAACCGGCATCGGCGAAGATCCGGTGCATGTCGACGTCGGTCAGTTCGAACGCGACCCGCAGCTTCTTCAGCACGACGTTGTTGCTGATGCGCGATTCGACCGGACGCGCCGCCTGGCGTTCGTCCCGGCCGCGGCGGTGCACGATCAGGCCATCGAGCACGTGCGCGAGCACGCTGTCGCTGCAGGCCACGTAGCCGGGTTCGTCTTCCTTCAACAGCAAAGGACGCACGTCGTCCTTGTCGAGGGCGAAGTCGGGATCCACCAGCCTGGCGAGATCGACGACCTTCTGGTCGCTCAGGTCGAGCATGTAACGGATGCTGCGCAGGACATCGTTGGTGATCATCGATCCAACAGGCGGTTCGGAAGAGGCGCAATTCTACCGCTGACGACCGGGCCACCCGTCGCTGCCGTGCCTTCGGTGTCGAAGTGCACCGCCGTTGCGATCGTCTGCGTCATCGCCCGGCACCCCGCTCGCGAGCCACGCAGGCCAGGCCGCGGCCGCCCGCCTTCGCCGCATCGCCCACGCAATCGGGGGCGCGGGTATGCCATGTCGGCGGACGCGCGGATGGCGCCTGCTCGCTACACTGCCCGCCCCGTGTCCTGGCTGCCCCCGATGCCCGCCCCTGTCCGACTGGCCAAACGCGTCGCCGAACTCGCCCGCTGCTCGCGCAGCGAGGCCGAGCAGTACATCGAAGGTGGCTGGGTGTCGGTCGATGGCCGCGTGGTGGACATGCCGCAGCACATGGTGACCACCGAGGCCGTCGAACTCGACGCCGCCGCGCGGCTCGCCGTGGCCGAGCCGGCGACGATCCTGTTCCACAAACCGGCCGGTCTCGATGCGTTCGCCACGTCCGACGCCGCCCTGGCCTACGTCGACGCGAACACGCGCTGGAGCGAGGACCCGACCGAAGTGCGCCTGCTGCAACGGCATTTCCATCGGCTGACCCCGCTGGCGCCGCTGGAAGCCGACGCCAGCGGTCTGATGGTGCTGAGCCAGGACGGCCGCGTCTGGCGGCGCCTGACCGAGGACCTCGACGGCATCGAACAGGAATTCGTCGTCGAAGTGACCGGCGAGATGCCGTTCTACGGCATGCAGCGGCTCAAGCATGGCCTGCAGTACGACGGCCACACGCTGCCGCCGTGCAAGGTCAGCTGGCAGAACGAAGTGCGCCTGCGTTTCGCGATCAAGGGCGTGCGGCCGGGGCAGCTGCGCGACATGTGCGCGCAGGTCGGGCTCGGTGTCGTGTGGATCCGGCGCCTGCGCATCGGACGCGTGTCGCTGGCGAAGATGCCGGTCGGCGCATGGCGCTACCTGCCGGTCGAAGACCGCTTCTGATCCCAACGCATTGCCGCACTGGGTTCGGCCCGGCCGCGTGCCGTGGCGACCGGGAAATCCGACCTGCTGACCGCACCCGCGCGGCACGCGGTCCGCTTCCGGATGCGACTGCCCGCACGCTTGCGGCACGCGCCTGAATGCAGGGAAAGTCCGGCCCGCGACGCTTCACCCGCGCACGCGCCTGTGCCGGTATCGTCGGGCCTCCACGTCGACCGAAGCGCGCCATGTCCAACCAGCACAAGAGTTCTCTGCGGCAGGCCAACGCGGCCATCACGCGCGGCGATATCGAAGGGTTCCTGGCGTACTGCACCGACGACATCCAGTGGACGACGGTCGGCGAATCGACGCTCGACGGCAAGGAGGCCGTGCGCCAGTGGATGGCGGATGCCTACGCCGAGCCGCCGGTGTTCACCGTCGACCACCTCATCGCCGAAGAAGACTTCGTGATCGCGCTGGGCAGCATCACCGGCAAGGCTGCGGACGGCACCGAGACGCGCCATGCGTATTCGGATGTCTGGCGCTTCCACGACGGCAAGATGGCGGAGCTGCGTGCGTTCGTGATCTGACGGCTTGAACGCCGCCGGAGACGGGAGATATCCATCACCGGCGGCGTTTTCGTATGCGTCGGAATCGACGGTCAGTCGTCGACCGTGCAGCCCAGGGACACGCGTGCGCGCGGATAGCCGGTGGCCGGATCGACCCATACGTCCAGCACGGTGATGTCCTGGTCGGAGCGGCCTAGCTCCGGTCGCACTGTCCGCATCGCGCCAGGCGTTGTCGATCGCCTCTTCGCTGCTGCGGCCGTAGGACTCGCCGATCACATCGAAGTGATTGCGTACGTCATGACGACCAGCACTACCGACACCTTACGGTCGCGACGCTATGATCCGCCGACATGGCGGGCACTGTGCCTGGCCACGAACTGAAGGGAATTGCCATGGGTCTCGTACAGGCGGTGTCGGGTGCGGTGAGCGGTGTTCTGGCCGACCAGTGGAAGGACTTCCTGACGGTGCCGACCGGCCTGCCGTCGACGGCGGCGCTGTTCGCGGCAGTGCCGCAGGGCACGAACGCCGGACGCGGATCCAACACGCGCGGTTCTTCGAACATCATCAGCAACGGCTCGAAGATCGTCGTGCCGGAAGGCTACGGCCTGCTGCTGTTCCAGGACGGCGCGATCACCGGCTTCGTCGCCGAGCCGGGCGGTTACGAGTGGCGCTCGGACGACATCAATTCGCAGTCGATCTTCGCCGGCGACGGCATCGTCAGCCCGTTGATCAAGCAGAGCTGGGAACGCTTCAAGTTCGGCGGCCAGCCGGGCGGCCAGCAGGCGGCGTTCTTCGTCTCGCTGAAGGAACTGCCGGACAACCGCTTCGGCACGCAGTCGGAGATCTACTGGGACGACGGCTTCCTCGGCACCCAGGTCGGCGCGCTGACGCGCGGGTCCTACACGTTGAAGATCGTCGACCCGATCCTGTTCCTGAAGAACTTCGTGCCGGCGCGCTTTCTTGCGCCGGGCCAGGTGTTCGACTTCACCGACATCGACAACGCGGCGGCCGGCCAGCTGTTCAACGAAGTCGTGAGCTCGCTCGCGCCTGCCTTCAGCCTGTACACGAACGATCCCGGCAAGGGCAATCGCATCACCAGGCTGCAGCAGGATTCGCTGGGCTTCGCGCAGAGCCTGTCGGCGGCCGTCGAGCAGGGCTACCAGTGGAAGTCCGACCGTGGCCTGGCCATCGTCAAGACCGCCATCGTCTCGATCGAGTACGACGCGAACACCCGCGAACTGCTGAAGACCGTGCAGCGCGCCGACGCCCTCGCCGGCTCGCGCGGCAATTCCAACCTGCAGGCGAGTGTCGCCCAGGGCATGCAATCGGCCGGCGAACACAGCGGCGCGGCGGGTCTAGTGGGTCTGGGCATGGCCTCGGGCATGGCCGGCGGTATCGGCAGCCTGCAGCAGCCGGCGACGCCTGCCGCACCTGCCGCGCCTGGGGCGGACGATCCGGTGGCCAGGCTCACGAAGGCCAAGGAGATGCTCGACCTCGGCCTGATCACCCAGGACGACTACGACGCGCTCAAGTCCAAGGCGCTCGGCCTGTAAGCCGCCCGACGCACCGCGCCCATGTCCGATACCAAGTTGCCGCCGCCGTTGCCGGTTCGCCCCGTCGACGGCCCGGGTTCGCCGCGTGACGTGCCGCCGCTGCCGGGCACGTTGCCGGTCGATCCGGCCACGCTGCCCGGCGCGATCCGCGACGAACTCGAAGCGCCCGACCCGCTCGCGATCGACACCTCCGCCGGGGAACTGAAGGACGGCCTCAACCGCTGTCCGAAATGCGGCGCGACCGATATCCGCCAGCGCGCCGGCACCGACATCCTCGTGTGCCTGTACTGCCGCAACGAATGGCATGGCGAGCGCGTCGAGGAAGCCTTCGGATTCGGCGAAGGCATCGCCGATCTGCGCGGCACCGTCATCGCATCCGGCGCGCGCGACATCGAGGCCGATGCCGCTAGCCTGATGACCTTCAGGTGCGCCGGCTGCGGCGCGGAAGTGACGGTCAACACCGAAAGCACGATGACGGCGCGCTGCCACTGGTGCCGCCATGTGTTCGGCGTCAACGAGCAGATCGCCAACGGCGCCGTGCCCGATGCGGTGCTGCCGTTCCACATCCGCAAGGACGACGCCGTCGCGCGCATCCGCCAGTTCGTCGACAAGCGGCGGCTGTTCGCGCTCAAAGCGTTCAAGGACGAATTCACGCCGGAGAATGTCGTCGGCGTCTACCTGCCCTACATGATCGTCGATGGCAGCGCGAGCGCGTCGGTGGCCGGCAAGGGCGAGATCAAGACCCGCCAGTACACGCGCGGCACCGACAACAACAAGAAGACCTATTACGACGCCGACGTCTACCAGGTCCAGCGCCACGTCGAGTTCACCGTCGACGATCTGCCGCTGGAATCGTCCACCGAGCGCGGCAATCTGGACGTCAACGTCAACACCAACAACATCATCAACGCGATCCTGCCGTTCGACACCCGGAACGCGGTGAAGTGGAATGCCTCCTACCTCGCCGGCTTCACCTCCGAGAAGCGCAACAGCAACGTCCAGCAGCTGCAGCCGCGTCTGGAAGACCAGTTGCTGTCGATCGCGCGCGCGCAGGTCGAAAGCTCGACCCGCCGCTACGATCGTGGCGTGCGCTGGGAACAGGAACAACTGGACGTCCACGGCACGCGCTGGGTATCGATGTACCTGCCAGTCTGGTTGTATTCCTACCACCAGCCCGGCAGGAACGGCGGTCTGCTGCACTACATCGCGGTCAACGGCCGTACCGGCGAAACCATGGGCAGCGTGCCCGTGCAGCAGTGGAAACTGCTGCTGGCTGCGCTGACCGTCGGCACCTTCCTCGAGGGCATCGCGATCATGATTCTGGTGGGCATGTCATGAGCGAGGACAGTGGACTCTGGCTGCTGCTCGCCGGCCCCGCCGGCGCGACCGCGCTGTACTGGGCGCTGTACCGGTTCTATCGCAATACCGACAAGTCGCACGCCTTCGAGCGCGAGACCAGCATCGATGCCAAGCCGGTCAGCGGCAGTGACGCGAAGGTCGGCAGGATCACCGGCACGCAGGCGACGCGCATCCAGGGCGACAACGTGCGTGCATATCGGGCGCGGGTGCAGCGGGTGGCGAGCGAGACAGAAAACACGACGCAAGATGATGGAAGCGAAGCGTCTCGTTGATCCAGCCTTCAAACCGGAAGTAGGCTGGCGCTCCTGGCTGACCGTGCCCGCCGCACGCCACACTGTCAGGCTGGCGCCACAGGCGAGCCGGTCGCCAGGCACACGGCGGCGGCATTCGCCAGCACATCCACACGCGAATGACGCAAGGCGTCGACACCCAGGATCAGAGCGGGCTGTTCGCCCAGCCCCAGTCCCGAGAACACCGGCAACGCGCTGATACGAACCTCGGATGCCGGCAGGCGCCACGCGCCGATGTTCAACGCGGGCAAGGTGTAGAGCCACGTGTCGGTCACGTGTTCGGACAGCCCCCGCGTGCCTGCGTCGCGCCGGCGCAGACGCGCATCGTCGTCCACCACGCCCAGTGCGCGTGCGGCGACGACATTGAGCACGGTCTGGGCCGCGCCAGTGTCGACGACGGCCATCGCGTCGACCCGGTGCGCACCGTCATGCATCTGTGCCGGCACGAAGGCGAAACCTTGCATTGCCGGCGCACGCTGCGGCAATGCGTTGTCCAGGCACCCCGCCCGCGGCAGACTGCCGGCCGGCGCCAGCAGCAGTTCCCCGGCCGGGAGGTCGAATCTCAGGTCGAACCTGGACATCAGATCGTTGCCGAGAATGCCGTCGATCGGCGGCGCACCGTCCTCGGCGATCTTCGACAGGTCCATCGCCAGCATCTGCGCCTTCCAGCGGAAGCTGCCCGCTGCCAGATCGCGCAACATGGTGATGCGCGCAGCGCCGGCACTGCCTCCGGCACCCTGCACCTGGACCTCGCGGGCCCCGGCATCGAGCAGACCGATGCGCTCGGCCACTGCGGCATCGACCACCGTGGCACTGGCGGCGGTGTCCACCACGAAGCTCAACGCACGATCGACCCCTTCGATGTGCACCTGCACGCGGGGATGTTTGCCGACCAGACGCATCTCGATCCGATGGACTTCGCCGTTCGAAGGCTTGGGCGCGGGCGCTGCCGCAAGCGGAACGGCGAGCGCCAGAGACAACAGGCAGACAGACAGGGCGATACGTGACGACATGGCGGAACCTCGCTGGAAGGAGTCTCCATTCCACGGGGCGCCGGTATCGCGATGATGTCGCCGACGCCCCTCGCTGCATCCGGACGGATACATGCGCGATACATGCACAGGCGACAATGGCGGCATGGCTTCCGAGACCTCCCGCATCGTCGTCGTCGATGACGACGCCAGCATCCGCGACGCGCTTTGCGACTATCTGGCCCGTCATGGTTACTCGGTGCGTGCCGCCGATGGCGCGGCCGCGCTGAACCGTTTGCTGGCACAGGCGCCCGCCGACCTGGTGGTGCTGGACTGGATGATGCCGGGCGAAGACGGCCTGTCGATCTGCCGCCGCCTGGCAGACGTCGACGTCGCGGTGCTGATGCTCAGCGCGCTCGACAGTCCACCCGACCGGGTGATCGGACTGGAGGTGGGCGCCGACGACTATCTGGCCAAACCCTTCGATCCGCGCGAACTGCTGGCGCGCGTGCGCGCGTTGCTGCGTCGCGGGCACCAGCTTCGCCAGCAGGCCGAACTTCCGCCCGAAGGCTACGCATTCCAGGGCTGGACGTTGCGCCTCGACACACGTGCGCTCTGCGCGCCCGACGGTACCGAGGTGAGGCTGACCGCCGGCGAGTTCGCGTTGCTGCGGGTGCTGGTGGAGCGCGCCGGTCGCGTGCTCAGCCGTGAGCGGCTGATGGTGCTGATGCACGGCGACGCGGCCGAACCCTTCGACCGCGCCATCGATCTGGCAGTCAGCCGCCTGCGCCGGAAGCTGGCGCAGGCCCAGCCCGGCGCAGACAGCCTTGTGCAGACGCTGCGCAACGAGGGGTATCGCTTCGCAACCGCGGTGCACCGGTTGTGAGCCGGCCATACGGCATCCTCGCGGTGGTTGGTGGCCTGGCACTGGCCACGCTGCTGCTGGCCCAGACCGTCGGCTTCGCCGTCGTCGGATGGTGGCCCGCGCCGCCCGCACCGACCATGCTGGCCACCGAGGCGATCGCAGCATTGGCCGGGGACGCCCCGCCCGCTCCCGGCCTGCGGGTCTGGTCGCAGGCCGATGCCCCTGACGGCACGCCGGCACCCTGGCTGGCCGACCTGGCCGCGCATCGCCTGCAGCGACCCGCCACGCAGGTGCGCGCAGTCTGGCGGCAGGCACCCGAGGTCACGATACAGGTGGTGGACGCGGGCCAGTTGGCCGCTGCCGGGCAGACGGACGCGCTGCGCCAGGCCAGCGTGCGCGCAGCGCTGACGACGGCAGGCCTGCGCCTGCCTGCGTTCGAACTGGCGGTTGCCCGGCCGGACGGCACCTGGCGAGTGGTGGGCACCGCGGACCCGGGACGCGGCCAATGGCGGTTGCAGGTGTTGCTGGCCTTGGCACTGGCCGCCCTGTTGATCGCACCGATGACCTGGTGGCTGGCGCGCCGGCTCACACTGCCGCTGCGGCGTCTCGCCGACGCCAGTGCGCAGATGGATCTGGGCACTCGCGCGCACCCGGTTCCAGTGGAAGGCGCCCGGGAAGTGCGCGTACTGGGACAGGCGATCGCCGATGCGCACCTGCGTCTGCGTGCGCAGGCGGACGATGTCACCGCGATGCTGGCGGCAGTCGCGCACGACCTGCGCACACCGCTGACCGGACTGCGGCTCCGCGCGGAGAGCGCGTCCTCGCCCGACCGCGAGCGCATGGTCGCCGACATCGAGCGGATGCAGGCCATGATTGCGCAGGTGCTGGCGTACGCGCAGGGTGAGATCGCACCGTTGCAGCGCGAACCGGTGGACCTTGTCGCCCTGGCGCATGAGCTTGCGACGTCGGCCCGTTCCCAGGGGCAACACGTGCGGGTGCAGGGGGATACGCAGGCCACGCTGCAAGGCGATGCACTCGCGCTGCGACGCGCGCTGTCCAATCTGATCGACAACGCCGTCCGCTACGCAAGCGCGGTCGAGGTGCTGATCCACGAAAGTGACGGCCGCCTGCGCATCGATGTGGCCGATCGCGGCCCTGGCATTCCCGCAGCCGCACGCGCGCGACTGGTGCAGCCGTTCCAGCGTATGGAACACTCGCGCAACCGCGAAACCGGCGGTGCGGGACTTGGTCTGGCGGTGGCGCGATCCGTGGCGGAGCGGCATGGCGGCATGCTGGAACTGCACGAGCGCGAAGGTGGCGGCTTGTTGGCGCGAATGGTGCTGCCGCTCACGGAGCAGCCACACCTCTGACGGACGCGCGGTCAAGCGTGATGCCGCAGGGAAATTGACGAGGATTCCCGCCCTGCACGCCCGCATACCGCCCGGCTTCACCGGCTTCACAAGCGCCGCCACTTTCCCGCGCGCTCATACTGCGGGTGCCGGCTCCTGGACGCAGACGGCGGAGAGCAGCATGGCGTATCGCATCAGACGCAAGGATTCCAAGGCCCAGACCTCGCTGCGCCGCATCGCGCGCGAACAGGTGCGGGCCGCGATCCGCGGCATCGACACGACGGCGGGCGATACCGCGGATGCCATCCACGACGTCCGCAAACGCATCAAGAAGATTCGCGGCCTGCTGCGTCTGGTGCGCCCGTCGTTCGACGGGTATCGGGACGAGAACGCCGCTTTCCGGCAGATCGCGGCCCTGCTCGGACCGCAGCGCGATGCCGCTGTCCTGATCGACACCTTCGATCGCCTCGTGGAAGGCGCCAGTCCGACCGGATCCGGAACCTTTGCATCCGTCCGGCGACAGCTCCTGCAACACGCCAGGGCGATCGCAGAGGCGCACGACCCCGGCGCCCTGCTCCGCGCGACGCGCGCAGCGCTGCAGGATGCGTTGCCGCGAATCGAGCGGTGGCGGCTCGCCGACGACGGATTCGATGCGTTCGAGACCGGACTGGAGTCGAGCTACCGCCGCGCCCGCAAGGCGATGCGTGCAGCGTCCGCGCACGCAGAAGACGAAGCCTTCCACGACTGGCGCAAGCGCAGCAAGGACCACGCCTTCCATCTGCGCCTGCTGCAACCGGTCTGGCCCGGGCCGATGCGCGCGATACACGCCTGCGCCGCGGAACTGGGCGACGCGCTCGGCCTGCATCACGACCTCGCAGTGCTGGCCGCGTACGTGCACGCCATCAGCGACGTGGACACCGGCGCGGTCGCCGCGCTGGAGACACGCATCCGCTTGCAGCAGCGGGAACCGGCGACCCGCGCAGGCGCGCTCGGCGCGCGGCTGTACGCAACGCCGCCCCACGCCTTGGCGAAAAGCTGGCGGCGACGCCACGCCGCGTGGCAACGCGAGCGATAGAGCCGCGCCCGCCGGCAATGTCGTATGGACGGCAGGACCGATCCGGCCGATGAGGTCAGGGATTCTTCGAGTCGCCGCAGACCGTGGACACCTCACCCGCTCGTGCTCGAGCCGCACGCGAACGGCTTGCCGTCAGTCGTCCTTCGCGAACCGGATCACCAGCCCCGCGCGATCGTCTGTCGCCCAGATCGCGCCATCGCTGGCGACGGCCAATCCCACCGGCGAGCCCTGCGGGCGCACGCCGCGCTCGAGGCCCCAGCCGGGCGTCAGGATCACCGGCGTCGCCGCGGGTCCGGCGCCGTAGGCGCGCATGCCCTGGCCGTAGACCGGGAAGCGCGGATTCGCGTCCGGCACCGGCACGCCGCGCGCGTCGACCGCGAAACTCGCGATGCGTCCGCCGATGGAGCGGTGACCGTGCCAGGTCATCAGCAGACGGCCCTGCAATGCGGGAAACATCGCGCCCTCGTACCAGAGCATGTCCAGCGGCGCGGCGTGCGGGGGCAGCAGCGATGCGGGCGCGGTGTGCGCATCGGAGCGGCACCAGTCGGCCCGGTCGCGCCAGGCGGGCGTGGCCTGCGCGCTGTCCGCGCAGTAGGGCCAGCCGTAATGGCGGCCGGCTTCGATGATGTTGAGTTCCTCGAAGGGCGACCAGCGTGTGTCGAAGTCGTAGCTATTCTCGCCCTGCAGCACCGTGCCCGATGGATGCACCGCGAGTGCCAGCGAGTTCCGCAGCCCGCGGGCGAAGATTGCGTAATCCGGCGACCAGCGGCCGTCGCCGTCGTAGCGGTACAGACGCAGGCTTGCGGCATCCTCGGCGCCCTCGCTCTGCGCGCACAGGCCTGAAGCCGTCCGCGCGCCGGCGCCCCTGCACTGGTCGCTCGGTGCGCCCACGTTGACCAGCAGGTCGCCGTTGGGCAGGAACACGAACTTCGACAGCGGATGACGGTGATCGTGCAGGCGGTTGTCCGGCAGGCCGACGATCACCTCTTCCACCGTGTCGCCTGGCGCCTCTGCATCCGGGTCGAAGCGGACGATGCGGCTCATCTCGCCGACATACACCTGGCCGTCCGGGCCACGCGCGATCGCATGCGGCAGATGCAGGCCATCGAGCACGCGCTGCACGCCGGCCGCGCCATCGGGCCCGGTGCGCAGTCGCCAGACCACGCCACGCGCGCCGTCCCACGCGCCCAGGTCGGTGACCAGCCAGGTGTCGGCATCGAGCTGCAGCAGGGAGCGCGGCAGGCGCATCGACCGCGACGGATCCGCCGTGGTCGGCCCGACCACCAGCCCCGCGCACATGCCGCGCATCGTTTCGATGGCGAGGCGCGGGTAACCGCCGCAGGTCCCGCTTTCGACGGCATGACGCTCGCGCGCCGCGCACAGCGCGACAGGCAGCGACGACAGGCAGATCAGCAGGCAGACGCGCAGGCCACGCATGTCGAATTCCGAAAGTGGGCACGGTGTACGTGGGCTCGCACAACGCGCGCGGACCGTCCATGCCGGCAGATCGACGCGCGGGCGCGCATCCGTCAGCCGTAGTCATCCACGCCGATGATCCTGCACACCTCTTGCTCGTTGTAGCCGTGGAAGCGGCGGCCGCGCGTGGTGTGCGTGCGGGCGAACAGCTTGCCGTTGGCGTCGTTCCGCTCACGCTTTTCCGTCAGCAGCCACTTGGCGTAATCGTGTGTCAGGTTCCGCTCCCGGGTCGGGTCGCGTTTCATTCGGGCCATCGTCTGCGTCCTCGCCTGGATCCGCAGGCGTTCCGGGCAGGCGCATGCGGGGGCGCACAGGATACGCGGCCAGAACGCGATCGGCGCACGGGGAACCGGCCTTCCATTCGACGCGATGCCTCCCCGCGGCTGCACAAGCGGTGCGTCACGGCGACAGGCGTGCGGACGGGCGACTCGGCCTTATGCATGTTGGCGTACATGCGGAAGTTACGATGCCACCAGCTCGCCGATGCATCGGCGCCGGTTCCGCCGCAGGCGCGTCAGCCAGGAACGCGGCAGTGGACACCAGACACGCGGCGTATCGCAATCGACGGGACATCGTCGGGCTCCATTCGAGACGGCCCGTCCGCACTGTGCAGGGTGGGCCCGGCAAGGCGTTCAAGCTATGGTGCCCCCGGCCGCCTGCACGCATGCCAGAAGTCGCAGGCCCCGGTCTGGACGCGCCCGACCGCGGTTCTGGACTGCATCGAGTTCTGGTTCACTTCATCGGGACCACGCCGCGCCGCTGCGGTGACATGGGCCCGCCTGCGGATCAATCTGCAGGCCAGTCGCAAACAACAGGTGAGACGCATGGATTCCAACGTCTGGATGACGACAGTGTTGCTGACGCTGACGGGGGTGACCGCCGGCTGCGCCAGTGGGCCGGACGTCGCAGGCGATCCCGTCGCTCAACGTGTGGCGCAGCAGCACTCGTCTGCACCGCTTTCCCGCACAGCCGTGCGGCGATGGCACGCGCCGCCGCATGCCGCCGCACACCCGGATCCCCCTGCATTCGAGTACGCCTACACCGCGCCCCAATCGCCGGATCTTCAACCGATCTACGCACGCGTGCGCGAGGTCGATCTGCTGCGGGTCTTGCCGGAAGTGCAGGCGATCAACAGCATGTTCGTGCTGCCGCGTCCACTGCGGTTCGTCACCACCGAATGCGGAGAGTTCGGTGCGTTCTATCGCGTCGCCGACGCCGAAGTGGTGCTGTGCTACGAGACGCTGCGCACGCTCTACGCGCGTGGCCAGGCGCAGCAGCGCCTGCAGGGCCTGGGCGACGACCATCCACTGCGCTACGTGCAGGCGAACGTGAGGTTCATCGTGTTGCACGAAACCGGCCACGCGCTGGTGCATCTGCTGGATCTGCCGGTCACCGGCCGCCAGGAAGATGCAGTGGACCAACTGGCGGCCATCCTGATGTTGCGCTTCGCCGGCGTGGAAGAAACACCGGCCGAGGTGACCGACAACCTCCGCATGGCCGCCAACTGGATGCTGTCGCGCAGCACCGGCGCCTACAACCTGGACGCCTACGCCGACGAACACGCGCTGGGCGAGCAGCGCTACTTCAACCTGCAGTGCCTGATCTACGGCACCGATCCGGACGGGTTTGCAGGCATGGTCGGCGCAGGCGACCTGACCGCTGCGCGCGCCAACGGCTGCGCACGCGAAACGCGTCTGGTCACCCGCGCCTGGCTGCGCCTGCTGCTGCCCTACCTGGCGCCCGGCTACGAGGCCTACGGGGATGAAGCGTCGCAGTATCTGCGGACAACGGACCCGGCCCATCCGTCCCGTTCCGACGGGTGAAGCAGACCGGTGCCAGGCGCGCTTGCCCGGTCGTCTGAACGCACGCGCCGATTGCGAAGCGCCGACCGAACCGCCACGCGTCGAGATCGGACACGACCCGCAACCGCAACGCAGCCGGCGCCGCACGCACTCGCGCGCGATGGTCGAAGCCGGGACACACCGGGCGGGAAGTCCGCCCGCCTGCCGGTACGCCGGCACGTGCCCTGGCTCGGATATGCTCCGCATCGCCATACGACACGATGACGCCCATGCCCCGTCCGCACCTGCTCCACGCCCTCCCCGCCCTGGCGTGTGCGCTGGCCCTGTCCGTCGCGGCACCGGCACATGCCGCACCCGACCGCGCCGGCGCGGTCCGCGTCTTCGAGACGGCGGGCACGCTGTGCGAGCGTGACGGCGGCGCGCTGTGGGGCGAATCGCTGTGCGGCCCGGTCCTCCTCGTCGATCCCGCGGACCGCGCCGTCATCGCGAACCAGCAGGACCCCGGCGGCGTACTCGTGGAACAGGACGGCGTCTTCATCGGCACGCTGCCGCCCACGGCGATCCTTGCGAACACGCGCGTGCAGTGGTCGGGCACGGACTGGACGCAACTGCTGTGGCCGCTGCCGCAGGAAGGCAGCCTTCTGCGCGTGCTGCTGACGCATGAAATGTTCCATCGGATCCAGCCCAGGCTTGGCCTCACACGCAACGAGGCCGGCAACCGCCATCTCGACACGCTCGAAGGCCGCTACCTGCTGCAACTCGAATGGCGCGCCCTGGCCCGAGCCGTGATGGCGGTCGATGCCGATGTACGCCGCGCGCACGTCGTCGATGCGCTCGCATTCCGGTCCGAGCGTCGCCGCCTGTTCGCCGACGCGGCCGCGGAAGAAGCGGCGCTCGAAATCAACGAGGGGATTGCCGAGTACACCGGCGTGCGCCTGGGCCTGTCGCGCGACGAAGAGCGCCGCGCGTTTGCCGTCTTCGATCTCGCGCGCTTCCTCGGCTCGCCCAGCTTCGTGCGCTCCTTCGCGTATGCCAGCGGCCCCGCCTACGGGCTGCTGCTCGACGACGCCGATCCCGAATGGCGCGGCAGACTGGACGCAGACGCCGACCTCGGAGCACTGCTCGCGCGCGCATTGCGCATCGAAGCCGCCGTACCGGCCGATCCCGACACCCGCCACCGCCGTTACGATGCCGACGGTAGCCTGCGCACCGCCGAGGAGGCACGCGACCGCGACCGCCTCGACCGCGTCGCCAGATGGCGCGACACGCTGGTGGAGGGCCCGGTGCTGGTGCTGCCGCTCCAGAACATGAACCTCCAGTTCAATCCGCAGACACTCGCCGCACTCGACGATATCGGCACCGTCTACCCCACGCTGCGCCTCACCGATACCTGGGGCGAACTCGCCGTCGTCGAAGGCGGCGCCGCGCTGGTACACGCGGATTACAGAAGCGCGACCGTCGCATTGCCGCAGGACGGTGACGGCACGCAGGGCGAAGGCTGGACGCTGACCCTGACGCCGGGATGGACGCTGGTACCGGGATCGCGCGCGGGCGACATGACGCTGGTGCGCGATGGAGAGGCGCCTGCTTCGGGGCCATGATCGATTGAACGTCGGACACGTCGACCTGTCCCGCGATGGATGCTGCGACCGAACGTCGCATGCATGCGCGCGAACTTGACGCATCGCCGATGCGACATTTCAATGGGTCCGCTCTGTGACCTGCCCCGACCCACCGCCGGTTTTCGCACCGCGCCCATTGGAGACGCCATGCGCGAGACCAGCCCCCCTGTCCATTCCGGCCTGCGCGGCCGACTGCATGGCTTCATCGTCCACCCGCGCGTGCAGGCGGGCATCCTGGCGCTGATCATCGTCAACGCCGTCCTGCTGGGCCTGGAGACGTCGCCGCAGATCATGGCCGCAGCCGGCGGTGCGATCCGCGCCGCCGACACCGCGATCCTGACGATCTTCGTCACCGAGATCGCGATCCGCCTGTTCGTCCACCGCGCGCGGTTCTTCCGCGATCCGTGGAGCCTCTTCGATTTCGCCGTCGTCGCGATCGCACTGGTGCCGGCGACCGGCCAGTTCTCGGTGCTGCGCGCGCTGCGCGTCCTGCGCGTGTTGCGTGTGCTGACCATCGTGCCGTCGATGCGTCGCGTGGTCGGCGCACTGCTCGGCGCCGTGCCCGGCCTGCTCTCGATCGGCGCGGTGCTGGTGATCATCTATTACGTGTGCGCCGTCATCGCGACCAACCTGTTCGGCAGCGCGTACCCGGACCGGTTCGGCGATCTCGGCCGCTCGCTGTATTCCCTGTTCGAGATCATGACGCTGGACAGCTGGTCGACCGGCACCACGCGCCCGATGATGGCCGAGTTCCCCTATGCCTGGGCGTTCTTCATCCCCTTCATCCTCGTCGCCAGCTTCACCATGCTCAACCTCTTCATCGGCGTCATCGTCGATGCGATGCAGACTGTGTCCAAGGCGGAACACGACGACACCCTCGACGCGATCGACCGCACCCAGGACCACATCGAGGCCGAGCTGCAGACCGAAGTGCGCGCACTGCGTGGCGAGATCCGGGATCTGCGTGCACTGCTGGCGGCGCGTGGATCGAAATAACGATGGCGCGCATCTTGCGGCCCGCGCATCGCGATCGAATTCGGCAGAGTGACCGGCGCCGCCATCTTCCCGTGGGGCTATCCTGCCAGCCTTGTCCGCAATGCCGAATCCGATGACCCGTCGACCGCTGCGCCGCATCGCCTTCCTGTCTGTCCTGCTGCTCGCCGCGTGTGGCAGCCCCCCGCCCTACACCGGTGGCGACGTGGCCGAACTGCAGCGTCACGACATCACGGCTGGAGAAGGCGCGCCTGCAGCGACCGGCGACACGGTCACCGTGCATTACATCGGCTGGCTCCACGATCAGAACGCACCCGACAAGCGTGGCGCGCAATTCGACAGTTCGCGTGACCGCGGTCAGCCCTTCGTGTTCGAACTCGGTGCCGGCCGCGTCATCCGTGGCTGGGACGAGGGCGTCGCCGGCATGCAACGCGGCGGCACACGGGCACTGCATATCCCCGCCTGGCTCGGTTACGGCGAGCGCGGCGCCGGCAGGGCGATCCCGCCGGGCGCATCGCTGGTGTTCGAGGTGGAGTTGCTGGAGATCCAGTAATCAGGCCGCGCCGCCGGCCGTGGGCCCGCGGCCGGCGATGGGGTAATCTCTGCGCGCCGCGCGACCGGGATGCCGCCGCTGCGGCACCGACACAAGGGGATCCACGCTTGCCTGCCGCGCACGTCCGAGCGACGCATCCGTCGCCGCCTGCCGCGCGCCGATCCGGCGCGTGCGCCACCATCCGCCGCGTCCTGCTGTGCGGCTGGCTGCTGGCCGCCTGTGTGCCGGCCGCATCCACGGCCGCCGGCGCGACCCCGGCCGATCGCCTCGAACCGGACTACACCAACACGCTGCGCCACTACGGCGACGAACAGGGCCTGCCGCAGGCCAGCGTCAACGCGATGCTGAAGGCACGCGATGGTTTCCTGTGGTTGGGGACGTTCGGCGGCCTGGTGCGCTTCGATGGGCGCGAGTTCCGCATCTACGGCCCGGTCGACCATGTCCAGGGCGGCGGCCGCGGGCCGGCGAGCAACCGCATCCTGGCCCTGCACGAGGACGACCGCGGCCGGCTGTGGATCGGCACGCAGGAGGCGGGCATCGGCCTGCTCGAGCAGGGACGCTTCCGGCAGTTGCCGGTCTGCGAGGGCCGCTGCCAGGTCAATCATTTCTTCCGCGCCGGCGCCCGGGAACTGTGGGTGCTCAGTACCATGCCTTTCAACGTCTTTGAGAGGTTTGCGTCGTAAGCTTTTCCGCAGTCAAGCAAGCGGAGCAGGCCCATCTGGCAGGTTGTCCTTGAGAAGTACGCGCAACAGGCGCCGGCGGCGGTGATGACGCGGCTGGCGCTGGATCAGGCGCTGCCGGCGCAGTGGATCGACGAGGTGTTCGAACACAATCGCCAGCGCCAGTATCCGCGCGAGCT
>NZ_JAIWPU010000031.1 GCF_021191705.1 Proluteimonas flavola
CCCGGCATGGTCGTAGGCGAAACGCTGGAAGCGCTGCGTCCCGGCTTCGTTGGCCGTGTCGTATTCGCGCACCAGCAAGGGACGCCACAGGGCGTCGAAGTAGCTGATCCTCCTGCCGGTCCCGGTACTTACCGTCTGTCGCCAGTGGCCGGCCGGGATGCCGTACTCGGCGCTGGCGACCGGCTGGAACACCTGTGTGGTGGTGTTCCAGGCCGTGCTGTCGCCGGTCGGGTAGGCAACGCTGGCCAGCCGGCCCATCGCATCGTAGGCGTAGTTGGTGGCGAAGCCGTTCTCGTCGGTGACCCGGGTGAGCCAGCCGGCGGCACCGACCACCGCCGACTGTGTGCTGCCGCCGGGATACTGGATGCTGCGCGGGATGCCGCGGTACCAGTTCGACAGGGTGGTGATGTTGTTGTTGCCGTCCTTGACCGTGGCGACCGTGCCGTCGGCGTTGTAGGCCAGGGTCTGCACCGTCCTGCCGAAGGTCTTGGAGACGGTCGGCTGGGCGTTGGCGTTGTAGCTCGTCTCCGACCCGACGATGCCGTTGACTGTCAGGCTTGTCTGCTGGCCCAGTACCCACTTGGACAGGTTGTCGTGGTACTGGGTGACCTCCGTGCGGCTCGGGCTTCCCGGCAAGGCGCTCGATCGGGTGACGTTTTGCGGTCGCGCCAGCGTGTCGAAGGCGCTGGCCTGCCAGATGAAGTCGACGCCATCCTGCCGGATGGCGCGACCGACCACCGGCCTGACCCTCGCCGTTGCAGGATCGAGCGCACCGAGGATCGCGCCGTACTGGCCATCGAACGGCTGTGAGGCCGCCTGCGCCTCGGTCATGTACTGGGTGGTCTCGGAGCGGGCGATCGTGTCGTCGGAGCGCAGCGTCTCGACCTTCAACGCCCTGCCGTCGTTGTCGTGGTAACGCATCCCGAAGGTATGACGGGACCGCGTGCTGTCGGGATTGGTCACCGTGACGGTTTTCTCCGCCGCGCAGGTCGTGCAGGGATAGCTGGATGGCGCAGTTGGCGAGCCCCAGAGGAGCTGCGGCGACGCGCCATAGTCATAACTCCACGACATCGCCGAAACCCCAGAACCTGTGATGGACTTGCTGGCGATGCTCATCACGTCGAAGAAGTGGGGCACCAGCAGGTCGTAGTCGGGATTCGCCGGGTCACCGCTCGGCATGCACTCGGTCGCATGGACGCCGCTGCGGTAGTGCCGCCGATTGTTGAAATCGAATGTGCCTACGGCACCTGACGGATGTGTCGCGGTCAGCGTGAGAGCGGCCGAGATCATCAATGGACTGCCCGCGCACCAGGCCAGGGTGGGTAGGCTTGCGGTCGGCCAGGGCATCAGGTCATTGCTATAGGCGTACTGCCACGTGCTGGCGTCGGGCTGGACGACCCGGGACAGCCGCGCATAGTGGCCGCTGCCGGCATGGCTGTACTGGTACTGCCAGGTCCGACCGTGGCTGTTCGCCGTCGTCAGGCGCCCCCCGGAGTAGGCCAGCACGATCTCGCGGCCGTCGCTGGACCAGATGCGCGTGGGATGCCCGTTGGCGTTGTACTGGAACCGGACGGTATTGCCGAAGCGGTCCTCGACCCGACTGGCCAGCAGGTGACGGCGGCTCCGGTCCAGATAGACCGGCTCGGTGCGCAGGCCACCGACCTTGACATGGCGGACCAGCCGCGCGGTCGTGCGGACGGTCTCCACATCAAAGTGGTAGCGCAGGCCCGATGCCGTGGTCATCCGGAAGCCCTGGCCGGCGAAGCCGGGCTGCATGGGAATGCAGTCGAACACATCGCGCTCGGACGTGGTCAGCGTGTAGCCCGCTGCGCCGGTTGGCCGGGGCGTGGATGCCTGCAAACCGAGCACTTGGGTCGAGCCCCGTTCCGGAAGGCTGACGGTGATGCCCTGCCAGACGTCGTCGCGCCGGAAACCCGCACCAATCACCAGCGATGGCACGTACCCGCCATCACAACGCAGGCCCGCACCCGTTGAAGCGCTGTAGGTCCCCGCCATGTACGGCACGGCCACGTCCCAGTTGCCGATGCCCCTGAGGCGGGAATCGTAGGTACCCAGATCGTTCTGCGGCTGGATTTCGACGGCGAACGTTCTCGCCAACCGTACTGGCAAGGCATCGTTGCCCGGCACGTCGATATCGGTGACCGAGAACGTAGTGCTGCCGTTGTAAAGGCTGACCTGCTCGCCGAAAAGGCCATGATCCAGAGGAGCAAGGTTTCGACTCTCTTCAACCCGCTTGCCATACTCGACATAAGCTTGGATCGCGTCCTGCGCCAGTACGTTAAATGGCAGCATCAAAAGCAATGAAAGCGATGCCCCTGCCTTGATCCCCATGCGTCCCCCGCTTTCCATGATTCTTTATTTCGAGACGCGGATCAACAAAGTAAATGCAAGCCCGCGCCACCCGATAGCCTAGAGGCGAACTGAGCAGACTGGAGGAATCACTGCGGCAAGAGACGACCCTCATGTACAGCCAGCTCACCGAGGAACAATACACCTTGGCTATTCTCAAACGACAAGGTTCAGTCCGGCCGTCAGATCGCCAGGGCGTTGGGACGAAGGGCAGCACCATCAGTCGCAAGACCCGACGCAACGCCCGTCATGCAACGGACGGCGCCTACCGGCCGAACAAGGCGCGGAGCGTACGAATGGCCGGCGGCGCCGATCACTGTGAATCAGGCACTATGTAAAGATGTGTGCGCCGCGGTCGAGGTGCTACTTCGTCACGAGCATAGAGCCAGGGGCAGATTACGCACTGACTGGCCGACAACGACGTCGCCCATATCGGTGGGGACTGGCTTGCGGCCAACGTGCACGACAGGCACCTACTGGAAGATCTGCTGCACGGGAACGAGCGTTGGGTGCATGGAGACAGCGCCTACGCCAGCCGGTAGGCGCTGATCGGCGAGCATGCGCCGCACAGGCACGCGACTTCACGGACCCGCAGGTTCGCAAGGGCGATGCCGGGCGCAGCTTCGTGGGCTGGGGCTGGCGAAGCTGCATCTGGCGCGTGCCCGGTTGCTGGGCCGAAAAGGCGGCCCGAGTGCCAGGAATCAGGCGTGGAATGGCTGCACATCACGGGCCGAAGATCGTAATGACCCGGATCGGTAAACACCACCGCGTTGCGGTTACTGGATCAACATTGCCTCAGCTCACCCGCACTTGCTGTATCCGCAATTCAAACACGTCGCACACCCGTCCATCAGCACCAGCGCCTTGGTACTGCACTTGTGGCACATGGTCGCCGACGGCGGAAAGCTCGCGCCGTCGCCGGTGATGGCGATGTCTTCGGGGTGATCGTCGGAACTGGCGGGCGCCTGCGGTGCGCCGCTCACGTCACTGTTTTTTTTTGAGCCTTCGCGCTGGGCGATCTGCTTGCGCTTCTCGGCGATCAGGGCTTTCTGCGCCTCGCTCATTTCCGGGTCGTGCATCATGCCGATGGATTTGAGGTGGTCCTCGACGATCATGCCGAGCTCGGCGACCAGCGACGGCATGTACACGCCGCCGGCCTTGAAGTAGCCGCCCTTGGGGTCGAACACGGCGCGCATTTCCTCGACCAGGAACGTCACGTCGCCGCCCTTGCGGAACACGGCCGACATGATGCGCGTCAGCGCGACGATCCACTGGAAGTGGTCCATCGACTTGGAGTTGATGAAGATCTCGAACGGGCGGCGCTGTTCGTGCTCGGACCCAGCGTTGAGCACGATGTCGTTGATCGTCACGTACATGGCGTGTTCGACCAGCGGTGATTTGATCTTGTAGGTGCTGCCGATCAGCACCTCCGGGCGCTCGATGCGCTCGTGCATGTGGATGACGTCGGCCTTGGGGAGTTCCGCCTCGACGGTCCCGCGCGGAACGGACGCGCCTTCGACAGGCTTGTCTTCCGGCTTGACGACGGCGTAACCGGTGATCTTGCGGTCGATCTTGACGGCCATGGCGGGTGTCCTGGGTGGGGCGGTGTGGCGGAGGCGGCACTTCGGGAGGTTGGACTCCCTTGGGTCCTGTCCTGGCGGGTGTGCGGCCTGGAGAGAGAGGGGTGGAGCTCGTTTGGGGATCGGGACGACGACTTGCCCTCACCCCAACCCCTCTCCCAGGAGGAGAGGGGCTCGAGCAGCTGATCAGGCCTTCTTCGAAGCGCGCTTGGCGGCGCCCTTCCTGGCGGCGACCGAACGCTTGGCGGTCTTGACCGTCTTCTTGGCGACGCCCTTGCGGGCGGCGACGCTGCGCTTGGCGGTGGCGGTCTTGGCGGCGGCCTTCTTGACGACCTTCTTCACCGCTTTCTTGACGGTCTTCTTGGTCGCGTTGACCTTGCGGGTGGTCGCGGCCTTCTTCGCGGCGGTCTTGCGGGTCGCCGACGTCTTGGTGGCGGCCTTCTTCGCCAGTGCCTTCTTGGCGACCGGCTTCTTCGCGACTGTCTTCTTCGCCGTTGTCTTCTTGGCGGTCTTCGTGGTCGTCTTCTTCGCGGCGGTCTTGCCGGCGCCCTTGCGCTTGAGCGCGGCGATCTCGGACGAGGCGGCGGTCTTGGCGGCGGCCAGCTTCTTCTTCACCGCGGTCACGCGCTTGCTCACGGCCTTGCTCGCCGTTTCGGCACGCTTGGTCGCGGCCTTGCGCACCTTGGTGACGGTCTTCTCTGCATCCTGCGCGCTCTTCTTCGCGGATTTCGCGACAGCGTTGGCGCGCTTCTTGACCTCTGCGACGATGTCCTTCGCCTTCTCGGCGACGTCTTCGGCGGCGTGCGTCAGGGTGTCTGCAACCCCGTTTCCATTACTCATTATGGGTGTCCTCGTCAGTGAACTTTACGGAGCACTTCGTCCGCGGCGGAAATGTAGCGCGAAGCCGGTGCACAGGGGAGCAGCAATTGCGGATACGACGGTGATGCGACTGCGGCGCGCATTGCCGTTTCCGTGGCGGCGTTGCCGCCGACGCGTCGCGGCACGACTCAGAACTTGCCGTAATACCCTTCCTTCAAGGCGTCGAACAGATTGGCGGCGGTATGCAGTTCGCCGTCGTATTCGATCTGTTCGTTGCCCGCGACCTCCAGCACTTCACCGCCGTCCAGCTCGAAGCGGTAGGTGGTGCTGGCGAGGTCCGCTTCCTTGACCAGCACGCCCTGGAACGCGGCGGGGTTGAAGCGGAACGTGGTGCAGCCCTTGAGACCCTGCTGGTGGGCGTAGCGGTAGATGTCCTTGAAATCCTCGTACGGGTAATCCGTCGGGACGTTCGCGGTCTTGGAGATCGAGCTGTCCACCCAGATCTGCGCGGCGGCCTGCACGTCGACATGCGCCCTGGGCGTGATGTCGTCGGCGGCGATGAAGTAGTCCGGCAGCTGCGCGTCGGGCTCTTCCGAATACGGCATGGCCTTCGGATTGACCAGTTCGCGGTAGGCCAGCAGTTCGAACGAGAAGACGTCCACCTTCTCCTTGGACTTCTTGCCTTCGCGGATCACGTTGCGGCTGTAGTGGTGCGCGAACGACGGCTCGATGCCGTTGGAGGCATTGTTGGCCAGCGACAGCGAGATGGTGCCGGTGGGCGCGATCGAACTGTGGTGGGTGAAGCGCGCGCCGGCCTCGGCCAACTGGTCGACGAGATCGGGCGCGACCTCGGCGATCTTCCGCATGTAGCGCGAGTACTTGGCGTGCAGCACCTTGCCGGGAATCTCCTGGCCGGGCTTCCAGCCGTCCTTCGCCATTTCCGGGCGCTTGCGCAGCATCGCTGCGGTCACGATGAAGCGCTCTTCCATGATCGGCGCCGGGCCTTTCTCCTGCGCCAGGGTCAGGCCCATCTCCCAGCCGGCGACGGCCATCTCGCGCGCGACGCGCTCGGTGAACGCGCAGGAGTCGCGCTCGCCGTACTTCATCTGCAGCATGGTCACGGTGCTGCCCAGGCCGAGGAAGCCCATGCCGTGACGCCGCTTGCGCAGGATCTCGTCGCGCTGCTTTTGCAGCGGCAGCCCGTTGACCTCGACCACGTTGTCGAGCATGCGGGTGAACACACGCACGACTTCCCTGTATTCCTCCCAGTCGAAGCGCGCGCGCTCGGTGAACGGCTCGCGCACGAACTTGGTGAGATTGACGGAGCCAAGCAGGCAGTTGTGCACCACGACGCCGTTGACCACCAGGGTGTGTGTGGAGAACTCCTCGATGTCGTAGACGGGCTGGACGCCCCTGCTTTCGATCGTCGCCACCGTTTCGGCGCGATAGGCCGGAATCTTGCGCCAGCGCTGCTTGTCGCGCAGCTGCCGTTCCAGATTTTCCTGTTTGCCGCTGCAGAACGGAAAGCCGATGAAACGATAGTAGCGGTAAGCGTCGCTCTGGCTGAGTCGCAGCGAATGGAAGGCGTTGCCCTTCGACACATGGCTGCTGATACCGCCATGGATGCCGAAGTCCAGCAGCATGAGCTGGATGTCCTCCAGCCAGGCCTTGCTGGCCGACACCAGCCGGATGCTGATTTTGTCCTGGTCGATGCTGCCGTCCGCGCAGAATACTGCCGCGAGGAACGATGCCCGCTTCGCGCTGTCGGCACGGAAGATTTTTTCGGGCACGCGTACTTGGCGTGAGGTGTAGTCGGCCAACCCCAGTGTCTCGCGCAGTCCGCGCACGGCGCCCTTGCGGTAACAGGCGAGCGAATACACGTCGCTGCCCGACCCGCTGTAAGTCTTGCGCAGAACGCCGTGCGTGCCGGTCATCGCCTCGAACCGCGGCGCCAGCAGTCGCATCGCCTCGTCGTCATGGGTGTTGAAAAGCATTCCGGCCGATTCGGTCAACCAGCCATCCGCCAGCAGCCATCCATACATCGCGAAGTCGAGATCCAGCGCCAGTCGCGATGTATCGGGCGCGCGCAGGTCCAGTTGCGGGAGCAGCAGTCGATAGCTGTCGTGCGCATGGTGACTCGCACGCGGCCTTTCTCCGGTCAGGCGTTCGATCACCCCGGCAAGTGCCTCGATCTGGTCTTGCTCGCCGTAGATCGCGGGCTTGCCCTTGTAACGGGCGCTCGTTGCGCTCGCGGCGTAGGCGTAGCCGGCAAGCATCGGCTCCGACGCCCGCGCCAGATCCAGACGCGCGACTTCACGCACGACCGGATGGTTTGCGGACACGAACAAGCCCTTGGCGCGTTCGGAATAATTGATCCGGAGCTGATCGAGAAAAGGTCGAAGAAAAGCGCGGCGGGTGGCGCGCGTGATCACGATCTCGTCGCCCTGACAGCGATCGAACAGGTATTTCAGCGCGCCGAGATGGAACGGGTCGACCAGTTCGAGCGTGGACAGCTCGCACGACTGCACATGCACCTCGCTGCCGGGTGCGAGCTCCTGTACCTCCTTCCAGCCCTGTGGCGTCCAGACCCGATGGTCGGCGGTCAGCTCGATGCGCTGTCCGTTCCCGAAGCGCACTTCGAACACTTCCTTCTCGCCGTTGCGTACGAGCGTGCACGGACGCAGATCGGTCTTGGCGGAGGAGAACGCATCGTCCACCGCGATCATCAACGGCTCGCCCCGCTCCACGAGCGCCATCGCATCATCCGTGCGGATCAGGCCGTGATTGGTGCCGAGACGCATCGCGCCAGTCCAACAGGCACCGTAGGGCGGCAATGGCTGCTCACCGCACGGGTTGGTCGCGCGGATGGTCTCGCACCACCAGTTGTTGTTCATCTCGTTGACGCGATCGATGAGGATGAAACCCGGCTCGGCGTAGTCGTAGGTCGAGACCATGATCATGTCCCACAGGTGCCGCGCGCGGACCTTGCCGTAGACCTTGCAGGCGACGAGGCCGTCGTCGCGGGACACGTAGCCCGCCGTCTGCGGCCATTCGCGCCAGATCACCTGTTCGACATCGGCGAGATCGAAGTCGCCGGCTTCCTTTTCGTTGATCGGAAACACCAGCGGCCAGTCGGCGTCGGTGTCGACGGCCTCCATGAAACCGTCGGTGATCAGCAGCGAGAGATTGAACTGGCGCAGGCGGCCGTCTTCGCGCTTGGCGCGGATGAAGTCGCGCACGTCGGGATGGCTGACGTCGAAGGTGCCCATCTGCGCGCCGCGGCGTCCACCGGCGGAACTGACGGTGAAGCACATCTTGTCGTAGATATCCATGAAGGACATCGGACCCGACGTGTACGCGCCGGCACCGGCGACGAACGCGCCCTTGGGCCGCAGCGTGGAGAACTCGTAGCCGATGCCGCAGCCGGCCTTGAGCGTGAGGCCGGCCTCGTGGACCTTCTCGAGGATGCCGTCCATCGAATCGACGATGGTGCCCGACACGGTGCAATTGATCGTGCTGGTCGCGGGCTTGTGTTCGAGCGCGCCGGCGTTGGAGGTGATGCGGCCGGCGGGAATCGCACCGCGGCGCAATGCCCACAGGAAGCGCTCGTGCCAGTGGCGCTGCTTCTCGACCGTGGTCTCGGCTTCGGCGAGCGCCCGGGCCACGCGCTGGTAGGTGCCGTCGATGTCGGCATCCACGGCCACGCCCTGCTTGGTCTTGAGGCGGTACTTCTTGTCCCAGATGTCGGTCGATGCGGGCTGCATCGGAATCTCGGGACCGGGATCGGACGTCACCGCCGCGAGGCGAACCGTGCTCATGCTGCTGTGCGCTCCTGGAATCGCGCCGGCGTGGGCCGGTCGCCTGTCGTGTGCGTGCTGCGGACGCGATCGGACCGGCGACGCATCAGGCGCCGTCGGTACATGCGATCTCCGGGCAGTCGTTGCGCGGGCGGGCGAGTCGCCGACTGCGACCCGCGGCCATGATGTCCCTGGCATTCGAACCCATCGCGAGCGTCCCTTTGTTGCGAAGTGTCGCTGGCCGTTGAAAGCCCCATGTGTTGGGAATTTCCAACGCCGACACCCAAGATGTAGTGGCGGCAACGGGAGTCCACGCTACGCCCGGACTCCGGCCCGTGTCAACCGGAACTCCGGGCGACCGGCGATTGTCGACAGGACCTGTGGCAGATGTCGCCGCCCGCATTCCGGCGCATCGTCTGAATGCGGCTTTCAACGCCGATTCAACCGTTTCGGGCCACACTGCTGGCCTCGAAAGCGGCCGATCCCGACCGTCTTCGACCCACCTTCCATTGCTCCGGTGTCGATGATCCGACCCACCGCCGACAGGGGACGCTCCATGCGCGCCAAGACCACGCTTCTCGCCCTGACCTGCGCCGCCGCATTCGGTGGCTTCGCCGCGACCGCGATCCGCGACGTGGTGCAGCAACCGGCCGGCGCCACGCCATCCACCGTTGCGGCGGTGCCGACGATGGCCGCATTGCCGGCCGCGGTCGACGGCGCGCCGCTGCCGTCGCTGGCGCCGATGCTCAAGACGGTGACGCCGTCGGTGGTGTCGGTGCATACCAAGCAGCGCGTGCGTGTGAGCCCGTTCGGCAACGACCCGTTCTTCCGTCGCATGTTTCCCGAGCTGAGCCAGGAGCGGATCAACGAATCGCTGGGTTCGGGCGTGATCGTCGACGCGCAGCAGGGCTACGTGCTGACCAACCACCACGTGATCGAAGGCGCGGACGACGTGTCGGTGACGCTGGCCGACGGCCGCACGGTGGAAGCCGAGTTCATCGGTTCGGATGTCGATACCGATGTCGCACTGATGCGGATCAAGGCCGACAACCTCACCGCGATCCCGCTCGCGCAGGACGCCAACCTGCAGGTCGGCGATTTCGTGGTCGCGGTGGGCAACCCGTTCGGCTTCAGCCAGACGGTGACCTCGGGGATCATCTCGGCCGTCGGCCGCAGCAACGTGCCGGGCGTGGGCTTCCAGAACTTCATCCAGACCGATGCGTCGATCAATCCAGGCAATTCCGGCGGCGCGCTGGTCAACCTGCGCGGCCAACTGGTCGGCATCAACACCGCGAGCTTCAACACCCAGGGCAGCATGGCCGGCAACATCGGCCTGGGCTTCGCGATTCCGATCGGCCTGGCCCGCAACGTGATGACCCAGCTGGCGACGACCGGCAGCGTGCAGCGCGGCACGCTGGGCATCGACACGCAGACGGTGGATGCGCGCATCGCCCAGGGCCTCGGCCTCGACAATCCGCGCGGCGCGGTGATCACGCGCGTCTATGGCGGTTCGCCTGCGGCGCGTGCAGGCCTGCGCACCGGCGACGTGGTGGTTTCGGCGAACGGACAGCGCATCGACAACAGCGAATCGCTGCGCAACTTCCAGGGCCTGCAGGCGATCGACACGCCGGTGACGCTGGACGTCCTGCGCGACGGCCGCACGGTCAAGGTCGAGACCCGCCTGACCGCGTTGCCGCGCGATGGCGCCAGCGTCGACGCGCGTCTCGCCGGCGCGATGTTCGCCGACCTGCCCGAGGCGCTGCGCCGCCAGAACCAGCGCGCCGGTGGCGTGCTGGTGGAGAAGGTGGAGCCCGGCAGCCGCGCGTTCCAGAGCGGCTTGCGCGACAATGACCTGATCCTCGCGGCCAACAGCGGCCAGTTCCGCGATCTCGCCGGCTTCCGCGATTCGCTGGCCGACCGTCCGTCCGACCTGGTGCTGCGCATTTCACGCCGTGGACGCATCGCCGACGTGATCATGCGTTGACCCCATCCCCCCCGTGCCGCGCCTCCCGCGCGGCGCTGTCCAACCGACAGGAGCACGACCATGAGCCCCACTTCGACCGACGCGGTGAAGACCCATCTTGGCGAGGCAGGTTCGCACCTGGCCCAGGCCGCCCGCGATGCAGGCGCCGCGGTCAAGAACGCCGCGAGCGTGGCGGGTGACGAGCTCAAGCTCGGCCGCGCGACCGTGAAGTCCGACCTCGCCGATTCCGCGATCGCCGGCGTCGCCGCGTTCGAGGAAGGCGGCACCGCCGCCAAGGAACAGTACGACGTGCTGCTCGACAAGGGCCGCGATCTCGTCGAAAGCGCTGCCGACCTGATCCGCGAGCGTCCGATCGCCGCGTTCGGCACCGCGTTCGCGGCCGGCTGGATCATCGCCAAGCTCGCGCGCAGCGGCAAGTAAGCGCGCGGTTCGATGACCGAGCGCGTGACCGGGGACGACCCGCGCGAAGCACCCGCCGGCAGCGCAGAGCGTGCGCCCGGCGAAGCACCGCACCTCGACGAAAGCATCCGCCGCATCCGTGCGGCGGCCACTGAAACCTTCAGCTCGGGCGCCGACAGCGGTCGCGCCCTGCGCAAGCTGGTGTCGGCCGATTTCGCGTTGGCGCGCAGTGCCCTCGGGCGGGCGCTGGCGTGGTCGGCCGTGTCGGTGGTGTTCGGCGCCTCGGCATGGCTGCTGGCGATGGGCGCGGCGATTGCATTGCTGCAGTCGTGGGGACTGTCCTGGCTGGCCTCGATCTCGATCGCCACGCTGATCAGCCTGATCGTCACCGCAATTGCCGCGTGGCGCGTCTCGGTGTTCTTCGACTACGCCGGCATGCATGCCACGCGTCGCCAGCTCGCTCGCCTGGGCATGTTTTCCGAAGATGATGGCGATGATGACGAGCCGTCGACGACATCCGTGGCGCCTGCCGCCCCGGCCGGAGAACGGATGCCATGAATTTCGAAGGCCTCAAGAATCGCGTCGAACGTGCCGAGACGCTGGTCGACGGTCGCGTGATGCAGACCACCGACCGCTACCGCGCGCTGCGCATCAGTTGGCGCGAAGCCTGGACGCCGCCGCGCATCCTCATCGCCGGTCTGGTGATGGGCTTCGCGACCGGGCATCTGGAACCGCGTCGTGCGCTGACACGTCTCGGCAAGCTGGGCGGGCCGAAGTCGATCCAGTTGATCAGCGCGTTGTCGGGACTGTTGACGTCGGTGCAGGCGACCGTCGCCGCGGCGACTGCAGAGAAAGCCGCAGAGACGGCGGACGACGCTGCGCAGACCGCCGACGCCGCCGCGGACAACGTGGCGGCGAAGACGGACGGCACTGCGGACACGCAGGCAGCCGCGGCTGCCGGTGCCGCAGCGGCCGTGCAGGTACAGGCCGCGTCAGGCGCAGCGCAGAGTCAGAGCGCCGCGCAGTCGTCGGGCACCACGCCTGATGCAGGCGCTGCGGCGCCGCGAACGGATCGCGGTCGACCCGATCCGGTGTTGTCGGAGCAGCCGCGTCCCGCCGAGGCGGCGACCGAGCTGTCGGAATCCGGGCGCTGAGCGCCTGATTCCCCGGCCGCCGATGAGCACCCCCATCAGTCCCCCGCCGGAGGACGACGCGCCGCTGCCGGTACCGACGCCGGTCGCGCCGCGTCCGCGTGCATCGACCGCCATCATCGTGCTGGCCACGCTCGCCGTACTGGCGACGCTGTGGGCTGCGCAGACGGTGATCCTGCCGATCCTGCTGGCGGTGTTCTTCGCGCTGGTGGGCAATCCGGTATTGCGCGCCTTGCGCCGGCTGTGGATTCCGCGCGTGGTCGGTGCGTTGCTGGTGCTGAGCCTCGGCATCGCCGGCGCTGGTGCACTCGGCCTGCAGCTCTACGGCCCGGCCAGCGAGTGGGTGCAACAGGCACCGAAAACCCTGCGCACGCTCGCGCCGCGCCTCAAGGCGATGACCCAACCGGTGCACCAGGCCAGCCAGGCCGCCCAATCCTTCGCGCGTGCCACCGAGGATCGCCCGCAGCGCCGCGTCCAGCTGGTGCAGATCCAGGACAACAGTTCGTGGCGCACGATCGTCGCCACGCCGAAGATGCTGGCGTCCGTGCTGGCCGTCGTGCTGCTGACGTTCTTCTTCATGGTCTATGGCGAGAACCTGCAGCGGAACGCGATCGCGATGCTGCCGGATCGCCAGCGCCGCAAGCTGACCGTCGACATCATGCACTCCATCGAACACGAGATCTCGCGCTATGTGCTGACGATCTCGATCATCAACACGTTGCTCGGCGCGGTGTTCGCCGGCGTGCTGTTCTGGATGGGCCTGCCGCTGCAGGAGGCCCTGCTGTGGGGCACCGTCGTTGCCCTGCTGAACTTCGCGCCGTATGTCGGCCCGCTGATCGGCGTGCTGCTGATGCTGCTGATGGGCTTCGTCAGCTATGAAGGCGCCTGGCCGAACGCAGCCTGGGCGCCGGTGATTCCGGCGGCGGTGTACCTGCTCCTGCACACGATCGAAGGCCAGTTCGTCACCCCGATCGTGCTCGGCCGCCGCATGGCGATCTCGCCACTGATGCTGATCTTGGCGCTGATGCTGTTCGGCTGGATGTGGGGAATCGTCGGCCTGCTGCTGGCGGTGCCGTTGATCGTCTGCGTGAAGCTGGTGCTCGCGCGCGTGGAGGGCTTCGAGGGCTGGGCACGGTTGCTCGCCTGACCGTGTCTGTCCGGACATCGCAGACGCCTCGAGGAAACGGGACGCGGTGCGTCGACGCTACCGGATCACACCTGTTCCAGTCGGCGCTGCCGTGTGCGCCGGTGCGCACGACACCGGCTGCAGGCCCGCCCGCCATGCAGCGCGCACCGGAACATGAAGCAGCGTCAGATCCGCACCTGTGATCCCAGTTCGACCAGCCGATTGCCCGGAATCCTGAAGAACCCCGTCGCCGGCGCCGCATTGCGGTGCATGAACGCGAACAGCTTGTCGCGCCACACCGGCATGCCCCGTTTCGGGCTCGCGACCACCGTTTCGCGGCTGGTGAAGTAGGTCGTGTCCATCGGGTCGATGACGATGCCGTCCTCGATGTCGCCACACCGCATCAGCGCCATCGGCACGTCGGGCGTTTCCATGAAGCCGAAGCGGATCGTGATGCGATGGAAGTCGTCGCCGATCGCATCCATCTTCAGGCGCCGGTCCGGCGCGGCGTAGGGCACGGTCAAGGTCTCGACGGTCAGGAACACGTTGCGCTCGTGCAGCACCTTATTGTGCTTGAGGTTGTGCATCAGCGCGTGCGGGACGATGCCGCGGTCGCTGGTCAGGAACACCGCGGTGCCGGGCACGCGGACCGGTGGAGCGAGCATCAGGCCCGGCAGGAAGGTGTCGAGGCGGATGCCGTCCTTCTGGATCTCGGCATGCAGCAGTTGGCGGCCGCGGCGCCAGGTACGCAGCAGGGTAAACAGGGTGATGCCGAGCACCAGCGGGAACCACGCGCCCTGCAGCACCTTGGCGCCGTTGGCGACCACGAACGCGAGGTCGAGCACGATGAAACCGGCGCACGAGGGCAACACCCAGCGCCGCCACTTCGGCCACAGCGCGCGGGCGACGACAATCAGCAGCAGGGTGTCGATCAGCATCGTTAGCGACACCGAGATGCCGTAGGCCGCGGCCAGCGCGGAGGATGTCCGGAAGGTCAGCACCAGCGCGATGACGACGATCGCCATCGCCCAGTTGATGCCCGGGATGTAGATCTGGCCGATCGTGTCGCTGGAGGTATGGCGCACCTGCATGCGCGGGATGTAACCCAGTTGCATCGCCTGGCGCGCGATCGAGAAGCCGCCGGTGATCACCGCCTGCGAGGCGATCACGGTCGCGCAGGTCGCCAGCACGATCATCGGCCAGCGCGCCCATTGCGGCACGCCGAAGTAGAACGGGTTCTGGATCGCCGCCGGATTCTCGAGCACCAGCGCGCCCTGGCCGAGGTAGTTGAGCATCAGCGCCGGCAGCACGAAGAAGTACCAGGCATGGCGGATCGGCCTGGCGCCGAAGTGGCCCATGTCGGTGTAGATCGCCTCGCCGCCGGTCACCGCCAGCACCACCGCGCCGAGGATGAAGACACCGCCCCAGCTGTGTTCGACGAAGAAGCGCGCCGCCCACAGCGGATTGATGGCGTTCAGCACTTCCGGCTCGTGCAGGATGTTGAGCACGCCCAGCACCGCGAGCGCCGCGAACCACAGCACCATGATCGGGCCGAACACGCGCCCCACCCTGGCGGTGCCGTAGCGCTGGGTCGCGAACAGGATCGCCAGGACCACGACGGTAATCGGGATGATCCAGGCATGCAGTCCGGGCGCGACGACCTCCAGCCCTTCGACCGCCGACAGCACCGAGATCGCCGGCGTGATCACGCCGTCGCTGAAGAACAGCGAAGCCCCGAACACGCCGAGGATGCCCACCAGATATGCCGACTTCCCACCCGTGGCCAGGCAGCGCTGGGCCAGCGCCATCAGCGCCATGATGCCGCCCTCGCCATCGTTGTCGGCGCGCAGGATGATCGTGACGTACTTGAACGTGACCACGATCATCAGCGACCAGAAGATCATCGACAGCACGCCGAGCACGGTGTCGTGGTTGGCGATCAGGCCGTAATGCTCGGAGAACGCCTCGCGCAGGGTGTACAGCGGGCTGGTGCCGATGTCGCCGAAGACGACGCCGATCGCGCCGGCGACCAGGCCCGCGAGGCCGACCCGGCCATGGCCCGAACCGTGGGAACGCGGGCCCGTGCCGGGCTGGCTGCTGGGGTATGACATGTGGTGTCGACCTTGCCGACAGGCGTGGGGAGGTCTCAGCGAAGCGCGGACTGTAGCGCTTTCCGGATGATGATTTCGGGCGGGTCGCCTTCACTGGCCGCGGCCTTCGCCATGCGCGCCGCATCGGCCGGTTTGTAGCCCAGCTGCTGCAGCGCCACGACCGCTTCGGACAGCGGATCGGCCGGCACCTGCGCCCCACCGATCGCCCCGCCCGCACCGGCCAGGTCGGCCGCGCGGTCGCGCAGTTCGACGACGATCCGCTCGGCGGTCTTCTTGCCGATGCCGGGGATCCTGGTCAGCGCCGTGACGTCGCCGGTCTGCACCAGTCGCGCGAACGCGTCGACGCTGACGCCCGACAGCACCGCCAGCGCGATCTTCGCGCCGATGCCGGTGACCTTCTGCACGTCGCGGAACAACCGCCGCTCGGACTCGTGCAGGAAGCCGTACAGCGACACGCTGTCCTCCTTCTGCGCGTAGTGGGTGAACAGCGCGACCTCGCGGCCGACCTCGGGCAGGTCGTAGAACGTGCTCATCGGCGCTTCGAGTTCGTAGCCGACGCCGCCCACGTCGATCACCAGCCAGGGCGGTGCCTTGTGGGCGAGCGTGCCGCGCAGTCTTCCGATCATGGGAATGTCCGATTCCGACTCGTGCTTGAAGTCGTCATTCCCGCGAAAGCGGGAATCCAGTGTCTTTCAGCAGCACTGCGAAAGACGAAGGCACTGGATTCCCGCTTTCGCGGGAATGACGGGGGATAGGACAGGCGCAGCGGTCGGTCACTTCCGCCCCCAGGCCTGCTTTGCATCGACGCCGAGTCGCTTCGCGGTCGCGCTGACGTGCGCATGGGTGATCGCGACCGCCAGCGCGTCGGCGGCATCGGCCTGCAACTTGCCGGACAGCCCGAGCATCAACCCGACCATGTGCTGGATCTGCGCCTTCTCGGCGCTGCCGCGGCCGACCACCGCCAGCTTGACCTCGGTGGCCGCGTACTCGCTGACCGGCAGATCGCGCAGCACCACCGCGCCGATCGCCGCGCCGCGCGCCTGGCCGAGCTTGAGCGCCGAATCGGGATTGCGCGCCATGAACACCTTTTCGATCGCGACCTCGTCGGGTCGATGCTCGACGATCAGCGCGGTCAGCCCGTCGAGCAGGCGACGCAGGCGCGCAGGAAAATCGCCCGCAGTCACCAGCACCAGCGGCGCGTGGAAGACATGCGTGACCCGGCCGGCGGCATCGACGTCGATGATGCCGACCCCGGTGCGCTGCGAACCGGGATCGATGCCCAGGATGCGGGGCACGGGGGGCTTCAGTCCTCGAACTGCGCGTTCGAGTAGACCGCCTGCACGTCGTCGAGATCCTCGAGCAGGTCGAGCATCTTGCGCACCTGCTCGGCCGTCTCGCCGTCGACGGCGATGTCGTTGTCGGCGCGGAAGGTGACTTCGGCGTGGCCGGCCACGATGCCGGCGGCGGCCATCGCATCGCGCACGGACTCGAAGGTGTCCGCGCCGGTGACCACGTCGATCGCGCCGTCCTCGGGATACACGACGACATCGTCGGCGCCTGCCTCGATCGCGGCCTCGGTCACCGTGTCCTCGTCCATGCCCTCGAAACTCAGCACGCCCAGCCGCTTGAACATGAAGGCGACCGAGCCTTCGGTGCCCATGTTGCCGCCGCACTTGCCGAACGCATGGCGGACTTCGGCCACGGTGCGCACGCGGTTGTCGGTCAGCGTGTCGACGATGACGGCGACGCCGCCGGGGGCGTAGCCCTCGTAGCGGATCTCTTCGTACTCGACGCCTTCCAGCTCGCCGGTCGCCTTCTTGATCGCGCGCTCGACGACCTCCTTGGTCATGTTCTGGGCCATGCCCTTGTCGATCGCCGTGCGCAGGCGCGGGTTGTTGGCCGGATCACCACCGCCGGCACGCGCCGCCACGCCGATTTCTCGGATGATCTTGGTGAAGATCTTGCCGCGCTTGGCGTCGGTCGCGTTCTTGCGGGCCTCGATCGAAGGTCCTCGTCCCATGGGTCGTCAGGTCTGTTGGCGTTGGAAGCCGGCGATTTTACTCCGCATGCCGCGGGCGCGCGTGTTCGAAGCGCCCGTGGCGCAGGAAGCAGGCCGTCTGCCGCACCGCGTCGGCCGACAGCAGCAGGCCGCTGTGGCTGGCCTGCACGACGATGTGGTCGGCCAGCGCCGGCGCCCGGGTCTCCTCGACCGACACCGTGCCATCGTGCGGCCCGTCGAACCGTGCCAGCAGCGCGCCCAGTCCGTGCGGCACGCAGCCGGCGACCATGCCGACCTCGACGCCGGTCGGCCACGCGACGCAGCCGGCATGCAGGATGCCGGCGCTGCGGCCGAAGTACAGATGCGACATCGGCACGCGCGCGAGCACGTGTGCGGCCTCGCTGCCGCAAAGCGGCGACCCCAGGCACACGATGCGGCCCACCGGCAGATCCGGCGCGGTGCCCGCGGCCTGCAGCGCCGACAGGCCGCCGAGACTGTGGCCGACCACATGCGCCGGTCCCTGCGCCAACGCGTCGGCCAGACGTTCGGCAGCCGCATCCGGGCCGCCGGCGATACTCGGGTAACCGATGATTTCGGTCTCGAAGCCGGCCTCGGTCAGCCCACGCGCGAAGCGGCGCATCGTCAGGCCGACCATCCAGATGCCGTGCAGCAGCAGCACGCGCGTCGGTGCAGCGCTCATGCAGGCGCTCCACTCGCCACACGCGCCTGCCGCCACGCCCGCGGCGATACGCCGCTGTGCGCCTTGAACGCGCGCGACAGGGCCGCCTCGCTGCCGTAACCGACCTCGTCGGCGATCAGTTTCAGCGGCCGGCCGCGGCGCAACGCGCGTTGCGCGAGACCGATGCGCCAGGCCTGCAGATACTGGCCGGGCGTCTGTCCGATCGCCTCGCGGAAGGCATCGGCGAACGCGCTGCGCGACATGCCTGCGGCATCCGCCAGCGTCTCCAGCGACCACGGCTGCGCCGGCGCCTCGTGCATCGCCACCAGCGCGCGCCGCAGACGCGGATGCGCCATGCCGGCCAGCAGCCCGCCTCGCAGGGCGCCGGCTTCCATCTGCTGGCGCAGCACCTGCACCAGCAGCGCCTCGACCAGTCGCTCGATCAGCGCAGTGCGACCGCAGCGCCCGTCGAAGGCCTCCTCGAACAGCAATGCCAGCAGCCCCTGCGAGCCCGGCAGCGCATCCGGCGCGACCCACAGCGCACCGGGCAATGCCGTCGCCAGCGGACTGTCGGCGCCGCCTTCGAACATCAGGCGCACGCGCATCCAGGCTGCGCCGGCTTCGGGGACGACCGCATCGCGGGCCTCCATACGCGGGCGCAGCAGCAGACCCGGCCCTGTCCACGACCCGGTGCCCGGCAGCGCGATCCCACCGTCGCGCAGCAGCCACAGTGCGGCACCCGGCGGGCCGTCGCCCAGCGGATCGACACGCGCGGTGATCGGGAAACGGTCGAGCAATGCTGCGAGACGGTCGACCATGACAGGACTCCGGGACAAGTTTCGTGGACTTTTTATCACCAATCGTCGCCAAAAGCCGTGCACGATAGGCACCTCGCCGGATGGCATGTCGCCGCCGGCCCGACCGGAGATTCCCGATGCCCATCGAAACCGTGCTCTACACCGCCACCGCCAGCGCCACCGGCGGCCGCGAAGGCCGCGCCACCTCGTCCGACAACGTCCTCGACGTCACCCTCTCGACCCCGCGCGAACTCGGCGGCGCGGGCGGCCCGGGCACCAATCCAGAACAGCTGTTCGCGGCCGGTTACTCGGCCTGCTTCCTCGGCGCGCTGAAGTTCGTCGCCGGCCAGCAGAAGGTCGCGCTGCCGGCCGAGACCACCGTCACCGGCCAGGTCGGCATCGGCAGGATCCCGACCGGCTTCGGCATCCAGGCCGACCTCACCGTGTCGGCGCCGGGCGTGGATCGCGAGCAGCTGCAGACCCTGGTCGATGCCGCGCACGTCGTGTGCCCGTACTCGAACGCGACCCGCGGCAACATCGATGTGACGCTGTCGATCGCCGATTAAGGCGTACGGGGGCGGGACGCGCCTGGCGCGTCCCGCTCAGCCCTGCGCCGGACGGCGCAGGATGAATTCCAGATCGTCGACCGAGCCAACCGGGAAGATGTAATCGCCGACCCGCTCGAAGCCGTGGCGCGCGTAGAAGCGCTGCGCGCCGAAGTTCTCCGACCACACGCCGACCCACAGCGTGCGCGGACCCTCGCGCAGCAGCCAGCCCATCGCGGCGTCCATCATCCGCGTGCCGTTGCCGCCGCCCTGGTGGCCCTGCAACAGATACAGACGCTTGATCTCGCCATCGCCGCGCGCGACATCGGCATGCGGCAGTCCGCACGGCCCGGCGGCGGCATGACCGACCGCGACGCCGTCATGCTCCAGCAGCCAGACCGCGTAGTCGGGATGCGCGAGGATCGTGCGCTGCTTCTCCACCGCGTATGCATCGGCGAGAAACGCTGCGAGATCGTCGGGTGGATACAGATGCCCGAAGGTCTCGGTGAACGTGCGCGCGGCCAGCGCCGACAGCGTCTGCGCGTCGTCGACGGTGGCGCGACGGAGCGTCGGCCGCGTGCTCGTGGAGATATCCAGCCGATATCCGTTCATTCCAAACGCCTCTGGCACTGATTCACGCGGCAAGTCGATTGACGTCGGCCCAGCCGACGGCACCTTCGAGCCCTCCTCCGCCTGCGGGGGAGGGTTGGGTGGAGGCGAAGCGTCCGGGCACGCAAATCTCGATTCGAGCGCACAGGCCGCCTGCATCCATGCTCCGCTCGATCGGAGCGTTTGCCCCCATCCCAGCCTTCCCCCGCGCGCGGGGGAAGGAGTGAGTACCGGCCTGCTCGAACGCCGCCGAGCCCCGACCCACACCGAGCCTGGACACATGACGCATAGATCGCGAGACGCGCTGAAGACCGATTCGACCTACGATTCCGCAGCGGGAATCGCCGGCACACCAAGCGCCGGCTTCGGCCGCACCTGGATGTGCACTTCGGCGAGCTGCGCATCGGCGATCGGCGACGGCGCATCGGTCATCAGGCACTGCGCGCCGGTGGTCTTCGGGAATGCGATGACGTCGCGGATCGATTCGGTGCCGGCCATCAGGGCGGCGATGCGGTCGATGCCGAACGCGATGCCGCCGTGCGGCGGTGCGCCGTACTTCAGCGCGTCGAGCAGGAAGCCGAACTTCGCCTGCGCTTCTTCCGCGCCGATGCCGAGCAGTTCGAACACCGCCGACTGCATCGACGAGCGATGGATACGGATCGAACCGCCGCCGATCTCGTTGCCGTTGAGCACCATGTCGTAGCCGCGCGACACGGCCGTCGCGGCATTCGCGCGGAGGTCGGCCTCGTCGTCGACCGACGGCGCGGTGAAGGGGTGATGCAGGGCGACGTAGCGCTGCGCCTCGTCGTCCCATTCGAACATCGGGAAGTCGGTGACCCACAGCGGTGCCCAGCCGTCGGCGATCAGGCTGAAATCCTTGCCGGCCTTCAGGCGCACCGCGCCCATGAAATCGCTGACGGTCGAGTACTTGCCGGCGCCGAAGAACACGAGGTCGCCACTGCCGGCGCCGACGTGCGACACGAGCGCGGCGAACGCGGCCTCGTCGAAGAACTTCTGGATCGGCGACGAGACTTCGCCCGCCTCCGAAATCTTGATGTACGCGAGGCCTTTCGCGCCGTACTTCGCGGCATGCGCGGCGTACTCGTCGATCTGCTTGCGGCTCAGACTCGCGCCACCGGGAATGCGCAGCGCGCAGACGCGGCCGCCGGCTTCGTTCGCAGGACCGGTGAACACGGCGAACTGGCTGTCCTTCACCAAGTCGGCAACGTCGACCAGCTCCAGCGAAATACGCAGGTCCGGCTTGTCGGAGCCGTAACGACGCATCGCCTCGGCATACGTCATGCGCGGGAATTCTGCGGCGAGTTCGACGCCGGCGACATCGCGGAACACGTCGCGGATCATCGCCTCGACGAGATCCTGCACGTCGCGTTCCGACACCCACGCGAACTCCATGTCGAGCTGGGTGAATTCCAGCTGGCGATCGGCGCGCAGCGCCTCGTCGCGGAAGCAGCGCGCGATCTGGTAGTAGCGGTCGAAGCCGGCCATCATCAGGATCTGCTTGAACAGCTGCGGCGACTGCGGCAGTGCGTAGAACTCACCGGGATGCATGCGCGCCGGCACCAGGAAGTCGCGCGCGCCCTCGGGCGTCGCCTTGGTCAGGATCGGCGTCTCGATATCCTGGAAGCCACGCTCGTCCAGCCAGTGGCGCAGCGCGCTGACCAGCTTCGTGCGCGTGCGCAGCTTGCGCTGCATGTCCGGGCTGCGCAGGTCGAGGTAGCGGTACTTCAGGCGCGTCTCTTCGCCCGGATTCTCGTGGTGGTGGAACGGCAGCGGCTCGGCCTTGTTCAAGACTTCGATCTGCGATGCGACGATCTCGACCTGGCCGGTGCGGATCTTCGCGTTGACCGAATGCCGCGCGCGCACCGTGCCGGTGATGCGCAGGCAATCCTCGTAGCCCACTTTTTCTGCCGTCGCGACGACGGCGGCATTGCCGTCCGCGTCCGACGATTCGGCGACCACCTGCACGATGCCTTCGTGGTCGCGCAGGTCGATGAAGCAGACGCCGCCGAGGTCGCGGGCGACATCGGCCCAGCCGCACAGGGTGACGGTCTGCCCGATCAGCGATTCGTCGATCAGGCCGCAGAAATGGGTACGCATGGGAACTCCGGACACGAAAGCGCGGGCGCACGGGCCGCCGTGGCGACGGCCGTGCTGGATGCAAGCCCGCTAGTTTAAGGCGTCGCCGCGGCACGCGCGGCGGCAGGCGCGTCAGTCTGCCGAGGCGGGCTTCGCGGCAGGCTTGGCAGCCGGCTTGGATTCGCTGGCCGCGGGCTTGGACTCGGCCTTGGCCGCAGGCGCATCGGCGGCCGGCTTGTCACCGCTGGCCGTGCCGCCGCCGCTGCTCTCGACCAGATTGCGCTTCTTGTCGCCGTCCTTCTTGAAGTCGGTCTCGTACCAGCCGCTGCCCGCGAGGCGGAACGACGGCGCGGTGAGCTGCCGCTTGACCGCGGACGCGCCGCATTCCGGGCAGGTCTCGGGATCGGGATCGGACATCTTCTGCAGACGGTCGAAACTGTGGCCGCATTCGGCGCACTGGAAGGCATAGATCGGCATGGCGGGACGCTGCGAGGAATTCAGGGGGACGGACATGAGGACGCCCCGGGCCGGTTCAAGCCGGCCGGGGGCGCGATTGTGCGGGATCGGAGCGGGCGCCGCATCCGCGGGCCCGTGCCGGATCAGTAGCCCCAGGGCGTCGGCGGGGCGGCGACGGTCTTCGTCAGGTCGAACTCGACCTGGAACCTGCGGCCGCCCGGACGGGCCAGCTCGTAGACGAAGCGCTGGCCGGGCTCGATCTCCATCGCCCAGGTGTTGGTGACCGAGGCGTTGAGGCCTTCCTGTTCGAACAGCGCGATGGATTCGGCGTCGACCGGGAATTCCTGGCGCTGCGCGGTGCCGGCGTTCTGCGATTCGCCGCCGTACATGGTCACCGGATCGTCGCTGCCGTCGGGCTTGCGGTGGTCGTGCTTCAGGCGCAGGCCGTGTTCGGTACGGGTCAGGATCCAGGTGCGCGAATGGTCGTCGCCGACGTGGAACGGGATACGCAGCTCTTCCTTGCGGTTGCTGCAGTCGCGCACATGCATCACCAGTTCCTTGCCCTCGAATGGATCGGGCTCGGCGCCGGGCGCGGGGGCCGGCTCGTTGGCGACGATGCGGCCGGCGAAGGCTTCGCCGCAGTGGCGCGCGATCGCGGCGAGGAACTCGTCGGCGGGCACGCGCTGGGTGGCGGCATCGACTGCCGCGGCAGCAGCAGCGGCGTCGGCGGTGGGGTTGGCCGCGGCAGGACGCGCGGGTTCGTCGGGCGCATCGGCCCCGCAGGCAGCCAGGGCGAGTGCGGTCGAGAGGGCGGCGGTCAGCCGCAGAGAGGGCGTCATTGTCATGCCACGCACCGTACCTGTGCCCGCCGCGCGGCGCAAACCGTGACGCCGATCGTGGCCGCGGCGTCAGCCCGAAGGCGGGCATTCACTACTGGCAGTGCCTGAACACCGTCGGGCAGTTGTCGCGGCCGTCTTCGATACAGGCCAGCACGGCCTGCTCCTCGGCATCGGCCTGGCTGGCGGCCACCGCATGATAGGCACGGCCGACGCCCGCCACCGGCGCCAGCGCCACCGCGGCGCACTGGCCACTGGTGAGCGCCAGCAGAGGTTCGCAATCGGCAGCGCCGCACTCGCGGACCGCACTGGCCTGGGCGGCATCGCGGGTCGGCCCGATGCGCATCGCGAATTCGCGTGCGTCGCTACGGCGCGCGGCGACCGCGATCCAGGCCTGCGCAACCTTCACGGCGCCGCGCATGCCTTCGGGCACCGCAGCGGCCACGCCGCTCCCGCGCGCCTGCAACGGCGTCGCAATGAAGTCCTCGGCATCGGCGAAGAACTCGAAGCGCGGCTTCGCCACCCGCCCGAGCGCGACCAGGTTCAGACGCTCCTGCAGGCGCTCGACCCGCGAATACGCGTACTTCCAGCCGGTGCACGCGGCCTGCTCCACCTCGGCACGGCAGGCGCCCTGCCCGGCGGCCTCGCAGCGCGCGGAGGCGGCGCCTGCCGCGCGCGCGGGCGTGTCGCCATCGCCGAAGAACAGGCCGCCCGCGGCACCGTAGGCAGGCGCGACGCAGGTGTTGGCGAACGTGGCCACAGGCCAGCAGGTGCCGTCGCACTGGGCCAGCGCGGCACGCATGGTGGCGTCGTCGCCTTGGCCGTTGATCCGCACAGACCAGCTGCCATCGTCGACGTCGACCGCGATCGCCCCCCACCAGTCGCGCGACTGGTCGTGGCGGACGCCGGCATCGCGCTGTGCCACCGCTTCGGCCGCAGCCTGGCGGGCAGCCGCCTGTTCTGCGCTGACATAGCCGGCGTTGCGGCCCTGCTGTTCCCAGTGGTGCTGGGCCATGCTGCCCGGCGCCTGCGCATGCGCGGCGCTGGCGCACAGGAGCGTGGCGATCAGCCAGCCGGCACCACGCCGCCGCGCACGATCAGGACGCGCGCGGTCAGAAACAGTAGCCAATGTCGATCTCGCAGGACTGCGCACCCGATGCCGTGCATTGCGCCAGCGCCGCCTGGCCGACGCCGGCGTTGCTGCCACCGACTTCGTGGGCGACGAAGATCGCGCGCGTCCCCGGCGTCGCGGCACGGTCGGCGGCGACACCCATGCAGGTGTCGCGCACCGGCAGCGTCGACAGCGGCTGGCAGTCGCCGGCTTCCCGCGCGCATTCCTGGCGCGCCCGCAGGCGTGCCTCGGTCTCCGTACTGCCGATGCCCTGGCGCACGATCTGCTTGTCGTCGCTGACCGCCAGGCCGATCCAGACGTCCACGCCGGGCGGCAACTGCTTGCTCAGCGTACCTTCCGGCGGCAGGGCGCTCGCATCGAATGTGGATTGCGCCATCGCGGCAGGCGAGAGCAGGAGAGCGAGCAGAAGGCAGCGGGACAGACGCATGCGGATCGGTTCTTTTGGTGGGGAGTGCCGATCCTAGCAGCGGCGCACCGCCGCCCGCGACCTCAGAACCTGTTCTCAGCCGTAGAGTTCGAGCAGTTCGCCCTCGGCCCTTTCGAGCTCGGCGCGCAATGCCGACTGGCGCTGGCCGAGCGTCGCGGCCGTGCCTGCGTCGGTGTACGTGTCCGGGTCGGCAAGCGCGCCGTCGACTTCCGACAGCGCACGCTCGAGTTCGGCCACGCGGGTTTCGGCCTTCTGGAGTTTGTGCGGATTGGCCTTCGGTCGCGGGGCGGCCGGCGCAGCGGCAGGCGCGGGCGTCTCGACCTTCGTCGGCGGCGGCGTGCGCAGTTCGCCCGTGTTGCCGCGCGCACGCAACCATGCGGCGTATTCGTCGAGGTCGCCGTCGAACGGAATCACGACGCCGTCGGAGACGCGCCAGAAGGTGTCGCCGACCAGGCCGATCAGATGGCGGTCATGCGAGACCAGCACGATCGCGCCGGCGAAATCGCTGAGCGCTTCGGCCAGGGCTTCGCGCATTTCGAGATCGAGATGGTTGGTCGGTTCGTCGAGCAGCAGCACGTTGGGCTGCAGCCAGGCGATCAGCGCCAGCGCCAGACGCGCGCGCTCGCCGCCGGAGAAACCGTCGATGCTTTCGAACGCGCGATCGCCGGGGAAGCTCCACTTGCCGAGGAAGTCGCGGAACGACTGGATCGACGCGTTCGGCGAGATCTCGCGCAGGTGATCGATCGGCGAGGTGCCGGCGACCAGCGATTCCACCGTGTGCTGGGCGAAGTAGCCGATGCGCAGGTCCGGGTGCGCGTAGCGCTCGCCGGCCAGCAGCGGCAGTTCGCCGACCAGCGTCTTGACCAGCGTCGACTTGCCGGCGCCGTTCGGGCCGAGCAGACCGATGCGGTCGCCGGCCTCGAGGCCGAAGCCGACGTTGTCGAGGATGACGATTTCGGAATTGGGGATGACCGGTCGTTCGTCCGTTGACGACGGGGATCGGGGATTCGAACCCGCAGCGTCGCCGCGCCCTTCCGACTCCCGACTCCCGACTCCCGAATCCCGGGCCGTGGCGGCGTAGCCGCAACGGCCATGATTGATCCGCAGCAGCGCGTGCGGCAGCTTGACCGGCGTCGGGAAATCGATCTGCACCTCGCGCTCGGCGCGCACGGCTTCGGTGTCGGCCATCTTGGCCAGACGCTTGACCCGCGACTGCGCCTGCTTGGCCTTGGCCGCGCTGGCCTTGAAGCGGTCGATGAACTTCTGCAGATGCGCCTTTTCGGCCTGCGACTTCTCGTGGGTGATCTGCTGCAGGCGCAGCTGCTCGGAGCGCTGGCGCTCGAACGCGGTGTAGTCGCCGGTGTACAGCTTCGCCTTGCCGCCATGCAGGTGCAGGGTATGGGTGCAGACGTTGTCGAGGAACTCGCGGTCGTGCGAGATCAGCAGCAGCGTGCCCGGATACTTCAGCAGCCACTGCTCCAGCCACAGCACGGCGTCGAGATCGAGATGGTTGGTGGGCTCGTCGAGCAGCAGCATGTCGCTGGGCGTCATCAGCGCGCGGGCCAGGTTCAGGCGCACGCGCCAGCCACCGGAGAAGGTCGCGACGGCGCGCTGGTGCGTCTCGGCCGGAAAGCCCAGCCCATGCAGCAGCTTGCCCGCGCGCGCGCCGGCGTCGTAGGCGCCGACCTCGGCCATGCGCATGTGCACGTCGGCGACGGCTTCCCAGTCCTCGGCGGCCAGCGCATCGGCCTCAGCCTTGAGCACGGCGGCCACGGCCGCGTCGCCGCCGAGCACGAAGTCGATCGCCGGATCGGGCAGCGAGGGCATTTCCTGGGCGATGCTCGCCAGGCGCAGGCGGTTGGGCAGGTCGAGATCGCCTTTGTCAGCCTCGACTTCGCCGCGCACGGCCGCGAACAGGGAGGACTTGCCGGTGCCGTTGCGGCCGACCACGCCGACGCGCCAGCCCGCATGCATCGTCAGGTCCATATCGGACAGCAGCAGGCGTTCGCCGCGCCGCAGGGCGAAATTCTTGAAGGAGATCATGCCGCCGATTCTACTGGAACCGGCCTGTCGGGCGGCTGGCCGGGACGCCACGCAGGCGCGCGTGACCGGACTCGCTCCCGATGTCGAACCGGCCGCGAAATCCCTTCATGGCGCGGTTTTCGATACCGATGAAACCTTTGACCGGTTTGTTACGTGCGTGTTAAAGCCGAGGGGCAGTCGTTTCGCATCGCCCTCCTCCCCCCACAAGGACCGCCGCATGACCCGACACCCGCTGCACCTCGCCCTGCTCGCCTCCCTCGCCGCCGGCCCCGCCCTCGCCCAGGACGCACCGGCCGGCCAGAACCCGCGCACGCTCGACACGCTGATCGTCACCGGTACCCGGATCAGCGATCGCACCGTGGCCGAGTCCCAGTCCCCCATCGACATCCTCACGCCGGAGATCCTCACCTCCACCGGCACCGTCGAACTGGCGACCGCACTGTCGCGTGCGCTGCCGTCGCTGAACTTCCCGCGTCCGGCGATCAACGACGGCACCGACGCGGTGCGTCCGGCGCAGATCCGCGGCCTGTCGCCGGACCACGTGCTGGTGCTGGTCAACGGCAAGCGCTACCACTCCGGCGCACTGGTCAACGTCAACGGTTCGCAGGGGCGCAGTTCGTCGCCGGTGGACCTCAACACCATCCCGATCTCGGCGATCGAGCGCGTCGAGGTGCTCCGCGACGGCGCATCGGCGCAGTACGGCTCCGACGCGATCGCCGGCGTCGTCAACATCGTGCTCAAGGGCCGCGCCGGCAGCGGCGGCGTCGCGCTGCGCTACGGCCAGACCTCGGCCGGCGACGGCGAGCAGTACCAGCTGACCACCGATGCCGGCTTCGCGGTCGGCACGGGCTTCGTCCACCTCTCCGCGCAAGGCGGCCACCAGGACCAGACCGACCGCGCGCGCCCGTACATCGGCACGCCCAGCGCCACGTCGGCGCCGCTGGGCCGCGTCGTGCAGCGCCAGGGCGACCCCGAGGTCGACCACGGCTCGCTGACCTACAACACCGAACTGGACATCACCGACTATCTCACCGCCTATTCCACCGGCATCTATACCAAGCGCGACGTGCTTTCCAACGGCTTCTTCCGCCCGGCGGGCGACGCGCGCAACATCCCGGAGATCTATCCGGACGGGTTCCTGCCGCAGATCAACAACGTCTCCACCGACCACCACTTCACCGCCGGACTCCGGAGCTTCACCGCCGGCGGCACCAACATCGACTTCAGCTACACCTACGGCAGCAACGAGCTGACGTTCGACATCAAGAACACCCTCAACCGCAGCCTCGGGCCGACCTCGCCGACCCAGTTCCATGCCGGCGCGCTCGAGGTCAAGCAGCACGTGCTCAACCTCGACCTCAACAAGCCGCTGGACTGGGGCCTGGCGTATCCCGTCACCCTGTCCTACGGCGCCGAATGGCGCGGCGACGATTTCACGCAGTCGGCCGGCGAGCCGCTGTCGTACGCCAATGGCGGCGTGCTGGCGCCGGGACAGACCACACCGATCCCCGGTTCGCAGGTGTTCCCAGGTTTCAAGGACACCGACGCCGGCACGTTCGACCGCAACGCGCTGTCGTTCTATGCGGGCCTGGAAGGCGACCTGACCGAGAAGCTCTCGCTCGGCCTGGCCGCGCGCTACGAGGACTTCAGCGACTTCGGCGACACCGCCACCGGCAAGGTCTCGGCGCGCTATGCGTTCACCGACGCCGTGGCGCTGCGCGGCACGGTGTCCACCGGGTTCCGCGCGCCATCGCTGCAGCAGCAGTATTTCCAGTCCACCGCCACCAACTTCATCGGCGGCGTGCCCTACGACATTGTGACCTTCCGCGTGAACCATCCCGCCGCGATCGCGCTGGGCGCCGAGCCGCTGCAGGCCGAGGAATCGACCAACTACAGCCTCGGCCTGGTGCTGCAGCCGCTCGACAACCTGTACGTGACCATCGACGCCTACCGGATCGAGATCGACGACCGCATCACCCTGTCGGAAAACCTCACCAGCGCCGCGGTGCGCGACTATCTCAACGCCAACGGTTTCCCGGGGGTCGGCGGCGGCCGCTACTTCACCAACGCCATCGACACCACGACCGACGGCATCGACGTGGTCGGCACCTACAACTGGGCGCTGCCGGGCAGCACGCTGGACCTGACCCTGGGCTACAACTACAGCAAGACCGAGATCGACCGGGTCTCCGGCAATCCCGCATCGCTGGAGGCCATCGACCCCGATGCCGTGCGCTTCGGCCGGGTCGAACTGGGGCGCTTCGAGGTCGGGGCGCCGAAGGACAAGCTCCTGCTGGGGGCCACCTGGACCGTCGGCGGCTTCGAGGTATCGGCAGCCGCGACGCGCTACGGCAGTTTCAGCGTCCTCAACGCCGATCCGGCGCGCGACCAGACCTTCGGGGCGGAAACGACGCTCGACCTGGCGTTTTCCTATTCGGTCGACAGGTGGAAGTTCACCCTCGGCGGCGACAACGTGCTCGACGCGTATCCCGACGAGGTGATCTTCGCCAATTCCACCAGCGGCCAGTTGCCCTACAGCGGCAGCTCGCCATTCGGCTTCAACGGCGCGTTCGTCTACGCCAACGCGGCCTATCGCTGGTAACGCGACCGCGTCCCCGGCACGCACGATGCCCCGGCACCTGCCGGGGCATCGTCGTTTACAGGGCCGGCACGCGACGGCCGACCGCCGGGCCAACCCCGCTTCCCCGATAAATTGTTCCAAAATCGGGATGATCGAGTCACATTCCTGTCGGGATTGACGAAATCGCAACAAACCAATCCAATCCATCCGGACTTCACAGAAAACAAAGGGTTCCCCCGATGCGCCTTTCCCCCCTCCCCCTCGCCGCAGCCGTGTCCCTGGCCCTGGCCGCACCCGCGGTGTTCGCCCAGGATGCCGGCAGCGACGCCCAGGCCCGCACCTCGACCCTCGACACCCTGATCGTCACCGGCACCCGCGTCAGCGACCGCACGGTGGCCGAGTCGCAGTCGCCGATCGACATCATCACGTCCGAAGCGCTGAGCGCGACCGGCACGACCGAGCTTGCAACCGCGCTGTCGCGTGCCCTGCCCTCGCTGAACTTCCCGCGCCCGGCGCTGGTGGACGGCAGCAGCGGCGTCCGTCCCGCGCAGCTGCGCGGCCTGGCACCGGACCAGGTGCTGGTGCTCGTGAACGGCAAGCGCCGACATCTCGCCGGCCAGCTCAACGTCAATGGCAGCATCGGACGCGGCTCCCAGGCCGTCGATCTCAACACCATCCCGGTGTCGGCGATCGAGCGTGTCGAGGTGCTGCGCGACGGCGCGTCCGCCCAGTACGGCTCCGACGCGATCGCCGGCGTCGTCAATCTGGTCCTCAAAGGGGCGGGCGAAGGCGGCAGTCTGGCAGTCGACCTGGGGCAGTTCTCGGCGGGCGACGGCCGCCAGTCGCGGATCTCCGGCGACTCCGGCGTCTCGTTCGGCGATGGGCGCGGCTTCGTGCATGTGGCCGGGCAACTGAGCCAGCAGGACGAAACCAATCGCGCAGGTCCCTACCAGGGCACTGCCCCGAACACCGGCAACGCGCCGGGCATCGGCGAGGTCGCGTTCAAGTACGGCGATCCGGCAGTGGACTACCAGGGCATCTCGGCGAACGCGGGGTTCGACTTCACCGACAACGTGAGCGCCTACGCCACTACGATCGCCAGCAACCGCGACATCACCTCCTTCGCGTTCTATCGCTCGCGCGGCCACAACCAGGTCGTGCCGCTGGTCTATCCGGACGGCTACGTGCCCGAGATCAACCAGATCTCCAAGGACCGCTCGCTGGTCACCGGCGTGAAGGGCTCCACCGATGGCGGGTTCACATGGGACGTCAGCTACAACTACGGCATCAGCAAGCTGCTGTTCTACACCCGCAACTCGATCAACTATTCGCTGGGTGCCGACAGTCCAAGCAGCTTCTACGACGGTTCGCTGGAATACACGCACAACATCGTCAACGCCGACTTCACCCAGCCGCTGGATTGGGGCCTGGCCTATCCGGTCACGCTGTCGTTCGGTGCCGAGTACCGCGAGGAGAAGTGGAACCAGTCGCCGGGCGAACCCGATTCCTATACCGGTGGCGGCGCCCAGGGCTTCGGCGGCTTCACCCCGCTCAATGCCGGCCACCACAAGCGGGACAATGTTGCGGCGTATGCGGGTCTGGAAGCCGATTTCACCGACAGGTTCTCTGCCGGCCTCGCCGGACGTTACGAGGACTACTCGGATTTCGGCAGCGAAACCTCGGGCAAGCTGTCGGCGCGCTATGCCTTCACCGACACCGTCGCGCTGCGCGGCACCGTCGCCAGCGGCTTCCGGGCGCCGTCGCTGGCCCAGCAGAACTACCAGGCGATCACCAGCACCTTCAGCAACAACGTGTTCACCGACCGCGGCACGTTCCCGGCCACCAGTGCCGCGGCACTGGCGCTCGGAGCGGAGCCGCTGCAGGCGGAGACCTCGCTGTCCTACAGCCTCGGCCTGGTACTGCAGCCGGTCGACCGGCTGTACGTGACGGTCGATGCCTACCAGATCGAGATCGATGACCGCATCGTGCTGTCCTCCTCGATCAACACCAACCAGGCGACGCAGGACCTGCTGGCGAGCGTGGGCGTGACCGGCGTGACCGCCTTCAACTACTTCACCAATGCGGCCGACACCCGCACCCGCGGTGTCGACGTCGTGGGCAGCTACGCGATTCCGCTGACCGCCAGCACGCTCAACCTCACCGCCGGCTACAGCTACAGCAAGACGGAACTGCTCCGCATCGCGCCCAATCCGCAGGTGCTCGACGACCTGGGGCTCGCTTTCCAGCGCTTCGGCCGCGATGAGCAGGGCCGTATCGAGGAAGGATCGCCGCGCGACAAGATCGTCCTGGGCAGCACCTGGAACCTGGCGCACTGGGACCTGACGCTGGGCGCGACCCGCTTCGGTGAAGTGACCGCCCGCAACGCCACCAACCCCGTCAACGACCAGACCTACGGTGCGAAGTGGTTCGTGGATGCCTCGGTCAGCTACCGCCCGTCCGGAAACTGGACCCTCACGCTCGGTGCAGACAACATCCTCAACGAGTACCCGGACGAAACGGTGTTCGCAAACTCCAACAGCGGCCAGTTCAAGTACAGCAGCATCTCGCCCGGCGGCTTCAACGGCGCCTATGCGTACGGTCGCATCGCGTACCGCTGGTAATTCCAGTCGTTGCAGCGCCTCTCTCGATGCCCCGGCTTGCCGGGGCATCGTCGTTCCGGAGCGGCACATCTGCGTGCGGTTTCCGCAGGTGCGGGGGCGCTGCCCTGCGGTCGATCGCACGCGTGACGCCGGATTCCCGCGCAGACACCGGATCGTTCCGCTTGCCCCTGTCACGATGCGTCGGCGACACTGCAAGACCAGTTCCGGCGCCATGCCCCCGATGCCGCACAACACCGACCTGATCAACATCGTCGCCGTCGGCCTCGGCATGGCCTTCGTGTTCGGCGCGCTCGCCAACAAGTTGCGGCTTTCGCCGCTGGTGGGCTACCTCGTCGCCGGCATCGTCGTCGGGCCCTTCACGCCGGGCTTCGTCGCCGACCAGGATCTCGCCAACCAGCTCGCCGAGATCGGCGTGATGCTGCTGATGTTCGGCGTCGGTCTGCACTTCTCGCTCAAGGACCTGATGGACGTGAAGTCCATCGCCATTCCCGGCGCGATCGCGCAGATCACCGTCGCAACCGTGCTGGGCTGGGTGCTGGCGTGGCTGATGGGCTGGCCGATGGTCAGCGGCTTCGTGTTCGGTCTCGCGCTGTCGGTCGCCAGTACCGTGGTGCTGCTGCGCGCGATGGAAGAGCGCCGCCTGCTCGATACGCGGCGCGGCAAGATCGCGGTCGGCTGGCTGATCGTCGAGGACCTGGTGATGGTGCTGGCGCTGGTGCTGCTGCCGGTGCTGGCCGAGATCTACACCGACCGCGGCGGCGACGGCGCCAGCCCCGGCGCCGGATCGATCGCGCTGATGATCCTCTGGACGCTGGTCAAGGTCAGCGCCTTCGTCGCGGTGATGCTGCTGGTCGGCCGCCGGGTGATTCCGTGGGTGCTCGAGCGCATCGCCGGCACCGGCCAGCGCGAGCTGTTCACCCTGTCGGTGCTCGCCATCGCGCTCGGCGTCGCCTTCGGCGCATCGGCGCTGTTCGGCGTGTCGTTCGCGCTCGGCGCGTTCTTCGCCGGCATGGTACTCAACGAATCGGAGTTCAGCCACGAGGCGGCGAACGATTCGCTGCCGCTGCGCGACGCGTTCGCGGTGCTGTTCTTCGTGTCGGTGGGCATGCTGTTCAACCCGATGATCGTCATCGAGCACCCGTGGCAGGTGCTGGCGACGTTCCTGATCATCGTGGTCGGCAAGTCGATCGCGGCGTACTACATCGTGCGGCTGTTCAAGCATCCGCGCTCGACCGCGTTGACGATCTCGACCAGCCTCGCGCAGATCGGCGAGTTCTCCTTCATCCTCGTCGGACTCGGCGTGGCGCTGCAGCTGTTGCCCGAGACCGGACGCGACCTGGTGCTGGCCGGCGCGCTGCTGTCGATCGTGGTCAATCCGCTGCTGTTCGCCTGGCTCGACCGCTGGCAGGCGAAGCAGGAACTCGCCGCGCGCGCTGCCTCGGCCGCGCATGCCGCGCCGCTGCCGCCCGAGCATGTCGTGCCGGACGATCTGCACGGCCACGCGATCCTCGTCGGATACGGCCGCGTCGGCCGCCAGCTCGCGGAGTTGCTCAAGCAGCGCGGCGTGCCGCTGGTCGTCGTCGAGGACGACAACGAGCTGGTGCGCCGCGGTCGCGAGCGTGGTTTCACCGTCGTGCGCGGCAACATCGCGTCCGAGCCGGTGATGCTCGACGCGGCGCCCGATCGCGCGGCGCTGGCGATCTTCGCGATTCCGCAGGCGCTGGAAGCCGGCGAGGCGATCGAGCGGATGAAGGCGGTCAATCCCGCGCTCACCGTGCTCGCCCGCGCGCACAGCGACGGCGAGGTCAAGCATCTGCTCCAGCACGGCGCCGACGGCGCGGTGCTGGCCGAACGCGAACTGGCGTATTCGCTGGCCGAGATGGTGATGTCGACGCCGCCGTTCCGGCCCGCACGCCCCGACGCGGTGCCGGTCGAGGCGCCGCAGCCGGGCTGACGATGCGCCTGGTCGTGCTCAGCGGTGCGGGCATCTCGGCCGAGAGCGGCGTTCCGACCTTCCGCGATGCGCTGACCGGCCTGTGGGCGCGCTTCGACGCTGGGCGCCTGGCGACCGAAGACGCGTTCCGCGCCGATCCCGCGCTCGTCTGGGGCTGGTACCGCTGGCGCGCGGCGATGGTGGCCGCGGCCGCGCCGAATGCCGCACACATCGATGTCGCCGCGCTCGCCGACGACGGCCATGCGCTGACCGTGGTCACCCAGAACGTCGACGATCTGCACGAACGCGGCGGCGCACGCGAGGTACTGCATCTGCACGGCCGCCTGCTGGCCTCGCGCTGCATCGGCTGTGGCGGGCGCGCCGCGCCCGATCCGATCCTCGCGTCGCCGTCGCCACCCGAAGGCGGGACGCGCGAAACGCCGCCTGCGTGTACGACCTGCGGCGCGGCGTTCCGGCCCGATGTCGTCTGGTTCGGCGAAGCGCTGCCTGCCGATGTCTGGGACGCCGCGGAAGCCGCCGTCGACGCCTGCGAACTGCTGGTCGTCGTCGGCACCTCATCGCTGGTGTGGCCCGCGGCCGGCCTGCCCGAACGCGCACTGCGCGCAGGCACGCCGGTGCTCGACATCAATCCGCAGGCGACGCCGCTGTCGTCGCGTGCGACCGCGCATTGGGCACAGACCGCGACAGCCGGCATGGCGCAACTGCGGGCGCGTCTGGCGAACGCAGCCCCCGTTCCGGACGCCGCACTCTTCGACTGAGCGAGCGTCCGCCCATGTCGAGACCCCCGTGGGAGCGACCTTGGTCGCGATTTCCCACAGATACGCAGCCGTTCCCCCGCATGCGAGCACGCTGCCACCGGACAGACCATCAGCGGATTACCCGTTCTGGGATGCCATCTGGCTACCGTGACGCCAGGCCTCATCACCCGTCTCCGATGTGGGAGCGCGCTAGCGCGCGATGGGGATTCGCCCGTAGAGCCCCATCGCGCGCAAGCGCGCTCCCACAGAAAAAGACTCAGCGCAGCACGGATTCCAGATACGGTTCCAGCTGCGGCCAGGCGAATGCGTGACCACGCTGTTGCAGGCGGGCGGGCAGCACGCACTGGCCGTTCACGAGCAAGGTCGCCATCTCGCCCAATCCGAGCTCGAGCGCTTTTGCCGGCACGGCCAGCAATGCGGGACGGCGCAGCGCATCGGCCAGCGCGCGGGTGAAGCGGGTATTGGCGACGGGCTCGGGCGCGGTGAGGTTGAACGCGCCGGCCGGCGCATCGGCTGCGCCTTCGAGATGCGCGCGTAGCAGCGACACCGCCGCGTCGGTCCAGTCCTCGCGCGCGATCCAGCTCAGCACCTGGCGGCCATCGCCCAGACGCGCACCGAGTCCGAACTGGAAGGGCATCCGCAGGCGCTGCAGCATTCCCCCGGCCGGATGCAGCACGACGCCGGTGCGCAGCCGCACCACCGGCACGCGGTCCTCGGCCGCACGCGCGGCGTCTTCCCAGTCGGCGCACAGGCGATGCTGGAATTCGTCGTGCGGCGCGCTGTCCTCGTCGAGCGGCGTGTCGCCCTGCGCGCCGTACCAGCCGATCGCCGAACCGCTCAACAGGACCTTCGGCGGCGTATGCGCCGAGCGGATCCATTCGGTCAGCACGCCGGTCGGAATCAGGCGACTGTCGCGCAGCGCCTGCTTGCGCGACGCGCTCCAGCGGCTGTCGGCGATCCCGGCGCCGGCGAGGTTCACCGCCGCATCGAACTGGTCGTCGGCCCACAGCGAGGCGTAGTCGCGCACCTCGACGCCTTCGGGCGACGGCGTGGACGCGCGGCGCGACAGCCACGTGACCTGCGCGCCGTCGCGCTGCAAGCGGGTGGTCAGGACGCTGCCGATGAAGCCGCTGCCGCCGGTGATCAGGATGCGCATGGAGGTGCCTCGGGCCGCGGACGAACGTCATCGTGGCAGTCGCCGCGTGAGCACGTGTCAAGGCGCTGCGCTTCTGAACCTGCAATCGAATCGCAACGCCGACCACCGCGGGTGCAGTGGTCGGTGCAATTGCGGATGGGCTCAGCCCTGCTCGAACGCCAGTTGCCCGCCCGCGGCATCGACCCGGATCGTATCGCCGCTGACGAACGCACCCGAGAGGATGCGCTGCGCCAGCGGATTCTCCAGCTGCTGCTGGATCGCGCGCTTGAGCGGACGCGCGCCGTAGACCGGGTCGAAGCCGACGTTGCCGAGCAGGTCGAACGCCGCGTCCGACACCTCGATGCGCAGCCCGCGTTCGGCCAGGCGCCTGTCGAGCCCGCGCAGCTGGATCTTCGCGATCTCGCGGATCTGCGCCTTCTGCAGCGGATGGAACACGACGATGTCGTCGAGCCGGTTGATGAACTCCGGGCGGAAGTGCGCCTGCACCACGCCCATCACCGCGGCCTTCATCTGCGTGTAGCCCTCGGCGCTGTCGGCATCGGTGCCGCGCTCGCTCATCTCCTGGATCTGGTGCGAGCCGAGATTCGACGTCATCACGATGACGACGTTGCGGAAGTCGACGGTGCGGCCCTGGCCGTCGGTCAGACGGCCGTCGTCGAGCACCTGCAGCAGGATGTTGAAGACGTCCGGATGCGCCTTCTCCACCTCGTCGAGCAGGATCACGCTGTAGGGCCGACGCCGCACCGCCTCAGTCAGATAGCCGCCTTCCTCGTAGCCCACGTAGCCCGGGGGCGCACCGATCAGGCGCGCGACCGAGTGCTTCTCCATGAACTCGCTCATGTCGATGCGCACCATCGCGTCCTGGCTGTCGAACAGGAATTCGGCCAGCGCCTTGCACAGCTCGGTCTTGCCGACGCCGGTCGGGCCGAGGAACAGGAAGGAGCCGGTCGGACGATCGGGATCGCTGAGGCCCGCGCGCGAGCGGCGCACCGAATCGGACACGACCTTGATCGCCTCCTCCTGGCCGATCACGCGCGTGTGCAGCTGCGACTCCATCGCCAGCAGCTTCTCGCGCTCGCCCTCGAGCATCTTGCTGACCGGAATGCCGGTCCAGCGCGCGACGACCTGGGCGATCTCCTCGGCCGTCACCTTGTCCTGCAGCAGGGTGAAGCCCTGGGTCTCGGCCTCCTGCGCGGCCTGCAGTTGCTTCTCCAGTTCGGGAATGCGCCCGTACTGGATCTCGCTCATGCGCGCGTAGTCCTGGGTGCGCTGGGCCGATTCGAGATCGAGCTTGGCCGCCTCGATCTGCTCCTTGATCTTCGTCGCGCCCTGCACCGTGGCCTTCTCGGCTTTCCAGACTTCTTCGAGATCGTTGTAGTCACGCTCGAGCGTGGCGATCTCGGCTTCGAGATCGGCCAGGCGCTGCTTCGACTCGGCGTCCTTCTCCTTCTTCAGCGCCTCGCGCTGGATCTTGAGCTGGATCAGCCGGCGTTCCTTGCGGTCGAGTTCCTCCGGCTTGGAATCGATCTCCATGCGGATGCGGCTCGCCGCCTCGTCCATCAGGTCGATGGCCTTGTCGGGCAACTGGCGGTCGGCGATGTAGCGGTTCGACAGCGTGGCCGCGGCGACGATCGCCGGGTCGGTGATCTCGACGCCGTGGTGCACCGCGTAGCGCTCCTTGAGGCCGCGCAGGATCGCGATCGTGTCCTCGACGCTGGGCTCGCCGACGAACACCTTCTGGAAGCGGCGCTCCAGCGCGGCGTCCTTCTCGACGTACTTGCGGTATTCGTCGAGCGTGGTCGCGCCGATGCAGTGCAGCTCGCCGCGTGCGAGCGCGGGCTTGAGCATGTTGCCGGCGTCCATCGACCCTTCGGCCTTGCCGGCGCCGACCATCGTGTGCAGCTCGTCGATGAAGAGGATGATCTGGCCTTCGTTCTTCGACAGATCGTTGAGCACGCCCTTCAGGCGCTCCTCGAATTCGCCGCGGAACTTGGCGCCGGCGATCAATGCGCCCATGTCCAGCGACAGCACGCGCTTGCCGCGCAGGCCCTCGGGCACCTCGTTGTTGACGATGCGCTGGGCCAGGCCTTCGACGATCGCGGTCTTGCCCACGCCGGGCTCGCCGATCAGCACCGGATTGTTCTTGGTGCGCCGCTGCAGCACCTGGATCGTGCGGCGGATCTCCTCGTCGCGGCCGACCACCGGATCGAGCTTGCCGCTCTCGGCGCGCGCGGTCAGGTCGATCGTGTACTTCTCCAGCGCCTGGCGCGCATCCTCGGCGTTCTCGTCCTTGACGCTCTCGCCGCCGCGGACCTTGGCGATCGCAGCCTCGAGCCGCGCCTTGTCGGCGCCGGCGGCCTTGAGCGCACGGCCCACGTCACCGCTGTCGTCGAGCGCGGCCAGCACGAACAGTTCGGACGCGATGAACGCGTCGCCCTTCTGCTGCGCCAGCTTGTCGGTGACGTTGAGCAGGCGCGACAGGTCGTTGCCGACCGACAGCTGGCCGGCCTGGCCGGTGACCCGGGGCAGCCGCTCGAGCGCCTCGGCCAGGCGCTCGCGCAGCACCGGCACGTTGACGCCGGCCTGGCCGAGCAGCGGCCGCGTGCCGCCGCCCTGCTGGTCGAGCAGCGCCAGCAACAGGTGCACCGGTTCGATGAAGTTGTGGTCGCGGCCCACGGCCAGCGACTGCGCGTCGCTCAGCGCCTGCTGGAAACGCGAGGTGAGCTTGTCCATCCGCATCGGAGAATCCTCGGGAGATAGGGGCCGGCAACGCCGGCAATGTCCAACAGATGCGGTCGAATCCGCATCTTGCAAGCCGGGCGGGCCAGCGCGGAAGGCCTGCATGGACGGCGCCCTGCCGCGTTCCTCACCCACCGCTCGCGGGGGAGGTCCTACGGTCACGACTTCCCATTGCGGAACGTCACATGGCCTACCAGCTCTACTACTGGACCGGCATCCAGGGACGCGGCGAGTTCGTGCGGCTTGCGCTCGAGGACGCCGGTGCCGACTACGTCGACGTGGCCCGGGTGGACGGCGACGACGCGATGCAGCCCTTCCTCGACGGCGCGCGTGGCGGCGCCCGTCCGTTTGCCCCGCCGTTCCTGGTATCGGGCGCTCTCGTCATCGCCCAGGTCGCCGCCATCCTGCACGTCCTCGGCCCGAAGCTCGATCTCGTGCCCGAAGGCGAGGCCGCGCGGCTGCAGGCCCTGCAACTGCAGCTGACCATCGCCGACCTCGTGACCGAGATCCACGACAGCCACCACCCGATCGCCAGCGCCGAATACTACGCAGACCAGAAGGATGCCGCGAAGCGACGTGCGGCCGATCTGCGCACGCACCGGTTGCCGAAGTTTCTCGGCTACTTCGAGCAGGTGGTCGCGCAGGGCGACGGGCGTGCGCTCGGCGCCCATTCCTATGTCGACCTGTCGCTGTTCCAGATCGTGCGCGGACTCGACTACGCGTATCCGGAGGCAATGGCCGCGCTGTCGCCGAAGCTTCCGCAGCTGCGCGAGCTGGAAGCGCGGGTGGCCGAACGGCCGAACATCGCCGCGTATCTGGCCTCGGAGCGCAGGCTGGCGTTCAACACCAACGGGATCTTCCGGCATTACCCGGAGCTGGATGGGGGGATTGCGGCGTACGACTGACAGCGCGGGCTGAAAGCCCTCCCCCGCCTGCGGGGGAGGGCTTCGACTTCCTCGCCGGTCGCTTCATCGGTTCCGGCCTACAGAAATCGCGCACGCACCTCGGGCGGCGGCACCATGCACGCCTCCCGGCGCCCGAACATGCGATAGCGGTTACGCGCGAGCAGGCGATAGGCCGGATCACGCAACGCGCGCGGAACCAGGCGCAAGACAACCGCAGCGCGCCAAGCGCCACCCAGACGACACAACACCTCGATGACCCCATCACTGTCATGCCAGGCGGCATCGCCATCGGCCAGCAGGAACGACACCGGATCCTCGGGATCGATGCCGTGCGCGACCAGCAGGTCATGGCCGACGCGGTCCTGCATCGCGGCGAAGCGGAATCCGGCGCGGCGGTCGTGGCGCAGCAGGAAGCGCACCCAACCGCTGCACAGCGCGCAGACGCCGTCGAACACGACGATGGGACCGTCGCGCGGCGCAGTGGATGACGCGGGTGGGCTGGCGGGGTTCACATCGGTTTTCCGGACGCGTGGCCATCATGCTGCAATGCGCCAATCACCGGAAGCCGCTCCCCCCTTCCCCGCACCGGTCGCGACCGCGTTGCCCCCGCCGCCCACGCTGCCGGCGAATGCGGCATTGTTTCTCGATGTCGATGGCTGCCTGTTGCCGTTCGCGCCGCGCCCCGACGCGGTCGAAGTCCCGTCCGCGCTGCTCGCGCGTCTGACCGTGCTGCAGCAGGCGCTTGGGGGCGCGCTGGCACTGGTCAGCGGTCGCAATCTCGCCACGCTCGACCAGCTGTTCGCGCCCGCCGTGTTCGCCGCAGCCGGGCTGCATGGCGTGGAGCGGCGCCGGCTCGGCCACACCGGCGTCGCCGGCGATGTGCCGTCTGCGCTGGTCCGGGCCCGCGAGGCGGCGATCGCGCTGATCGATGCGCATCCCGGGGCGCTGGTCGAGGACAAGGGCGCGGCGCTCGGCCTGCACTGGCGGATGGTCGCGCCCGAACGCAAGGCCGCCGCCGAACTCGCGCTGCGCGCGTTCGCCGCCGGTGCGCTCAGTGGGTTGCCCGACTACCAGTTGCAACCCGGCGACCACGTCATCGAACTGCGCCCGCGCCACGCCGACAAGGGCAGCGCGATTCTCGCGTTTCTCGAAGAGCCGCCGTTCGCCGGTCGCGTGCCGGTGTTCGCCGGCGACGATCTCACCGACGAGCCGGGCTTCTGTGCCGTCAACGCCCATGGCGGCATCAGCGTACTGGTCGGCGATCGCGCCGGCAGCGCCGCCCGCTTCCGCCTGCCCGATCCCGCCGCGATCCATCGCTGGCTCGGCGTGCCATCCCAGCTTCCAGAGACCCTCGCATGATGCAACCTGCAGACCCCAGCCTCGATCTCGGCCTCGTCGGCAACGGCAGCTTCGGTGCGCTGTTCGACCGCAACGCGCGCCTGGTGTGGTCCTGCCTGCCGGCGTTCGACGGCGATCCCGCGTTCTGCGCGCTGCTGTCGCCGAAGGAGGGGCATGGCGACTGGTCGATCGAACTCGACGATTTCGAACGCAGCGAGCAGAGCTACGTCGAGAACACCGCGATCCTGCGCACCGTGCTGTTCGATCGCCATGGCGCGTCGCTGGAGATCACCGATTTCGCGCCGCGCTGGCGCCAGCACGACCGCTTCTACCGGCCGGTGATGCTGATGCGACGCGTGCGCCTGCTGTCGGGCAGCCCGCGCATCCGCGTGCGGCTGCGCCCGCTGGCCGACTGGGGCGCGCGCGTGCCCGACAGCACCTGGGGCAGCAACCACATCCGCTACGTGCTGCCCGGCTTCACGCTGCGCGCCACCACCGATCTGCCGATCCGCCTGCTGCGCGACGGCCTGCCGTTCGTGCTCGACCGCGACCTGCACTTCCTGCTCGGCCCGGACGAGACCGTGACCCGGCCGCTGCCGGAATTCGTGCGCGACGGTCTCCACCGCACGACGAACTACTGGCGCGAATGGGTGCGCTACCTGTCGATCCCGCTCGACTTCCAGGAAGCGGTGATCCGCAGCGCGATCACGCTGAAGCTGTGCCAGTACGAGGACAGCGGCGGCATCATCGCGGCGATGACGACCTCGATCCCCGAGGCCGCCGACACCGAGCGCAACTGGGACTACCGCTACTGCTGGATGCGCGATTCGGCCTTCGTCGTGCGCGCGCTCAACCGTCTCGGCGCGACGCGCACGATGGAGGAGTACATCCGCTACATCTTCAATCTGACCGTCAGCGACGACGGCGACATGCAGCCGCTGTACGGCATCGGTTTCGAGCACACGCTCACCGAGGAAACGATGCCCGCACTGGACGGTTACCGCGGCATGGGACCGGTGCGCCGCGGCAATCTCGCCTACGTGCAGCGCCAGCACGACACCTACGGCAGCGTGGTGCTCGCCTCCACGCAACTGTTCTTCGATCGCCGGCTGGAACACCGCGGCGACGAGGCGACGTTCCGCAAGCTCGAACCGCTGGGCGAACTCGCGTTCAAGCTCTTCGACCAGCCCGACGCCGGCCTGTGGGAGTTCCGCGGCAAGGCGCATGTGCACACCTATTCGGCGGTGATGTGCTGGGCGGCCTGCGACCGGCTCGCACGCATCGCGGGGCAGCTCGGGATCGACGATCGCATCGGATACTGGCGCGAACGCGCCGACGGCATGCGCGAGCGGATCCTGTCGGAAGCCTGGAACGCGGAACTCGGCCATTTCGCCGACGCCTTCGGCGGCGACCGGCTCGATGCCTCGCTGCTGCTGCTCGCCGACCTCGGTTTCGTCACCCCGGAAGATCCGCGCTTCGTCGGCACGGTCGATGCGATCGGCCAGGCGCTGCGCCATGGCGACGGCCTGTACCGCTACGTCACGCCCGACGACTTCGGCGCGCCGGAGACCAGTTTCACGATCTGCACGTTCTGGTACATCGATGCGCTGGCGTCGATCGGCCGCACGCACGAGGCGCGACAGTTGTTCGAGACCCTGCTGTCGCGCCGCAACCATCTCGGCCTGCTGTCGGAAGATCTCTCGTTCGAGACCGGCGAGGCCTGGGGCAACTTCCCGCAGACCTATTCGCACGTCGGCCTGATCATGGCGGCGATGCGCCTGTCGCGGTCCTGGCAGGACGCCGCATGAGCCGCCTGGTCGTCGTCTCCAACCGCGTCGCGCTGCCGGGCTCGAGTCAGACCGGCGGGCTGGCGACCGCACTCGACGCAGCGCTCAAGGAGACCGGCGGCCTGTGGTTCGGCTGGAGCGGCAAGGTCGCGCGCGCGCATTCGGGCGAACTGCACCGCCAGAACGAAGACGGCATCGAATACCTCACCGTCGATCTGTCGCGCGAGGACTACGAGGGCTACTACAACGGCTTCTCCAACCGCACGCTGTGGCCGCTGCTACATTTCCGTCTCGATCTCGTCGACTACAACGCGCTGACCCAGGCCGCGTATCGCGGCGTCAACGCCCTGTTCGCCGAGAAGCTGTCGAAGGAACTGCGCGACGACGACATCGTCTGGGTGCAGGACTACCACCTGTTTCCGCTCGCGCAGGAACTGCGCAAGCGCGGCATCGGCGCACGCATCGGGTTCTTCCTGCATGTGCCGTTTCCGTCGGCCGACATCGTCGCCGGCCTGCCGCACCACGAGAAGACCTTCGGCGCGTTGTCGTCCTACGACCTCGTCGGCTTCCAGACCGAACGCGACCTCGAACGCTTCCAGGACTACATCCGCCTGTTCCGCGGCGGCCAGGTCGCCGGCCAGGGCGATCTGCGCGACCACGACGGCCGCCGATTCGCCGCCGCCGCATTTCCGATCGGCATCGATGCCGCCGTGATCGAATCGCTGGCGCAGACCGCGTCGCGCAGTGCGGCGACCAGGCGCATGCGCGCGAGCCTCAACGGCCGTGCACTGGCGATCGGTGTCGACCGGCTCGATTACTCGAAAGGCCTGCCCGAACGCTTCCGCGCGATCCAGCGTTTCTTCGAACGCCACGCCGACCAGCGCGGCAAGATGACCTACCTGCAGATCGCCCCGGTCTCGCGCGGCGGCGTCGCCAGCTACCGCACCCTGCGCCGCGAACTGGAGCAGTACGCCGGCCACATCAACGGCGCGCATGCCGAGCCCGACTGGACCCCGGTGCGTTACGTCAACCGTACCTATCCGCACCCTGCGCTGACCGGCTTCTACCGCCTCTCGCGCATGGCGCTGGTCACCCCGCTGCGCGACGGCATGAACCTGGTCGCGAAGGAATACGTGGCCTCGCAGGACGGCCACGATCCCGGCGCCCTCGTGCTGTCGATCTTCGCCGGCGCCGCGCGCGAGCTCGACGGCGCCTTGCTGGTGAACCCCTTCGACAGCGACGGCGTCGCCGACGCGATCGCCGCGGCGATGGCGATGCCGCGCGAAGCCCGCCGCGAGCGCTGGCAGTCGATGATCACCCGGATCCGCGAGTACGACATCCATGCGTGGCGGAAGGATTTTCTGCAGACGCTGGCCGCAACGCGGGGCTGAGACTTCTTCTGAGGCCCTCCCCCGCAGGCGGGGGAGGGTTGGGTGGGGGCGAACCATCAGATCGCCTGGAAAACCGTCCTGCGCGACCAACGGACTAGACAATTCATTGCGCGAACGTGTCGTTCGCCCCCTCCCGACCTTCCCTCCGCGCGCGGGGGAAGGCGAAAATCAGAGCGCCGCAGGCTGGATGATCTCCACCCAGTACCCGTCCGGGTCCTTGATGAAGGCGATCGACTTCATCGTGCCGTCGCTCAGGCGCTTCTGGAACGTCACGCCCAGCTCCTCGAACCGCGCACACGCGGCGTGGACGTCGGGCACGCTGACGCAGATGTGGCCGAAGCCGCGCGGGTCGCGGTTGCCGTCGTGGTAGACCGGGCCGTCCTGCGACTCGGTGCCGTGGTTGTGGGTGAGTTCGAGCACGCCCGGCTGGCGCGCGAGCCATTCGCGGCGCGCGTCTTCGTCATCGGGAATGCCGGCGGTGTCGTCGACCAGCGCGAGGAAGAACAGCGAGAACTTCGCCTGTTCGAAATCGGCCTTGCGCACTAGGGTGAAGCCGAGCACGCGGGTGTAGAAGTCGAGCGAGGCCACCGGGTCCTTGACCCGCAGCATGGTGTGGTTGAACGCGAAATCGCGAGTCGCGGCATCGCGCGGGGCGACGCCGGGCACGTGGGCGAGATCGGCAAGGGTCTGTGCGGTCATGGCACGGCATCCTGTGAGGGGCCGACCATTATCGGCGAAGCTGCCGCAAGGCCGCGGTCACGCGGCGCTGGCGTCGTCCGGCAGCAGCCAGCCGTGATAGCGCACCAGGTGCCCGACCAGCGGCAGCGCAGCTTCGACTTCGAATGCGTAGCGGCCATCGACCTCGCGTTCGTTGCAGCGCACGTCGCGGAACAGCGCGGCCGGCAGTGGCAGCACGCCGAGCAGCCGCACGCCCACGACGTTCCAGAAGATCGTGCCGTCCCAGGTATGCAGCACGAAACGGAACTGCACCGGGCCGAGCCGCTCGCGCAGTTCGCCTGCGCGATGCCACAGCCGCGAGCGCATGCGCGAGGCCTTCGGCGGCGTGCCGAACAGGCGCGACCAGATCTCGCCCTTCGGGCCGCTGGCGAAATCCACGGTCACCGGCGCGTCGGTCATCGCGTGCGGCAGGCCTGCAACGCGTGCGCACAGGCGCGACAGCAGGCCCGTGCCGCGCACCACCGTCACCTGTCCCGTGTAGCGCGCCGTGCCGTGCACGCCGTGCAGCGTGCGCAGGGCATCGGGCAGACGGAAGAACGCGGCGCCGAGCAGGGTCTGGTAGAGGGTCGGCGTCATCGCACGGCAGATCAATTCCGGGCGGCGCAGGATAGCGCCTGCGCGCCCGGCTCGATCAGTCGAGGGTCGCCGGCTTGGGCTGGCGTTGCAGCGACAGCAGGCCCACCAGCACCGCGAGCACCGCATAAGCGGCCGCGAACTGGAACGCGATTGCCTGGCGCAGGCCGTCGAGCTGCCACGGCAGCACCAGCGCGCCGGTCGGATGCACCGAATGGATCACGCCGAACAGCGTGGCCACCGCGGCCGCCAGCAGGGTCGCGACCGCGACGCCGCTGCGCCTGTCGACCAGCGCGACCAGCGCGGTCGCCCACAGCATCGCGGTGATGATGAAGCCGTTGCCGAGCACCACGATCGTCGCCATCTCCGGCAGGCCGTGGCCGGCATCGACCTGCGCATACAGCGCGGCCATGCGCTCGGGATCGATCCACGCCGGATTGCCGAACTTGATGTTGAGCAGATAGGCGATCGCCGGCAGGAACGCCAGCGACACCGCGATCGCATGTTCGCGCTTCGTGCTGTGGAAGGCCTGCACGGTGATGTCGATGCCGACGAAGACGATGATCGGCGCGAGCACCGCGACCGGCAGCCACTGCACGAGACCCGACACGAGGCCGAGCATGCCGCCGAGGCCGATGAAGAGACCTGTCAGCAGCGTGTAACCGGTGCGCGCGCCCATGTGCTTGTAGGCCGGCTGGCCGATGTAGGGTGTGGTCTGCGCGACGCCGCCGCAGACGCCGGCAACCAGCGTCGACACGGCCTCGACCAGCAGCACGTCGCGCGTGCGGTAATCGTCGCCGGCGGCGCGGGCGCTCTCGCTGACGTTGATGCCGCCCACGACCATCAGCAGGCCGAACGGCAGCAGCAGCGACAGATACGGCAATGTCGCCGGCAGGCCCTCGATGAAACCGAGGTTCGGCCACGGCAGCGCGGGCGCGGGCCAGCTGGCATCGGGCAATGCGAAGCCCGGCGACAGGCCGGCGAGCCCGAGGCCGTAGTACAGCGCGAGGCCGACGAGCAAAGCGAACGGCACGCCGGGCAGGCGCAGCGGCACCGGGCCGCGCGCGACCAGCACGTACAGCAGCAGGCCGAGCGTCGCGAAGCCGGCGACCGGCGAGCGCAGCGTTTCGATCAGCGGCAGGAAGCCGAGCAGCATCAGCGCCGCGCCGCCGATCGAGCCCAGCAGCGCCGCACGCGGCACGACGCGGGTGATCCAGTCGCCGGCGAACGACAGCACGAGTTTCAGCGCGCCCATCACCACCAGCGAGGCCATGCCCAGCTGCCAGGTCGCGATGCCGGCGGCGTCGGCGTCCAGGCCCTGCTGGCGAAACGCGAGATACGCGGGGCCGAGCACCAGCAGCGCCATGCCGATGCTGGTCGGCGCATCGAGGCCGAGCGGCATCGCGGTGACATCGCTGCGGCCGGTGCGCCGTGCGAGGCGTCGCGCCATCCACGTGTAGATCAGGTTGCCGACCAGCACGCCGAACGCGGTGCCCGGGAACATGCGCCCGAACACGATGTCGGCCGGCACCCCGAAGATCCCGACCAGCGCCGCGGCGATGAAGCCGAGGATGGACAGGTTGTCGACGACGAGGCCGAAGAAGCCGTTGATGTCGCCGGGGACGAACCAGCGGGGCGATGCGTGCGAAGCGCGTGCGGGATTCGGCGCAGAAGACATAGCGGTCCTTGAAACTGTTTTCAGAAGTCGCCGGACTTGCAGCCGACGACGCGCCTCGGGATATCGATTGAAGCGTCATTCCGGCGAAAGCCGGAATCCAGCGCCTTATGCATTTCGTATTGACCCGCGCGCAGGGTGGGTAGCAAGCGGAAGTCACTGGATTCCGGCTTTCGCCGGAATGACGAGGGCAGGATTCACGCGCAACCGTAATCTCGTCGCACGCCCCAAAAGTCTCAAGTTCCGTTACGGAAATCGTGATGGAGGCAAACCACTTCAGAACTTCGCCGTGAACTCCACGCCCCAGGTCCGTGGTTCGTTGATGAACCCCGTCAGGTTGTTGAAGTCGATGCCGCCGACGATGCGCGTGCTGTCGGTGATGTTGCGGCCGAACACGGCGAGGTCGTAATTGCCCTGGTTCCAGTTCGTGCCCACGCGCAGGCCGCCTTCCAGCGACGAACGCCCGCGGAACTCGGGCGATTCGTACAGGAAGAAGTTGACCTGCCCGCGGTAGGCCCAGTCGGTGTAGACGTAGAACTCGGCGTCGTCGCCCACCGGTACGCCCCAGCGCGCGGTGAGGTTGTGGATCCACTTCGGCGCCTGCGGCAGCGGGTTGCCGTCGACGCGGGCGAAGGTCTCGCCGTCGATGACGACGGTCGGGTCGGCGATCGTGCAGCCACCGCCGCAGACCGCGACCGCGAGGTCCGGATCGCGGATCTCGGTGTCGTTGTAGCTCGTGCCCCAGGTCACCAGCAGCGTGTCGGTAAGCCAGGCCTGCACGTCGAGTTCGGCGCCCTGGCCGATCGATTTGTCGGCGTTGAGCAGGATCGCCTGGTTGGTCGCGCCGCCGACGGCGATCAGCTGCTGGCCGTCGACGTCGTAGCGGAACAGGTTGAAGCCGATGCGGCCGCGGCGGTCCCACAGGTCCGCCTTGATGCCGACCTCGTACGAAATCACTTCTTCCGAATCGGCGACCGAGATGCCGCCGAACGCGAGACGGCCCTGGATCGACGGCGCTCGGAAACCCCTGGCGACGCGGCCGTAGAGGTTCACGTCGTCGTTGAGCGCGTAGACCGCGCTCGCGTCCCAGCTGACGTCGTCGACATCGGTGGTCTCGAAGAACGGGCCGCCGACCGGCGTGCCGAAGGGCACCGCCTGCAGCACGCTGGCGCTGAAATCCTTCTTGTCCTGCGTATAGCGCAGGCCGCCGCGCAGCTTGAGCTTCTCGTTGACGTCGTACTCGCCGGACGCGAACAGCGCCCACGCGGTATTGCGCTGTTCCTGCACGGCGTGGCCGGTCTGCGGATTGCCGGGCGCGAGCGAGTCGTAGTTGAGGCTGTCGACGGTCAGTTCCTCGCGGAACCAGAACGCGCCGGCCTGCCAGTCGAAGGGACCATCGAGATTGGACTCGATGCGCACTTCCTGGGTGATCTGCTTGTGGTCGGGAATGCCGTCGGCCGATTCGGACGCGAACGGAATGACGCCAGGGCCGGAATCGGGCAGGAACACCGCGCCGTAACCACCGTCGATGTCGCCGCGGTTCAAGGATTCCAGGGTCTCGTAGCCGGTGATCGCGTACAGGCTGTAGCGGCCGAAATCCCAGCGCAGGCGGGCGCTGCCGCCCCAGGTTTCGAGGTCGGAGAAATTGACGCCGTCGACCGAAACCGAATCGCGATCGAAGCCCAGCGCGAACCGGTTGCTGCCCGGCTCGACGAGGTTCGCGCGGAACAGGCGCGCGGTGCCGTTGAGATCGCGCCGGTGCAGATTGAACAGGCCTTCGAAGCCATCGCCCTCGTAGAGGAACTGCACGCGCGCGGCGGATTCGTCGTAGCCCTCGAAGCCGTCATTGGGCGCGCCGGCCAGGGTGTTGCGCACCGAATCGTCGCGGCGCTGGTACAGCGCCGATACGCGCGCCGACCAGCGCTCGGTCAATGCGCCGCCGACTGCGCCTTCGAAGTTCCACATGTTGTCGCTGCCGTAGGCCAGCTTGCCGTAACCCTCGAACTCCTGGCTCGGGCGGACCGAATCGAACTTCACCACGCCGGCCGGCGTATTGCGCCCGAACAGCGTGCCCTGCGGGCCGCGCAGCACTTCGACGCCGGCGATGTCGAACACCGGGAAGCCCTTCAGCAGCGGGTTTTCCAGCACCACGTCGTCGTAGATCAGCGAGACCGGCTGCGAGGCATTGAGATCGAAGTCGGTATTGCCGAGACCGCGGATGTAGAAGCGCGGAAACGCGCGGCCGTAGCTCGATTCGATGTTGAGGCTGGGCACGCGGCCCGACAGGAAGCGGATGTCGGTGCCGCCGCTGCCGAGCACGCCGAGCTTCTCGGCATCGAGCGTGGTGATCGACACCGGCACGTCCTGGATGTTCTCCACGCGGCGCTGCGCGGTGACCTGCACCGCATCGAGCGTGGCGGCGCGTTCCTGCGGCGCGGCGGCGGGCGTGGCCGCATCCTGCGCGAAGACCCCCGCCGGCAGGGCGCACGCGAGTGCGAGGGCAAGTCGGGCGGGACGGAGCGCGGTCTGGCGGGCGCGGCTGGACGACATGGGGAACACCTCGGCGGGCAGGGTGTGGCGCGGGATGATCAGAACGAGACGTCGGCGTGCAGCTGCGAGCGCAGCACCGACAGATGACCGGTTTCCTGTTTCCATGCGGTGCGGATGGCCTCGATCGCGGCGGCCTGCTCCGGCGTATCGGGATGATGCACCACCAGTTCCTTGGAGCGCAGGCGCGACGGCGTGCTGGCGCCCGGCGGCAGCCACTGGCCGTAGACGTCGATCACGCTCAGGCCCTTGGGAAAGCGCGGGGTGACTTCGCGGTCGAGGAAGTCGAGCCAGCGCTGTTCCGAGGCTGCGGTCTCCTCTGGCGAGGCTGCCCACTGGCCGGTCGCGAAGTACAGCTCGGTGCGCACCCAGCCCCGGCCTTCGGCAGGTCGCGCCGCGTCGCCGTGATAGGCCGAGGTCACCACGGCCGGTACGCCGGGCGCCGGTGCGGGCGCGCTGGTGGCGCAGGCGGCGAGCGCCGACGCGGCGAGGATCGACAGCAACGGACGGAACAGGGACATGGCGACGGCCGGGACATGCGGGGCCGCCATGCTAGAGGCGTGGACGGCCGGGAATTGTTGCAGCGCCGCAACACTGTATCGCTCGATCCGGATGGACGTATGAATAACAGACGTGCTCAATGGCGGACCGGCCGCGCCCTGCGCGGTCACTGGTGCCGGGCGCCACGTCGCCCTCCCCGGATCGGCGCCCGGCACCGCCCCTCTCCCCGCCTCCGCCAGGAAATGCCATGCCCATGCCGTCCGCCCGCCGCCTCGTCTCCACCCCCCTGGCGCTGGCCATCGCATGCGGCCTGGCCCTGCCGGCTGCGGCGCAGACCGCCGACACCGACGGCGCGACACGCCTGGATGCGGTGATCGTCACCGGCACCCGCGCGACCGATCGCACGGTGCTCGAATCCACCTCGCCGATCGACGTGCTCGAGGCGGACGACCTGCGCCGCGCCGGTGCGGTCAACGGCGAACTCGGCGCTGCGCTGCAGGCGCTGCTGCCGTCGTTCAACATCCCGCGCCAGTCGAACTCCGGCGGCGCCGACCACATCCGCGCCGCGCAGCTGCGTGGCCTGTCGCCCGACCAGGTGCTGGTGCTGGTCAACGGCAAGCGCCGCCATGTCTCGTCGCTGGTGACCACGGGTTCGAAGGTCGGCCGCGGCACCACGCCGGTGGATTTCAACGCGATTCCGCTCAGCGCGATCAAGCGCATCGAAGTGCTGCGCGACGGCGCGGGCGCGCAGTACGGCGCCGATGCGGTCGCCGGCGTGATCAACATCATCCTCGACGACGGCGGCGATGGCGGCGCGATCGAAGCCAGCTACGGCGCGCACCACACCAGGCTCGAACCGATCGACCGCAGGCTCACCGACGGCCAGAGCGCATCGCTCGCGGCGAAGGTCGGCACCGCGCTCGGCGACGACGGCTTCCTGCGCGTGGGCCTGGAATACAAGGCACTCTCGCCGACCAACCGCGCCGGCTTCGACCAGGTTCCGCCGTGGGACCAGACGCCGCGCAACCTCGCCCTGCAGGGCCAGCGCAACTATCACCACGGCAACGGCGCGGCCAGGGACATCAACGGCTGGCTCAACACCGAGATCGCACTCGGCGAGTCCGCGACGTTCTACGCGTTCGGCACGTACCACCAGCGCGACACCGAAGGCGCGAACTATTTCCGCTATCCCGACGGCGAAGCGAACTGGCTCGAGGTGTATCCGAACGGCTTCCGCCCGGTGTCGATCGGCGAGAACCTCGATGTTGCCGGTGTCGCCGGCGTGCGCGCGCAGTGGGGCGAGTGGGATGTCGACGCCAGCCTCAACCACGGCCGCAACGCGTTCACCTATCGCCTGCGCGATTCGATCAATGCCTCGCTCGGCCCGTCGAGCCCGACGCGCTTCAAGACCGGCGACTACGCGTTCGACCAGACGCTGGCCAACGTCGACGTCAGCCGCCTGTTCGCGCAGGGCGACAACCTGCACACCTTCGCCACCGGCGTGGAATTCCGCGTCGAGAACTACGAGACCGGTGCCGGCGATCCGGCGAGCTATGCGGCCGGTCCGTTCACCGATCGCCCGACCGGCTCACAGGCCGGCGGCGGCCTGACCCCGCAGGACGAGGCCGACCTCGACCGCGATGTCGCCAGCGTCTACGCCAGCGTGTCGAGCAGCTTCGGCGAGAAGCTCAGCACCGACGCCGCAGTGCGCTACGAGCACTACAGCGACTTCGGCGGCGAAGTGACCGGCAAGCTCGCCGCGCGCTACGAGTTCGTGCCGGCGTTCGCGCTGCGTGGCGCGCTGTCGAAGAACTTCCGCGCACCGTCGCTCGGCCAGATCGGCTACGAGTCCACCGGCACCGGCTACAACGCCGCCGGCCAGCTGATCCAGAGCCGCCTGCTGTCGGTGAACAACCCGATCGCCCGCGCGCTTGGCGCGACCGACCTCACGCCCGAGCAGTCGATCAACGCCAGCCTCGGCTTCACCAGCCGCGTCGGAGAGACCTTCGATTTCTCGCTGGATCTGTTCCAGATCGACATCGACGACCGCGTCGCGCTGTCGGAAGCGATCACCAGCGATGCGCTGACCGACTTCATCGACGCCGAATTCGGCGTGCCGGGTGTGCAGAGCGTCAGCTTCTTCACCAATGCCGCCGACACGCGCACGCGCGGCGCCGAGGCCGTCGCCAACTGGCGCCATCCGCTGGCCGGCGGTTCGCTGCTGCTGACCGGCACCTGGAGCTATGCCGACACCGAGATCAAGCGCATCGTCGCGACGCCGGCCGCGCTGTCGGCGGTGGTGCCGGACGCGGTGCTGTTCGGCGTCGAGGAAAGCAATACGCTGACCGACGCCGCCCCGCGCACGCGCTCGGCCTTCACCGGCACCTGGGCGAACGACCGCTGGAACCTGCTCGCCCGCGTGACCCGCCACGGCAGCACCAAGCGCGTCTTCAACTTCGGCGGCGGCTTCGAGCCCGAGCAGGTCTACGGCGCGAAATGGCAGCTCGATGCGGAAGCGGAAGTGCGCCTCGGCGAGAAGTGGACGCTCGCCATCGGCGGCCAGAACCTGACCGACGAATACGCCGACCTGTCGAACGAGGACATCTTCTACTTCGGCAACCTGCCCTACGACGTGCTGTCGGGCATCGGCAGCAGCGGCGCGTACTACTACACGCGGGTGCGGTACGCGTTCTGATCGAGGCGTCGCAGCCGCAGAGCGCATTACCTGCCCCTTCCCCCGCATGCGGGGGAAGGCTGGGATGGGGGCAAACCCTCCGATCGCTTGACGACGGACTTCAAGCAGACGTTTGGCTGAGATCGTTGTCAGCGCGTCGCTGAAAGTTCGCCCCCACCCAACCCTCCCCCGCAAGCGGGGGAGGGCTTACGCGATCCACACCAGCGTCGCGATCCGCCCAGTGCGCGCATCCCGACGATGCGAAAAGAACGCATCCCGCTCAGCGATCGTGTCCCGGTCGCCGCCGTGGATCGCATCCACGCGGATTCCCAACGCCTCGAGACGCCGCTGCGCCAGCGCGTACAGATCGACGCGCCAATGCCCGTCACGCGTCGCCACGAACGCAGCCTCCGCGCCCGGATCGCCCGCGACGAATGCATCACGCACCTCCGCGCCAATCTCGTAGGACGCCGGTCCCGCTGCCGGCCCCAGCCACACCCGCAACTCTGCCGGCGAGGTCCGCATCGCCGCGACCGTCGCTTCGAGCACGCCCGCTGCCAGGCCGCGCCAGCCCGCGTGCGCAGCACCGATCTCACTGCCGTCATCGGCAGCGAACACGACCGGCAGGCAGTCGGCGGTGAGGATCGCGAGCACCACGCCCGCCTCCGACGTCACCGAGGCATCGGCCTCCACCAGCACCTGCTGCGCATCGCCCGCCGGCGCGACGAAGCGCGCGACATCGACGCCGTGCACCTGTTGCAGCCAGTGCGGCGGCGATGGCAGGCCGGCGATGTCGACCAGTGCGTCGCGATTGCGCGCGACCGCATCCGGCGCGTCACCGGCGGCGCTGCGGTGGTTGCCGAGATTGAAACTGTCGAACGGGGCCTGCGACACGCCGGCGCCATGGCGCAGCGTCGTCAGCGCCCGCACGCCGCGCGGCGCGGGCCAGGCGGCGTGCAGCAGCGCGCTCACCGGCGGCCCATCTCCGCGTGCTGGATCGCGTCCGCACGCAGCACTTTCAGCAGGACCTGCATGTCTTCGGGCAGCGGCGCGCTGCAGCGCACGGCCTCGCCGGTGACCGGATGCCTGAACTCCAGCGTCTCGGCGTGCAGCGCCTGGCGGCGGAATCCGCGCAGCGTCGCGATCATCTCGTCGGACGCGCCCTTGGGCAGCTTCAGCGAGCCGCCGTAGAGCGGATCGCCGAGGATCGCGTGGCGCAGATGCGCCATGTGCACGCGGATCTGGTGCGTGCGCCCGGTCTCGAGCCGGCATTCGAGCGCGGTGTGCGCGCGGAAGCGTTCGCGCAGACGGTAATGGGTGACGGCCTCGCGGCCGTCCTCGCGCACGCCCATGCGCAGGCGGTCGCGCGGGTGCCGATCGATCGGCGCATCCGCGGTGCCGCCCGAGACCAGCGCGCCGACCACGACCGCCAGGTACTGGCGATGCACGTCGCGCGCCGACAGCTGCTCGACCAGCGCGTTGTGCGCTTCGAGCGTGCGCGCGACCACCATGACGCCCGAGGTGTCCTTGTCCAGCCGGTGCACGATGCCCGCGCGCGGCAGCGTCGCCAGCGACGCATCGCGGAACAGCAGCGCATTGACCAGGGTGCCGTCGTGATTGCCGGCGCCCGGGTGCACGACCAGCCCGGCCGGCTTGTCGACCACGATCACCTGGTCGTCCTCGAACAGGACCGACAGCGGGATGTCCTGCGGCTCGGCCGTGGTCTGGGTGTCCAGCACGACGTTCAGGCTGATGGCCTCCCCGCCCACCACGGCGTCGCGCGGACGCGGCACGACGCCGTCCAGCAGCACCTCGCCCGATTTGATCCAGGTGGTCAGCCTGGAGCGGGAGAACTGGGGGAACAGTTCGGCGAGCACGGCGTCGAAACGGCGCCCTGCCGCGGCATCCGGCACCGTGGCGGTGCGCTGGTCGGAGAGGTCGCTGGGGTCTTGCTGCATCGGGACGGCTCGGGTTCAGGCGGGGAAAGCCGGGCGATCCGCCCGGACTGTTATTATCCGCAGTTCGTGCCCATACGCCCAAATGACCCCATGACCCCACGCCCCGCCTCGCCGTTCCGCGCCCTGGCCCGCACTTCGCTGCTCCTGCTGCTGGTCGTCATGGTCGCCACCGGCTGCTCCCGCGGCAACACCAAGGACGACGAGAATGAAGGCGTGCCCGTCGCCGAGCTCTACCAGAAGGGCCACGACTCGATGCGCAAGGGCAACTGGAGCAACGGCGCCACCTCGTTCCGCCGCCTCGTCGCCCAGTACCCGTACGGTCCCTACACCGAGCAGGCGCTGGTCGAGACCGCGTACGCCAACTACAAGATGGGCAACAACGAGGAAGCGATCTCGGGCATCGACCGCTTCATCCGTACCTATCCCACGCACCGCAACATCCCCTACATGTACTACCTGCGCGGCCTGGTGAACTCCAACCGCGACACGGTGTTCCTGCAGCGCGTGTGGAGCCTGGACAGCAGCCGTCGCGACCTCGCCTCGCCCAACCAGGCCTACGCGGACTTCAACACGGTCGCCGACCGCTATCCGAACAGCCGCTACGCCGCCGACGCGCGGGCGCGCATGGCGACGCTGCGCAACCTGTTCGCGCGTCACGAGATCGAGACCGGCCTGTACTACCTGCGCCGCGAGGCCTACGTGGCCGCCGCGCAGCGTGCGACCTACCTGCTCGAGACCTACCCGCAGAGCGAGTACCAGAACGACGCGGTCGCGCTGCTCGCGGCGAGCTACGCCAACCTCGGCAACGACACGCTGGCCGCCGATGCGCGTCGCGTGCTCGAGCGGAACGAACCGGATCACCCGTCGCTGACCGGCAAGTGGCCGAACGAGCCGTGGAAGATCCGCCGCCTCAACCCGTTCGCCAGCGAACGCACCGCGATCGACAACGACCGCGACTGAGGTCGCAGGTTGTTGGATGAAAACGCCGCCTTCGGGCGGCGTTTTGCTTTTTGCGATCTGCGGGTCTTTGGCTGGCTTCGGCTTCGGCTTCGGCTTCGGTTTCGGCTTTGACAGCTTGGCTCCCCTGCCGTCATTCCCGCGAAGGCGGGAATCCAAGGACTTTAGGTTTCGAAGGCACGACGTCCTTGGATTCCCGCCTTCGCGGGAATGACGAGCTTTGGCTTTGGCTTCCAGCTCTTGATCTGAATCGAGCCGTAGAGCGAGCCGAGCACCGGAGTCTGGCGCGGCCGAAGAGCAGCCCATGTCTGAGCGCAGCGAGTTTGGGCTGCGTGCCGCGTCAGGCGAGGAGCGGAGGGGACCGATGCGGCTTCATCGCATCGGCTCGCGTCCGGCGAAGACGGTTTTGCTTACTTTTGCCAAGACAAAAGTAAGCCGCGCGACAGCGCGGAAGCTCTGTACTTGATCTTCGCTCCTGCGGTTGATTCTTTATTTGCTTGGAATGTCGAAGTCGAGGCGACGAGCGAAGAAGCGCAAACAAGTGCAGGGCTTTCGCCCGCTGCGCGTGCGAGTCCCTTTTGGATGGACCCAAAAGGAACCAAAAGGTCCCTTCGCCGGACGCGATCCGCCGCGATACCGCCGCGGCGGTCCCCTGCGCTTCTCGGACGACGGGGCACATTGGGACCTTCACGGTTCCGCAGCCCAAACTCGCTGCGCTCAGACATGGGCTGCTCTTCGACCCCGCCGCCCTGCGATGCTCGGCTCGCTCTACGGCTCGATTCAGATCAAAGGCGCAAGCCACAGCCACAGCCACAGCCACAGCCAAAGCGAAAGCGAAAGCGAAAGCGAAAGCGAAAGCGAACCGCAGAAGGCCTTGCGACGTCACAGGTCCGCCCGGCGGTACCCGTGCGAGGGGAACATTGAACACAGCCGACTTCCGGCACCTATCCCCACCCGCGCGACACCGCCTAGACTTCGGGCATGCCGGATCTGATCGCACGCATTCTCCATCTGCTCGCCACCCTCGTCGGCGCACTGCCGGCGCCGGTGCTGCGCGGCATCGCCGGCGCGGTCGCTGCGCTCGGACGACGCACGGGCAGCCGCGAGAGCCGGGTGGCGCTGCGCAATCTCGAACTCGCCTATCCCGAACTGACCGACGACGAACGCGCGGCGCTGCAGAAGGCGATCCTGCGCACCACTGCGCTGCAGACGCTGGAAACGCTGCGCCTGTGGACGCGCCCGCATGCGCACAACCTGCGGATGCTGCGCGAACAGCACGGCGTGGGCCTGTTCGACGCGGCGCTGGCCGATGGCCGCGGCCTGATCGTCTGCGCCCCGCACTACGGCAACTGGGAACTGCTGAACCAGTGGCTGGCCGCGCGCACGCCGATCTCGATCCTCTATCGCGCACCGGACTCGGCGGTCGGTGAAGCCTTCCTGCGCCGCGTGCGCGCCGGTGCGGCCGACCGCGTGCGCCAGGTCCGCGCCGAAGGCCCGGCGGTGCGCCAGTTGTGGAAGACGCTCAAGGATGGCGGCGTGGTCGGCATCCTGCCCGACCAGCAGCCCAAGGCCGGCGACGGCGAGTTCGCCCCGTTCTTCGGCATGCCGGCGCTGACGATGACGCTCGCCTCCAGGCTCGCCGAACGCACCGGTGCGACCGTGCTGTTCGCCTATTGCGAGCGCATCGGCTGCGGTCCTGATTTCGCGCTGCGCATCGAGCCCGCGCATCCCGCCATCGCCGATGCCGACCTGGTCCGCGCAACCACCGCGCTCAACGCCGGCGTCGAACACATCGCCCGACGCGATCCGGCGCAGTACCAGTGGACCTACAAGCGCTACAAGGCCCGGCCGTCCGGCTCGGGCGACGACAATCCCTATCTCGACCTCGAACGTCGACGATGAGCAGGCGACGATGATCCCCAGCGAAGACCACGCGTCCACACCGCCGCCGCTGCCTGTCGAGCCGGCGGCGCCTGCGCCGCAGGTCGCGACCGACGTCTGGCAGCCACTACCGCTGCGGGCACGCACGCTGGCGACGATCTCCACGCTGATCGGCACCTTGATCCCGCTGGCGATCGCGCTGGGCGTCGGCCTGATCGCCGCCGACCGCCAGCCGCTGTCGTACGCGATCGTCGGCGCGCTGCTGCTGGCGATTCCGGCGTGGACGGTGTGGATCGCGCGCCGGCGCTGGCTGCGCACGCGCTGGCGGCTCGACGACGACGGCTTCGGGGTGCGCCGCGGGCACCTGTGGCGCAGCGACACGCGCGTGCCCGGCAACCGCGTGCAGCATCTCGACGTGCGCCGCGGTCCGCTGGAACGCGCGTTCGGGCTGGCGACGCTGATCGTGCACACCGCCGGCACCCGCAACAGCGCGCTGTCGCTGTCGGGACTCGACTTCGAAGAGGCCGAGCGCCTGCGCGACACGCTGGCCGCACGCGCCGCCCGCGACGACGACCATGACGACGCCTGAGCCGGCCGCGCCCGCGGCGCTGCTGCCGCAGGACCACGAGCGCCGCCTGCATCCGGGGTCGTGGCTGTTCGTGCTGCTGCAGAACCTGCGGCAGTTCATCGTGCCGCTGGCGGTGCTGCTGTTCGCCGGCGGCCGCCGCGACGACGGGTATCCGTGGTGGTTGCCGATGATCGGCGTCGGCGTGCTGGTCGTGGTGTCGGTGTGGCAGTACCTGACCTTCCGCTACCGCATCGACGACGACCGCCTGATCGTGCGCAGCGGACTGCTCGAACGCAGCGTCCGGCAGATTCCGTATTCGCGCATCCACAACGTCGCCATCCACCAGACCCTGCTGCACCGCCTGATGGGCGTGGCCGAGGTGCGGCTGGAATCGGCCGGCGGCACGAAGCCCGAAGCGCAGATGCGCGTGCTGCGCATGCCTGAGGCGCTGGCGCTCGAACAGCTGATCCGCGATCGCGGCCGCGCCGACGCAGCCGCTGCGACGCCCGACGGCGCACCGGTCGCCGACCCCGCCGGCACCACGCTGCTGGCGCTGTCGACCTGGGAGGTGGTCAAGCTCGGCCTGATTTCGAATCGTGGCCTGATCGTCGTCGCCGGCGCGGTCGCGCTGTCGTTCCAGGTCATGCCCGAGCGCGCGATGGGCCGCTGGCTGGTCGCGTACGGCCGCGAGGCCTTCGGCTACGCCAGCGGCTTCGCGACGACCTGGATGGCCAAGGGCCTGGTGCTGATCGGCGTGCTCGCGACGGCGCTGGTGCTGATCCGCGCGTTCTCGGTGCTGCTGTCGCTGCTGCGCTACCACGGCTTCCGGCTGCAGCGGCAGGGGCGGCGCCTGACCGTCGAACGCGGCCTGCTGGGCCGCTCGCGCAGCAGCGTACCGCGCCGGCGCATCCAGGCGTGGACGCAGCAGGAAGGCGTGCTGCACCGCCTGTTCGCGCGGCGCACCCTGGAAATCGACACCGCCAGCGCGCGCGGCAGCGACGGCCAGGGCAATGCGAACGCGCAGCGCGGGCTCGATGCACTGGCGCCGATCGCGCCGCCCGACACCTGCGATGCGATCGTCCGCGACATCGCCCTGTTGCCGTCGTGGCCGCCGCAGCACTGGCAGCCGCTGCATCCGCGCGCCTGGCAGCGCCTGATGCTCGGCGATTTCTTCGTGACCGTCGCCCTGTGCGCGGCGCTGGCCTGGTTCTTCCAGTGGTGGGGCGCGCTGGGCCTGCTGTGGCTGCCGTGGTCGATGTTCATCGCACGCCGCCACGCCGCGCGCGCCGGCTACGCGGTCGACGATGCCCTGGTCGCGGTGCGCGAAGGCTGGTGGTCGCGCACCTGGCGCTTCGCCGAACTCGGCAAGCTGCAGGCCGTCGAACTGCGCCAGTCGCCGCTGGACCGCCGCTTCGGCATGGCCTCGGTGTGGCTCGACACCGCCGGCGCCAATCCGCTGACCACGCCGCTGCGGCTGCGCTTCCTGTCGCTCGACGATGCCGAGCGCATCCACGCCACGCTCGCGCACGCGATCGCAAGGCGACCGCTGCGCTGGTGATCCGATTCGTCTGAACCCGGCGCGCTGCGATCAGCGGCGCGACCTGAGGTAATGCGAGAGCATGCCCACCCAGTGTTCGATGCGCTTGGCCAGCGGCATCGGCGCCTGGAACAGCAGCCAGCTGTAGGCGCGCAGTTCCCAGAACGTCGGTGCGGGCTTGGTGCGGAATTCGGCCTTGGCCATGCGCAGCCAGCGCGGCGTGATGCCGGCCTGCTGGCGATAGAACTCGAGCATGCGTTCGCTCCCCACCACGTGGCGATACACGCGCAACGGCGACGGCCCGAACGACTTCAGCGCATTGCTGCCGTGTTCGCGGTGGCCGACCAGGGTGTCGGACAGATACACCTTGTGCGCGCCGAGGATGTCGGCGCCGTAGACGATGCAGTCGTCCGGGCGCGAGAGCCAGTCGGCGGCGCGCTCGGGCGGCAGCGTCAGCAGTCGCGCCATCAGGCTGCTGCGCAGGCTCACCGCCGACGTCGCTGCGCCCTGGAAGCGGTGGTAGTAGGCGCCCAGCAGGATCGACAGGCCCAGATCGCGGTCCGGGCCGGGCTTGAACATCGGCGCGTCGAGATCGCCGAACAGGTGCATGTTCGTGTAGACGAAATCGACTTCGGGCCGCGCGGCGTAGACGTCGACGATGCGCTGCAGATAGTCGGGATTCCAGCGGTCGTCGGAATCGAGCAGCGCGACGATGTCGCCACGCGCCTGTGCGAAGCCGGTGATCCAGGCCTGCAGCTGGCCGCCGTTGGCCTGCTCGATGATCGTGATCTTCGGATGTGCGTCGTAATGACGACGGAGCAGGTCCGGTGACCCGTCGCGCGAACCGTCGTCGACGATGACGATGTCCAGCGCGGGTTCCGTCTGCGCGAGCACCGATTCGATCGCCTCGACGACGAACGCGGCGTAGTTGTAGCTCGAGACGAGCACGCTGACGGTGGGACGGGCGGAAGCGGTCATGGACATCGGGGCGACGCCGCGCATGCGGCGCCGGCATCATAACAACGCGCCCCGCCACGCCCGGACGCCACTGGCGCGATCGGCGACAATCGCCGCATGTCGATTCCCGCACCCGCCGCCGCGCCACTGCCGATCTCCGGCGTCGTCATCACGAAAAACGAGGGCGATCGCATCGGCCGCTGCCTCGATTCGATGCGCAGCCTGTGCGCCGAGCTGATCGTCGTCGATTCCGGCTCGACCGACGACACCGTCGCCGTCGCCACCGCACATGGCGCGCGCGTCGTCCAGCAGGACTGGCTGGGCTACGCGGCGCAGAAGACCTTCGCCAATACCTTGGCCGTGCACGACTGGCTGCTGTTGCTCGACGCCGACGAATGGCTGTCGCCGGGCACCGACGCAACGATCCGCGCGTTGTTCGCGGACGGGCGTGTCGAGACCGCCGATGCCTGGCTGCTGACGCGCCGCAACCGGTTTCTCGGCCATCGCCTGCGCGGCGGCGAGCCGATGGAGCGGCTTGTCCGCGCGGGCTGGCGCTACCTGCCCTCGCAGGTGCACGAACGCCCGGACCTCGAAGGCAAGACGGTCGCGAAGCTCGACGCCGATTTCGAGCACGACACCTCGCGCAGCCATGCCGAGCACGTCGCCAAGCTGTCGACATACGCCGCGCTGTGGGCGCGGCAGCGTCGCGATGCCGGCAAGCGCGCACACGCGCTTGACGGCCCGCTGCATGCGGCCGCCTATCTGCTCAAGCAGTACCTGCTGCGCGGCGCGTTCCTCGACGGCGCGCCGGGCTGGCGCTTCCACAAGGCGCAGGCCGATTACGTGCTGGAGAAATACCGGCGGCTGCGCGCGCTGTCCTGATCGAACGCGTCCGTGGGAGCGCGCTTGCGCGCGATGGAGCATTCCCGGTAAAGCGCCTTCGCGCGCAAGCACGCTCCCACACGCACCCCCATACCCACGCAGGCACGGTCGCTCAGCGCTTCGGCCCCTGCACCAGCCCGTACTCGGTCCAAGTGAGCCGCCCGGCCGCGACCGCATCGCGGATCGCCTGGTTGGCCGCCTTCATTTCCGGCTTCACATAGCCACGCGCGTGGTCGAGATGGATGCACACCGCCGAGAACCGGATCTGCTTGCCGGTCACGCCGGCATTGGCGAGCCGCTCGCCGAGTTCGAGATCCTCGCCGCCGTAGCTCATGCGCTCGTCGAAACCGTTGACGCGCACCAGATCCGCCTTCCAGCCCGATGCATTGTTGCCAGCCCAGCGTGGCTTCGTCGGCGTGACCGCATTGAGCACACGTTCGCGCCAGCCCGGACGCGCCCAGAGTTTCAGCGAGCGCTTCCCGCGCGGCAACCCGTTGGCCTTGAGCCAGTCCAGATCGGTGTGCAGCCCGCGCGCGATGACGTCGCGGTCGATCTTCAGGCTCAGATCCATCGGCAGCTTGCAGTAGCCGCCGCCGAGATACCGGCCCGATTCGCGCAGGCGCAGGTGCTGGCTGACGAAATCCGCGCGCGGCACGCAGTCGCCGTCGGAGAAGACCAGATAGTCGGCGCGCGCGTCCTCGATGCCACGATTGAGGATCGTGCATTTCCGGAAACCGGCGTCCTCGTGCCAGACATGCCGCAGCGGATACGGCAGTTCGGGGGCGAGTGCGGCAAGCATGTCGCGCGTCGCCTGGCCGGACCCGTCGTCGGCGACGATCAGTTCGAAGTCCTGCCGGTCCTGCTGCGCATAGCCCCACAGGCACCGCTGCAGCCAGTCGGTGTTGTTGTAGGTGCTGATGATCAGGCTGGCGGCGGGTGTCTGCATGGCGGTGATTCTAAGCGAGCGCCCCGCCCCCGGCCGTGCTCAGCGCAGGCGCTTCAGGCGCGCGTAGAAGAAGCCGTCCATGCCCGATTCGCCCGGCAGGCGCTGATGGCCGGCGCCGGTGTCGCGACCGAAGCGATCGTCGAGCGGCTCGAGCGCGAAATCCGGATGGCGCGCGAGGAAGGCCTCGACCTGGGCGGCGTTCTCGCGCCGCAGGATCGAGCAGGTCGCGTACAGCAGCGTGCCGCCGGGCGCGACCACCGCGGCCAGTGCATCGAGCAGTTGCGCCTGCAGGGCGGCGAGCGCTTCGAGATCGGCGGGCCGCCGGTGCAGCAGCACGTCGGGCTGGCGGCGCACGATGCCGGTCGCCGAGCACGGCGCGTCCAGCAGCACGGCATCGAACGGCGTGCCGTCCCACCAGCGCGCGGGGTCCAGCGCATCGGCGGTGCGCACGCGGGCCTGCGCGCCGATGCCCAGGCGCCTGAAGGTCTGTTCGATCCGCGCGACGCGCGGCGCGGCGATGTCGATCGCCAGCAGGCGCAGCGCCGGGTCGCGTTCGAGCAGGTGCGCGCTCTTGCCGCCGGGCGCGGCGCAGGCGTCGAGCAGGCGTGCGCCGGCGGCCGGCTGCAACGCATCGGCCACGCGCTGCGCGGCGCCATCCTGGATCGACACATCGCCATCGGCGAAGCCTGGCAGCGCATCGACCGGCACCGGTGTCGCAAGACGCAATGCGTCGGGCATATCGTCCGGCACGTCGGCCTGCAGGCCCGCCTGGATCAGGCGCGTGCAATAGGCATCGCGCGTGCCGCGGCGCGGGTTGACCCGCAGCCACTGCGGCGCCGCGGCGGCGCTGGCGGTGAGGATCGCCTCGACATCCCGCGGCCAGTCGGCGCGCACTTCCGCCAGCAGCCACGCCGGCCAGGCGGCATCGGCGCCCGCGCTCGGCAGGCCGTCCTTCTGCGCGCGTCGCAGCAGCGCGTTGACGAGACCGGCCTGATGCGCGCGGCCCAGCAGGCGCGCGGCATCGACGGTGGCATTGAGCGCGGCGTGCGCCGGCAGGCCCATCGGATCGAGCTGGGCGAAGCCGGCGTAGATCAGCGCGCGCAACGGCGCATCGCGCGCGCCCGGCGGACGCGGCATCCAGCGCGACAGCGCAGCGGCGTAGCGGCCCTGATGACGGATCGCGGCAAAGGCCATCGCCTCGACCAGCGCGCGGTCGCGCACGTCCTCGATGCCGGCCAGCGCCGTCGACAGTTCGGCCTTCAGCGAGCGGCCGTGATGCAGCACCGCGTCGATGACGCGCGCCGCCGCGAGCCGGGCCTGTGCGCCGTGGTCCACGTCAGGCGCCCGCGCCGCGCAGATCGCTGCGCGCGTTGAGGTAATCGGCCACGTCGATCGCGCGGCCGCCTGCGCGCTGTACGCGCTGCAGGCGCAGCGCGCCGTCGCCGCAGGCGATGACGATGCCCTGCCGGCCCGCAGCCAGCACGCTGCCCGGCTGGCTGCCGTGCACCAGCGGCACTGCGGTCGCGCCGTGGATGCGCAGGCGTTCGCCGGCCACTTCGGCCTCGGCCACCGGCCATGGATTGAATGCGCGCACCGTGTCGGCCAGTTCGCGCGCGGTGCGCGACCAGTCCAGGCGCGCCTCGGCCTTGTCGAGCTTGTGCGCGTAGGTCGCCCCGTGCGCGGGCTGCTCGGACGGCCCCAGGCGCATGCCCGCGCGCAGCAGGCCGAGACCGTCGGCCAGCACCTGCGCGCCGAGATCGGCCAGGCGGTCGTGCAGGCTGCCGCCGGTGTCCTCCGGCGCGATCGGCGTGGACTGCCGCAGCAGCACCGGCCCGGTATCGAGCCCCTTCTCCATCTGCATCAGGCACACGCCGGTCTCGGCGTCGCCGGCCTGGATCGCGCGCTGGATCGGCGCGGCGCCGCGCCAGCGCGGCAGCAGCGAGGCATGCACGTTCCAGCAGCCGAAACGCGGGATGTCGAGCACCGCCTGCGGCAGCAGCAGACCGTAGGCGACGACGATCATCAGGTCGGGTTCGAACGCGCGCAGGGTGTCGAGCACCCCGGCGCCCTTCAGGCGCTCGGGCTGGTGCACGGTCAGGCCGCGCTCGAGCGCCACCCGCTTGACCGGCGAGGCGGCCAGCGCGCGGCCACGTCCGGCCGGACGATCGGGCTGGGTGTAGACGGCGACCACTTCGTTGCGCGCGTCGGCTGCGAGCAGTGACGGCACGGCGAATTCGGGGGTGCCGGCGAAGACGAGTTTCATAGCAGCCGTGATCGGGAATTGGGGATTGGGGAGAAGCGATGGTGTCCCGGCTTGGCGACACTGCCGCGCACCGGCGAGGCGACCCGGTGGCGCCGTTTCGAATCACCGGTTCCGAATCACGAATCACGGTCCTTGCGCAGCTTCTCGAGCTTCTTCAGCGCGCGGTCGCGCTTGAGCGGCGACAGGTAATCGATGAACAGCTTGCCGTCGAGATGGTCGATCTCGTGCAGCACGCAGGTCGCGAGCAGGCCGTCGACGCTCAACTCGAACGGCTTGCCGTGGCGGTCGAGCGCGGTGACGGTGATGCCGTCGGCGCGGGTCACATCGGCGAATATGCCCGGAATCGACAGGCAGCCCTCGGTATGCACGCGCAGGTCCGCCGAGCGGTCGCGGATTTCCGGGTTCACGAACACCAGCGGCTGCTCGCGGCCCTCGGTCACGTCGATGACCATGAAGCGCTCGTGGGTGTCGACCTGGGTCGCCGCCAGGCCGATGCCGGGCGCCTCGTACATGGTCTGGAACATGTCGTCGAGCAGACGCTGGAACGCAGGGTCGGCGAAACGGTCCGCCGCAACGGGCTCGGCCAGCTTGCGCAGGCGGGAATGGGGGTATTCGAGAATCTCGAGCAGGGCCATGGGATCGAAGAGCGAAGGCGGTCACAGCCGCGGGGACGAAACGGCCATTGTAACGTGCCGCACACTTGCGTCCGCGCAGACCTTTCAGGCTATATTGCGCCGCTGCAAGGGGAAAAATCCAAGGGGAGCAGGTAGATGGCCGGCACGCTTCAACGCCTTTCAAGGTCGTTCCGCACGGGCTGTGCCGTCGCGTTGCTGACCGTCACCACGTTCGCGGCCGCCCAGCAGATGCGCGGCGATCACCCCGAGACCTATGTCGTGGTCCGCGGCGACACCCTCTGGGACATCGCCGGCCGGTTCCTCGACAAGCCGTGGCTGTGGCCGGAAATCTGGCAGGCCAATCCGCAGATCGCGAACCCGCACCTGATCTATCCGGGCGACGTGATCAGCCTGGCCTACCTCAACCGCGTGACGATGCGACCGGGCCCGCGCCCGGTCGACGCATCGCCGATCGGCGCGATCCCGCTGTCGGACGTCGAGCCGTTCCTCAAGAACCGCCGCATCGTGTTCGACTTCGACACCCTGCCCTACGTCCTCGGTTATGAAGACGGCCGCCTGCGCGGCAGCGTCGACCGCAACATCTACATCAAGGGCCTGGACACCGCACGTCCGGGCGAGCGCTACGCCGTATTGCGCGCCGCGACCGAGTTCTACGGTGCGCGTCGCGCGCGCGATCTCGACTTCCGCGGCAAGCGCATCCCGGGCGAGAGCAACCTGTGGTCGCAGACCCAGCCCAAATCGCGCCAGCAGGATGCGTTCCTCGGTTACGAGATGGTGCAGATGGGCGTCGGCACGGTCGTGCACGGCCCGACCGCGCAAAGCGACACCACCGCGCTGGCGCTGGACAACGACGGTTTCGAGGCGCGTGCCGGCGACCGCATCGTGCCCGTCGATCCACAGCCCTACGACCTGCAGTTCTTCCCGCATCCGCCGAGCGCCGATGCGCTCGCATCCGATGCCCGCGTGATCGGCGTGGCCGACATGCTGGTCACCGGCGGTCCGCGCGATGTCATCGCGATCTCGGCCGGTCACCAGAACGGCGTCGACAACGGCACCGTGTTCTCGGTCTGGCGCACGGGTTCGCACAACGTCGATCGCGTGGCGCACCCCAATACCTCGCGCATCACCGAGTCGCCGAACGCGGGCACGCGGCGCGACCGCCTGCCGGACGAGTACGCCGCGCACGCGATGGTGTTCCTGAGCTTCGATTTCGTCAGCTATGCGCTGGTGATGGAAGGCGAGAAGCCGGCCGGGATCGGCTACACGCTCAAGCACCCCGACGCCGAGCAGTAAGAACCGGCCCGCGCTGCGCGGGTTTTCCCGACGGCATCGGACGACGGCACCTTCGGGTGCCGTTTTCGTGTGCGGCCTAGGCTGCAGGCATGGACGACGATGCCGACTGCCGCGCGCTGCTGCGCCTGATCCACGCCGGTGGCGCCGCTGCGCCACGCCGCCGCCTGCTCGAACATGCCCAGGGCCCTGCCGCCGCACTGGCAGGCGGCGCCTCGGCCTGGCGCGAGGCCGGCCTCGATGCCGCGCAGCGCGCGGCGCTGGCCGGTCCGGAAGATGCGGTCGACGACTGGCGACGCTGGCTGGCGGACGCGCCTGCCCGCCATGTGGTCGGCTGGCACGATCCCGATTACCCGCCGCTGCTCAAGCGCATGCAGGCGCCGCCGCTGGCGCTGTTCGTCGAAGGCGATCCGTGCCGGCTGTGGCGCGCCGGCGTGGCCGTGGTCGGCAGCCGTGCGCCGACTGCAGGCGGGCGCGACAACGCGGCATCGTTCGCGCGTCGCTTCGCCATCGATGGCCTGTCCGTCGTCAGCGGCCTGGCCAGCGGCATCGATGCGGCCGCACACACCGCGGCGCTCGATGCCGGCGGCGATACCGTCGCCGTGCTCGGCAGCGGCATCGACATGCCCTACCCGCGCTCGAACCTCCGCCTGCACGCGCGCATCGTCGAAGCCGGCACGGTCGCCAGCGAGTACCCGCCCGGCACGCCCGCCCGCCGCGAACAGTTCCCCAGCCGCAACCGCATCGTCGCCGGCCTCGCGCTCGGCACCCTGGTGGTCGAGGCCGCGCAACGCTCGGGCGCCTTGATCACCGCGCGCCTGGCCGCGGACGCCGGCCGCGAGGTCTTCGCGATCCCCGGCTCGATCCACAATCCGATGGCGCGCGGCTGCCATCGGCTGCTGCGCGACGGCGCCACTCTGGTCGAAGCGCCCGAGGACGTGACCGGCGCCCTGTCGACGATCGCCGGCGAGCTCGCCGACGCCTTGCGCGGACGGCTCGACACCCCCATCCAGAGCGTCGACACGATACTGGACACGGCTGGCGCGGGTGCTGCGCGCGATATCGACAGCGACGACCCGGACTACAACCGGTTGTGGCAGGCCCTCGGGCACGACCCAACCGCTATGGATGAACTGGTCGCACGCAGTGGATTGACGGTCGCCCGGGCGTCGGCCATGCTGCTGTCCATGGAGCTGGATGGACGTGTGGCTCTGCTGCACGGTCGGTATTCCCGAAAGTCCTGAAACGACGCGCCCAAGGGCGCAGGCCGAGGGGAAATGAAAGAAAGCATCCTGGATGTGCTGCTGTACCTGTTCGAACACTATTTCACCGAGGATGCGGACCTCGTCCGCGATCGCGACTCCCTCCAGAGCGGCCTGCTCCAGGCCGGTTTCAGTCCCGCCGAGGTCAGCAAGGCCTTCGACTGGCTCGATGCGCTGGCCGACCAGCGTCCGGCCGTGCCGGTGGTCCGCGCCAACGGCCCGATCCGGGTCTTCTCCGGTCCCGAACTCGACCGGCTCGATGTCGATTGCCGCGGTTTCCTGCTGTTCCTCGAACAGCACGGGGTGCTCGATGCCGACCAGCGCGAACTGGTCCTGGACCGGGCGATGGCGCTCGACCAGGACGAACTGGATCTCGACGATCTGAAGTGGGTCGTGCTGATGGTGCTGTTCAACCAGCCCGGCAGCGAAGCGGCCTACGCCTGGATGGAAACGCAGATGTTCGCCGACGAGCCCGAACCGGTGCATTGACGCATCGCTGCGTTCGAAGATGACACCCGACAGGCGCCCACCGGGGCGCCTGTCGCGTTTCCGGCGTCTTGGGCCGCACGCGACGCCGCTGTAGGATGAACACGGGGAGCGGCCGGACGTGCGGCCCGGCAGGACCATCGATGACGGACACCTGGTTCCACGCGACGCCCGAGGGTGGGCGCAACGGTCCGATGCGGGCCGACGATCTGCTGCGCCTGTTCCAAGCCGGCCGCATCCACGGCGCCACGCCGGTCTGGCGCGAGGGCATGGCCGACTGGGGGCCCCTGGCGTCCGTCGCCACCGCGCTCGGCCTGCCGGCCATGCCGCCGCCGCCGCGTGCTCCAGCGCAGCCGCCGCCGCGTCGTGGCCTGCACTGGATCTGGATCGTCGTGCTGGTGCTCGCGGGACTCGCGGTGCCGGTACTGGCGATCCTCGCCGCGATCGCGCTGCCCGCCTACAGCGACTACCGGATCCGCTCGGGCATCGTCCAGATCGTCGCCGACAGTGCGCCGCTGCGAATGGCGGTCGCCCGGTCGCACGCCGAAACCGGAACCTGCCCCGCCACCGGCGCAGCGCTCCGCTCCGGCGCATCGCTGCCGCAGGACGCATCCATGGCCGGGGGCGTCGCGCCCCTGCTCGCGCACCCGCACATCGGCAACGTCTGGACCGGTCGCGGCGCCGACGGGCGCTGCGCTGTCCGGATCGACCTCGAGGGCTTCGACCGCGACGACATCGATTCGACCCGGCTGGACTGGTCGCTCGACCCGGCCAGCGGCGCCTGGACCTGCCTCGGCACCGCGGGCGCCCGCCAGCTGCCGGCCGGTTGCCGCCCGTGAGCCCCCGGCTGTCGAAGCCGCACCCCCCGCATGCCCGAACCAGAAGGACGTTTTCCCGATGACCGAGTGGTACTACGCCGACGCTTCCAACACCCGTCAGGGTCCGATCACGACGCCTGCGCTGCTGCAGTTGCGCCAGCAGGGCACACTCGGTGACGAGACGCTGCTGTGGCGCGACGGACTGGATGGCTGGACGCCGCTGGGCGCGTTGGCGCACGAAATCGGCGTCGCTGCCCCGGAACGACCCGAAGCGCCGGCAGCCTCCGCGACGGCAGCAGACGGCTGGGTGCTGGAACCGGTCACGACGGCGGCCAGCGATGTCGCGTCGCCCGCGGATGCGGCCGACAGCGGCTGGCGCCCGGTCGGCGATGGCATCGCACCGTCCGCACCATCCACGGCGGCGCCTGACGCCACGTCGCCCTATACGCCGCCGGTCGCACCGGTGGTCCGCGCCGCGCCGGTCGTCCACGGCGGCGACGTCGTCGATGCGGGTTTCCTCAAGCGCGCCGCAGCCTTGTTCATCGACTCGATGCTGGTCACCGCCGTCTACTACGGGGTCATCGTCGTGGTCATCCTCGCCGCCGGCCTCGGCGGCGCGCTGGGCGGCCAGGGGACCGGCAACCCCGGCTTCGGGGCGGCTGCCGCCGCGCTGATGGGAGCGCTCTACCTGTGTTACCCCGTCATCAGCGGCCTCTATTACGTCACGATGGAATCCTCGGCACGCCAGGCGACGCTGGGCAAGATGGCCGTCGGCATCAAGGTCACCGGCCTCGACGGCGCACGCATCACCCGTGGCCGCGCGCTGGGGCGATGGGCGTCGCACGTGATCAATTACCTCACCTTGTACATCGGCTACCTCGTCACCCTGTTCACCCAGCGCAAGCAGGGCCTGCACGACATGGTGGCGAGCACCTATGTCGTGGACCAGTGGGCCTACACCGACCATCCCGAACGCCAGCGGCGCACGCTGGGCACGGTGGCGACGGTCATTCTCGTGATCTGGGGCGCACTGCTCCTGCTGGGCGCGGGCTTCATGCTGCTGGCCGGCGTCGCCGCCGCATTCTGAACTGCGCCCACGCTGTACCGCGCCTCCTCCCCGACAAGGACGTCCACCGATGACCGACTGGTACTACGCCGACTCCCGCAACACCCGCCACGGCCCCGTCACCCGACCGGCGCTGCTGCAGCTCCGCCAGGACGGCATCGTCGGCGAGGCCACGCTGGTCTGGCGCGACGGTCTGGCCGACTGGCAGCCCTTCCGCGAACTGGCGCCCGAACTGGGCATTCCGACCGCCGCCGGCATCGACGCGTGGGCGCTGGAGCCGGTGGTGTCGACTGCGCAGGACCAGGCAAGCGACGGCGCGGCCTGGCGCCCCGTCACCGCTGCAGGCGGGCGCCCGCCGGGCTCGCCCTACGCGCCGCCGACGGCCAGCCTGGCCCGGCCCGACACCGTCGTCCACGGCGGTGATGTGGTGCTGGCAGGCTTCCTCAAGCGGCTCGCGGCGTATGCCATCGACGCCGTGATCGTCGGCATCGCCAGCGCGGTCATCGGCGGTTTCATCTACGGACTGCTGGGTGTCGGCGGCTTCGGGCGTGGCTTCTGGCTGGAACAGGTCGTCATCAACTCGGTCTCGCTGGTGCTCTCGGCGCTGTACTTCGCCTGGTTCCACTCTGCATACGCGATGGCGACGCCCGGCAAGATGGCCGTCGGCATCAAGGTCGTGCGCCCGGATGGCGCACGTCTCTCGTTCCTGCGCGGCATCGGCCGCTACTTCGCCACGATCCTCAGCAGCCTGATCCTGATGATCGGTTTCCTGATGGCCGGGTTCACCCAGCGCAAGCAGGCCCTGCACGACATGGTCTGCGACACGCTGGTGGTCGACCGCTGGGCGTTCACCGACCGGCCGGAGCTGCAACGCCGCGAGCTGGGCACGGTCACCGTGGTGGTGCTGGTCCTCGTCGGCATCCTGACCGGCCTGGGCCTGCTGATGATCCTGGCGCTGCTCGGAATCGCGGCCTTTTCCTGACCGGCAGCCACGGCGGCGCTTGACAGGCCACCCCGCCCGTGATTCCACTATAAAAGCAACCGACGCCCGGGGCCCGTCCCCGGGCGTCGTCATCTTCACCTTTTTGTTGGGCCGCCCACCGGCGCGCCCCGGATCCCGCCGACATGGCCAAGCACCTCCTCATCGTCGAATCGCCCGCCAAGGCCAAGACGATCAACAAGTACCTCGGCAAGGATTTCCACGTCCTCGCCTCCTACGGCCATGTGCGCGACCTGATCCCGAAAGAGGGCGCCGTGGACCCGTCGCAGAACTTCGCGATGCGCTACGACCTGATCGAGAAGAACGAGAAGCACGTCGAGGCGATCGCTAAGGCCGCCAAGGGCGCCGACGACATCTATCTGGCGACCGACCCGGACCGCGAAGGCGAGGCGATCAGCTGGCACATCGCGGAAATCCTGAAAGAGCGGGGCCTGCTCGAGAACAAGACCCTGCAGCGCGTGGTGTTCACCGAGATCACGCCGCGCGCGATCAAGGAAGCGATGCTCAAGCCGCGGGCGATCGCGGGCGATCTGGTCGATGCGCAGCAGGCGCGTCGCGCGCTGGACTATCTGGTCGGCTTCAACCTCTCGCCGGTGCTGTGGCGCAAGGTCCAGCGCGGCCTGTCGGCCGGCCGCGTGCAGTCGCCGGCGCTGCGCATGATCGTCGAGCGCGAGGAGGAGATCGAAGCCTTCATCGCGCGCGAGTACTGGTCGATCGACGCCGCCTGCGCGCATCCGGTGCAGCCGTTCACCGCGCGCCTGACCAAGCTCGACGGGCAGAAGTTCGAACAGTTCACCGTCACCGACGGCGACACCGCCGAAGCCGCGCGTGCACGCATCCAGGCCGCCGCGCAGGGCGCGCTGCACGTCACCGACGTGGGCGCGAAAGAGCGCAAGCGCCGTCCGGCCGCGCCATTCACCACCTCGACGCTGCAGCAGGAAGGCGCGCGCAAGCTCGGCTTCACCACGCGCAAGACCATGCAGGTCGCGCAGAAGCTGTACGAAGGCGTGGCCCTCGGCGACGAGGGCACGGTCGGCCTGATCAGCTACATGCGTACCGACTCGGTCAGCCTGTCGCAGGACGCGCTGGGCGAGATCCGCGACGTCATCGCGCGCGACTACGGCACCAGTTCGCTGCCCGACCAGCCCAACACCTACCAGACCAAGTCCAAGAACGCGCAGGAAGCGCATGAGGCCGTGCGCCCGACCTCCGCGCTGCGCACGCCGGCCCAGGTCGCGCGCTTCCTCAGCGACGACGAGCGCCGCCTCTACGAGCTGATCTGGAAGCGCACCGTCGCCTCGCAGATGATCCCGGCCACGCTCAACACCGTGTCGGTGGATCTCGCCGCCGGCAGCGAGCACAGCTTCCGCGCCAGCGGCACCACCGTCGTCGTCCCGGGCTTCCTCGCCGTGTACGAGGAAGGCAAGGACACCAAGGGCAAGGACGACGAGGACGAAGGCCGCAAGCTGCCTGCGATGAAGCCCGGCGACCGCGTGCCGCTGGACCGCATCATCGCCGAACAGCATTTCACCCAGCCGCCGCCGCGCTTCACCGAAGCGGCGCTGGTCAAGGCGCTCGAGGAATACGGCATCGGTCGTCCGTCGACCTACGCCTCGATCATCCAGACCTTGCAGTTCCGCAAGTACGTCGAGATGGAAGGCCGCAGCTTCCGTCCCAGCGACGTGGGCCGCGCGGTGTCGAAGTTCCTGTCGAGCCACTTCACCCGCTACGTCGACTACGACTTCACCGCCAGGCTCGAGGACGAACTCGATGCGGTCAGCCGCGGCGAGGAGGACTGGATCCCGCTGATGGAGAAGTTCTGGGGGCCGTTCAAGGAGCTCGTCGACGACAAGTCCGAGTCCGTCGACCGCAACGAGGCCACCGGCGCGCGTGAGCTCGGCACCGATCCCAAGACCGGCAAGCCGGTCAGCGTGCGCCTGGGGCGTTTCGGGCCATATGCGGCGATCGGCAGCACCGCCGAGGACGCCGAGGACAAGCCCAAGTTCGCCTCGCTGCGTCCGGGCCAGAGCATGCACACGATCTCGCTCGAGGACGCGCTGGAGCTGTTCCTGATGCCGCGCGCCCTGGGCACCGACAAGGGCGAGGACGTCAGCATCGGCATCGGCCGCTTCGGCCCCTTCGCCAAGCGCGGCAGCGTCTACGCCTCGCTGAAGAAGGAGGACGATCCGTACAAGATCGATCTCGCACGCGCGGTGTTCCTGATCGAGGAGAAGGAAGAGATCGCGCGCAACCGGATCATCAAGGAATTTCCGGACAGCGATATCCAGGTGCTCAACGGCCGCTTCGGCCCCTATATCAGCGACGGCAAGCTCAACGGCAAGATCCCCAAGGACCGCGAGCCGGCGTCGCTGACCTTTGACGAAGTGACGAAGCTGCTCGAAGAGACCGGCAAGCCGGTGCGCAAGGGCTTCGGCAAGAAGGCGCCGGCGAAGAAGGTGGCCGCGAAGAAGGAACCGGCCGCCAGGAAGGCCGCGACCAGGAAGGCGCCTGCGAAGAAGGCCGCCAGGAAGACCGCGAAGAAGGCGACCAAGAAGACCGCCAAGGCCATCGCGCCTGCAGTCGAGCCGGCGAAGTCGCTGTTGACGCCGTCCAAGGTCGCACCGGGCAGGAAGCGCGTGATCAAGGCCGGCACCGACAAGCCGGTCACGGACGACGCGCCGTTCTGAGCGGCGCCGCGCCCGTCGCATGAGCGCGCCGATGCTCGACGTTCCCACCGCCGCGGCGCTGCTCGCGCGCGGCGGCGTGGTCGCCTACCCCACCGAAGGCGTGTGGGGCCTGGGCTGCGATCCCTTCGATCGCGCCGCCGTGACGCGGCTGCTCGACATCAAGCAACGTCCGCTCGACAAGGGCGTGATCCTGATCGCTGGCGCGGTCGCGCAGTTCGACGCGATCGTCGACTGGACGCGTCTGCACGATGCCGCCCGCCAGCGCGTGACCGGCAGTTGGCCGGGCCCCAACACCTGGGTCGTGCCTGCACGCGCCGACGTCCCTGCCTGGATCACCGGCGCCCACGCGAGCGTCGCCGTGCGCGTCAGCGCCCATGCCGATGTCGTCGCGCTGTGTGCGGCCTTCGGCGGCGCCCTGGTGTCGACCAGTGCGAACCTGGGCGGCGAGCCCTCCGTTGCGGATCGCGAGGCGCTCGATACACGGCTGCTCGCGCGCATCGATGGTGTCCTGGACGGCGACACCGGCGGACGCGCGGGGCCATCGACGATCCGCGATGCGCTGACGGGCGACGTGCTCCGCGCCTGAATCCGAAGGGGCGGCCGATGGCCGTGATGGGCTCTCCCGGTACGGCCATCGCGGCCAAGGCCGCTCCCACGGACATCGCTTTGACGCGTGGTCGGTGGCGGCAGCTGCAGTCGCCCTGTAGGAGCGCGCTTGCGCGCGATGCGGCTTCACCGGCAATGGCCATCGCGACCGATGCGCTCCCACAAGAATCGCCCTGAACAGGCTGTGCTCGCGCACGTTCGCGTCCATTGCATGCCGTGCGCGTCACGATTTCGTCGCGCTGTGTGCGGCCTTCGGCGGCGCCCTGGTGTCGACCAGCGCGAACCTGGGCGGCGAGCCCTCCGTTGCGGATCGCGAGGCGCTCGATGCCCGTCTGCTCGCGCGCATCGATGGTGTCCTGGACGGCGACACCGGCGGGCGTGCGGGGCCATCGACGATCCGCGATGCGCTGACGGCGACGTGCTCCGCGCCTGAATCCGAAGGGGCGGCCGATGGCCGTGATGGGCTCTCCCGGTACGGCCATCGCGGCCAAGGCCGCTCCCACGGCCATCGCTTTGACGCGTGGTCGGTGGCGGCAGCTGCAGTCGTCCTGTGGGAGCGCGCTTGCGCGCGATGCGGCTTCACCGGCAATGGCCATCGCGACCAATGCGCTCCCACAAGAATCGCTCTGAACAGGCTGTGCTCGCGCAGGTTCGCGTCCGTTGCATTGCGGTTGCATCCGCAACCGCAATCCTGCGGGACATCCGGTTGCCGCACCGCACAATCTATGCTCTAGTCGTGAGCCGGCGTGGATGCGTTGTCGCGATGCAAGGACCTTGGCGCTCCGATCCCCGCGCCAGCCATGCACCTCTCCACGGACTGCGATGACGACGATGCGGGAATTCCCGGATCGGGGCCTCTACGACCCCGCTGACGAACGCGATGCCTGCGGTTTCGGCCTGATTTCGACGATCGGCGGCGACGCCTCGCGCGCGATCGTCGACGGTGCGCTGCAGGCGCTGTCGCGCATGGCCCATCGCGGCGGCATCGCTGCAGATGGACTGTCGGGCGACGGCTGCGGCGTCCTGCTCCATGCCGTCGACACGTTCATCGACACGCTCGCTGCCGAAGCCGGACTCGACTTCGCAGGGACATGCCGCGCCGCCGGCATGGTGTTTCTCCCGCACGAGACAGACGCCGCCGCGCAATGCCGCGAGACGCTCACGCAGCTGCTGCGCGATGTCGATGTCCGCGTCGCCGGCTGGCGCGAAGTGCCGCTCGACAGCGCGGCGCTGGGCGCGCTCGCGCGTGGTTCGATGCCGCGCATCGAACAGGTCTTCGTGACCTTCGACGGCGACGACGCGCAGGCCTTCGAACGCCTGCTGTACCTCGCCCGCCGCCGCGCCGAACAGGCGCTGCGCGCGCACGAACATTTCTACGTCGTCGGCCTGACGCCCGGCCTGCTCGGCTACAAGGGCATGGTGCTGCCGAGCCACCTGACCCAGCTGTTCCCGGATCTCGCGCGCGCCGATCTCGCGGCGAAGACCGTCGTGTTCCACCAGCGCTTCTCGACCAACACGCTGCCGCGCTGGCCGCTGGCGCATCCGTTCCGGCGCCTGGCGCACAACGGCGAGATCAACAGCATCGAGGGCAACCGGCGCTGGGCGCAGGCGCGGCGCGGCGTGTGGGCATCCCAGCAGCTCGACATCTCCGAGTTCGAAGAAACCGTGACCATGCACGGCTCCGATTCGCAGACGCTCGACAACATGCTCGAGTGGATGCTGCTCGGCGGCATGGACCTGTTGCAGGCGATGCGCATCCTGATGCCGCCGGCCACGCAGTCGCTGGAATACAAGGACGCCGACCTCGCCGCGTTCTACGAGTACTACGCGATCAACTCCGAGCCGTGGGACGGCCCGGCGGGCGTGGTGATGTGCGACGGCCGCCATGCCGCGTGCACGCTCGACCGCAACGGCCTGCGTCCCGCGCGCTGGACGCTGTCGCAGGACGGCATCTTCGTCATCGCATCCGAGGCCGGCGTCTGGGACGTCGCGCCCGAGCGCGTCAAGGCCAAGGGCAAGCTGGGCCCGGGCGAGATGATCGCGATCGATCTGGCCACCGGCACCCTGCTCGACAACGACGCGATCGACGAGGTCAACCGCGCACGCGCGCCGTACAAGCAATGGCTCAAGCGCGGCATGAGCTATCTGCACACCGAACTGATCGATCCGGCGCTCGCCGCCGAACCATTCGCGCCCGACACCCTGCTCGCGTTCCAGAAGCTATTCCAGCTCACCCGCGAGGAACAGGAATCGGTGCTGCGGCCGCTGGCCGAGACCGAGCAGGAAGGCATCGGCTCGATGGGCGACGACGTGCCGATGGCGGCGATCAGCCAGCGCGTGCGTCCGCTGTACGACTGTTTCCGCCAGGCGTTCGCACAGGTCACCAACCCGCCGATCGATCCGCTGCGCGAAGGCGCGGTCATGACGCTGTCCACGCAGATCGGCCGCGAGGGCAACATCTTCCTCGACCGCGCCGAGAACGTGCACCACGTGCTGCTGAACTCGCCGGTGCTGTCGCAGCGCAAGCTGCGCCAGCTACTGGCGCTGCCGCGGTTCGCCGAATCGAACCTGCTGCTGGATCTGTACTTCGACGCCGACACCGAAACGCTCGAAGGCGCGCTGCACCGCCTGTGCGCCGAGGCCGAGGCCGCGACGCGCGCGGGCGTCGAGATCCTGCTGCTCAGCGACCGCTATCCCAAGCGCGGCACCGTGCCCGTGCACGCGCTGCTGGCGACCGGTGCGATCCATCTGCACCTGGTGCGCGCGGGCCTGCGCTGCGACGTCAACCTCGTCATCGAGACCGGCACCGCGCGTGATCCGCACCACTTCGCCTGCCTGATCGGTTTCGGCGCGACGGCGGTCTATCCCTATCTCGCGTTCCAGACCCTGCACGCGCTCGGCCGTCGCGGTGTGCTGGCGACCAAGGTCGGCAACGAACATCTGCAGCTCGGCCGCAGCTACCGCCGCGGCATCCGCAAGGGCCTGCTGAAGATCATGTCCAAGATGGGCATCGGCAGCATCGCCAGCTATCGCGGCGCGCAGTTGTTCGAGATCGTCGGCCTTGCGCCGGAAGTCGTGGATCTGTGCTTCGAGGCGACACCGTCGCGCATCGGTGGCGCCGGCTTCGCGCGCCTGGAAGCCGACGCGCGCCATCTCGCCGAACAGGGCTGGGACGATGCTGCCCTGCCCGAGCCCGGCGGCCTGCTGCATTACGTGCACGGCGGCGAATACCACCAGTTCAATCCGGACGTGGTGACCTCGCTGCAGCGCGCGGTGCTGACCGGGACGCGCGAAGACTGGAAGCGCTATTCGGACTTCGTCGACACGCGCCCGCCTGCCGCACTGCGCGATCTGCTGCGTCCGAAGGCGGCAGCCACGCCCATCCCGCTCGACGAAGTGGAACCGGTCGCGTCCATCGTGCGCCGCTTCGATTCGGCGGCGATGAGCCTCGGCGCGTTGTCGCCGGAAGCGCATGAAGCGCTGGCGATCGCGATGAACCGCCTCGGCGGCCGCAGCAATTCCGGCGAAGGCGGCGAGGATCCCGAGCGCTACGGATCCGAGCGTCGCAGCAAGATCAAGCAGATCGCATCGGGCCGTTTCGGCGTGACCCCCGAATACCTGATCAATGCCGAAGTGCTGCAGATCAAGGTCGCGCAGGGCGCCAAGCCCGGCGAAGGCGGCCAGTTGCCCGGCAGCAAGGTCAATCCGCTGATCGCGCGCCTGCGCTACGCCAAGCCCGGCATCGGCCTGATCTCGCCGCCGCCGCATCACGACATCTATTCGATCGAGGATCTCGCGCAGCTGATCTTCGACCTGCGCCAGGTCAATCCCGATGCGCTGATCTCGGTGAAGCTGGTCAGCCATGCCGGCGTCGGCACGATCGCCGCCGGCGTGGTCAAGGCGGGCGCGGATCTGATCACGATTTCCGGCCACGACGGCGGCACCGGCGCCAGCCCGCTGGGTTCGATCCGCTACGCCGGCGCGCCCTGGGAACTCGGCCTGTCGGAAGCGCGCCAGGCGCTGCAGTTCAACGACATGCGCGACCGGGTGCTGCTACAGACCGACGGCGGCCTGAAGACCGGTCTCGACGTCGTCAAGGCCGCGATGCTCGGCGCCGACACCTTCGGCTTCGGCACCGCGCCGATGATCGCGCTGGGCTGCAAGTACCTGCGCATCTGCCATCTCAACAACTGCGCGACCGGCGTGGCCACGCAGGACGAGCGCCTGCGCGCGCATCACTACAAGGGCCTGCCCGAGCGCGTGGAGACGTTCTTCCGCAACGTCGCCGAAGACGTGCGCGAGCACCTGGCCGCGCTCGGCGTGCGTTCGCTGGGCGACATCACCGGCCGCACCGACCTGCTGGAACAGCACCTGCGCCATACTCGCGACGCGGTCGACATCGACCTGTCGATGCTGCTGCGCCGCGATCCGGACAAGCCGCTGGCGTACTGCGGCGCGCCGGCATTGCAGGCGCCGCCCGATGGCCTGGCCGCGGCGCTCGATGCGCAGGTGTCGAAGGCGATCGAACGCGGCGACGGCGGCGCGTTCGACTTCACGATCCGCAATACCGACCGCAGCATCGGCACCCGCCTGTCGGGCCTGATCGCGCGCCATCACGGCAACACCGGCATGGCCGACCAGCCGGTCACGCTGCGCCTGCGCGGCACCGCGGGCCAGAGTCTCGGCGCGTTCAATGCAGGCGGCCTGCACATCGATCTCGAAGGCGAAGCCAACGACTATGTCGGCAAGGGCATGGCCGGCGGCCGCATCGTGCTGCGCCCGCCCGCAGGCAGTGCGTTCGAATCGCGCAACACGCCGATCCTCGGCAATACCTGTCTCTACGGCGCGACCGGCGGCGAAGTCCATGCGGCGGGTCGTGCGGGCGAACGCTTCGGCGTGCGCAATTCCGGCGCGGTCGCGGTCATCGAAGGCGCCGGCGATCACTGCTGCGAATACATGACCGGCGGCGCGGTCGCGGTGCTCGGCCGCATCGGCCTGAACTTCGGTGCCGGCTTCACCGGCGGCATCGCCTACGTGCTCGACCTCGATCGCGATTTCGTCGACCGCTACAACCACGAACTGATCGACATCCTGCGCGTCACGCCCGAGGCCTTCGACAACTACCGCTCGCACCTGCGCGACCTGATCGAGACCCACGCACGCCTGACCGGCAGCGCGTGGAGCGGCCGCATCCTCGAGGAGTTCCGCGATTTCGTCGGCAAGTTCTGGCTGGTCAAGCCGAAGGCCGCGAGCCTGGAAGCGCTGGCCGAAGATCTGAGGCGGGCGGCGTGAGTGCCGGGAATGGGGATTGGGGATTCGGGATTGGAAAACGCGATCCCGCGCCCCACCCACTCGTTGCCGCGCGCCGTGCCGCCTGTCCCGAATCCCGAATCCCCAATTCCGAATCCCCATGACCAAGCGCGACGTGTTCCGGTTCTTGAACGAACCGCGCGAGATGCCCGACAAGGTGCCGTTGCCGTTGCGCACCGATGGCGACTGGAACGAGCTCTACGGCAGCTTCGAGGACCGCGAGGCCGCGCATCAGGCCGACCGCTGTCTGAACTGCGGCAATCCGTACTGCGAAGCCAAATGCCCGGTGCACAACTACATTCCGAATTGGCTCAAGCTGGTGCAGGAAGGCCGCTTGCTCGAGGCCGCCGCGCTGTGCCACGAGACCAATCCGCTGCCGGAGATGTGCGGCCGTGTGTGTCCGCAGGACCGGTTGTGCGAAGGCGCGTGCACGCTCGACGACGGCTTCGGCGCGGTGACCATCGGCGCGGTCGAGAAGTACATCGTCGACACCGCGTTCGCGCAGGGCTGGCGGCCCGACCTGTCGAAGGTCGTCGCGACCGGTCGGCGTGTCGCGGTGATCGGCGCCGGGCCTGCGGGCCTGTCCTGCGCGGACCGGCTGGCGCGCGCCGGCATCGCGGCGGTGGTCTTCGATCGCTATGAGCAGATCGGCGGCCTGCTGCAGTTCGGCATCCCCAGCTTCAAGCTCGACAAGTCGGTGATCGCGACGCGCCGCGAAGTGCTCGAAGGCATGGGCGTGGCGTTCCGGCTCGGTGTCGAGATCGGCCGCGATGTCGAGATCGACGCCCTGCTCGAGGACTTCGACGCGGTGTTCCTCGGCACCGGCGCCTACCGCTACACCGATGGCGGCCTGCCGGGCCAGGATCTGCCCGGCGTGCTGCCGGCCCTGCCCTTCCTCGTGCACAACGGCCGCATCGTCACCGGCGGCGACACCTGGGGCCGTCCGGTCGCCGGCTGGGAAACCTCGCTGACGCTGCCGAAGCTCGAAGGCAAGCGCGTCGTCGTGCTCGGCGGCGGCGACACCGGCATGGACTGCGTGCGTTCCGCGGTGCGCCTGGGCGCGGCCAGCGTGACCTGTGCGTATCGCCGCGACGAGGCCAACATGCCCGGCTCGGCGCGCGAGGTCGGCAATGCGCGCGAGGAAGGCGTGCGCTTCCTGTTCAACCGCCAGCCGCTGGGCGTCGAGGCCGACGCCTCCGGCAACGTCGCCGGCGTGCGCGTGGTCGAGACGAAGCTCGGCGAACCCGATGCCAACGGCCGCCGCGCCGCGGTGCCGGTCGAGGGCACGGAATCGCTGCTGGAAGCCGACGTGGTGATCATCGCGTTCGGCTTCTCGCCGGTGGTGCCCGGGTGGCTCGCGACGCACGGCGTCGAGGCCAGGGGCAACGGCCGCATCGGCGTCGGCGGCGAACGCCGCCTGCCCTACCAGACCGCGCACCCGAAACTGTTCGCCGGCGGCGACGCGGTGCGTGGCGCCGATCTCGTCGTCACCGCCGTGCAGGAAGGCCGCGATGCCGCGGCCAGCATCGCGCGCATGCTGCGCAAGGGCACGCGCCCGGCCAGCGCCGCGCTCGACGCCGCCTGACGTCGCGATCGATCGTGCCGGTCGTCGCCTACGGGGATGACCGCCACGGTCGTGGATGCCGAGGCCGCCCGGCGGCCCGCTGCCACGCGGCCCGGAACCGGCTGCCTCCGCGGTCACTCGAACGGAAGCGCCACCTGGACGCGCTTGCATGCGCATGTCGGCAGACGCGCATCCCGCGGCACGCACCTGCGCGGGCTGAATCACGCGCGTCCCACCGTCCGCGACGGCTGGGCGCGCCGCGCCCGACGTTGCATGATGCGGACATGGATACGCGACGGATCGCCCCGTTCTCCCGTCCCGCCCGCCGCATGCTGGCAATGCTGCTGGGCGGCGCCTGTGCGGTGTCGGCATCCGCTGCGCCGCCGACGCCGCCGCAGGTCACCGTCTATCGCTGCACCGACGCGAGCGGCCGTGTGGCGCTGCGCGATTCGCCCTGCGCGGAAGGCGCGACGCAGGAAGTGCGCAACATGCTGCGCCCCATCGACGGCACGCCGGCACCGCCGCGTCCGACCGGACCCGCTGCGGCCGTCGTCGATCCGCCGGCGCCACAGGTGATCGTGCTGCGTCCGCCGCAGCCGATGTACCGCTGCGTGCGTCCCGATGGCAGCAGCTACACCAGCGATTCCGCGGAAGGCAATCCGCGCTGGGTGCCACTGTGGACGCTCGGCCGCGGGCCGCCGCGCCGCGGACCGTCGACGCGTGTCGAGGTCGGCGATGGGCGCGGCAGCATCGAGGTGGATGCCGGCGTCGACACCCGGCAGCGCGCGCGCGGCGGTTACGACGGCGCGGGCACCTGGATTCGCGACGCATGCCGGCAGATGCCGCAGGGCGAAGTCTGCAGCCTGCTGGGCAATCGCCGCGAAGAGATCCGCCGGCGCTTCTTCAATGCACAGCCGACCGAGCGCACCCGGCTGACGAACGAAGAGCGGACGATCAATGCGCGCCTGTCGCAGGACTGCGAGCGATGAAACGGGACGTCGCGTACATCGCGCTCGCGTGCGCGCTGATCAGTGGTGGCAGCCAGGCGGTGACCACGGTGATCTACCGCTGCACCGATGCCGCGGGCGCGGTGACGTTCCAGAACGGCGCGGCCTGCCCCGCCGGCCACAAACAGGAACGTCGTGTCGTGGAGATGGCCACGCCGATGCCCGCCTTCGTGTCGCCGCCTGCAGCGCCGGTCGCTGCGCCGCAGGTGCCGCTGATCTCGCGCCTGCCCGCCGCCGAGCCGGTCACGCCGCGCGAGGACGGCGATGCGCCGGCGCCGCCGCCCGCGCTGTTCGCCTGTCGCGTCTTCGACAACAGCACCTACTGGCGCGAGGACGACATCCCACCGCTGCGCTGCCGGCCGATGCAGACCGTCGGCATCGGCGGACTGCCCGGCATGGAAGCGGGCCAGGCCTGCGAGCAGGTCGCGGATGTCTGCGAGGCGGTGCCGGCGGAGGCCCTGTGCAGCGCCTGGGAAACGCGTGTGCGCGAAGCGGAATTCCGCTGGCGTTATGCGCAGGGCCGCGCGCAGGACCCGCTGCGGCTGGAATACGAGCAGCTGTTCACCACCTGGCGCGACAGCAGTTGCGGCCCTGCAGGCGACGCGTCACCGGTTCAGAACCAGCGCGGGACCGACGCACGATAGTCCGCGTAGTCGGCGCCGAATCGCGCCTCCAGACACGCTTCCTCGAACGGGATGATCGCCTTGCGCAGGATCGCAAGCGGGATCGGCATCAGCGCGAGCGCCCACGGCACGTCGAGGATCGCGGCCAGTCCCGCGTAGCTCAGCAGCAGGCTCACGTAGAACGGATTGCGCGTCCATCGATACGGGCCGCGGACGATCAGCCGCGCCGGCATGTGCGCCGGCATGATCGTCGTGCGGCGCAACGCGAACAGCGCGATGCACCACAGCGCCAGGGCCAGCCCGGTATTCGCGAGCACGGTGCCGACGAGATGCAGCGTGTCGAGCGCAGGCCCCGTGGGCAGCGGCAGGTCGAAGACGTGCTGGAGGGCCGCGGCGAGCGCGAACGCCACGCAGAAATGCAGCGGCGAGGTCGAACGCACCAGCCAGGGCGCGCGCTCAGAAGCCATGGCGCAGGAATCCGCCGTCGACCGCGATGCACTCGCCCGTGATGTAGGCCGATGCCGGCAGGCACAGGAACGCGACCGCCGCGGCGACTTCCTCCGGTTCGCCGATCCGGCCCATCGGCGTGCGCAGCAGCACGTCGTCGAGATAGTCGGGGTCCGACAGCGGGCCCGAGGTGCGCCGCGTGCGGATGTACCAGGGCGCCACCGCATTGACGCGGATGCCGTCCTCGGCCCATTCGACCGCGAGGTTGCGGGTCATCTGGTGCAGCGCCGCCTTGCTCATGCCGTAGGGCGCGCCGCTGCGCACGTGGGTGATGCCCGACACGCTGCCGACATTGACGATCGCCGAACTGCCGCGGCTCGCGAGCAGCGGATGCGCGTAGCGCGCGAGTTCGAACGCGCTGAACACGTTGACCTCGAAGATCTCGCGCCATTCGTCTTCGGCGTAGTCGTTCGCCGCGCGGCTCAGGTTGCCACCGGCGTTGTTGACCAGGATGTCGAGTCCGTCGCCCTGGTCCTCGACCCAGTCGAGGATCTCCCGGCGCTGCTCTTCGTCGACGACGTCGGCGATCATCGCGCGCACGTCGGCCTGCGGAAATTCCTCGAGCAGTTCGTCGCGCGTCGATTCCAGTGCGTCGCCGTTGCGGCCGACGATCAGCACCGTCGCGCCGAAGCCGGTCAGTTCGCGTGCGACCGCGCGGCCGATGCCGGCGCTGCCGCCGGTGACGAGGGCCAGTTGTCCATCCAGGCGCCAGCGGTGCGGATCCATCGACATTCCCCAATCTGCGTCGGCGCTAGGATAGCGCCGAGCCCGTCCGTCGGAGTGCCGCATGCCCAGCCAACGCGTGTATCCGTTCGTCGTCACCGTCCGACACCGCGTTCGCACCGGCCTGTGCGTGGCCGCGCTGCTGACGTGCGCGGCCTGCACACCGCCGCCGGACAAACCAACCGACAAGCCGACCGAACCGCGCGCCACCCAGCTGCGCGCGGACGTCGGCGGCTGAGCGGCCGCGGCGTTCCGCCGGCTCACCAGTCCGTCGGCTTGTAGTCCTTGAGGAACTGCCCCCAGACATGGGTGCCGGTGTTGATGCCGTCGATGATCGGATCGACGATGCGCGCCGCGCCGTCGACGATGTCGAGCGGCGGATGGAAGCGCTCTTCGACGATCTTGCGCTCGGCGATCTCCACCGGATCCTCGTCGGTCACCCAGCCGGTGTCGACGGCGTTCATGTGGATGCCGTCGCCGTGGTAATCCGCGGCCGAGGTGCGCGTCATCATGTTGAGCGCGGCCTTGGCCATGTTGGTGTGCGGGTGCCTGGTGGTCTTGAAGTTGCGGTAGAACTGCCCCTCGACCGCGGAGACGTTGACGATGTGCTTGTCGCGTTCGGGCGTGCGCAGCATCAGGGTCTTCAGGCGCGCGTTGAGGATGAAGGGCGCGACCGCGTTGACCAGTTGCGTCTCCAGCAACTCGACCGCAGGCACTTCGTCCATCTGCAGCCGCCAGGAGTTGCGCCCGCGCAGATCGACCTGCTGCAGATCCTTGTCGACGCGGCCTTCCGGGAACAGGTGCGCCTGCCCAACCAGTTCGTCGGCGAGCAGCGGGACCTGCGACAGTTCCGCGGCGTGTGCGAGCCCGGCGCGCCCTGCGCTGCTCTCGACCAGCGACTGGCTGCCGCCCGGCAGCAGATCCGCCGCGCGCAGGCCCTCGTAGCCGCCGACGAGCTTGCGTACGTGTTCGGGCAGATCGTGCAGCGCGGCGGTCTCGCCGGCCATCATGTGCGCGTAGAACGCCGGCGGACGGCGCACGGTCTGGCAGGCGTTGTTGACGATGAAATCGAGCCGGTCGCGCGTGGCGACGAGCTCGGCGCAGAACGCCTCGACGCTCGGCGTGTGGCGCAGGTCGAGGCCGAACACTTCCAGCCGGTGACCCCACTCGCCGAAATCCGGCTCCTGCGCGTAGCGCTGCGCGGAATCACGCGGGAAACGCGTGGTGACGATCAGCGAACAGCCCGCGCGCAGCAGCTTCAGACCGGCCTGATAACCGATCTTGACCCGACCGCCGGTCAGCAGCGCGACGCGCCCGGTGAGGTCGGCGGTCTCGGTGCGCTTGATGAAATTCAGCGCCGCGCAGGTCGGGCACAGCTGGTCGTAGAAATGGTGGATCGCGGTGTACTTCTGCTTGCAGACGTAGCAGTGCAGCAGTTCCGGCGATTCGGCAAACCGAGGCTCCTCCGGCGCGGCATTGCGCGGATCGTGCTGGCCCGGCGGCTGCGGCGGGAAGTAGTTCGGCGTGGTGAACACCGGCTTGCGGCGCAAGGTGCGGATACCGGTCTGGTCGAGCAATGCCTCGGTGCGGCGCACCTTCTCGCGGTTGGCCTCGCGCAACGCGTCCTTGGCCTGCTTGCGCCGCGCGCGCGGCTCCGGATGGTGCACGACCGCGACTGCCTGCAGCAGGCGGATGCGGGCCTCGTCCGGCAGGCCGTCGAGCACGCTGCGGTCGTCGCGGATCGCCTCGAGCAGCTCGAACGCGATGCGCGCGCGCTGCGGCAGGGAATCGTCGGCGTCGGATGCCGGAGGCGGTGCGGAAGTCGAATTCAAGAGCGTGTCCGTGGGCGTGCGCGACCCAGGCGGCGTGGCGCGCCGGTGTCGAGCGGAGAAAGCATGCAATGCATCGGCCGGTCGGCCGTCGCGGGCGTAGGGTAGTCGCGATGCCAGCGCGGGGCGCCTGGTGCGTGACCGTGCCGGGATCGGATGGGATCCGCGACGGGGGCATTTTCGCCGATTGGCGGGGGCTGTGCCATCGGGGGGATTCTGGCGTGGGCCAGAGATGACGGTGTTTCCAGAGAGCGCCGGGCAAACAGCCGTCATTCCCGCGAAGGCGGATGCGTTTCTCAACAGCCGAACGGCTCGTCAATCCAAGGACGTTGTGCTTTCAGAAGCTAAAGTCCCTGGATTGACCAGCCGTTCGGCTGTTGAGAAACGCATCCGCCTGCGCGGGAATGACGATTTCAATGATTCGCGAACCGTTTGGAGGCCTGCCGGCCCCGGCAGGAGGCGCAAAAGCGCTTCGTTGGAGACCGTCTCAGCGCTTCACCGGCCGATACACGATGAAGATCACCAGGTCCTCGTTGCCGATCTGGTCCAGCGCATGCCGGTCGCCGTTGCGGGTCAGGATCGCGTCACCCGGCCCGACCTCGCGGACCGTGTCGTTCAGCGTCAAGCGGCCGCGGCCCGACAGGACGTAGTAGATCTCATCCTTGTCGTTGACGTGGTCGCCGATCGTCGCGCCGGGGTGGAAGGCGCGCTTGCGGAAGATCAGGTCGAAGCCGGTGGCGTCCGAGAAGAACGGATACGCCGTCGTCGTGCCGAGCCCTTCGTGCGGGCCGGGCTGCTCGATCGCGATGTCGCGCTCCTGCACGACCACCGACGGCGACACCGGCGCTGCAGCCGGCGCAGGCATTGCGTTGCACTCGGCCGCGCTTACGGCCTTGACCGGCGCCTCGGCATCGATGCCGCGCCAGCCGGCGGCGACGAGACAGGCGACCGCATTGGCGCCGGCCTCGCTGAAATGTGTGCCATCAGTCTTGCCCTGCGCGGGGACGTGCATGAAGTAGGGCTTGGCGCCGTCCTCGCCGTGCGCGCGGATCCAGTCGCTGGATGTGGCGTTGAGGTCGATCAGCGCAACGCCTTCGCGTTCCGCCAGGGCCTGCATCGCCAGCGTGTAGCGGCCATGCGTGTCGACCAGCGAGCGGAAGTCGTAGAGCAGCCGCGCGACCGGGGTGATCAGGATCGGCGTGGCGCCGTGTGTGCGGGCGACCTCGACATAACGCTGCAGCAGCTGTGGGTAGTCGGTCGTGGGATCGGTATAGCGCGTGGCGTCCTCGCGCTTGGCATCGTTGTGGCCGAACTGGATCAGCAGGACGTCGCCTGCGCGAATCTCGCGGGCGATCGCGTCGAGCCGGCCTTCGTCGATGAAGCTGCGCGTGCTGCGCCCGCCGACCGCGTGGTTGCGGACTTCCCAGCCTTCGGCGGTCCAGTCCGGAAATGTCTGGCCCCAGCCGGCCTGTGGCGCGCGCTCGGCGCCGTAGGTCGCCGCGGTGGAATCACCGGCGATGAAGATGCGATGCGGTGCGGGCGATGCGGCGAACGCGGTGCCCGCGGCAGCCAACAGCAGCAGCAGCGACAACAGATATTTCATCGTGAGGGCGCTCCGCAGGAATCGGGGTTGGCACCACAGGCCGCCGCACTCTGGCGGCGGCCTGCGTCGTGCAACGGTGTCGCGCGGAGCTTACTGGCCCAGCACGCCCTTGACGTAGGCGACGATGGCGTCGTCCTGGGCGTTGTCGAAGAACGCCTTCTGGAAGCGCTCGCCGCCGACGGCCTGCTTCACCAGTGCCTGGTCGATCGCCTTCAAGCCTTCGACGAAGTCCTTCGACGCGCCCTTCTTGATGTCGGCCAGAATGCCGGCGTTGGCCATCTGCGATTCCTTGCGCTCGGCCGGATAGCCCTGGCCGCGCTCGCCGTCGAACGCCTTCTCGAAGATGGTGCGGATGTTGATCTCCGCGCCCCAGCCGTAGCCCTTGGCGAACGGCAGTGCCAGCGCGTTGCCGTTGTTGACCTGCGCGAACAGGAACGCGTCGGTCGGCTCGATGCAGTAGCCGCAGTACACGCCCGGCCATGCATTGAGCGACATCAGCGCGCCCTGGCCCGTGCCGCAACCGGCGACGACGAAATCGACGGCCTTCGAATTGAGCAGCAGCGAAGCGCAGATGCCGAGGTGGATGTAGGTCAGGCGGTGATCGTTGTCGCCGTCCATGCCGACGTTGAAGACCGTGTGGCCCTTGTCCGCGGCGACGGTGTCGAGCTGCGCCAGCACGACCGGGTTCTTGGCGGCCTGGCTGAATTCCTGCATCAGTGCGATTTTCATGAACTGTTCTCTTGTCAGATGAAAGCATCGTGGGAGCGCCCTTGGGCGCGATGGCATTCGCGGGCATGCCCCATCGCGCCCAAGGGCGCTCCCACGGA
>NZ_JAIWPU010000032.1 GCF_021191705.1 Proluteimonas flavola
CCCTCTGGCCTGATGAACCCATGGGGGGCGCCCCGGGGGGGGGGGGGCCGGGGGGGGGCCCCCCCCCCCGCCCCCCGGGCCGCTCCCACGGAATGTCGTGGTTGGATCAGCGCGCGAGCCAGCCGCCGTCGACCGGGATCACCGCGCCGTTGACGTAGTCGGACGCGCGGCTGGCGAGGAACACCGCCGTGCCGCCGAGATCCGAAGGCTCGCCCCAGCGCGCGGCCGGGATGCGATCGAGGATCGATTTGTTGCGGGCTTCGTCGGCGCGCAGCTGCGCGGTGTTGTCGGTCGCCATGTAGCCCGGCGCGATGGCGTTGATGTTGACGCCCTTGCCGGCCCACTCGTTGGCGAGCAGGCGGGTGATGCCGGCGATGCCCGACTTGCTGGCCGTGTACGACGGCACGCGGATGCCGCCCTGGAACGACAGCATCGAGGCGATGTTGATGATCTTGCCGCTGCCCTGCACGATGAAGTGGCGGCCGACGGCCTGCGACAGGAAGAACGCGGACTTGATGTTGACGTTCATGACGTCGTCCCAGTCCTGCTCGCTGAAATCGACTGCGTCGGCGCGGCGGATCAGGCCGGCGTTGTTGACCAGGATGTCGACGCCGCCGAGGCCGTCGAGCGTTTCGCGCAGCAGACGCGCAACCGGCTCGATGCTGGTCAGGTTGGCTTCGATCGACACGAACCTGCGACCCAGCGCCTTGACCCTGGCCTCGGTCTCGGTCGGCGGGCTGATGCCGGCCGCGGCGATGTCGGCGCCGGCTTGTGCCAATGCCACTGCAATGCCCTGTCCCAGGCCGGTGTTGGCGCCGGTGACCAGCGCGACCTTGCCTTCGAGACTGAACGGATTCGTCATTGCATTGCTCCCTGTTGCGATACGTGTGGTGGCCACGTGCGGCCGGTTACTTGAGCTGGCAGATGTCCAGCACGTGCATGTCGGTGTAGTCGAGGTTTTCGCCGCCCATCGCCCAGATGAAGCAGTAGTTCGACGTGCCGGCGCCCATGTGGATCGACCACGGCGGCGAGACGACGGCCTCGCCGTTGCGCACCACGATGTGGCGCTGCGCGTCGGGCTCGCCCATGAAGTGGTAGACGCGGTCGGCGTCGCCGAGATCGAAGTAGAAATAGACCTCGCTGCGACGATCGTGCAGATGCGGCGGCATCGTGTTCCAGACGCTGCCCGGCTTGAGGATCGTCAGGCCCAGCAGCAGCTGCGAGGACTGGCAGGTGGCCGGCACGATGTATTGATAGATCGTGCGCGCATTGCTGGTTTCCAGCGCGCCGCGTTCGAGCGGCACCGCGTCGGCGATCGAGATCTTCTTCGTCTCGAAGCGCGCATGCGCCGGCGTCGAGGCGAGATAGAACTTCGCGGGCACGGACGCATCGTCGGATGCGAACACGACGTCGGCGCTGCCCATCGGCACGTACAGGCCGTCCTTCGGCGCGAGCGCATACGCAGTGCCGTCGACGGTCACCGTGCCGGCGCCCGCACCGACATTGACGATGCCCAGCTCGCGACGCTCCAGGAACGGGCGTCCGGCGGCGGATGCGGGCTCGGTCTGCGCGGGCAGCGACAGCGGACCGGCGACCGGCGATGCGCCACCGATGACGAAGCGCTCGTAGTGCGTGTAGCTCAGGCGGATCGCGTCGTCGGCGAACAGGCCATCGAGCAGATACAGATCGCGCAACGCGTCGGTGTCGATGCCCTGCATCGCACCGGGGTGGGTCGCGTGATAGGTCTTCTGGTACATGACGGGCTCCAGACGGGACAGCGCACGGCCACCGCGGCACGGCGCCGGGATCTTGCGCGGAGCGCCATTCTATGATGTCCGGTAACCGGTGTCATTCCGCGGCGCGGCATGGCGGTGTGGGCGGATTTACGACTGCATGACAACGTAGGTGCTTCGAACTGGCGGCCGAGCACCGATGCGCGCACTCCCTCGGTCGTCATTTCCGCGCAGGCGGGAATCCAGTGCCTTTACGCGCAGGTGAGCCTGACTCCGTCAGATCCGGTTTCGACTGAGTCAGCCTGTGATTTAGACGAGGTCCCAATCCTTCCAAAGGCACTGGATTCCCGCCTGCGCGGGAATGACGCTTTGTGGGTCCTGATTAGCACGATCTTTCAGCGCAGTCGCAGCCCGTGAGAGGGCGGGAGCCGAGGATGGCGCCCTCTTCCTCGGAGTCTGGATGATGGCCATGAATCGCGTGCAGTTCCAGCCGGGCCTGTCGCTGCCGGCGTTCCTCAAGCGCTACGGCAGCGAGCGCCAGTGCGAGCAGGCACTGGAGGCCTCTCGCTGGCCGGATGGCTTCGTCTGTCCTCGCTGCGCCGACACGGCGCACAGCCGC
>NZ_JAIWPU010000033.1 GCF_021191705.1 Proluteimonas flavola
TGACCTGCTACGAGGCGCTGATGCGACGGTTGAACATCGACGTATGGTTCGCCGACCCGCATGCGCCGTGGCAGCGAGGCAGCAACGAGAACACCAATGGCCTGTTGCGCCAGTTCCTGCCCAAGGGGTGGACCTGTCGCAAGCAAGCCAGGAGTATCTCAATCACGTCGCCAAGCTGATGAACGGTCGTCCGCGCAAGACATTGAACTGGGCTACGCCGGCGGCGGCCATGGAGAAAGAAATTCTCGCTTTCAAATCACGTGTTGCACTTGATTCTTGAGACCGCCCAGTGCAAGCGTGGCTCGACGATCAGTATCCGCAGATCGAGCAGCGCGCCAAGGCCGAAGGGGCCGAGATTCATTGGGGCGACGAGACCGCGCTGGTCAACACAGATGTGCGTGGTCGCAGCTATGCCCCCGCCGGCAAGACACCGGTCGCATACGCGGTGGGTGGAACACGCCAGAAGCTGTCGATGATTGCGACCGTGACCAACCAGGGCAAGACGTGCTGGATGATCATCGACGATGCCTTCAATGCGGATCGATTGATCGAGTTTCTCGGCGCATTGGTCAAGGACGCTTCGCGCAAGGTGTTCCTGATTCTCGACAACCAGCGCGTTCATCACAGCACCTGATTAGTATCGTGTCTCAGCTGAAGACTTTCAGATCGTCATTCCCGCGAAAGCGGGAATCCAGCGTCTTGCTTTTCAATGCCTTGAAGTCGCTGGATTCCCGCTTTCGCGGGGATGACGATGGAAAACTGACGCCCAACTGAGACACGACACTAACCCCAAGGGAGTCGGCGCGCGTCAAGGTAGTTGTCGCCTCAGTCATGCAGCCATTGGCTGTCTATCTTTGTCGCCTTGCTGCGTGGCCACGACCGAGTCGCGCTCGGGGTTGAGGGTGACGGCGCCGATTGGCGCCCAGTTGCGGGTCTTGCCCGACCAGCGCGCCGGGTGTTGTTCGCGGGCCTGGGTGTAGAGCGCATGGCGCGCCGCCAGCAGGGCGTGGTCGCCGCCGTCATGACGCTGCGCCGGGCTGACGTAGCGGATGCCGCTGTGGCGGTGCTCGACGTTGTACCAGCCCACGAAGGCCATCGCCCAGGCGCGCGCCGCGTCGAGATCGGCAAAGCCCTTGGCCGGGAACTGCGGGCGGTACTTGGCGGTGCGGAACAGTGCCTCGGCATAGGCGTTGTCGTCGCTCACCCGCGGCCGCGAGTAGGACGGCTTCACGCCCAGCCAGTGCAGCATCGCCAGCACCGTGGTGGCCTTGAGCGTGATGCCGTTGTCGCCATGCAGCACCGGCTTGGCCTCGCGGGCGGCGATGCCCTCGGCCAGCGCCGTGCGCCGCACCAGTACGGTGCTTGCCAAGGGGAGGTATCGCCTATCGGAGCGCGCCTGGTTGCTCTGTAAGAACTTTCTGAGCTACGCGAACGAGAGCGTACGCAGTCAGAGTCAGCTGATCGGATCAGCGACGGGCTGCGACATCACCAAAGTAGGGCGCAAGTAATCGCTGCTATGCCGTAGGTTGCAGCAGATCGAGAACATCTACCCCCAAGACCTCCGCCAGACGCTCAAGCCCATCGATCGAGATGTTGGTGACACAGCGTTCGAGCTGCGAGATGTACGTCCGATGGAATTCCGCTGCATCGGCGAGCTGCTCCTGGCTGAGCCCCTCATCCTTACGCAGCCGCCGGATGTTATCGGCGACGCGTTGGCGCGCGCTCTGAGACGGCTTTTTTGAGGGCTTGGAGGGCATGGCTCCAAGCCTGAGCATCTACCGCCTTACGATCTACAGACTATAAATCTACTGCATATAACTCTACATGAATGCAGGGCAGCATCCGCCGCTATGGCGGGAAGTCACGCTGCTCACTCCTCAGGCGCCAGGAACAGATCGGCGATATCGACCTCGAGGATCAAGGCGAACCGCTCCAGGCGATCAACGGAGATGTTGGTCTTGGCACGCTCCAACTGGGAGACATAAGTGCGGTGGCACTCGGCCAGTTCGCCGAGCTTCTCCTGGCTCATCTTTCCCGGCTTGCCTTTACGAAGACGACGCACGTTTGCCCCGATCCGGGCACGGGCACTCAGCGCAGATGTGGAAGAGGACGAAGGCATGCGCCCAGCCTGTCCCTCTACCGGCTCATGATCTACAGCATATGAATCTACTGGATATAACTCTCATTTTGGCTTATGGTTCTGACCGGTGTCGGAAGTCCTGGGCGCGCCAAGGCGCCGCCTCGGCAGGTACGGCACCGGGGGGCGGGATTGGAGGGCATGGCTACGCGATCACGCATGCAGTGTGAGGCGGGCCGCGGAGCGCATTCCCAATCGCGCGTTTGGTCAGGTCAGTCACGTGGCTGACGAGGGGACTTCGAAACAGCCAATGAAGCGGGAGCAAGGGACGCAACATGAAGACACACACGTTACGTCGGGCGATCTCCATCGCCCTTTTCGCCGTCACCAGTGGCGCCACCGGCCTGGCAGCAGCGCAGGATGAGGCTGATCGCCGCGAGACGGCTCTGGTCTCGGACGAGGTGCAGGACGCGCAGCAATTCGACCTGCTTCCAGGCGCGCTTGGGGCATCCCTGGATGCAGTCGGCGCGCAGAGCGGTCTCCGTATCGCATACCCAACGGATCTGGTGGCAAAACGTCAGGGGCGGGCGGTCCATGGCCGCATGCATTGGCGCGAAGCCATTGCCATGCTGCTGCAGGACAGTGGCCTGGCCTACCGCGAGGCAGACGACGGCACCGTGGTGATCGAGCCTGCGCACGCAGAGCCTGGGCGCGGTGTCGCGTCCGCGCCCGCTGACGCACGCGCATCTCGAGGTGCCAACGCGACCGACCTCGAAACGATCACGGTCACCGGCACCCGTATCCGCGGCGGCACCACGCCATCACCGGTGATCACCATTGGCGCCGAGTCCATCCGTACCGAAGGCTTCTCGGACCTGGGCAACGTCATCCGGTCGATCCCCCAGAACTTCTCGGGTGGGCAGAATCCGGAAGTCGGAAGCGGGGGGCTGTCGGGTGCGGGCGCCGCCAATCGCAACGTGACAGGGGGCTCGGGTCTGAACCTGCGCGGACTGGGGCCGGATGCCACGCTGACCCTGCTCAACGGCCGGCGCCTCTCCTACGGCGGCATGGCGCAGTCGGTCGACATCAGTGCCATTCCGGTGGAGGCCATTGATCGCATCGAGATCGTCGCGGACGGCGCCTCCGCGATCTACGGTTCGGATGCGGTCGGCGGAGTGGGCAACGTGATCCTGAGGCGGGATTTCGACGGGGTATCGGTCGGTGCCCGTTACGGCGGGGCCACGTCGGGCGGCCTGGCCACGCGGGAGTACGTGGCCACCGCGGGCGGGCATTGGGAGCGCGGGGGATGGATCGGCACGTTGAAGCGGTCGCCCGTCGATCCGATCCATGCCAGCCAGCGGTCCTATACGGATCACCTCGTGCCGCCGACGACGATCTACCCGGGCAGCACCTTGCGCAGCGGCCTGCTCAGTGGCCATCAGCGCCTGGGCGAGCGCGCGGAGTTGCGGCTCGATGCGCTCAGGACCGAGCGGGATCAGGTGTACTACTACGAGTACTTCGGCACCAACTGGATCCAGTCCGAAACGACCACCTCAATCGTATCGCCGGGCATCGAGATCGCGCTGCCGGGCGACTGGACACTGACACTGGGCGGTACGTGGGCGAGGGACGAGTACCAGGACCATCAGACGAGTACGGATGCCGCGACCGGTATCTCGGACGTTGTCAGCGACTCCTGCTTCTGCAACGAGAGCCACTCCTACGAAGCCGGCCTCGAAGGGTCCTGGTTTTCCCTGGGGGGTGGGGATGTCCGTGTCGCCTTGGGGGCCGGCTACAGGTCCAACGGCTTGAGGGCGGTGAACCGGCTGACGGGTGCCAACACGGTCGAGGGCGAGGAGAGCGCGCGCTTCGCCTATGCGGAGATGGCGGTGCCGCTGGTCGGCCCCGGCCAGCGGGTCGCGAACATCCACCGGCTGGACCTCACTGCCGCGCTGCGCGGCGAGGACTACCGGACGACCGGAAGCGTGGTCACGCCGAAACTCGGCGTCGTCTATGGGCCAAGCCCGGATGTCACGTTCAAGGCGTCATGGGGCAGGGCGTTCAAGGCGCCCACCTTGAACGAGCGCTACAGCGACAGCGTCGCCTATCTGCATGTGCCCGGCATCTTCGGCGGCAGCGGCTACGACGACACCGCCGCCGTGTTGTACACCGCCGGCGGAAACCCGGACCTGGCGCCGGAGCGTGCGCGGACCTGGTCCACCACCTTGGCCTTTCATCCCGAACACTGGCCCGGGCTGGATGCGGAAGTTGCGTTCTTCGACATCGACTACCGGGATCGGGTGGTCGAACCCATCGCCAGCATCACGCAGGCGATGAGCAACCCGAACTATGCGCAGTTGATCGAGTACGACCCTGGTGCGGACGAGCAGGCGCGCATCCTGGCGGGCATCGATCAAGTGTTCAATTTCACCGGGGCGTCGTACGAGCCCGGCAACGTGGTCGCGCTCATCAATGCGCGGCGGGCCAACGTCGCGCGCCAACGCATCCGCGGTGTCGATCTGTCGGGGGCGTACCGGTTCGAGGTGGCGCGGGGCTCGCTGACGGTGCGCGGCTCGGGCAGTTGGCTCGACAGCAAGCAGCAGAACCTGGCGGGGCAGGGCACCTACGACCTGTCCGGCACCCTGTTCAATCCGGCCCGGCGACGGGCGCGCATGGGGGTGACGTGGCGCCAGGGTGGCCTCGCCGCGTCGTCGTTCGCGAACTACACCGCTGGCGTGGAGGACGTGACCAATGCGCAGCGCACCGCGTCGTTCACCACCTTCGATGCCACGGTGCGTTATGCGTTCAACGGGGGCCGCAGCGCGTGGTCGGACGTGGACGTCGCGCTCTCGGCGCACAACGTGCTGAATCGCGCGCCGCCGTTGCATGTGCCCGCCCTGGTCACGTATGCGGCGCCCTATGACGGCACGAATTACTCGGCGGTCGGCCGGTTCCTCTCGTTGTCCATCTCGAAGCACTTCTGAGGACGGGGGCATGACAGTCAACGGTTTGTGGTCATGCGCGCCGAACCGCCTTTCGAAGGTTGCGCTGGCGGGCGTCCTCGCACTGCTGTCCTCGGCGTTTCCGGCCAGTGCCGAGTCCATCTCCCCGCGCCGGCTGTTGGAGGTCGTGGACTTCGGGCCCCCGGTCGTGTCCCCGGACGGGCGCCGTGTGGCGTTCCGCGTGGAGCAGGCATCCATCGAGCGCAACACCTACGACACGGTCTGGTACGTGCAGTCCATCGATGGTGATACCGTTCCGAGACGGGTGGCGGACGGCGGGCCCACGCTGCGCGATCACGTGGGCACCACGCTGCCGACGCCCGCGATCTGGTCGCCTGATGGTCGTTGGATCTACTACCGCGCCTTGATGGATGGCGTCGTGGACGTCTGGCGTGCGGCAGCCGACGGATCCGGTGCCGAGCCGCTGTCGCTTGACGCGGCCGATGTGCGCGACTTCTCCTTGAGCGACGACGGCCTGGCCCTTGCATATAGCGTGGGTCTAACGCGAGAGGAGGTCGCGGCTGCCGAGCAGGCCGAGTACGACCTGGGCGTGCGTATCGATGGTTCGGTCCCGATCGGCCAGGGCCTGTTCCGATCGGCGAACAACGAGGGAAGGCTCGCGACCCAGCGCTATCGCGGCGTGTGGTTCCAACGTGCGCCACTGCTGGCCGGTGTTCCGGATCGCTGGAAGTCGATCCGCCTCGACACCCGGGTGGTGGAAGCGCTCTCGCCTACGGAAGCACCACCGCCCGGCCCGACCGCTGCGGACCTGTCCGATGTTTCGCCCTCGCCTTGGAAGATTGCCCATGAGAAGGGCGGGGGCCGCATCGCGCTTCTTTCGAGAGCCGGCGAAGATCGTGGCTTGCTGCAGAAGCCGGACATCGAACTGGCGATGCTGCCAAGCGGCAGGTCACGTCATGTGAGGACATGCTTGGACGCGCTGTGCGTCGGGAAATCCATTGATCGTATCCAGTGGCTGCCAGGACGCGACGAGGTGTTGTTCACGGTGACCGATCCGGACGACGCGCTGGCACAGTCGATGTTCCGGTGGAACGTCGAGACCGGCGCGGTGCTGCCGGTGCTGCGATCCGGCGGGCTGGTCAGCGGCGGGCGTGATCCGTCCAGCCACTGTGGCGTGTCGATCCGTGTGCTGGTCTGCGTGATGGCGGATGCCGACCGCCCGCCGCACTTGGCCTGGATCGACATCGAGACCGGCCGCAGCGGCCCCCTGTTCGATCCCAATGCCGATCTCGCGGGTGACCTGCGGGGTGTTCCGGTCAGGACGCTGCGTTGGAAGGATGCGCTCGGGCGAACCTTCACCGGGAAGTTCTATCCCGCCACGGCCGAGCGCGAGCGGCCCTCGCCGCTCTTCGTCACCCACTACAGCTGCGCCGGTTTCGTGCGCGGCGGGGTGGGGGACGAATGGCCCTTGGTGTCCTTGTCCCAGCAGGGCATCGCCGCGCTGTGCATCAACCAGCTCCCTGACTATGTCCTGGATCCGGTGGAGCGAACCGGGCAGGGAATGGCTGCCGTGCGAAGCGTTGTCGATCAGCTGGCGTCGGAGGGTGAGATTGATCGCGAGCGGGTCGGAATGGGGGGATTGAGTTTCGGTAGCTCACTGACGCTGTGGGCAGCCACCGAGTCGGACTTGCTTGCCGCCGCATCGGTCGCGTCGAACGACGTTTCCTACATGTACTACCTGGTCAACAGCTTGAGAGGCGACACGTTCTTGTCCGTGCTGAAAGAGCTGTGGGGCCTTGGCGCTCCTGAGGAAACGCCCGACCAATGGAACGCGGTATCGACGGCACTCAAGGTCGACAGGATCACCGCGCCGATTCTCTTCCAGCAGTCGGAACAGGAGTACATCACCGGCCTGGATCTGACGATTCCGCTGTTGCGTGGACACCGGGCGGACCTGTATGTCTTCCCGAACGAGCCGCACGTCAAGTTCCAGCCTCGGCACCTGCTGGCGGTCAACGAGCGCAACCTGGACTGGTTCCGCTTCTGGCTGCTGGGTATCGAGAGCTCCAGCACGGGCAGGCAGGCCGAGTATGCGCACTGGCGCACCATCCGGAAGGCATTCCGGGCGGATGCATCACATGCCCGGAGCGGTCACGACATGGTGGACTGATGTCGCACCCAGTTCTCCGCCATGCAGAGCTCGTACATCCGCATGAACGACGCCTCCTGCACGGGGAGTGGGTTCTGGAAAAGGCGCTGCAGCGCCGCCGTGTCCAGAAGACCGCGCGCGTGAAGCTCGCCCGTCAGGAGGAAATCCCGGATCGCCTCCTTGTTTCTTCTGAACACGGCGCCGGAGTAATTGACGTAGGTCCCCTTGCTCCGACGATTGAGGATCTCCGGTGGCAGCAGGTCGGCAAAGGCCGATCGGGCGACGGATCGGTTTCGCCCTCCAGAGATCCACATCCAGGTTGGCACCCTCAGGCAGGCCTCCACGACTGGCTGCGAGAGCAGCGGCATGCGCAACCATCGCCGTGCGCTGCGTGGGTTGCCATCCCTGAAGTTCTGCGTGTTGAGCAACTCGTGCACACGCTCTCGATCTCCCGGGAGAACGCCTGCCGGCGCGGCAAACCAGGGATGGTCAGCGGGCTTGCTGGCCTTTCCGCGCACGGTGAGGAACGACGCGTCGGCTGCGATGGGGCGCTTGGGCGCACCGAGTGCCTTCCGCACGGTCAGGCGCGCGGCCTTCCAGAACGTGCACTGGTGCAACTCGGAAAGTTCGCGGATCGCCTTAAGGCCCGGCCGAAGTCCTCGGCCCAGCCATGCATCTGCAGCCGGCGACGCATTGCTGAGGTAGCTGAAGACGCTGTCGCCACCGCCACCGGAAAAATAGCTCGCCACATCGAGGGCGTTGCCCATCGACGCCTTGATCTGGTCGGCGGCGTACTGGAGTACCCATACGCGCGGCGTGACCGCGTACGTGGGTGGTGTGAACTCGAATCTCGCGTGTTCGAACCCGAGCACTTCGACTTGAAGGTCGACGCCGAGGAGATCCGACATCAACCGCGCGTACTGCTGCTCGTCGGCGCCGGGGACGACGGTCCTCAGGTTGCAGCACTCCACGCGTACGGAGGTCCCGCGCAGGCAAGCCGCCACGATGGACGAATCCAATCCGCCGGAGAGTTCCAGGAGAACGTATCGGTCGGTATCTGCCCACGCCTTGACGACCATGGCGATGGTGTTCCTGAGGTCATTGGCCGCTTCTGACACCTGGGTGGGTCGGTCGCTACCCACAACGAAATCCCATGGCGACCACTCGACCCTGGACGCCGCCGAAGATCCATGAAGGGTGACGGAACATCCAGGCAACAGTTCGCGCACGCCAAGGATGGCGCTGCGTTCTGTCTTGAGATGCGGATAGACCAGGCAATGTGGGATGAAGTCCCAATCGATACGACGCTCGATCAGGCCGAGATCGGTAGCGAGGGAAAGATCCGACGTGATGAAGGAAGAGCTATTTCCGGGACGGTAAACGCACCGGATGCCGCCGGACGGGTCTCGCATTGCGGTGAAGCCGGGCGTTCTGGTCTTCGACGGCTGTATGAGCAGGTACTCGCCCCAGAAGTTCTGGAGTACGTGCTGCCTGACAGCAGCGTCGTCGATGTCGGCCGGCAGCAGTCGACCGTCGGTCACGCGTTTGCCTTCGCTGTTGAACAGATGGCCTATGACGACTGTGCCGGCCGGTAGAAACAGGACTGGCGTCTCCTCCGATGCGTACAGGGTTGCCGAATCGCAGAATCGGTGGGGGATCATCCGTGCATGCGTCAATGCGTGCTGGGATTCGGCCTGATCCGTGCCACCCATTCGGTCTTCCGCATCCAGCAGGGCGATGTAGCGATAGCTCATCAGAACGTCCAGATTGGCGTGTACGTCTCGACATTGCCGATCGCATCGTTCAGAAGAAGGTCCCCTGTCTGTATCCAGCAATGCGCCGCGAAGGGGTCCTCCGTCACGCCGAACACGATGCAGACGTGGTGCCCACGCCTCGCGAGGTACCGGGTCATGGACAGGGAATCGAGAAGGCATCTCGTCTCGATGGGGACGTACCGTCTGGCGCGCAGGAATGCGTGAGCCGCGTTCCGCAGAGAAGGTTCGATTGGACGTCCGGGCGTCTGGCGTGCGAGTGGTGCCTTAGATCGCCGGTAGGCGTCAAGCGACCCGAGGATATGATCCAGCCTGCGCAGCCTCAGTTGGAGCCGCGTCGAAACAGTGATCCAGAACGTCTCCAACACGTCCAGGAGCGGAAGCTCGCTGGGGTCTGCAACCTGCTCCATGGCGCTGCGGGCGACGGTAACCGGCGTTGGCGTGTGATCGGCGCTTGCGGACGCATCAACGAGAATTCGGCGCTGGACGAGCCTCGCGACATCTGCTTCATCGCATGGGACACCTCCCAGGTAGGCCAGGAACGCGCGTTCCAGGCGTGCCGACAGGCGGAAGTAGGCGTCGTTCTGCACGTCCAGAAAGATCAGACCGCCGTCCAGTTGGCAGAACGGCAGGTCGTCCCTCGGTCGTAGCGGCGATGCGGGCGTGGTCATCGGCGTCAAAAAGGCGCGCCGACCTCGGCGCGCCTCGTTCTCCTCACTCTTCCGAAATGCCCATGAAGCGGTTCCCGCCCTCGGGCTCGCCGATCGGAAGGACTCCTTGCGTCTCGATGCTCGCAACGCCGAGTTCGATCACGTCGTCCAGTACGTCGGCGGGGAGGTTGTCGCTCGTCTTCATTGCAGTCTCCTACGGTTGTGTCATGGCGATCCCATGACAACTGCAGCGTAGGAGCGTGCTTTTCTGATCTTCAAATGATCTCTGGGTGATCAACCGACGATCAGCTGGTTTCGTGACGTCCGTTGTGAACACTCTGCGCGTTGGCCGCGTGTCGTCAGTTGAGTTGGTCCGCCTGTTGTCTGAGTGTCGCCACGATGCAGGGCACCAACTGCCTGCGACGCGCGTGGTAGTCGTCCAGGGCCAGCTTCAGCGCAGGCATGTTGCGAGCCTCCCATTGCTGGTTCAGATGGGCGAGTTCCTCGAAGGGATCTTCAATCAGGTGGTGTTTCGCTCTGCGGATAGGTGCCAGCCGGTCGTTGCATCGCTTGATTTCGTCATGCAGAAACATCTTGTCCGTGGACTCGCCGATGGCATCGAACAATTGCCAGGTCAGTTTGACCAGATCGTCCTCGGGACGGACATCGAGCTTGCGGAGATCACGGTGAAATCTGCCAGGGCCTCGGTCGCATGCCAGCGTGAGCAGGTACTGTATCCAGTCGTAGCGCTCACGCAGTTCCACTTCGGTTGGCAGTGGCAGATACACGCCGCCGCGGGCGTGTTGCTCGAGCAGCCCCCTGCCGACAAGCCGGGCAAGCGCGAACCGCGCCGGTATCTCGCTGGTATTCAACTCTGCGGCGAGTGTGGCCGCGTCGATCCGTTGGCCTGGGATGTAACGCCCTGATTGCAGGGCACGCCTCACCCGTGCGTAGAGCAGCCGGATCTTGGAGTGTGAAGTCGTCATGGCGGGTTCCCTGTTGCCCGGATGCCGCTCGCGATGGCGCGAATCGGCGGCCCTGTGTCGGGACAGGGATCAAACTCTCACCGTTCGCACGCAGCTGTCCAAGACTTGGATGTCAGTCAACGTCGCATTGACCCGTAAGGGTTTTCCTAAGGATTCCCGTAGGGGAACTACGTCACCTGCCAAGGGAGACGGTGCCGGCGTTTCATGCCCGACGTCATCCAGCTGCTCGAAGGCCGCCGGGGCCCGGTCATCGCCGCGACGGATGACGTCCGTGCGTTCGTGCCGGCCACCTGCGCCGTTCGGCAGCGACGGCTTCGGCCGCTCGGACACCCGCGCCAACCTGCGGCGTCACTTCGAGGTGGATTGGTACGACTTCGCCCAAGCCGCGATCGAGGGCATGGCGAAGGACGCCAGGATGTCGTCCGGGCGATCAAGCTGTACAAGATCGATCCGCAGAAGCGAATCCGGTCGGGGTTTGACGGGCAGGGAGCGCGTTTGCGTCCACCGAAACCTATAAAAACCCATAACATTTATAGCAAATTGATAGTTGGTCATGAAGCTACCCGTCAAGGCGCCGCAACTCTCTGATTTCTTCAGGCAGGACAGTGCCAGGATGGCGGCGCTCCTGGGCCGCGGAATCGGCCCGGAGGTCAACGGCGTCTATGACCACTGGGACCATGTCAGGCACCTGACCCCGCCGGCCGGGCTCGATGCGGAGAGCTGGTGGGCCGGCATCAAGCTGGCCCGCGCGGGTCTGGAGCGCTCCGTTCCTCTGGCCGACAAGGCGGGGCGGCCCTTCACCCTGTCGCTGACCAGCAACATGCAGCGGCAGCTGCACTTTCTGGACCGCGAGGCCGCCGGTGCGATCCAGGCGAGCGGCCTGGTGGATGAGGACACCACCAGGAAGCGGTACCTGATGCGTTCGCTGATCGAGGAGGCGATGACCTCCTCCCAGCTGGAAGGTGCATCCACCACGCGGCAGATCGCCAAGGAGATGCTCAGCACGGGGCGCGCGCCACGGGATCGCAGCGAGCAGATGATCCACAACAACTGCGCGATGATGCAGTCGCTGCGGCACCGGCAGGCGCGTCCGCTCAGCATCGACCTCATCCTCGAAATCCATCGCGCGTTGATGGATGACGCCATGGACGATCCTTCGCAGGCAGGGCGGTTGTGGACCGCCGAAGACGATGTCGACCCGGGCATCGTCCTGCACGTGCCGCCGCGCGCCGCGGAGCTCCCGCAACGGCTGCAGGCCCTGTGTGACTTCGCCAACGCGACGGACGAGGGCGAGTTCCTGCATCCGATCATTCGCGCGGTTGCGATCCACTTCCAGATTGGCTACGACCATCCCTTCTGCGACGGCAACGGACGGACCGCCCGTGCCCTGTTCTACTGGTCGATGCTGCGGTCGGGCTACTGGCTGAGCGAATACATCTCCATATCGAGCGTGCTGAAGAAGGCCCCGGCGCCGTACATCAGGTCTTACCTCTACACCGAGAGCGACGGGACCGACATGACCTATTTCGTCGCGCACCAGCTGGAGGTCATCATCGATGCTGTCGAGGGCCTGCGTGGCTACCTTGCGAGGAAGGGGCGGGAGCGCAGTCAGGCCGAGACACTGCTGCGCCCAGGCTCACCGTTGGGCGCACTGCTGAACCATCGCCAGCGCGCACTGCTGCTCCAAGCCATCCGCAACCCCGAGAGTGCCTACGAGATCGCCGGCCATCAGGCGGCCCATCGGGTCACCTACCCGACCGCCCGCTCGGACCTGCTGGGACTGGTCAAGCTGGGATTGCTCGATCAGGGACGCAGCGGCAAGGCATTCGTATTCACACCAGCGGCGGAGATGGCCAAGCGCTTGAAACGTTGACGCGCAGGCAAGGGTCGACGCGCATCGCGCGTCGGGTGAGGGGTCTGGGCTTCACCAGCAGCGCCCAAAGCGCCCCGCCGTCTGGACTCGAGTAAACCGTTTGCAGCGCAACGCATCGCCGGCGGCTGCCAGTCAGAAGTGTGCGTCATACCGTTCGGCCTCTTTCATCTGACGGCGAGTGCACGCAAAAAGAGACAGGTGCGACAACTTGTCGCGTGGAGACGCCTGGAGACAGGATTAAGATGCCACTCGACAATGGCAATGCAGAAAAAATGAAACCGCTGAAGCAGTGTTGTGAGGTCGTGCGTGCGCCTCACGATAGGCGGTGTCGCGTGTCGGCCTGGAAGTAAGCAGAAATGTACGATTGGTTCCCGATAGTCTTCATCGTGTTCAAGGTTGTCGTGCTCGGGACGGGCATGTTCTTCTCCATCAAATGGCATCACGATCAAGCGAAGAAGGACGCGCAAGAGAAGAAGGACGCGCAAGAGAAGACCTGATTGGCACGGTAATTCAGCTCGATCGCAGGATATGCGCCTGCAACTTTGCGCATTGACGGCACGTCACCTGTGCAGGGTCAGCTCATGGCAATGCACCGTGCAGTTCCACCCGGGCTGTCGCTGCCGGCCTTCATGGCCGACTACGGCACCGAGCGGCGCTGCGCCGGCAAACGACACGGCAAGTTCCATCGCAGCGACCTGGCAGCTGGCGATGTAGATGCAGCTGCCGGGCCAGAGCAAGGGATCCTCTGAACAAGTCCGTCATCCCCGCAAAAGCGGGGATCCATGGACGCTAACCCATTGAAATCAAAGTCCATGGATTCCCGCCTTCGCGGGAATGACGAGCAAGAGCGGACTTGTTCAGAGCACCCCAAGACGAACCCGTCGGCACTGGAACTGATGCGGCTGGATCGCGCGCCGACGCCACTCTCCGCTCGGCAGGAAATGGGGCGGAACACCTCGGGTGTTGCGTCGCCCTGACTGTTGCTGGGGTACACGACGCCGTGGGCAGGCGGCCTGGAGCGCGATGATCGCACCTGATAGATTGGCGCGGCCTGTCATGTCGCCCGTCCCGCCACTATCGCTCGTCCCGCAGATGCGCCCCACGGCATCGGCGCCTGCATGGCGTGATGTGACGGGCTTGCTGGCTGCCGCTTCGGGGCCGCGTCGCGGCATGAACCGGATGCCGTTGTGCGGGCCATGAGCTGGCGTCATGCGCTGCTAGTGCTTGATCTCGGCGACGATGCGCACGCGGCCTTCGAGGCGTTGCGCCAGGTTTCGCCGCAGGTGCGGCGGCTGACTGTCTTGGCCTTGGTGCCGGCGGAGCGATTCGCGTGGTTGTCGGACGATGCGCCTGCGGATCTGTCCGGGCCGATGAAGGCGGCGTTCGATGCGCTCGGCCGTGCCGCGGCGTCGGTGGCGAGCGAGGTCGTGGTCGAGCTGGCCACCGATCTGGACGGCCAGGCCTTGGGCGGGCTGTTGGCCGAATCGCCGGTGGATCTGGTCGTCGCCCGGCGCCGGTCGCTGCGCCGCATCGCCCAGGTGGCGGAGCTTCGCAAGCGGCATGCGGTCGCGGTGCTGTGGCTGCCGGCCGTCCTGGCGCGCGCTGACGATGCCCCGGCAGGGCAGGGCAGGATCTGCGTGTGGGGCGAGCCGCGCGGTGGCGGGGCCATCGCCGCGTTCCTGCGCGATCACGCCGGCCACGCGCAGCACGTCGACGTGTTGCTGACCTCGGCAAGGATGCCGGTGGACCCCGCCACGGCGGCGGCGGCGGCGGTGTCCGGCGTCCGGGACGATCTGTGCTACGTCGAGCCGGCGCGCGGGCAATCGCCGCGGCAGTGGCTGCAGGCACGGGCCGATGCCGGGCTGATCGATCTGCTGGTGTTCGCCCGCCTGCCTGTCGGGATGTTGCTCGAGGCCCGCTGGCCGGTTCCGATTCTGGTGCTGTCCCCGGCCGCGCCGGTGGTGCAGGACCGCGCCCTCGTCGCCGCCGATGCGGTCGCGGATCTTTCCGGAAGCCGGATCCGGTTGGAGTACGCCGGCAGTATCGGACGTCGCACGCCGATTCCCGACCAGGATCTGGGGCTGGTTTCCGACGGCCGGGCCGTCGCCCGGGTCGCGGTGCACAACGGCCAGGCACGGCTGCCGGACGATGCGTGCGGCGAGGCGTTCGGGCTGTTCCGTTTCGCCGAGGCGGATGCCCCGGTCGATCCGCTGGCTGCGGTCGAACACTGGATCTCGATCCTGCGACCCGGCGGTACGCCGCTGGTGCTGTGCGATGCCGAGGTCGTGGTCCGCGACGCACACGCATTGCGCCGGATTCCGACGGGCTTCGCGCCTCTGGCGGTCCGCTTGCAACCGACCCGGGGCTTCGACTTCATCCGCGCCAGGTTGCGGGCGGCCGGCCTCGGGACGCGGGTGGTGGATGCTGGCGCGGTTCTCGATGAAGGCGAGGCGTTCGACGTGTCCGGCATGCTCGACGCGGTGCGCCTGGCGCGGGTGGCGGCACGGCTGCGCATCGCCGGCTTCGCGGTCGCCGCCATCGTCCATCGCAGCCCGATCCGGCCTGCCGCCAACGGCTTCGCCGAACTGCATGTGGACGAGATCGGACGCCATCGCTGGCAGGCCGCCGCCCGCGCGGCTGCGGCCGGGCTCGGCGACCGGCTCGACGCCCTGGGCGCACCGTCCTTGCCAGGCAACCGGGTCGAGATCGAACTCGACAACGCGCTGGCCCGGCGCTGGCTGCTGGATGCCATCGCCGGCAGCCGGCGCTGTGTGCACGTGCAGGTCTACATGGCGGCCGACGACGATGTCGGCCGCCAGCTCGAGCTGGCCCTCGCGGATGCGGCGGCACGCGGGGTGGTGGTGCGCTTGCTGGTCGATTCGCTGCACGGACTGCACGGATCGCTGGGCGCCCGCAATCCGCTGCTCGAACGCCTGGGTGCGCTGCCCGGCGTGGATGTGCGCGTCTCGCGCCCGGTCACCGGCCTGCCGTCGGTCCAGGACATCAAGCAACGCGACCACCGCAAGCTGGCGGTGGTCGACGGCGTCGTGGCGCTGGTGGGCGGGCGCAACATCGCGCACGAGTACTACACCGGGTTCGACGAAGTGGCGCTGGCGCCGGACTCGCCGTGGCGGCTGGTGCCCTGGCTGGACGCGGGCGCTCGCGTGCGCGGACCGGCGGTCGCCGCGATCGAACGCCTGTTCCTGGACGCCTGGACCCGGGCCGGAGGCGCCGGCTTTGCCGTGCAGGTGCCGCCTGCGGCAGGGACCACGCCGCTGCGGGTGGTGGCGCACGACGGTTTGCGCGACGCGCACACCCTCGAGGCCTACCTGGCGTTGATCGATACCGCGCGCGAGCGGGTCGATGTCATCAACGGATTTCCGCTGATCCTCGAAATCCAGCACGCGTTGCTGCGTGCGCTCGAACGCGGGGTGCGGGTGCGGACCTTGTTCGGCCACCTGACGCCGACCCATGCCGGCGGCCCGTTCGAAGGCCCGTGGGCCGCGGCCCGCACGGCGGCGACGGCGCTGGTGCATTCGCGCATGGATGCGCTGATCGCCGCCGGTGCCGAGGGCCATCAGTTTTCGGTTCGCCCGTATCCGGGCTGGACCGCGGGACTGGGCGCGGTGCGCTCGCACGTGCACGCCAAGCTGATGTCCGTCGATGGCCGGGTCTGCGCGGTGGGCAGCGCGAACATGGACATCACTGCGGGCTACTGGGAGAACGAGCTGATGCTGGTGGTGGAGGACGCCGCATGCGTCGGCGCGCTGGAAGCGCGGATCGCGGCCCTGTTCGCCGATTCGGTCCGTATCGATCGCGACGACCCGCAGTGGCGCGCACTGGCCGGGCGGCGGGAATGGATGCGTTACTGGCCGGGCGTGCTGTCGGTCTGAAGCCGCGGCATCGTGGGATGCACGCGGGATCGTGAACAGGTTCTCAGGCGTCCGCCTGCGGCGGCCATGCCGGAGGGGCCGTGGCTTCCGCATACTCGGTGAGTACGCCGGCCGGCCGCAGCGCATCGATGTAGCGATGCGGCAGGTGTTCGGCGAACGCGGGACGCTGCGGATCCCGGCGCCGTTGCGCCCCTGCCAGCGACAGCAGCGAGCGGCCCAGTCCCTTGAGGGTCGGCATCTGCGCGACCGGGTCGCGCGCGGCCTGCCAGGCGCCACCGGGATTGCACGGGCGGTACTCGTGGCCGAAATGAGCGAACGCGCCCCATGCGGCTGGCGGCAATGCCGGTATCGGATCCAGCGGCAGGACGTGGCGCCAGGTTCGCTGTGCGATCGTTTCGGCCTGCGGTGGCAGCGGCGCACCGACGCACAGCGGCTGTCCGTAGGTGTACACCGCGCGCAGGCAGGCGCCGATGTCGTCGACCGCATCGGCGAGCGTCAGCGCGAACACTGCCGCCAGTGCGCCGCCGAGACTGTGGCCGGTGACATACAGCGCCTGCAATGGATGGGCGACGGCGCGCTCCGGCTCCAGCAGCGAACGCCCCTGCCGCGCCATCCGCAACTGCTCGAGCACCGCCCAGCGCGTGGCGCGCAGATTGCGGTGGAAGCCGGCATGCACGCGGACCAGCCCCGCCGGCCCCGGCGCGAGCCGCAGCGCTTCGCTGCCGACGTCCGCATCGGCGATCCAGTTGCCCAGGGTTGCCGGCTCGGTGCCGCGATAGCACAGGATCGCCAGCCGGCCGCAGCGGCTCTGCAGCAGATATGCGGTGGTGTGGATGTACATCGCATCCACGGTTTGCGCGACGCGTACGCAGGTACCGCCCGCCAGGCCCAGCCGGGCCATGATCGACGCCATCGTGCCGGTATCGGCATAGGCATGCCCGGCCAGGGTCGCCAGCGCGTGCGCCACGGTCGCGTCATGGCCGTCGTGACCGGCGGCATGCGCCGCCAGCAGGCGCTCGACGAGATCGTGGTAGATGGGAAACGGCGGCGTGCAGTCGCCGGTCCCGATGCGCTCGAACATCAGACGGGCGTGCGCGCGTGCAAGCGGCGCAGGCGCAGGGCGATGACGATCTGCAGGATGCCGTAGAACAGCGCGCCGACGCCGATCCACAGCATCATCGTCAGCATGCCCGCAGCCGGTGCCACCGCGAACAGCACGCCGAGGATCACCGCCAGCACGCCGCTGAGCGCGATCGCCCATTCGCCCTCGATGGCCTTGCGGACCCGGATCGCGAAAATGATGCGATAGATGCCCCCGACCAGCAGCCAGGCGGCCAGCAGCAGAACCAGGACGGTCGCCACCGAGGCCGGCCGCAGGATCGCCAGCAACCCGAAGGCGATCGACGCCAATGCATACAGCAGCACCCAGCCGCGTCCGAGGGCGACGCCCGCGAACGCCGCCACCAGGCTCACCACGCCTTCGGCCAGCGCCAGCACGCCCAGCAGGACGACCAGCACCGCCACCGTCTCCAGCGGCCGGAAGACGGCAACGCCGGCGAAGGCGACTGCCAGCAGGCCGTAGACCAGGAACAACCACCACGAGCGGGTGACTTCACCGAATATGCCGATGGACGATCTCATGCACTATTCCTTTGCCGGGAACGGGTGACCCGACGGCGGTGCCGGCATCGGCGCAATGCCGGCAGATCGCACGCGCAGCCATCGGGGGTATCCGGGATCGGCGGTATTTTAGCGCCCCGTCATTCCTTGGGGGTAAGAAGGCAACGTCCATCAGGCTGCTTCGGAGTTTCAGCCGGTCCGGAAATCTGCGCAACAGGCCACGTGCGTGGCGACCCCTGGGCCCGCACCGAGGAAGCGCGCATCCGCGGTTCGCGCAGTAGCGTGCCGTCGATTCTGGCGGACGGAGCAAGCCGTAACCCGGTAAAGACGGGCGACCGGAGAATTTCCGCTATCCCCGCAACTTTCCCGTAAAAACAATCATTTGCAGTCGAATTTCCACTTTACATGGCGATGGCATCGCGGTTCCATGGGGATGACAGCCGTCTGTCAGCCGCCGCTCGCCGCCATGTCGTCCGATCGCCACGAATGGTTCCTCAACCAGGTGTTCTGCCATCGGCAGATGCTGCAGCAGTACCTGCGCAAGTACCTGAACTCCGACGAGGACATCGATGACGTCATCCAGGATACGTATCTGCGCATCTACGGCATCCAGGACCATACCGCGGTTGAATCGCCCAAGGCGCTGCTGATCACCATCGCCCACAACCTGGCGGTGGAGCTGGGGCGCCGCCGGGTCAGCCGCGCCACCGATGCAGTGGCGGATTTCGATGCATTGGGCGTCTCTTCGAACAATCCCCAACTTGAAGAGCAACTGGATGCGCGCCGCCGGTTCGAAACGTTCTGCTCGGCAGTCGACAGCCTGCCGCCGATCTGCCGGCGCGTGTTCGTGCTGAGGAAGGTCTACAAATTGTCGCAGGCGGAGATCAGTGCGGTGCTGGGCATTTCGCAGAGCACCATCGAGAAGCATGTCGCCAAGGGCATGGTGCGGTGCCGGGACCACCTGCGCGACCACGACCTGTCCGGCGGGGCCGCATCGATGGATCAGGGCCGCAACGTGCATCGGCTCAAGGACGAAGGAGACGCCCGATGAGCGACGTGCTGAAGTTCCGCAGCCTGGCCGAACTGGAAGAGGAAGCCGCGATCTGGGTGTGGCGGCTGGACGACGAGGACGTGGCTCCTCAGATGCGGGCCGAGTTCGAGCAATGGCTGCGGCGCGATCCGCGCCATCGCCGCGCGTTCGAGGAGCTGGGCGGCGTCTGGCAGGCCCTGGATGAACTGGCCGAGGCCAAGCGCGACGAGAAGGTCGCCACCTTCGTGGCCGAGGAGCGACGCCTGTACGCCGAGGCTGCGCCAAAGTCGGCGCGTAGCCGGCTGCACAGGCTGGTGCCATGGGCCTTGGCCGCCTCGCTGGCGCTGACGGTCGGCGGCCTGTCCTGGTACCAGCGCGGCAACGAGTCGCAAACCCTGGCCACCGCGGTGGGGCAGCAGCGCAGCGCCACGCTGGCCGACGGCTCGGTGCTGCAGCTCAACACCAACACCATCCTGGAAACACGCTTCACCCGCGGGCAGCGCGTGGTTCACCTGGAAAAGGGCGAGGCGGCGTTCACCGTGGCACGCAATCCGGAGCGCCCGTTCCTCGTCTACGCCGGCAACATGGTCGTGCGCGCGGTCGGCACCGAGTTCAACGTGCGGATCCGCGAAACCCAGGACGTGGAGGTCATCGTCACCGAAGGAAAGGTCGAGGTGACGCCACGGGCAGACGTGCCGGCACAGGCGGCTGCCGCCACCCCCGAGCCCGTCGTGGCCGCGCACAGCGCGCTGACCGCGGGGCAGCGCTTCGAAGCCGCCGCCGCATCGCCGGTAGCGCAGATCACCCCGGCCGCCGTGTCCAACACCCTGGCCTGGCGCGAAGGCGCGATCGTCTTCGACGGCGAGCCCCTGGTGCAGGCGATCGCGGAATTGAACCGCTATACCGATACGCGGCTGGTGGTGGCCGACGCCAGCATCCACGACCTGCGCGTGGGCGGGCGCTTCCGCACCGGCGACGTCGACGGCTTCCTGGAAGCCCTGACCAAGGCGTTTCCGGTGACCACGCGCCGCACGTCGGATCATCTGGTCTACATCCACGCGCGTGCGCCCACGCCCTCGACACACCAATGATGGGCTCTCTCTCACGCTCCTGCCGTTGATCTGGCGATGAAGCGATGGAGGCGCGGGCTGGCGAAGAATGCCGATGCCGCTCAGCGCGCGGTGAAGGCCACCCGTGGCGGCGTCAGGGTTCTGGCCCATCAGCCCCACATCGGCCGTCCGATCGACGATCTAGCCGATGCGTACCGGGAATGGCTGATCGACTACGGCGACAGCGGCTATGTGGCCCGCTACCGTCTCGATGGAGAAACCGTCACGATCCTGGCCGTCCGCTACCAGAAGGAAGTGGGGACTGACCGGGCTGCATCCGGGCGCGTGCGCCTGCCCGGCGCGATCCGCCGGAAGTCATCGGCCGAATCGACACGGATCCAGCAGCGCCACGCCGAATGACTTGAAGTCCTTGATGTTGCGGGTCACGACCGTGAGGCCATGGACGAGAGCCGTAGCGGCGATCAGTCCGTCTTCCAGGTGATGGTCGGCGCGCCCATGCATCAGCAGTGCCCAGCGTCTGAACACGGCCGCATCCGCGGGCAGGATCGGGAAGGACTGCGTCAATTCATCGAGCCACGACTGGAGCTCCTTGGCCTTGGCTGGGTCGAGCTTGCGGGTGATCTCGATGCCCGCCTGTATTTCGCCGGCGGTGACGGCGGACAGGAAGAGCCCGGAATCCGGCGCCTGATCCAGCCACGCCAACACGCCGCCGTGCGGCTTGTTCTTGCGCAACTCCGAAACGACGTTGGTGTCCAGCAGGAACATGTATCCGTGGCGTCAAGCCAGGGACGAGGGGGCGCGGCGATGCAGGCGACCGCGCTCGGGCAACGGCAGTTCGCCGCGCGCTTCCGGCGCCAGCAACAGTGCCTTCGGGCTTCGCGCTGGTTGCTGCTGGAGCCGTTGCCATTGCGCAATCGGAACCACCACGGCTGTGGGCTTGCCATGGAGGCTGACGATTTGCGGACCCTCTTCCGCGCTGGCCCGCAGCAGTTCGCTGAAACGGGCCTTGGCTTCTTGCACCTGCCAGGTCTTCATGCGGGTATTCCAGTCATTATGGTCTGAATTCTGGTCAGAGCGACTGTCGATGTCAATGAGCGCAGGTCTGTAGTCACGTGTCCCAGGCGCCGCATGGCTTGAGGAGCGCGTGTCCTGCGGATAGCGGAAACCAGCCCCAGCCCCGTCTATCAGGGACAGACGCGAACGCGTCGTCACCTCGATAAGCGGATCGAATGGCAAACACCATCGGATTTTCGCGCGGGTTGCTGCTGCTGGCACTTGTGCTTCCCCTGCTTGGCATGACCGCGTGCGTCGCGGCCGACGCCAAGGGGAAGCCTTTCGACATCCCGGCCCAGCCGGCGGCCGCAGCGCTGAACGAGTTTGCCAGGCAGGCCGACGTCACCCTGATCTTCTCCTATGACCTGGTGGCCGGGGAACGAACCCGTCCCCTGAAAGGCAGCTTCGCAGTGGACGACGGGCTCACCCGGCTGCTGGACGGCACCCCGCTGGGGTATCGGCAGGCCGTGGACGGGACGTATCTCATCTGCCCGCTGGCGTCCTGCGGGGTTGCGCCGCCGGCCGTATCGGAAAGCCCTGATCCCGCAGGCCGGGAGGGCAATGTGCGCCTGGATAGCGGAAATTCATCGCAGGCCCGTCTTCAAGACAAGCCGGTGGCAATGCCGGGTACCTGAATCCATCTCCGGGGAGAGAATGCAACCATGCGAGGCCGTCCAGCTATGAACAATTTCCGTCGCCACATCCTTTGCAATGCGCTTGTCCTCGCCATTGGCATCGGTGGCGCGGTATCGAATGTCCAGGCGCAGGTCGCCGCCGACAGGAAGAGCTTCGACGTGCCGGCACAGCCTGCCAGTGCGGCGCTCAATGCCTTTGCCGAGCAGGCAGACATCACATTGGTGTTCTCGCAGGATCTGGTGGCAGGCATCACCACACGTCCGCTGGAGGGAAGCTACACCACCGCCGATGGTTTGCAGGCCATGTTGGAAGGCACGGGGCTGACCATCCAGAGAATCAACGACAGCACGATCTCGATTGGGGATGGAACGCCCGCACCCGGAACTGACCAAGTCACTGCGCAACGAAGGGCAGGAAGCACCACGCTGGATACCATCACCGTTACCGGTACACGTATTCGCGGGGGGGAGACGCCATCGCCGGTGATCACGATCGGCACCGAGAAGATTCGTGAGGAAGGTTTCACCGACCTCGGTGAGGTTATCAGGAGCATTCCGCAGAACTTTTCGGGTGGGCAGAATCCGGAAGTGGGCAGCGGAAACTTGTCGGGAGCAGGAAATGCTAACTGGAACCTCACAGGTGGTTCCGGTCTGAACCTCCGTGGTCTCGGGCCGGACGCTACGCTCACCCTTCTCAACGGTAAGCGCATGTCGTATGGCGGCACCCAGCAAGCGGTCGATATTAGCGCGATCCCGGTCGAGGCGGTCGAGCGAATCGAGATCGTGGCCGATGGCGCATCGGCCATCTATGGCTCAGATGCCGTGGGCGGTGTTGGCAATGTGATTCTCAAGCGTGATTTCGAGGGTGTGACGATCGGTACTCGTTATGGCAGCGCCACTGATGGGGGCCTGACTACACGTGAATACAACGTTACAGCCGGTGCCAATTGGTCCAGCGGCGGGCTGATCGCTACCGCCAAGGACACCTCCATCGATCCGATTTACGCGAGCCAGCGTAACTACGCCGACTATCTGATTGCCCCCACAACGATCTATCCCGGAAGCGATTTACGTAGCGCCCTGGTCAGCGTTCACCAGTCGCTTGGCGATTATGTCGAAATTCGTCTGGACGCACTCAGAACCAAGCGTGACCAGCTCTACTACTACAACTATCGTGGGACGAACAGCTTTTCACCTGAAACTACAACCACTTTGGTTTCGCCGACCATTGAATTCTCGCTGCCACGGGATTGGACGCTCTCACTCGGAGGAAGCTGGGGTGAGGACGAACACAATGAGCGTTCAACGACGGAAAATGCTACTACGGGCAATATCACCGTTGGTGACCAGTGCTACTGCAATGAAGGGCGTGCCTACGAGTTGGGGGCGGAAGGCCCGTTGTTTAGCCTCGCCGGCGGTGACGCCAGGCTTGCAGTAGGTGCCGGCTACAGGACAAACGAGTACGTGCGGCGCAATTACATCACGGACACTACGACAATCTCAGGTGACCAAAGCGCCAAGTTTGCCTATGCCGAGATCAACTTGCCCGTTATAGGTCCCAGCCAGAACGTTCCCGGCGTACACCGGCTCACGTTGACCGCCGCCGCACGTGGTGAAGACTATGACACATTCGGTAGTGTCATCACGCCCAAGCTAGGGCTGCTCTACAGCCCCAGAAACGATTTCACGCTGAAGGCATCGTGGGGAAGGTCTTTCAAAGCGCCGACGTTGTCGCAACAGAATCTCGCCCAGTATGGCTATCTCGATCCTCCTGGCTACTGGGGCGGTACCGGATATTCGGCAGACGCCACAGTGCTGAACCTCGATGGTGGAAACCCCGATCTTGATCCAGAACGTGCCAGAACCTGGTCCACTTCGCTGGCGTTTCACCCAGCGGCGTGGCCCGGTCTGGAAGCGGAGTTGACCTATTTCGATATCGAGTACACCGATCGAGTGGTGCAGCCAATCACCAGCTATTCCCAAGCAATGAGCAATCCAAATTACGCTCAATTTATTGATTACTCGCCCACAGCGGAAGAGCAGGCGCGAATCATCTCCTCGGTATATCAGTTCTACAATTTTTCTGGCGCTTCCTATGACCCAGACAATGTGGTCGCGATCGTTTATACCAATTTCACGAATGTGGCACGTCAACGAGTCAAGGGCATCGATCTGTCGGGAGCGTATCGTTTTGATCTCGCTGGTGGACAGTTGACGATACGTGGTTCTGCGAGTTGGCTGGACAGCACAAGGCAAATCAGTTCGGCATTGAGTGCCTACGATCTTGCGGGCACCTTGTTCAACCCGGCCAAGGTCAACAGCCGCATTGGTGCCGTTTGGAGCCAGGGAGGCTTCTCCGTATCGACCTTCGCCAACTACACCGGTAGCGTGAAAGATACGGTGAACAACGAAGAGGGGGCTTCATTTACGACTATCAACGCGACACTCCATTACGCCACCAGCCAGCCCGAGGGAGTGTGGTCGGGGCTGGTGTTTTCGCTATCGGCGCAGAATCTTTTCGATCGTGCTCCCCCCTTGTACACCCCGGTTATGGCTATGTATGCGGCCCCGTACGACGGGACAAATTATTCGGCCATTGGCCGCTTCCTGAGTCTCTCCGTCTCCAAGCATTTCTGAAGTATCCGATGAATACCGCGAAATTACTGGCTCGATGCCAGACAGCATGTGCAAGGCGGGTATCACAATCCTCCCTTAGGAGGTACGCCTTGGAGATAGCGGTGTTGGCGGGAATGGTGATGGTCACGCTCGTCGCTCCGTCTTACGCAGGGGCCATCTCCCCCCGCCGCCTACTTGAGGTCGCAGATCTCGGCCCACCGGCCGTGTCCCCGGACGGGCTGCGGGTAGCATTCCGTCTTGAGCAGGCCTCCATCGAACGCAACAGTTACGATACCGTTTGGTACGTGCAGAGCATGGGTGGGGACGCGCCCCCGCGACGTGTGGCTGGCGGTGGCACTCCATTGCGAAATTCCGCCGGTTTCTCTCAGCCACCTTCCGCAGTCTGGTCGCCAGATGGACGCTGGATCTACTATCGCGCCCTGATAGACGGCAAGATCGATGTATGGCGAGCGGCCGCGGATGGGGCGGGCGCTGAACCCCTGACGCGCGACCCGGCGAATGTTCGTGAATTCTCATTGAGTGCCGATGGCCTGACCCTGAAGTACAGCGTGGGAGCGACACGCGAAGAGGTCATCGAGGCGGAGCAGATTGAATACGATAGCGGAATTCGTATTGATGAGATGGCGCCTATCGGCCAGCCGTTGTTCCGTTCCGGCGTCGTCGGAAGCCGGTTGGCGACACAGCGCTTCGGTGCCAACTGGTTCAATCGCGTACCACTGTTGGCGGACGTGCCTGACCGTTGGAACGCTATCGATCTCCCGACTGGCCAACGAAAAGACCTTGATCCATCCGATCTGCCATCTTCTCTGTCAACGGCGACGATTCTTGCGACGGGAGTTCCTGAGCCTTGGAGACTGGCATTCGAATCAGGTGATGGCCGGATTGCTCTCCTGACGCGGGTTGTCAACACGACTGACCCTTGGGCTGATCCTGAAGTCCAGTTGGCGATGTTGCCTAGCAAAACGTCCAACAGGCTGGTCAAGTGCCTTGCGGATTTGTGTACGAACAAGGCTATCACCGGCATTCAGTGGCGTCCGGACAGCGACGAAGTGCTGTTCACTGTATCTGACCCATTGGAAGGGCTGGGGCAATCGATCTTCCGCTGGAACGTCCTGAGCGGGATGGTGAGCATGGTGGTTCGCGCCGACGGCCTGATCAATGGTGGCCGGGATGGGCCCAGCACCTGTGGTCTCTCGGCACAAGCCTTAGCGTGTGTCGCCGCCGAGGCGGATCGACCGCCACGCCTTGAGAGGATCGATCTCGGAACGGGTGAACGCCATGTCTTGTTCGATCCGAACATGGCGTTGGCGTTGGACATTGCGGTTACGGTTCCGGCGCGCCTCCTTCGCTGGACCGACTCGAATGGACAGGTGTTGACAGGTCAGTTCTTTCCCGCGCAGAGAACAGATGATGTGCTTCCTCCTCTGTTCGTGACCTACTACAGTTGCACCGGCTTCCTACGCGGCGGGGTAGGTGACGAATGGCCTCTGGCGTCACTGGCCGAGATTGGCATCTCTGCGTTGTGTGTGAACAATGCCTCGAACAGTTCCGATGTGGTGGAGCGTTACAGTCAAGCTCTCCGGGCAGTGGAGAGTGTGGTTGATTTGCTGGCATCCGAGAACGAAATAGACCGAGCCAGGGTCGGTATGGGCGGTCTTAGCTTTGGCAGTGCAGTATCGCTATGGACAGCTACGGAATCTGATCTGCTTGCTGCCGTGTCGGTTACCTCTCCTGTGGTTTCGCCAAACTACTATCTGCTAAGTAGCCTGAAGGGCGATGCTTTCGTCACAGGCTTGAAGGAGGTATGGCAACTTGGCGCGCCGGAGGAAACGCCAGCGCGCTGGCAGAGGCTCTCGCCAGCGTTCAACTTAGACAAGATCAATGCACCGATCCTAATGCAGATGCCTGAGCAGGAGTACATTCATGCGCTCGACTATGCGATTCCGTTGATCCGCGAACGACGGGCCGACCTTTACGTCTTTCCAAATGAGCCACACCTCAAATTTCAGCCAAGGCACGTTCTTGCCGCCTACCAGCGCAACCTCGACTGGTTCCGCTTCTGGTTGCAGGACTACGAAGACCCCGACCCCGCAAAGCGCGAGCAGTACGCCCACTGGCGTGAAATGAGGGATGCAAGGCGCAAGACGCCATAGGGAGATCTGGCGGCGGGCCAGATTCTCCCTTCTACGCAGGGGGCCGTTCCGGAAGCATCGGAATGGATGGTGGCGATCGGTGGCAACGCCAGTGGTTGGCGAAGCACCGCATGCCATCCCGGAGCCTGTGATGGAGCGGAGTTCGGTACCCACGCCCGTGAACTTTTCCGGTTGGCCGGAACGATGGATGCTGTTGCTGCTTGCCTTGATGGCAGGCACGGCCTACGCCGCCGGCTCCAGCATGCCGTGGGAAGGGCCGCTGCAATCGGTGCTCGAATCCATCGAGGGGCCGGTGGCGCGGATCGTGGCGGTGATCATCATCATCGTCACCGGGCTGACGCTGGCCTTTGGTGACACCTCCGGCGGCTTCCGCCGGCTGATCCAGATCGTGTTCGGGCTGTCGATCGCGTTCGCGGCCTCGTCGTTCTTCCTCTCGTTCTTCAGCTTCGCCGGCGGCGCGGTGGTGGCATGACGACGCCCGGCTTCGAGACGGTGCTGCACCGCTCGCTGACGATGCCGATCCTGCTGGGCGGCGCGCCGCGGCCGCTCGCCATCGTCAACGGTACGCTCGCCGCCGCGGTGGGCATCGGCTTGCAGCAGTGGCTGCCGGGGCTGGTACTGCTGGCAGTGGGCCATGCGCTGGCCGTGTGGGGTGCGAAGACCGACCCGCAGTTCGTCGAGGTGTTCACCCGGCACGTCAAGCACAAGCCCTACCTGGACGTGTCGCCATGATGGGCCTGGCCGAGTACCGGCGCCCTGCCGCGTAGCTGGCCGACTACCTGCCATGGGCGGCGCTGATCGCGCCCGGCGTGGTGTTGAACAAGGACGGCAGCTTCCAGCGCACGGCGCGTTTCCGCGGGCCGGACCTGGAGAGCGCGACCGAAGCCGAGCTGGTAGCGGTGACGGCGCGGTTGAACAACGCGCTCAAGCGCCTGGGCTCGGGCTGGGCGATCTTCGTCGAGGCCGAGCGCCAGCCGGCTGGAGCGTATCCCGACGCCAGGTTCCCGGAGCCGTTGTCGTGGCTGGTGGATGCCGAGCGGCGCGGCGCCTTTGAGGAGGCGGGTTCGCATTTCGAGAGCCGCTACTTCCTGACGCTGGTCTTCCTGCCGCCGCCGGAGTCGCAGGCGCGGGCGGGCCGGTTGCTGTACGAGGCGAACGGGCCGCGCGGTGTGGACTGGCATCAGCAGCGCGACGCCTTCGTGACCGAGACCGATCGCTTCCTTGCATTGCTGGACGGCGTGATGCCGGAGATCGCCTGGCTGGACGACGCGGCCGTGCTGACCTACCTGCACGGCACCGTATCCGACCGCCCGCATGCCGTGGCCGTACCCGAGGTACCGATGCACCTGGATGCGTGGCTGGCGGACACGCCGCTGTCCGGCGGCATCGCGCCGAAGCTCGGCGAGCAGCACCTGTGCACGGTCACTGTGCGCGGTTATCCGGGCTCGACCTGGCCGGGCATGCTGGACGAGTTGAACCGGCTGGGCTTCGGCTATCGCTAGTGACTCAAGCCCCCCGCGTCTCCGAAAAAGCCGGGGCGGTCCACCTGTTGCCCGCCGCATCGCCTCTGGTCGCCCTGCCGACTGTCAGGCCCAAAGCACCGGCTTGGCCACCATCAGATAGAACACGGCCAGCATCGCGACGAAGGCCGGATAGCCGAGCAACTCCCACCAGCGGGCGTAGCGCCAGTAGCGCTCCGGGAGCTCGGTCGCGTCGCGGCGTGCGGCGGCGGCCATCGCCGCCATGCGCAGTTGCAGCCACACGACGGGCAGCCACAGGGCGCCGGTCAGCACAAACAGGATGAGTGACAGCGCAAGCCATGGCGTGTCCAGCGGCCAGCCCGCCCAATGGACGAGGTAGAGGCCGCTGGCGGGCTGGATCAGTACGGCCGGCGTCGTGAACCACCAGTCGGCGCGGACGACGAGCCGGGAGACCACCGCCTGCGCATCCAGGCTGCCGCTGCGGTTGGCGAAGAACATGTAGAACGCAGTGCCGAAGCCCGTACCGACCAGCACCACGCTGGACAGGACGTGGATCCATTTGACGATGAGGTAGGACGTCATGCCGATCTCCTGATCAGAATCCACAGTGCCGCGGCAATCGGCACGTTCTTCGTCAGTGGGCCGAGCGGGTGCAGCCACAGGGACGGGTCGAGCACGCTCGCCACGACGGTCATCGCGACCATGAGCGCCAGTGCGATCCAGTAGATGCGGCGCGATGGCCAGCGCGCCATCGCGATGCCGACGAGCAGGTCGGCGCCTGCGCCGACGCTGATCAGAACGGTGACGAGGCGCGGGTCGGTGATGCCGGCCGTAGTCAGCAGCGCGGTGCTCTGGCCGTCGAACTCCAGCACGCTGACGGCTGCCGTCGCCAGCCAGACGAAGACCACGCCCATGCGCAACAGTGTGTCGTCGGACTTGCTCATGTCGAAGTCTCGCGCGCGCGTGCGGGATGGGCCGCGGGCACGGCGCCGGACGTTTCGTCGTCCACGTCGGTGACCATGCCCCACCTGGCGAATTCGGGTGCGAACGCGTCGAGCGGCAGCAGGCCCGCGGCCGTATGGGCACCCGCGGCGATATCCGCACCGGATGCGAGCATCCGCGCCAGCAGGATCGCCGCCATGCAGGGAATCTCGGGGCCGTCGTCGTTGTCGGCGGCGATGTGCCACGCGCGCGTCGCGGGGTGTCCGTCGGCGTCGAGGCCTTCGATGCGCACGACCATGCCGCCCAGCGGCGTGCCGAGCGGATCGGCCAGGCCACTGACGCGGTCCAGCAGGCCGGCCAGACGTTCCGGTCGCTTCAGCAGGCCGATGCCGTGCAGGGCGGCCAACGCGGCGAACGCACGCTGGGTGGCGGCGACTTCGAGTGCGGCCCGGAACATCACCCGGTCGCGCACACCGTAGCGCTCCGGGAACAGCTCCAGATCGGGGATGTCGCACAGCGCGCCGATGCGGGGCCGCAGCCGCTTGAACGTCACGCGCTCGGGCGCGGCCCAGCCGGGTGCCTGCGTCCACCGTCCGCCCTGCCAGACATCGATCGGCTTGCCGCAGTAACTCAGCACCGCGGCCAGCGTCGCCTTGCCACGTGGCGCGGTCTGCGCGGGCGCGATGCAGGTGTCGATCGCATGCACGGCCTGCCAGCCGGCGGACAGGTGATCGACGACGGCCGACGACAGCGCGGGCACCGTGCTCGCGCCACTGATGCCCACGCGTCCCGCCTGTTCGAATGCGTCCTGCAGCGCGGACGGAAAATCGCAGACGAATCGCCGGCCGTCGGCCAGGTCGATGTAATGCGCGCCGGCGTGGGCGGCCGCCTGCGCCACCGCGTACGACTGCGCCTGGAACGGGCCGGCGGTATGGATCACCAGGCCGATGCCATGTGCGGCCAGCGTCTGCGGGAAGTCGGGCGCCGTGCAGTCGATCGCAACGCCACTGGCACCACCGCCCAACGTGTCCGCGAGATGCCGCGCGCGTCCGAGGTTGCGTCCTGCGACCAGCAGTTCGATGTCGGCATCGCCCGCGAGCGCACGACAGATGCGGGTACCGAAATTGCCGTACCCGCCCAACACAAGCGTCTTCATGCGTCTCCCCGTCACTCCTTTCGCCACTGTGCCCAGTATCGCCGATCCACAGGCAGGCACGGTCCGCATATCGAGGCGGACGGAGGCGTTCCGGGCTTTCGGAATCGAATGCGATGGTGCCGTTGAAGCTTGCCAGTGGCGACATCCAGTGCGGCAAACAAGGAGGTCGTGCCATGGCGCTTGTCATCGTGCGTGCGCCACGCAGGCTGGCCGAAGGTCAGCGGCAGGCCTGGCTGGATGCCAGAATCCCGGTCGAAGACGCGTGCACCCAGGCTGATTCTCATCGAAACAATCGTCCGTGAAGCCTTTCGTCCGGATCAGGATGAGCGCATCAGGCATTCCCTGAGAGCAGGAAGTGCCTGGCGGGCAAGCGTCGAAGGAATATTGAAGCGCATGTGCGATTCCATTTCAGGCGATAACGAGAATGCCGATCCCGGAGCCGTCTGGAATCCCCTGGTCGCCATTGCGTCGGCAACCCTGTCGGCATTCCTGTCGTTTCCCAATGTGCCCCACAGATATAGCCCGTCGGAAGACGCCCGCATGTCGCATCCCATCTCGGAAAGCGCTGAATGCACGTCCTTTCGGGCGCTCTGCAATCGATTGCGCAGTTGGTCGCAATGGTGACGATATCTGCCTTCCGACAGAATGCGATAGACGATGCGTTCGTTGAGAAGCGGGCCGTGGATCGCCCCCACTGATTTGAAAAGCAGGATGCGCGCAACATGTTCAGGGTGAGCGGCGATGAAGCCCGAGCGAAGTGCGGGTGCAATCGTCTTCGAGAAGCTTCCGATGTGAATCACCCGCTGAAGCTGATCCAGCGTTGCAAGCCTGACGGTGTTGCCATTGCCCGTCATGGGGGACAGGTCGCCGTAGGTATCGTCGTCGACGATCAGGAGATCGAAAGCGTCCGCGATCTTGAGAATCTGATGCGCCTTGTGTGGGGAAAGATTGGTCGATGTGGGGTTTTGCAGGATCGAGCTGCAGAAAAAAGCGCGTGGCTTGTATCTTTCGCAGACCGCTTGCAGCGCATCGAGGTCGGGCCCGTCATGGCGTCGCGGTACACGTACGATCTCCAGCCCGCTGGCAAGCAGGCGTTGTACATGGATGAAAGGTGCCGGATCTTCTACGGCGACATATTGCCCCGGGAAGAAGTGGGACCAGATCACCAGGTGCAGGGCGTCGGCCGCACCGGCGCTCGTGATGATCTGTGAGGGCAGCGCATCGATGCCTTGTTCCAGAAGCTTGCATTGGAGTTGCTGACGCAATGGCAGGTAGCCATTGGGGTCGGCATAGCCACCGAGGGCGCCGGAGGTGATCTTCTTGAGGCTGCGAAGGGCGTCGAGGACGGCACTGTGATCCATCCAGTCGTCCGGGAAGAGACCGTCGCCTGGATTCGGACGTGAGGTGTCCTGCAGAAGAAGTTGGCGCCAGCGTCCATGCGACCCGGTCGTCCCCGTCCATTCCTTGCCGGTCAGCGCATCTGGAACATTGGGCCGCTGTCCGCTTCGTTTGATGAAAAAGCCCGAGCCGCGACGTGGTTCAAGGTAACCCAGCGCGACCAGTTTGTCGTAGGCGCGCAGGACGGTTTCATTGCTGACCCCGCAATCGCGCGCGAACTGACGCACTGACGGAAGTTTTGATCCCTGTGGCCATTCGCCCTTGCGAATGCGCTTGGTGACTGTCTGGGCAATCCGGTCGACCAGAGTGCCGTTGTTGGGTCGGGCAGTGCTGTTCAAGGTGGCCGGTCGTCCAGATCGCCATGTTGATTTTCCGTCAACTGTATTGCTTCATCCGGCATGACAGTTACGGGGTTGTACTGGGGAACTGTACTGCATTCTGCAGCGCGCATCTCACCATAGTGAAGGCGTGCCTGCGTGCCGGGGGATGGAGCGCGGACCGGCACGGATCTTCATATTCCGGCGGACATCCGATCGCGAGACCGCCTCCAGCCAACCGGCACCACCATCTGCCCGAGGATCGCCATGTCCCGTTCAGTCTTGTGCAATTGTTCGTGCCTCAAGGTTTCACTGTTGTGCAGCGCCCTCCTGTTGGCGATCGGATCGCCGGCACATGCCCAGACGGCACCTTCGTCTTCCGCTGTGTCCGAGGCCACCGGCGAGTATTCGATTCCATCGGGACCTTTGGCGGGTACGTTGCGCGAAATCTCTCGCGTCAGCGGCAGGGCGATCCGTTTCGAGGCGCGCGATGTCCAGGACGTTCAGGCGCCTGCGATCGAGGGGCGGCGGCATGCGATTGCGGCTGTGCAGGAGGCGATTTCGGCAAGCGGACTGACCATGGCGACCCTGGCCAACGGGGACCTCCGTGTCTTCTTGCCCCAACTGGGTACCGTGAGCGTCACCGCCGTGCGTGATGAGGCGGAGACCGGCTTCAAGGCTTCTGGTTCCGATACCGCGACCCGCAGCGGTGCGGACTTGCTCGATGTCCCACAGGCGATCACCGTCATTACCGCCAAGGTCATCGAAACCCAGCAGGCGCTGAGCGTGCAGGACGTGCTGCAGAATGTGGCGGGCGTGATCACGCGTCCGACCGTGCAGGGCGCGGCTTATTCCATCCGCGGCTTTACGCAGGGCAGTACGCTGTCCAACGGCGTCAGCAATCCCTACGCCAGCAGCAGCAACATCGCGAGCGTTGAGCGCGTCGAGATCCTGAAGGGGCCGCAGGCCATCCTGTCGGGCGGCAGTTCTCTTGGAGGAGGCATCAACATCGTCACCAAGAAGCCGACCACCGAGACTGTGCGGGACCTGGCCATCCAGTATGGATCGAAGGTGGATGCCAGCGTTTCGCTTGATCTGGCCGGTGCCATGAGCGAGGACAGGACGCTCAGCTACCGCGTGATCGGGTCGATCGCGCGGGCAGAGCGGAGCGACGCCGGCTTCGATGGCCGCGAGAAAGACTACCTGTTGGCCCAGGTGCGCTGGAAGGATGACGCAACCGACTTCATCGCGGGCGTGTCCTATGACGACCAGCGCCAGGCGCTTGGACGCAATACCTACGCATTGGGCGGCAGCATCCAACCGATTCCAGCGATACGTCTCGGGGCGAAGCAAGACGGCATCCAAGTGCGCAGCAAGGCGCTGTCCTACAGTGTCGAGCATGCGTTCTCGCCTGCGGTGACCCTGGTCAGCCGGGCGCAGTACACCCAGACCGAGCAGGATTTGAATGTCTGGGGTGCGCGGTTTCCGATCAGCACTGCCGACATGCGGCTGATGTTCGGCAACAGCAACAGTGTCTCGGAATTCGACACGCTCAGCGGCGACCACTACCTGCGCCTGTCGTTCGAGACCGGGCCGCTTCACCACACGCTGTCGACAGGTCTGAACCACTCCCGCACCCAGAATGTCCTGTACGGATACAGCGGACCGACGGTTCCCGTTTCGGTCTACGGGGATTCGCAGCCCGCGTTCCCCACGCTCACGCGCAATGCAGACACCCTGTATGCGATATCGGATCTGCCGAGCGAGCAATACGCATTGTTCGCCCAGGACCTGATCCGCTTCGGCGACTGGAATCTACTGCTTGGCCTGCGGCGCAGCGAGTTCAAGAGCGGTCCTACCTCGACGACCTACCCGCAATTCGGAATCGTCCAGACGACCGCCGAAGAAACACTGACCAAGACCACGCCGAACGCAGGCCTGGTCTATCACCTGACCTCCAACGTTTCACTGTACGCGAGCTATGCCGAGGGCTTCCTGCCTCAGGCCAGTGCACGCCGATGCGATGGCGGAATCGGCTTTCCCCCGATGGAAACGGAGAACAAGGAACTCGGCGTCAAAGTCAACAGCCGCGACGGCGCATTCGCATGGACGGCCGCGGGCTTCCAGCTCGATCAGTCCAACAGGCCCGAGTACATCAACAGCCAGGACTGCTCGACCCTGCGCGACGGGCAACGGGTGCGTGGATTCGAAACCGAGGCGTCGGGCCGCCTTTTGCCGGGCTGGAACCTGATCGCCAATTACACCTATACCGCCTCGAAGGACATGGGCGACGAGCGCCTGGTGCCGACCGCCCAGCCGCGCCACCAGGGAAGTGTCTGGACGACCTGGGACTTTCATCACGGTGCGATGGAGGGGCTGGGGCTGGCGTTGGGCATCAGTGCCTACAGCGAGGCCAGGATCGGTACCCTCGCCACCAGCCCCATGGCGCCAGGCGGTGCCAGGGTGGACGTCGGTGCATCGTACGCACAGGACGACTGGTCGCTACGGCTGGGCGTGAAGAACCTGTTCGATCGTGATCTCTACGGGTACTCCTCATCGGAAATATATGTGCCCGTGCAGGAGGGCCGCACCATGAGCATGACCTTCCGCAAGAGCTTCTGATCCTGACGGACGTCGGCCACGTCCTGATGACCGCCTCCGTGGCCGATGGCCCGGAGGCGGTGCCGCGTCCATAGCTGGTGCCGCATGACCCTCGAAATCGATCAAGCGTCCCGCCCCGGTGTCCTGGGCATCCTGCTCCCGTACTGGAAGTCCCGGCAGAGCCGCGCGGGCTGGATCCTGCTCGCCATGCTGCTGGTGCTGATGTTCTTCGGCGTCTATGTCGCGATCTGGTCCAATCGGCTGGATGGCGAGGTCGTCGATGCGATGGTCGCGCGTCAATGGGACGGATTGTGGCAGGTGCTGCTGGCGGCCCTGGGTGTCAGTCTGCTGGCGATCATGACCAGTCTGCTCGCGTCCTATCTCGGTCACGAAATGCTGAGGTACCAGTGGCGCAGCTGGATGACGAAGTGGTACCTGGATGCGTGGACACGGCATCGTGCCTATTACGGCATAGAGCGCGACGGCACTCTGGACAACGCCGACCAGCGGATTTCGGAAGACATCGAAAAGTTCGTCCAGCTGACCTTGACGCTGAGCCTCAGCACGATTCGCGTGGTGGTGACCACGGTGTCCTTCACGGCCTTGCTGTGGACCCTTTCGGGAGCGCTCGAGTTCAGCGTCGGCGGCCGCCAGTTCTCGATCCCCGGTTACATGGTGTACCTGGCGTATGCGTATGCCATCGGCAGCCTGCTGATTTCCCATTACACGGGGCGGCCGCTGATCGGCCTGTTCAATCGCAGGCAGACCGTGGAGGCGGACTTCCGCTATCGCGGCATGCAGTTGCGCGAGAACGCCGAGCAGGTGGCCTTCTATGATGGCGGCGAGCGCGAGCGCCAGCGCCTGCTCGCAAGCTTCGAGGACGTGAAGAGCAACTGGCGCGACATCATGGTCCGGACCAGCAAGATGATGCTGGCTCGCGATGTGTACGTGCAGACCGGATCGTTCCTGCCGGCGATCGCCTCGCTGCCACGTTATCTCTCGGGCGCGATCAGTCTGGGCGACGTGACCCGGATCACTGGCGCGTTCAACACCTTGACCTCGAATCTCTCGTTCTTCACCCAGGCCTATGTGGGGTTTGCGGAGTGGCGGGCGGTCGGCAATCGACTGCGCGATCTTTCCGCCGCCATCCATCATTCCGACAGCATGCCGCGAGGGATTGCGGTGGAGCGCGGTGCACAGTCCGAACTCCACGCCGGGCCAATCGCACTGGCGCAACCGTCGGGTGAGCCGATCTCCAGCGTGCCGCCGCTGCGGATCGGACGTGGCGAGCGCTGGTTGATACGGGGCATGTCCGGGGCGGGAAAGAGCACGCTGTTGCGTGCCGTCGCCGGCATCTGGCCGCATGGGCAGGGACGCGTCGAATGGCCGGCCGGCGCACATCTGATGTTCCTGCCACAGCGCAGTTACATTCCCTACGGCACATTGAAGGCGGCGCTTTGCTACCCCGGAGAAGCACCTGCGTTTTCCGATCAGGTCTGCCGCGAGGTCCTGGAAGCGGTCCGGTTGCCGGTGCTGGTCGAACGCCTGCATGACACCGATCGCTGGCAACAGCGATTGTCCGGAGGCGAGCAGCAACGCCTGGCGATCGCGCGCGCCTTGTTGCATCGGCCCGACTACTTGTTCCTGGACGAGGCGACCAGTGCGCTCGATCCGGACACTGAGCAGGCGCTCTATGCCGCCTTGCTGGAGCGGCTGCCCGCGACGGCCGTGATCAGCGTGGCCCATCGCACGGAGTTGGAGCGCTTCCACGACCAGGTGCTGGAGATCGAAGGCGTCGTCCGGGCCGGGGACGCAATCGCGGACGTGAGCCCCCGTTCGCCCTCGCCATGAGGGGCATGCGTATTTGCCATCCACCTTCTTCCATTCCAATTCCTGGTTTGCCGGATGCCGCAGGCATTGGTCGAACCCCTGAACAGTGCACGTCCGCATAGCGGGCAGCGACCGCGGGCCAGTCCCGCATATCCATAGAACCGATCTCGAGGGAGAATGCTTGTGTCCAATCACGTGATCCAGGTCACCGATGCCAGTTTCGAGCAGCAGGTGCTGCGTTCGAAGAGCCCTGTGCTGGTGGACTTCTGGGCCGAATGGTGTGGCCCGTGCAAACAGTTGTTGCCGATTCTCGACGACGTGGCCGACCAGTACGCCGGTGAGGCGCTGATCTGCAAGATCAATGCCGACGAGAACAAGGGCACCGCGGACAGTTTCAATGTCCGCGGCCTGCCGACGATGATCCTGTTCGTCGATGGCGTGGAGAAGCAACGCATCCTCGGCTTGACCTCGAAGAGCCGTATTGCCGCCGTCCTCGACCAGGCGCTCGAGGCGTGATCTCCGCGCCGGCCTATCGTGGCGATGCCGCAATCAAGGCGCAGGTCGTTGCGCAGTTGCGCATGCTGGAGCAGTCGGGGACCTGGGTGGAGCGGCCGATCCATTGGAACGGCATGGCCGGCAGTCTCGTCGGTAGCGTGCTGCAGGGCGAGGACCTGGACGTCTGGGAGGCGGAGATCGGCATGCCGAAGTGGCTGGCGCTGCTGGTCGACGGCGTGCTGGTCGGTGCGCCGAGCATGCGCGAGGGGGTTACGCGGGGGATCGGTCTGATGGAGGGCATCGCCCCCGGCGCTGCGCTGGAGACCGCCGGCAGCCGTTGCCTGTTGGCCTGGCTGGAAGGGCGCACGCAGGGCCTGTCGACGATGTGTCCGCCGGGGCCGCTGGCCGATGCCCTCGACGCGGTGTGCGCGCTGCATCGCAGGCGCGTGACCGGCCAGACTGTCGCACCGGCCGACTGGCGCCGGGTGCGTCGCCAGGCGCTGGCCATCACCGACGCACTGGAAGCCGATAGCACGTGGGCAGCGATCGGCGCTTGCGTCGAGGCCGCGGCTTGGGATCCTGCAGCCTCGCGCACCGCGGTGTCCGATACGCTGCGCTGCTGGATCCGGGCGACGGCGGCGTTCGAACTCGAGCGTCACGGCTGGACCAAGGTCGATGATGATCGGATCCGTGCGCTGTTGAACCAGCTCCATGCGGATGCCAAGGCGAAGACCGGGGACGACGACAGTTTCATCGACGTCTTCCTGTTGCTGGAACGGCACCATCCCGGGGAAGCCACCCGGCTCAAGGCGCATATGGCCCGCCAGCGCGCGCAGGCCGGGATCCAGTGGCGGTTGGCCGCCGATCTGCTGGACATCGCGCTGGATGTCGTGCCGGTGGCGGCGGACCTGATCTCCCGCGACCATCTGTTCGCCAATCCGGCCCGCGCTGGCATGAGCATCAGTCCCGATGGCCAATGGCTGGCCTGGCTGGCCAACGGCGACGGGGTGATGAACATCTGGGCCGCGCCGCGCGTGACGCCTGGCGCTGCGCGTCAGGTCACCCACGACCGGCATCGGGGCGTGCATGGCTTCAGCTGGACGCGGATGCCGGGGATGCTGCTGTTCTCGCAGGACTGCGATGGCAATGAGAACTGGCGCCTGTTCGGGGCGGATCTGGCGAGCGGCGAGGTGCGCGGCCTCACCCCCGCCAATCCGCAAGTGCGTGCCGGCGTGCACAGCATCAGCCGGACCCGGCGCGAGCAGGTGCTGGTGACCTTGAACGAACGCGATCCGCGTTACCCGGATCTGTACCTGTTGGACCTGCGTAGCGGCGCGCTGGAACTGCTGGAGGAAAACCCGGGCTTCTCGGGCTATCTGGTCGATGACGGCTATCGCGTGCGGCTGGCGGGGCAGGGCACCGCCGATGGCGGCAGCCAGTTGCTGCGGCGCGATGGACAGGGTCAATGGCAGCCGTGGATCGTGCTGTCGCCGGAGGATGCCAACGCGTCCGGGCCCACGCACTTCAGTGCCGATGGCCGCACCCTGTACTTCCGCGACAGCCGCAGCCGCGACACCGCGGCGCTGGTCGCGATCGATGTCGACAGCGGTACGACCACCTTGCTGGCAGAGGATGCGCGCGCCGACATCGGCGGCACCCTCAACGACCCGACCGACTACCGGCCGCTCGCCTATGGCGTCACCTACGAACGCTACAGGCTGCACGTGCTGGACGAGTCGATCCGTGACGATATCGCGTTCCTGGATGGACAGGGCATCGGAGAATGGACCCTGGGCAGTCGCACCGAGGACGACCGCCTGTGGCTGGTCTCGGCCTCATCGGACGTGCGGCCCAGCGCGACGTACCTGTACGACCGGACGGCGCGCACCCTCGAGAAACTATTCGATCTGCGCCCGCAACTCGCCCGAGCGCGGCTGGCGCGCATGCAGTCGACCACGATCGAGGCGCGCGACGGCCTCAAGCTGGTGTCCTACCTGACCTTGCCGGTCGAGGCCGACACCGGTGCCCCGCTGCACGCGCGTCGTCCGTTGCCGACGGTACTGCTGGTGCACGGCGGCCCCTGGGCGCGCGATGGTTTCGGCTACAACAGCATGCATCAGTGGCTTGCCAACCGTGGTTATGCGGTGCTGTCGGTGAACTTCCGCGGTTCGAGCGGGTTCGGCAAGACGTTCATGACCGCCGCCGAAGGCGAGTGGGGCCGGCGGATGGACGAGGATCTGGAAGATGCCGCGCAGTGGGCGATCGCGCGCGGCATCGCCGATCCGGTGAAGCTGGCGATCTTTGGAGGCAGCTACGGTGGATACGCGGTGCTGTCGGCGCTGACCCGCTACCCGGACCGCTACGCCTGTGGCATCGACGTGGTGGGGCCCTCCAACCTCGAAACCCTGCTGGCCTCGATCCCGGCCTACTGGGAGTCGGTACGCAGGATGCAGTACCGCGCCATCGGCAACCCGGACACCGAGGCCGGCCGTGCGTTGCTGCGCGAACGCTCGCCGCTGCATCGCGCATCGGCGATCCGCAGGCCGCTGTTGATCGCCCAGGGCAGCAACGATCCGCGGGTCAAGCAGACCGAGTCCGAGCAGATGGTCGCGGCGCTGAAGGAGAACGGCATCCCGGTGACCTACGCGCTGTATCCCGACGAGGGCCATGGTTTCGTCCGTGAAGCCAATCGCATGTCGTTCAATGCGCTGTGCGAAAGTTTCCTGGCCCGCCATCTCGGGGGGCGCGAGGAACCATGGACGGCGCAGGACTTCCCCGGGACGTCGCTGCGCATCGTCGAAGATGCGCAGCGCAAGGCGGCCTGATGGACGCGAGCGTCCCCGGTTCGCGCCAGCGCCAGTGGGCATCGTCCGCAATCGCGAAGATCGAGGCCGATTTCAACCGCGCCGCCGACACCCACCTGATTCCGATATCGATACCGGGATGTCCCGGCATCGACATCTATCTCAAGGACGAATCCAGCCATCCAACGGGGAGCCTCAAGCATCGGCTGCCACGCTCGCTGTTCCTGTACGCGCCGGCCAACGGCTGGTTGCGCGAAGGCGCGCCGGTGATCGAGGCCTCCAGCGGTTCGACGGCGGTGTCGGAGGCGTACTTCGCGCGGCTGCTGGGCCTGCCATTCGTCGCGGGGGTGCCGGTACGACGCCCCGGACTGGTATGTCCGCAACGGCATCGAGACCGCGCAGGCCACGATCGCCGTCGAACAGGCATGGCAGGGCGGCAACCTTCCGCCGATAGTCCGTCGTGGCCGGGGCAGCGACGGCGGCGCGTGCGCCAGCCGTGAGGTGTGCGCCGCTGCGCGCGCTGGGAGGTGCGATGACGTGCCTGGTGTGTCCCGTGTCCGACGTCCAGCCGCCCGCTCCGCACCACCATGCGGAGAGAGAACGAGGTCGGATCGACGGCCAGATCTGCGCTGGAAGCGTTCCCGCGCGAGTACGAGGCGCAAGGGTATTGAGCGCGATGCGCGTGATTGCCGATATCGATGTCGCCTCGATCCGAAAGGGTGTCTATCGACACTCGAGAGCGAAGTTCATCCTTTAATATCGTTCGGACGGACCGGTAGATCCGTAGAGGCTCGAACGTGTGAACAACGCTGATGCGGTGCGGACCAGGATCGCGGTGGTCGAGGACGACGCCGAATTGCGGGAGGAAGTGCTGCTGCCGCTTCTGCGGCACGAAGGGTTCGAGGCCGTTGGAATGCCGAGCGCATTGTCGCTCTACCGTGATCTGGTGGCGACGCGTTTCGACCTGATCCTCCTCGATGTCGGGTTGCCCGACGACGATGGCTTTGCGATTGCGCGTCATCTTCGCAATGCGGCGCCGAAGATCGGCCTGGTCATGCTGACCGGCCATGCATCCGATACAAGCCGTCTCAGGGGGCTGGAGGCAGGTGTCGATGCCTATCTGACCAAGCCGATCGACGCCGCCGAACTGGTGGCAACCCTGCGGAATCTCGAACGGCGTCTTGATTTCGGCGAGCCGGCGCCAGCCCAGGCGGGTTGGAAGCTCGATGCGCGTGGCTGGCAGATTCTGCTGCCGGATGGACGTGCAATCGAACTGAGCCTGCCCGAGCGACGACTCATGGCGCAACTTGCGGCGATGCCGAAAGAACCGGTGACGCGTGAAGCGCTGATCGCCGCGCTCGCCGAAGACGTCGATGATTTCGATCCGCATCGGCTCGAAATGCTGATCCATCGACTGCGCAAGAAATGCCTGCAGGCGACGGGCCACGAGTTGCCCGTTCGCACGGTTCGCGGCGTCGGTTACGTGCTGGCGTGGTGACGGATTCTTAATCCGGTGCGTTTCGCTTGGCTGCCCAGGGCAGCGCTCGAGTGTGGATACAAGCGGATTCGGCCTGCCGGCTGAAACAGACGCCGGGAGCGCTTCGCCTTGCAAGATTCGGTGAGGAAGCGTGCGTGCCTCACCGCGATGCCTGCTGTCTAATTCCGCCCGTTGTTAGGGGGGGCGCCGCGCTGTCGGCGCCTTTTCATGTCTTCGCAAACGCCGCTCCAGGTGAAAGGTCTCCGGCCTTCTGCCTGGAGCAGTGCATGCGCGCGCTGCGTGGGTGATCGAGCAGCGATGTGGACGACGGGAACGAGGAATGAGCAGCATGAGTCAGCTGAGCGGACAGACACATCTTCAAGTCGCGACACGGATGCGCCGTGCAATCGCAGGGCGGGGACGCTGGCTGATTGCAGTCTGCCTGCTCCTGCTTGTGCACGGTCTGGCGCATGCGCAGCTCAGCGAGCGCCACAGCTTCAACGTGCGTGGCGACGTGGAAATAATCGGCAACGCGCTGCTGACGTGCGCGAGCTGCGATCAGTCCAACAGTGGACTCAGCAACGGTTCGGCGATGGCGATGATGTTCGTCAACGTCGACGATGCAGGGTTGCCGTCCGGTGTCCCGCAGAATTCGTCGACGGCGACGCTCGCCCTGCCCACGGGTGCCAGAGTCCTGTCGGCTGGCTTGTACTGGGGCGGCCGCGCCGGACCGACCGATGCCGACCGCGGGCGCCTGCAGTTCAGGACGCCGACCGGCACGTACGAGACCCAGACCGCGTCCGCCGGCAATCTGCACACGTTCAACGACCAGGGTGACGCGGCGAGTCGTCCCTATACCGCCTATGTCGACGTCACAGCGTTGGTCGCCGCGTCCGGCAGCGGTACATACGCCGCTGGCGGCCTGACTTCGGAGACCGGCAACAGCAATGGTGGCGGCCTTGGCAACTATGGTGGCTGGGCGCTGATCGTCCTGTACGAACACGACAGCAAACCCTATCGCCGCCTGATGGTGTTCGACGGCAATGCGGGCACCGTGGGCAGCGGCAACCCACGTGCAGTGTCGGTGGCGGGACTGCTGACACCGGCGGTGGGTCCGTTCACCGCCTACATGGGCGCGCTCGTCTGGGAAGGGGATGGCGGCATCACCGGAGACCAGTTCCAGCTCACCGGGGCCGATGTGCTCAACGGCGGTGCGCTGCAGGATGCACTCAGCCCGAGCAACAACTTCTGGAACAGCGGGATCACCCGCCTGGGCGAACGCTTCACCGCGAAGAATCCGGACTATGCCAACCAGTTCGCCGTCGATCTGAAGCTGGTCGACATCTCCAATACGCCCGCCAATGCGGGACGGCCGCGCCTGGACAACAGCGCGACCGGTGCGACCCTGACCTTTACCAGTACCGGCGACGCGTATTTCCCGCATGCGCTGGTGTTCGTGACCGACATCTTCTTCCCCGATGTGGTCACTTCGCTGTCGAAGCAGGCACGCCGTGCCGCCACGGGCGAGGTGCTGGGGTCGACCAGTGAAGTCCGTCAGGGCGAGGAGATCGAGTACGTCGTCGCCTTCACCAACAACGGACAGGATGGCGCCACCCGCGTCGTCGTGACCGATCCGATTCCGGCCAACACCAGCTACGTGCCGGGTTCGCTGGTCGTGGTCAGCAACGCCGACGGTGCAGACAGCGGAAGCATGACTGATGCATCCGGCGACGACCTTGCCGAATACGATGCCGCCAACAACCGCGTCGTGTTCCGGATCGGCACGGGTGCCGACGCGGCCACCGGCGGCATGCTCGCACCGGACCAGTCGGCGTCGATGTCGTTCCGCGTACGTGTCGACACTGCCACGCCGGCTGGCGAGTTCATCCGCAACGTCGTGTCGATGCGCCACAACGCGCAGACCGTGCCCCTGCCGGAGGATGTCGAAGGCGAGGCCGAAGCCAATGTGATCGGCCCGGTTGTCGCTGCCGCCGACGACATCGGGTTCTGCCCGGTCGATGGTGGCTTCTTCAACATCATCGACGGCGTGGGCATCTACCAGTATTCGCCGACCTCGGCGACGGACAGCCGTGTCGCCGGCCTGGACTTCCCGGTCAGCGGCAACCTCAACGGCCTGATGGTCGATCCGACCGGGCGGACCCGCCTGCTGTTCCATCAGGCGTCGGGCGGCGTCGTCTGGGCCTACGACCCGACGCATCCGACCAGCCCCGGCTGGTACAACACCGGCGCGACGATCAACGCGAACCTGCCGCGCGGCGGCATGACCTCGGCCGGCGTGGGGTACCTGATCACGGCCGCGACGCGGGCCGGCACCGGGGCGACCGCGCAGATGTACCGGCTCGAACGCGACGGCGACTACGGCTATCGACTCGCCGGGCAGAGCACGCTGACCTACGACGTGGCGCCGAGCGACTTCGGTTCCGGCGACATTGCGTTCGACAGCCTCGGCGTGGGCTGGCTCGTGGCCGGCAACGACCTGTTCCGTGTGGACGTCGAGGCGGGCACCGCGACCCGTCAGCAGAACTTCACCGGTGCACCGGCTGGCGTGAACTACGCGGGCGCGGCGTTCGGCGGGGACGGCCGCCTGTACGTGGTCAACAACAGTGGCGGCACCTATTACGCGATGGACCTCGCGCAGGGCACGATGGCAGTCGTCGGCACCTCGTCGAGCGGCGTCGGCCGCGACCTGGCCTCGTGCACCTTCCCGGCCATTGCCCCGGCCGAGCTGCAGGTCGCCAAGACCCTGGCGTCGATCATGCGTGACGGTGCCGCCGTGCCGGCCGGCGAGTCCGCCGCGCCGGGCGATCTGCTCACCTACGACATCGAGATCCGTCACGTCGGCGGTACCCAGGCGGCCACCGTATTCGCCGGCGATGTCGTGGAAACCACGCCGGCCAACACCACGCACGGCGCGATCGCGGACGATTTCGCCTGCACCGGCAATACCTGCAGCAACGCCGAAGTGCGCAACATCCTGCCCGGCCAGAGCACCACGTTCTCGTTCGCGGTCCAGATCGATGCCGCGCTGCCGTCCACGGTCAGCCAGATCGCCAACGCGGTGACGGTCAACGGTATCGACTGCGCGGCGGCCGGCAACGACTGCGACGAGACCACGCCCATCGACGTCGCGCCGGCGCTCACCTCGTCCAAGGCGCTGACCGCCGTCAATGGCGCGGCGCCTGCAGGCCCGGTCGCGGTCGGCGACGTGCTGACCTATACGGTGATTGCGAGCAACAGCGGGAACGTCGCGCTGCCGACGGTGACCGTCACCGATGCACGTATCACGCCGGATGCCATCAGCTGCGCACCGCTGTCGGCGGGCGCGAGCTGCACCCTGGTCGGCACCTACACGGTGACGCAGGCCGATGCGAATGCCGGCACCATCGCGAACACCGCAGTCGTCACCACGCCGGACACGCCCGAGCTCTGTCCGGCCGGTTCGACCTCGACGATCTGCCTGCCCACTGTCGAGATTCCGACCGAGACGCCCGAGCCGTCGCTGACGATCGTCAAGACCGCGGGCGCGCCGAGCGGCAACACCGCCGGCAGCACCATCGCGTACGCGTTCCTGGTCACCAATACCGGCAACGTCACGATTGCCGATATCGCGATTGACGACGCCCAGCTCGACGCCGCGGCCGTGTGCCCGGTGACGACGCTGGCGCCGGGTGCGAACACCACCTGCACCGGCACGCACACGATCACCCAGGCCGAGGTCGACGCCGGCGAGGTGCGCAACACCGCAACTGCGACCGGCACGCCACCGGGCGGCGGCACCACGACGAGTCCGCCGGACGACGAAGACGTGACGCTCGACATCGAGCCGTCGCTGACGATCGTCAAGACGGCCGGCGCGCCGAGCGGCAACACCGCCGGCAGCACGATCGCCTACACCTTCCTGGTGACGAACACCGGCAACGTGACGATCACGAATGTCGTGATCGACGACGCCCAGCTCGATGCCGCGGCCGTGTGCCCGGTGACGACGCTGGCGCCGGGTGCGAACACCACCTGCACCGGAACGTACACGATCACCCAGGCCGAGATCGACGCCGGCGAAGTGCGCAACACCGCGACCGCGACCGGTACGCCGCCGGGTGGCGGCACGACGACGAGCCCGCCGGACGAGGCGGATGTCACGATCGCGCGCAATCCGGGCATGTCGACCAACAAGGCGCTGGCTGGCAATGCGGACGAGGATGGCAGCGGCACCGTCACGCTCGGCGATACCCTCACCTACACGATCACCGCGACCAACACCGGCACGGTCACCCTGGCCAACGTCGAGGTGCGCGACGATCGCATCACGCCGGCGCGCATCGCCTGCGCCAGCCTGGCACCCGGTGCGGACTGCGTGCTGACCGGCATTTACGTGGTCGCCCAGGCCGACGTGAACGCCGGGCAGGTCATCAATACCGCGACGATCAGCACCGGCGATCCGGCCGTATGCCCGGCCGGCGATACGTCCGCGGCGTGCCAGCCGACGGTCACGATCGGCGTAACGCCCTACGAGATCGTCGCGACTGACGACAACTACGGCCCGGTCAACGGCGCCGATGGCGATCCTTCGGTCGGCAACGTGCTGGACAACGACACGCGCAACGGCGTGCCGGCGACGCCGGACACAGTGACGATCACGGTGGGCACGCTGCCGCCGGGCATCGTGGTCGATCCGGCCACGGGCGTGGTCGGCGTCGAGCCGGGTACCCCTGTGGGCGAGTACACCTTCGAGTACACGATCTGCGAAGTGCTGAACCCGTCGAACTGCGACACCGCGACGGTGACGGTCGTGGTCGAGGCGGCCGAGATCGTCGCGACCGACGACAACTACGGCCCGGTCAACGGCGCCGATGGCGATCCGTCGGTCGGCAACGTGCTGGACAACGACACGCTCAACGGCGTGCCGGCGACGCCGGACACGGTGACGATCACGGTGGGCACGCTGCCGCCGGGCATCGTGGTCGATCCGGCCACGGGCGTGGTCGGCGTCGAACCGGGGACGCCCGCGGGCGAGTACACGTTCGAGTACACGATCTGCGAAGTGCTGAACCCGTCGAACTGCGACACCGCGACGGTGACCATCGTGGTCGAAGCGGCGGAGATCGTCGCGACCGACGACAACTACGGCCCGGTCAACGGCGCCGATGGCGATCCGTCGGTCGGCAACGTGCTGGACAACGACACGCTCAACGGCGTGCCGGCGACGCCGGACACGGTGACGATCACGGTGGGCACGCTGCCGCCGGGCATCGTGGTCGATCCGGCCACGGGCGTGGTCGGCGTCGAACCGGGGACGCCCGCGGGCGAGTACACGTTCGAGTACACGATCTGTGAGGTGCTCAACCCCGAGAACTGCGATACCGCCACGGTCACGGTGGTGGTCGAAGCGCCGGAGATCGTCGCTGTCGACGACAGCGCGACGACCGACCAGAACACCCCGGTCACGATCCCGGTGCTCGACAACGACACGCGCAACGGCGTGCCGGTCGACGCGGATGCGATCACGGTCGTGGAGGTCACGCCGCCGGCAAACGGCCGCATCGTCATCCAGCCCGACGGCACGGTGGTCTACACGCCCAACCCCGGGTTCTCCGGCGACGACAGCTTCGAGTACCGGATCTGCGAGATCGCCAACCCGGACAACTGCGCGACGGCCACGGTCACGGTCACGGTGCGTCCGAACGTCGTCGAGGCGATCGACGACGACGCGGGCACCGCCGAGCCGGGCGTGCCGGCAGTGGTGGTGGTGGTGGACAACGACAGCAGCACGGGCGCGCCGCTGGATCCGGGCTCGGTCGTGGTCGTGACGCCGCCCGCGCATGGCGTCGTCGACTGCGCGAACGGCATCTGCACCTACACGGCCGAGTTCGGCTACAGCGGCGAGGACAGCTTCGTGTACCGCGTCTGCGACACGTCCTACCCGTCGCCGGTGTGCGACATCGCGACGGTGACGGTCCGGGTCGAAGGCGACGCGCCGCTGCGCATCACCAAGTCCGTGGCAGTGCGCGAGGTCAAGGTCGGCGACCTGGTCCGCTACACGCTGACGGTGGAGAACGTGGGCAACGCGATGGTTGCCGGCGCGCAGGTGCTCGACACGCCGCCGCAGGGCTTCAGCTACGTCGACGGTTCGATCGCGAGCAGCGACGGCGGGGCACTGGCGGTGTCGGGCCACAACCCGATCCGCATCGCCAGCCTCGACCTCGCGCCGGGCGACACCGTGTCCATCAGCTACCTGCTGCGCGTGGGCGCAGGCATCGGTGCCGGTGTCCACGTCAACCAGGCGGTGGCGCAGACCGGGGACGGCGTGCCGCTGTCGAACGTCGCCACCGCCCAGGTGCAGACCGCGTTCGATCCGCTGCTCGACGACAGCCTGGTGTTCGGCACCGTGTTCGACGATCGCAACGGCGATGGCTGGCAGGCGAGCGCAGCCCTTCGCGATGCGCATGTGCAGGGCGGCTTCGCCCCGGGCGCCTACATCGCGGGCTCGACGACGATCGACCGTGGCGACGGCCCGCAGCCGCTCGCCGACGCCAGCGCGCCGCTGCTGCACGGCGTGGCGCTCGACACGATCGCCGGCCGCCAGTCGGTGGCCGATCCGGTCGAGTCGAACCAGGTCGTGATCCGGCAGCGTCTGCGCAGTGCGGACTTCACCGACGACTTCGTACTGACCAGCGGCGACGGCGCGACGCTGCGCATGTCCGCCGACGGCAGCACGCGCATCGAGCGCAGCGGCGAGGTGGCCAAGGGGCTGTCGGCCGCCGAGGCGGTGGTGACCCGCCGCGTGTCGCAGGATGGCGAAGGCGTGCTGGTCGAGTACGTGATCGGCAACGCCGGCATCGACGAGCGCGGCATTCCGGGCGTGCGCATCGCGTCGGTGGAAGGTCTGCTGATCGAGACCGACCAGTACGGCCGCTACCACCTGGTCGACGTGCCGGGCGGGAATGCGATGCACGGACGCAACTTCATCCTCAAGGTGGATCCGTCCACGCTGCCGCCGGGCACCGCGTTCACGACCGCCAATCCGCTGGTGCGGCGCGTGACCCCGGGCCTGCCGGTGCGCTTCGACTTCGGCGTGCGTCTGCCGGTGGTCGAACTGCAGGGCGGCAGCGAGGCGGTCGAACTGGAACTGGGCGAGGTGTTCTTCGCCCCCGACAGCAGCGCGCTGCGCGACGCCTATCTGCCGGCGATCGACGCGATGGCCGGCCAGATCGACCGTTACCGCGGCGGCCGGGTGGTCGTCACCGGCGAGGGCGAACACGAAGCGCTCGCCTTCGCCCGGGCGGCGACGGTCCGCGACGCGCTGCAGGGCCGGGTCGATCCGGCCGCGGCCGCCGCGCTGACGGTCGAGCTGCGCACGCGCATCGACGATCCGCACGCGATGGTGGCGGGCATCGACGACGGCGGCGTGCTGCTGGGCACGGTGCTGTTCGACACCGACAGGTCGGCCATCCGGCCGGAGTTCGAAGCGCTGCTCGATGCGGTCGCACGGCGCCTGGAGGCGCTTGGCGGCGGGACGGTGGGCATCGTGGGACACACCGACGTGCGCGGTTCGCACGCCTACAACGTCGATCTCGGCCTGCGCCGCGCGCAGGCGGTGTTCGACGCGCTCTCGGGGCGGTTGAGCCCGCAGGTCCGGGCCAGGACCCGGGTGGAAGCCAGCAGGGATCCGGCCGCTCCTGTCGGGGAGGCGCGGAAGTGAAAGGGGACCGGATCATGAAGAGGAAGCTGCTCGACGCAGCGCTGCTGGCCATCCTGGCCGGCATGGCATCGACCACCGTGGCGGCGCAGGACGCCGTCGCCGGGGCGGGGCTGGCCACCACGGCCGATGACGGCGCAGCCGTGACCATGGATTGCGACGCCAACGGTTGCCGCAGCGATGGCGACCTGCTGTTCCGGCTGCGCACGCGCAGCTACGACCAGCCGGCGACCCACGGCACCGGCGAGGCGTCCTCGTCGCAGGCGCTGCAGCCCGATCGCCGGGTCAGCGTCGCGCTGGAACAGCCCGGCCGCGCGACCGCGGTGGGCCAGTTCTCCGTGCAGCTGCCAGGCGGCGGCGCGATCTGGGCGACCGAGGATCCCAATCTCGGCCTGCCGGAACTCTCGGTGTCGGCGCCGACGATGGTGCCGTTCGAGGACGGACGCATCGTCAAGCCGGTGCGCTTCTTCGCGCGCAGCAACTACATCGACTTCGTCGACCGGTTCGAACTGACGCTCTACCGCGCGGCCGATGCCGATTTGATCGAACCGATCGCGCAGTTCGAACTGCCGCGTACCGCAGTCGCCGACGCGGAGTGGGATGGTGCGCTTCCCGCCGGGCGGCAGTACCGGCCGGGCGACGAACTGGTGTACGTGCTGCGCGCGTACGACGCCGCCGGCAACTTCGACGAGACCTTCGTGCAGCGGCTGCAGCTCGTCACGCCTGCCGAAGCCGAGCGTGGCGCGCAGATCCTGCGCCAGAGCACCGAGCGTGGACTGGGCATGGCGCTGGGCGCCGAGCAGGCTGCCGCGCAGGCGCTGGTCGACAATGTGTTTTCGGGCAGCGGGCTGCGCCTGCAGAACATCCCGGTCTACGGGTCGCGCGTGCGCATCACCGGCCGCAACCTGCCCGAAGGCCAGACGCTACTGATCAACGGCGAGCACTATCCGGTCGATCTGGAACGCAAGTTCGTCGCCGAGTACCTGATGCCGGTCGGCCAGCACCGCTTCGACATCGGCCTGCGCGGCCGCGGCGGCGAAGTGTCGACGCACGCACTCGATGTCGATGTCAGCGGGCGCTACTTCTTCGGCGTCGGCATCGCCGATGTCACCGTGTTCCAGAACAAGGCCAGTGGTCCGGGCCGCGAGATGGCACTGGCCGGCCGCGAGGACGACATCCTCAGCGATGGCCGCCTGGCGTTCTACGGCAAGGGCAAGATCAAGGGCAAGTACCTGATCACCGCACAGGCCGACACCCAGAACCGTCCGCTCGGCGATCTGTTCGACGGTTTCACCGCCGCCGATCCGCAGGACATCTTCCGTCGCGTCGATCCGGACCTGTACTACCCGACCTACGGCGACGATTCCACGACCTGGCGCGATGTCGACACCATGGGCCGGTTCTACGTGCGCATGGACTGGGACAAGAACCAGGCGCTGTGGGGCAACTTCTCGACCGGCTTCACCGGCACCGAGTACGGCCAGTACCAGCGTGCCCTCTACGGCGCGGCGCTGGCGTGGCGTTCGCGCATGGCCAACGCCTGGGGCGACCCGGGCACCGAACTGCGCGCTTTCGTGTCCGAGGCGCAGACCGCGCCGGGCCACAGCGAGTTCATCGGCACCGGTACCAGCCTGTATTACCTGCGCCACACCGATGTGCTGCCCGGCTCGGAACAGGTCGTGGTCGAAGTCCGCGATCCGACCACCGGCCGTGTCGAGGCGCGCACCGTGCTGTTGCGCGGCGCCGACTACGAGATCAATGAACTGCAGGGCCGCATCACCCTGACGCGCGCACTCACGCAGATCACGCGCGAGAACCTGCCGACGATCACCCGCGACGCGCCGCTCGACGGTTTCGAACAACGCCTGATCGTGGACTACGAATGGGTGCCCAGCGGCTTCGATCCCGACGAGATCGCCGCGGGTATGCGCGGCAGGCACTGGTTCGGAGATCACCTCGGCGTTGGCGCGACCTGGGTCGACGAAAGCCGTGCCGGCGAGGACTACACGATGATGTCGGCCGACATCACCTTGCAGGCCGGCAAGGGCACCTATCTCAAGCTCGAACACAGCCGCACCGAAGCCACCAGCGCACCGGTGTTCTTCTCCGACAACGGCGGTTTCACGTTCACGCAGCTCAATCCGGTCGGCCCTCGCGAAGGCGAAGCCAGCGCGGTGGAAGCCCGCGCGAATTTCCGCGAGCTCGGCTGGACGACCCGCGACTGGAGCACCGGCGCGTGGTGGCGCCGCGTGGATGCCGGCTTCTCGGTCGCGCGCTTCGACACCGGTGCCGATGTCGAGGAGTACGGCGTCGAGGTGCTGGGCGAGTTCGGACGCGATGTCGGCGTCTACGCACGCTACAGCCGTGCCGAACGCGGCACCGAGACGCTGACCCAGGCGCAGGCGACCACCGAATGGCGGCTGTCGGACGCCAGTGCGCTCGCCGCGGAACTGCGGCGCGTGGAAGAGGGCCGCATCGGCGGGGACGCCACCGGCACGCTCGGCGCACTGCGTTACACGCACCGCTTCGGGTCCGCGCTGGACGTCTACGGCTCTGCGCAGTGGACGCTCGACGACGAGGGCGGCTATGTCGACAACGATGCCTATACCCTCGGGGGCCGCTACAACTTCGCCAACCTGTCGAACGTTGGCGCCGAGGTCACGACCGGCGATCGTGGCGACGCGGCGCAGGTCAATGGCGAGTACCGGCTGACCCCGCAGCACAGTTTCTACGGCGCCTACACCTATTCGACCGACACCACCGAATACGACCCGCTGTTCAACCGGTCGCAGCAGAATGGCTGGACGCTGGGACAGCGCTGGCGGTTGTCGAACCAGGTCAACGTGTTCAACGAAAGCCAGTTCCTCAAGTCGCGCTACGAGTCGGGCCTGGCGCATACCTACGGCATGGACTTCTATCCGGCAGTGGGCTGGAACCTCGGCATGACGCTGTCGGACGGCGAGCTGACCAACCGCGACGGTGGCCAGGTCGACCGGCGCGCGGTCAGCATCTCGGGCGGTCGTACTTCCAGCGCCACCGACTGGCAGAGCAAGATCGAGTGGCGCGAGGACACCGGCGCGGAACGTCGCACGCAGTGGATCACCACCAACCGCGTGCAGCACCGCCTCAACGAAAGCTGGCGCGTCGCCGCGCGCTTCAACTACGCCGACACCCAGGACGATCTGGATCCGCGCGCCAGCGCGAAGTTCATCGAGAGCAACCTCGGCTTCGCGTACCGCCCGTGGGATGGATCGCGTTGGGGCCTGTTCGGCCGTTACACGTACCTGTACGACCTGGCGACGCTGGGCCAGCTCGGCGGCGCGGACTACGACCAGAAGTCGCAGGTGCTCTCGCTCGAAGGCGTCTACCGCATCGACGACCGCTGGGAAGTGGCCGGCAAGCTCGCACGCCGCGAAGGCGAAGCGCGCTACGGCCGCGGCACCGGTGCGTGGTTCGACTCGGCGACGACCTTCGCCGCCGGCCAGGTGCGCTACGAACTGCTGCACAAGTGGCACGCGCTGGCCGAGTACCGCTGGCTCGACGTCGACAACGGCGGCACCCGCCAGGGCTGGATGGCCGGCGTCGACCGCGACATCGGCCGCAACTTCCGCGTGGGCGTGGGCTACAACTTCACCGATTTCAGCGACGACCTCACCGATCTCGACTACGACCACCGCGGGTTCTACGTCAACTTCGTCGGCAGTTACTGATCCTCGCCGGCATCCCGGGAACGCGTGGAGACGGGAGGCGATGGCGGTGTCCGGCAAGTGCCGGCCATCGCCATCGCCTGGGCTGCGTTCGCAGTCGGCAGACGATTGAAATCGGGCGCAACGCCGCTGGCCATCCGCTCAGCCGCGATCCCGGTAGGCGAGCAAGCGCAATGCGTTGAAGACGACCAGCAGCGTCGAGCCTTCGTGGATCGCCACCGCGGGGCCGATGCCGAGGCCGAAGATGGTCGCCGGCACGAGGAAGGCGACGATGCCGAGGCTGACGAACACGTTCTGCCGGATCACGCCGCGGGTATGCCGGCTGAGGTCGACCGCGAACGGCAGGTGGCGCAGGTCGTCGGCCATCAAGGCGACGTCCGCGGTCTCCAGCGCGACATCGGAGCCGGCGGCGCCCATCGCGATGCCGACGGTCGCATTGGCCATCGCCGGCGCATCGTTGACGCCGTCGCCGACCATCGCGACCTTGCCCTGCTCGCGCAGCGTGCGGATGGACTCGACCTTGTCCTCGGGCATCAGGTCGCCCCAGGCCTCGTCGAGGCCGACATCGCGGGCGATCGCATCGGCCACCTTCTGGTGGTCGCCGGAGATCATGACCATCCGGCGGATCCCGAGCTCGCGCAGGCGCTGCAGCGCGTCGCGGGCGCCCGCGCGCGGGGTGTCGAGCAGGCCGATCGCGCCGAGATCGCGGGTGCCGCGCCGCACCACCATCGACGTGCGTCCGGCCTCGCGCAGTTGCGCGATCGCCGCGGTCGCCGGGCTGCCGAGCGGGGCGACGCCCGCGCTGCCGAACAGTTCGGCCTTGCCGATCCAGACCGTGTCGTCGCCGAGCGTCGCGGTCACGCCGCGCCCGATGAGGTTCTCGAGGCCGCTGGCCGACGGAATGTCCGTGTCGCCCAGTCGTTCGCGACCGTCGCGCGCGATGGCGGCCGCCAGCGGATGGTCGCTGAGCGACTCGACCGCGACGGCGACGGCCAGCAGCTCTTCTTCCGGGACGCCATCGAGCGGCACGACGTCGGTGATGCGTGGACGGCCTTCGGTCAGGGTGCCGGTCTTGTCGAACGCCATCGCACTCAATGAGCCGAGTTCCTCCAGCGGCGCGCCGCCCTTGATCAGCACGCCGCCGCGCGCCGCGCGCGCGATGCCCGACAGCACCGCACTCGGCGTGGCGATGGCCAGTGCGCACGGGCTGGCCGCCACCAGCACCGCCATCGCGCGGTAGAAGCTGTCGCGGAAGGGCTCGTCGACCACCACCCAGGCGAACAGCAGCAGGACCGCCAGCGCCAGCACGGCCGGCACGAAGATGCGCTCGAACCTGTCGGTGAAGCGCTGGGTCGGCGACTTGCGGGTTTCGGCTTCGCTGACCATCTCGACCACGCGCGCGAGCGCCGACTCGCCGGATCGCCGCGTGACCTCGATCTCGATCGCGCCGCTGCCGTTGATCGTGCCGGCGAACACGCGCGATTGCGCATCGACGCCATCGGGGCGTGCGCGCGCCGTCGCCGGATCGGCGACCGGGCGCTTGTCGACCGGAATGCTCTCGCCGGTCACCGGGGCCTGGTTGATGCTGGACGTGCCGAGCACGAGGAAGCCATCGGCCGGCAGGCGTTCGTTGGGCTTGACCAGCACCACGTCGCCGACGACGAGCGCCTCGACCGGAATGTCCTGCGCGCTGCCATCGCGGCGCACGGTCGCCGTGTCGGGCGCCAGTTCGGCCAGTGCCTCGATGGCGCGCCTGGCGCGTCCCATCGCGTAGTGCTCGAGCGCGTGCCCCAGACTGAAGAGGAACAGCAGCAGCGCGCCCTCGGCCCAGGCGCCGAGCGCCGCGGCGCCCGCGGCGGCGACCAGCATCAGCGTGTCGATCTCGAAGCGTTTCATGCGCAGGTTGTCGATCGCCTCGCGCAGCGTATAGGCGCCGCCGAAGAAGTACGCCGCGACGTAGCACGCCAGTGGCACCCACCCCGGCGCGCCCGGTGCCAGCTTCTCGGTCGCGAAACCGCCCACCAGCAGCGCGCCGCAGACCAGCGCGAAGATCAGTTCGGTGTTGGGCCCCAGCAAGCCGCCATGCGCATGGTCCCGGTCGCCCTTGCCATGGGCATGGCCGTCGCCGTCGCGGTGCACGTGTTCCGCGTTGCCGTGATCGTGCACGTCCCCGGTGCCGGCCGGAACGACCTGCATCCCGGCAAGGACAGCGAGGATGCGATCCTCGGAGATGTCCGAGCGGTCGTACTCGACGTGTACCCTGCCGGCGGCGCTGGCCTCGGCCTCGAGGATGCCCGGCAGCGACCTGAGCCGCTCCGCGACGGTGCGCGCACGGCGCTGGTGGCCGATGCCCTCGACCGTCCACAGGGCATGCCCGTAGCGGTCGCTGATGGCCGCGCCGGTGCTTTCCACCACGTCGCGGATGCGCGCGAGCGGCAGCACGTCCTGGTCGTAATGGATGCACAGCTGCGCCGGCGTATCGTCCGATCCAGCGCGCAGATGGACCTGCTCGATGCCGTTGCGGCCCGTCAGGTCGTCGATCAGTCGTCCGACGCAGGCATCCGCTTCATCGGGAACCTGCGGCAGCAGGATCTGCAGGTCGATGCGCAGTTTCTCGGTCATTGCCGTTCTCGTTCTGTTCCAGGGTCAGGGGTGCGGGATCCGGTCGGCCCAGTTCCAGCGTACAGGCCCGCGGCCCATGGCAGAGCCTGCAGCACGATGCGGTTCCGGGGTACGGCGGGTGTCGTGCGGCCTGGGCGTATCGGGCGGTGGCGTTCCGCAACTGTGGAAGTGGACCGCGACGCACTGAAGCTCTTGACAGCGCGCGCCGGGGCTGTCGCATTCCGGACGCGGTTCGGGCTGCGTGACTGCCGGCATGTCGCGTCACGCCAGTGCGCCTGCAAACAGAGGCAACACCCGGCCGCCACAGGCGCGTCCTTAAGGTGAAGCCCTCTGCGAGCCACGCTCGCGTCCGCAGGACGTTGCCATGCCAGAACCGACCATGACCGCCATCGCCATCCGTGGTGGCACGGGCGATGCCGATGCCCTGCATCCGGTGCAACTGCCGCGGCCGGTGCCGAACGATGGCGAAGTGCTGATCCGCGTGCGCGCGGCAGGCATCAATCGCCCCGACATTGCCCAGCGCGGCGGCAAGTATCCACCGCCGCCCGGCGCGCCCGAGACGCTGGGCCTCGAAGTCGCAGGCGAAATCGTGCGTGACGCGGGACGCTGGAAGGAAGGAGATCGCGTCTGTGCGCTGCTGGCCGGCGGCGGGTATGCCGAGTACGCCGTGGCCGATGCGCGTCATGTGCTGCCGATCCCGGAGGGCCTCGACTGGGCGCACGCCGCGGCGCTGCCGGAAACCGTGTTCACCGTGTACGCCAACGTGTTCGAACACGGCGCCCTGCAGCCCGGCGAATGGCTGCTGGTGCACGGCGCGACCTCGGGCATCGGTGTGGCTGCGATCCAGATGGCGAAGGCCGCCGGCGCGCACGTGCTGGCGAGCAGTCGCGGTGCGGACAAGGCGGCGCGGACCCACGTACTCGGTGCGGACGTCTCGGTCGATACCTCGACGATGGATTTCGGCGCGATCGCCAAGGAACACGGCGGCATCGACGTGGCGCTGGACATGGTCGGCGCGCCGACGTTCGAAGCCACGCTGGATGCGCTGAACACGAAGGGCCGCATCGTCTACATCGCGACGCTCGGCGGGCCGACGCTGCAGGTGCCGGTGATGCGACTCATGCAGAAGCAGGCCGTGATCACCGGCTCCACGCTGCGCCCGCGCAGCGCCGACGAGAAAGCGCGCCTGGCCGTCGCCGTCGAACGCATCGTCTGGCCGTGGATCGCCGAAGGACGCGTCAACGCGATCATCGATCGCACGTTCCCGCTGACCGAAGCCGGCGCCGCGCATGCGTACCTGGAAAGCGGCGAGCACTTCGGCAAGGTCGTGCTGGAGGTTGCATGAGCGCAACGCCCGCAGTGTTTCCCGTCGGCACGATCGACGCGCACTGGATCACGCTCGACGACGACGTGATGGGCGGACAGTCCAGCACCCGCGTCGAAGTGCGCGAGAGAACGCTGCACTTCACCGGCACCACGCCTGGTGTGGCGACTTCGACACTCGCGTCATCGCCCGGTCGCGTACGGATGTACGCGCTCTCGCGCTTTCTTGGCCTGCACTGAACGCCCACACGCGCCGGCGCGACATACGCCGGGATCGTGAACAGCTTCTTACAACGGCGGTGTTCGTTGATCGCGCGGGACAGGTGTATCCGGATGGCGTTTCACCAGACGTTCCCGTAGGCCCCGACGATAACGCGATCTCCATCGCTGCAGCGCGGCTGAAATTGCAGGGACGCCAGGGATGCTCTGAACAAGTCCGCTCCTGCTCGTCATTCCCGCGGAAGCGGGAATCCAGTGCCTTTGCTTGAGGACGCTGGATTCCCGCTTTCGCGGGAATGACGGACTTGTTCAGAGGATCCCTGGGCGCGAGCGATCTCTCAAGCCGACTCAGGCGCGCGGTGGAGCCCGTTTCGCATACCACGCCGCATACGGCGAATTCCTGACCAGATACCGGTTGTAGTCCTGCGCACCATCGATCCACCACACGGGGCCGCGTTCGCCGAGTGCGTGCTTCGCGGCATCGACCTCGCGGCGCGCTTGCGCCAAGGCGTCTGCGTCATCCGCCTGCTTCGAGTGCTTCACTGCGCGGCGCGCATCCATCAATGCATCGACCAGGCGTTGGCGCTCCGCGTCGGGCAGGTGCGGATTACTCGCGCGCCACAAGCGTCCACGCACGATCAGATAGCGGCCGTCGGGCGTCATGAGGTGCGGCATGCGGTGCGTGGCGTGGTCAGGTGGAGCGCGGAGTCTAGTGTCGCGTCCCGCATCAGATGCCGGTCTGCACTTGCCCTCGGCGCGCATCGCCGCGTTGCCTGGCTTGCCAAGACGGTCGGTATTGGCTGCGCCAGGCGCCTTGCGCTGCACGCCGATCGCGGCGCGCAGCCTGCGACATCTGATGCGGGACGCGACACGAGGCATCCGCTTGTGTGCCGGCCGCATGCGCGCTGCGATGCGCGCTTCACGGGATGCGAAGGCGTGCGCGGCGAGGATCTGTGCTCCGGGCCGCGGCTGTAATGCGCGGCCGCAACGTACGAGGTCCCGTATGTCCCAGACGAAATCCGTTGCGCTTGAACCTTCCTCCATTGCGACAGCGCTGGCCATCGCCGTGTTCTCGACCGCATTGCTCGCCGCGTGTTCGCCCGCCGACGATGCTGCGGAACCGTCCGCCGATGCGCCTGCGATCGCGCCGACACCGACCGCCGCCGACGAGGTCGCGCCCGAGCCTGCCGCACCTGCGCCGTTGGCTGAGAGCGGCACCGTGGGTGGCGACGGATCGGAGATCGTGCTCGACACCTTGAGCGAAGCCGATCTGAGCGGCGCGAATCTGGCGGGCGAACTGGCCTGCAGTTTTTCCGAGGATGGCCAGCAGCCGTTGCTGCACGCGATGGGCGTCGTCGGCTCGCAGGATCCCGCGCAGGGCATCGTGAAAGTCGCCGGTTATGTCGAGCCCGTGCGTGCGCCGGGCGGCTTCGACGGCATGACGCAGAATCCGACATTCACCGGGCAGGGCAAGACGATCCGCATCGAAGAAACGGGCGCGGCGATCGGCAGTGGCGAATCGCCGCCGCGTCCGGCCACGCTGACCTATCTGCGCGCCGACGGGGCGAGCCGCACCCTCGAGGGCCGCTGGCAGTGCGGGCCCTGATGCCGCAGTGACAGCACCGCGGATGTCATGCACCCCATCAGGGCAGCTTCGGCTGCCCTGATGCTGTCAGTGCCTGTGACGCAGGCAGAACGCGAGGATCAGCGCGGATGCGTCCGGTCCCTTGGCATCGGTGTGGCTGCCTGACGGATCGCCGCCGCTCCAGGCATGACCGGCGCCGGCGATCAGCAGGTGCTCGACCCGGACGCGGCCTTCGGCATCGACGAAGGCCGTGTGCGTGCAGTCGCGGCCGTTGACCTTCGTGGTTGCAGTGACTTCGGCGCGCAGCGGCGCGACCGTCGTGTTGCCGGCGGTGGCATCGGCCACGATCGCGCTGCCGTTGTCGGACCGCACGGTGTGATCGGCGGTGCCGTGCACGACGATCGTCGGCACGCGCTGCGCACCGGTGTCGGGCAAGATCTCCGGCCGCTTGCTGCGGCCCTGCATCGCGGCGAATGCGCCGGGCACGTCGGTCGCCGCGCCGAAGGGCAGGCCCGAATGCGCGCCGACGGCCGCGAACACGTCGGGATAGGTGCGGCCGAGAATCACCGCCATCGCCGCGCCGGCGGACAGGCCGGCGACATAGACGCGGCGCGTGTCCACCCGGTGGCGGCTGGCGATGTCGTCGACGATGCCGGCCAGGATCGCGGGCTCGCCGGCGTCGCGCGCCTGGTCTTCGCTGCGGAACCAGTTCCAGCATTTCCGACCGTTGTCGCGCGCGGTCTGCGCCGGGTACACCACGATGACGCCGTGTGCATCGGCCAGTGCGTTCATGCGCGTGCCGGCCGCGAAGTCAGCAGGCGTCTGCGTGCAGCCGTGCAGCATCATCATCAACGGCGCGGCGGGCGCCTCTGCGGCATCCAGCCCCGGCGGCACGTACAGCATGTAGCTGCGCGTGCCGGCGTGGTTGCTGTAGCTGTGTTCGGCGGTCGTGCCGCGTGCGGTACGCGTCGTCGGCTCGGCGCCATGCAGACGCGCGGTCGAACCGTCCGTCGATGCGGTGCCCGGGGACGTTGCGGCATCGATGGGCGTCGCCTGCGGAATCGCATCCTGCGACGCCAGCAGGCCGGCCTGCTGCAGCGCAGTCTGGACTGTCTTCTGCACGCCGGTCGCACTGCCATCGGCGCGGATGCCCGCGGATGCCAACGCATCCTGGATGGTGCGCTGGATCTGCTGTGCACCTGCGGATCCGCGGGTCGGCATGGATTGGGGAACCAGCGCGGTCAGCGCTGGCACGTGCCGACGGAACAGGGAACTGAAGGATTTCACGGGAGGCACCAGGCGGCGAGGGGAGTCCGCTGGACCAGCCTACGGCCGGGCGTGTGAGCGGATGATGCAGCGCAACAAACGGGCCTGAACGGCTCATGCAGCGTTTCACCCCGGCCCGATGGCGAGACGGGGCCCGAAAGCCCCGCCTCGCACATCCCGATCAGGGCGAGACGCGCCCTTCGATCGAATCGTCGAGCGTCCTGCCGATCGCGGCACCGACGACCATCTTCGACGCGGCGACGAAATCGCCGTGCTTGTTGTCCCAGTAGTAGCCGCCGGTCGGCCTGACCTGGATCACGGTGATGCGCGGGTCGTCCTTGCCCCCGGTGAACCAGGTTTTCATGATCGGGTTCCACAGGTCCTCGATGCGCTGGCGGTCGCGGCTGATCGTCGCGTGGCCGTCGAGCGCAAGAAAGCCCGAGTGCTTCGACGCCTGGAAGTACAGGCGCACCGCAGGATCGGCTTCGATCTCGCCGTTCTTGTGGCTGTCGGACGCGCTGAGGAACCACAGCGCGCCGGCTTCGTCGGCTTCCTCGATCGCCATCGGCCGCGTGCCGCCGGTCTCGCTGCCGGACAGCGGCGTGGTGCAGAAGAAGCACGACTCGGCATCTTTCGTCATTTCCCGGATGCGGGCGACGGCGTCGGTGCCGGCGAGGTCTTCGCGGTTGTGTTCGGACTGGTTGCGGTTGATCGAATCCATCGGTGTCCCCGGAAGATGGGTTGAGAAACCGCGACCCGTGCCTCGACGACACGGGTCGCGGGACAGGCCAGAGCGTCAGTGCGCGCTGGCACCCGGCGTCGGTGTCGCGGCGTCACGGGACGCGTGCTGCGCGTCGTCGGAGTCGCTGGTCGCCAGTGGGCGGTCGAAGGTGTCGGACGTGTCGTCGTCGAGCGTGGGTGCAGCAGACGACCGGCGCTGCCAGGCCTGGTGGGCGAAGTAGCCGAGCGCGCCAATGGCGGCGATTCTGAGAAGTCCCATGGGGTATGTCCTGTTGTGAGGAATGGGGGCGCGACGGAGTCAGTCCGGCGCGCGTTGTGAACTGGAAGGCGCGGGATTGGATGCGTCGTCGGCACCCCGTGGCACGCGGGATGGCAACACGTCTTCTCCGGGCGTTGCATCGTCATGTCGCGGCGTCTGGACAGATGGCATCTGCACTGTCTCTGGATCGCGTCGAACGGGGGTGCGCGGCATGCTCGGTCTCATCGTGGCTGGAGCACGCGACGCTGCATGGCGCGGCGTGAATCCCAGGCGAGTCCAGGGCATTCATCCGCGCTTGCGGTCGGCGTGGACAGGCGCGCTTCACCTGCGCCGCGGCGGTGTGATGGGCAAGCGGGACAGCGCCGCTCCGGATCGTCACCCATCGATGCCTACCGGTTCGCGTCGCGCGGACGTGCGACGGCGTGCCCGGCAGCCTCAGCCGTAACGCGCGAGGAACATGTCGACCGCGCCTTCCGCCACCTGGCGCCGGTGCGTGGCATCGAGCGCCGGTTGGCCCATCGACATCTGCGGCCAAAACGCGAAGCCCTTCACCAGCGACTGCAGCTGGTGCGAGGCGAACAGCGGGTCGTCGGTTTTCAAGCGGCCATCGCTGGCGGCGGCGCGCACCCAGGTGGTGATGCCTTCCTCGCGATCGCCGAGGCGTTCGAGCATCTGCCGTGCGAGTTCCGGCGAATGCAGACCAGCAGCGATGGCGACGCGGGCGAGGTCGACGAAGTGCGGGTCGTCGAGCAAGCGCAGTTTCTGGTCGACCAGTTCCATCAGCTGCGCGCGCAGCGGCCGGTCGGCGCGGTAAGCCAGGTCGGGCCCGCCGACGCCGCGCGCGAACATTTCTTCGAGGATGCGCAGGAACAGCGCGTCCTTGCTCGGGAAGTGGTTGTAGACGGTGCGCTTGGACACGCCGGCCGCCGCGGCGATGCGGTCCATCGTCGTCGCCTCGAAGCCGGCGGCGCGGAATTCGGCCACGGCCGCCTCGAGGATCGCCGCGTGTTTGCGGTCGGTCAGGCGGGTCGGGGTGTCGTCGGATCCGGACATCACACAAGTTTACACCGGGGGGTTTACTTTCCGGGCCCGATAATTACACTGCACGGTGTAGTTCCTGGCCATGGATCCTGCGATGCCCGCGACCTCTTCCGCCAAGCCGCGTCGCCGGATCCCGCGTCGCCTGGTCCTGTCGATCCTGTTCCTTTTCGGAATCCTCGCCGTGAGTGCCTGCGCCCTGTCGTTCGTCCGTACCAGTCAGCCCGTCGCCGATCATCCGGCCTCGCCGCAATCGGCCGAGGGCCGCTTCCGCAATCCGCTGCCGCGTCCGCCGATGGGCCTCGCGAACGGCGCGAAGCTGTGGTGGGACTTCATGTTCAACAAGCCCGGCGGCACCACGCCGCCGCTGCCCACACCGGTGCTGCCATTGACGCGCGCCGAGCTGGACGCCGCACCGGACCGCAGCCTGTATCGCCTCGGCCATTCGACGCTGCTGATCAAGCTGCGCGGCGGGTTCTGGATCACCGATCCGGTGTTCGCCGAACGCGCCTCGCCGGTGTCGTTCGCCGGCCCGAAGCGCTGGCACGCGCCGCCGATCGCGCTCGAGGATCTGCCGCCGCTGCGTGGCGTGGTGCTGTCGCACGATCACTACGACCATCTCGACCGCGAGACCGTCGTCGCACTGGCGCAACGCACCGAGGTCTTCCTCGCACCGCTCGGCGTCGGCGATCGCCTCGTCGCGTGGGGCGTGCCGCAGGACAAGGTGCGCCAGTTCGACTGGTGGCAATCGGCGGAGATCGACGGCCTCCGCTTCACCGCGACACCGGCGCAGCATTTCTCCGGTCGCGGCCTGTTCGATTCCGACCGCACGCTGTGGGCATCGTGGGTGATCGAGGATTCATCGACCACCGCGGACGCCGCCGGCCTGAAACTGTTCTTCAGCGGCGACACCGGCTACTTCGACGGTTTCGTCGAGATCGGCCGGCGCTTCGGACCCTTCGATGTCGCGGCCCTGGAAACCGGCGCCTACGACCGCCGTTGGGCCTTCGTACACATGCAGCCCGAGCAGACCGTGCAGGCGCACCTCGACCTGCAGGCGCGCGTGCTGCTGCCAGTGCACAACGGCACCTTCGATCTTGCGATGCACGCCTGGGACGACCCGTTCGAACGCGTCAGTGCGATCGCCGCCGACCGTGGTGTCGACCTCGCCACACCGCGTATGGGCGAACGCGTCGACCTGAAAGCGCCGCAGCCCGGCAGCGCGTGGTGGCGGGAGATGCGGCGCGATTAAGGCCGCGTCGCCGCGTGAGCAGGGACAGGCCGACGGCATCGACGCGGATTCCGGATCGATCGGCTTGCGCGGTGCGTACGCGGGCTAGAGGATCCGGCCTACGACCGGGCGTTCTGCCCTTGGGAATTGCAGGCATGTATCGCGGCGGACGGCGATGGCGGATCACACGCGCGCATCGCGCTTTGCCCATCGCCACCAGCGGACGGTCAGGGAGCGCCGAAGCCCGGGCTCGAGTGCGACGCGCTGCGTGGCAGCGACGTATCGAGGTCCTCGTCGATCAACGGATCCCCATGCGGTGCAGTACGGGTGCCGTCGTCAGGCAACGCGTGCACATCCTGCCGTGGCAGGGGCGCCTTCCCGTCGCGATTGCGCTTCCAGGCGCGATACGCAAAATAGCTCACCGCGCCTGCGGCGACGATTCTCAGCATTTTCATCGGGGTCTCCAGCGGTCGGGGAGAACAGGTTGGCGACGGAGGGGTGAGCCGCACGTGACTCCCGCCACCCGGCATCGAACGGCGCCGCACGACAGGGCGCCGTGAGAACCTGTTCACGATCCCGCCGCACGTCGCGTGGTCGCGTTGCGGCCACCCTGCGGGCCGGGCCAGTGGACGTGCAGACCCGCGTCATCGCTCGGTCGCGTACGGACGTACGCGCTCTCGCGCTTCCTTGGCCTGCACGCCCACACGCTCCGGCGCGACATACGCCGGGATCGTGAACAAGTGCTTACACTGCGACGCCCTGTCCATGGAACACCGCATGCCGCCTCGTCCGATGTCCACCACCGGCCGCATCTTCGCCGCCGCGGCGTTCTTCGAGGCGCTCACCTGGGCCGGCCTGCTGATCGGCATGCTGCTCAAGTACGGCACGCAGACCACCGAACTCGGCGTGTGGTTCTTCGGTCGCCTGCATGGCGTTGCGTTTCTGATCTATCTCGTGGTCAGCCTGTTCGCATGGATCCGTCTGCGTTGGCCGCTGTGGGCGGTGCTGGTCGCGGTGTTCGCCGCGATTCCGCCGTTGCTGACTATTCCGGTGGAGATGTGGTTCCGGCGGCGCGGCCTGCTCTCGGCGTCCCGCGACTGAGGCCCGCCTGCACGCGCGGCGACATCCCTGCGCGGCCATCCCGGCATCGCCCCGGCAGCGTCTTCGACTTTCGTCCCGATCGTCGCCGGCCCTGCTGCCCTGCAGCTTGACAGCGTTGTCATCGGGTCCGAGAGTCGCGGCCTTCGCGTGCAGTCGCACGCATCGACGCTTCGAGACGCCCTGGGGAGGGAACACATGGACCGACGCCACCGGTCGCGGCTGCGCCTCGCGCTCACGCCGCTCGCATTCGCCACGATGGTCTTCAGCGCTGCCGCGCAGGAGACCGCCCCCCAGGGCGCGTTGCCCGCGAACGAGGAGGCGTCGACGCTCGATGCGGTGATCGTCACCGTCGAACGCCGCGAGCAGGATCTGCAGAAGTACGCGGGCACCGCGCAGGCGATCTCGGCCGACGATGCACGCGCGCTCGGCATCAACAACGAGTTGCGCAACATCCAGGCGCTGGTGCCGGGCATGAGCATGTCGAACCAGGAAGGCAACCTGGAGATCTTCATCCGCGGCGTGGGCTCGGCCAACAATACCGAGTTGGGCGATCCGGGCGCGGCGCCGCACATCAACGGTGCGTACATCGCCCGCCCGCGTGGCCTGGGCGGCATGTTCTACGACATCGAACGCGTCGAGATCAACAAGGGTCCGCAGGGCACGCTGCGCGGACGCAACGCGCTGGCCGGCACGCTCAACATCGTCACCAAGCGGCCGGATCTCGAGGCATTCGGCGGCTACGTGCAGCTCGAGGCCGGCAACCGCGACCATCAGGCCGGCGAGTTCGCGATCAATCTGCCGCTCGGTGGCTGGGCGGCGCTGCGCATCGCCGGCTACAGCGTCGAGAAGGACAGCGCGTTCCGCAATGCGGGCGCCGACCAGAGCCTCGACCCGGCCGGCATCCAGGACGAGAAGGGCGGGCGCATCTCGTTCCTCTATCAGCCCGACGACAGGCTCAGCGTGTTCGCGATGGCGGACATGGGCAAGGAAGGCGGCACCGGCTACCCGGGCGCGAACATCTTCACCGCGGCCGAAGCCGGTTTCAGCCCGGACCAGCTGGACATGCGCGACGTGGTGTATCGCGGCCGCCAGGGCGTGCTCGACAGCACCATCTGGGGCGCGCTGGCCAACGTGCGCTACGACTTCGGTCCGGTCGCGCTGGAGTACAACACCAGCTATCGCGACGTCGACTACCGCCAGACCAACGCCGCCAGCGAAGGCATCCTGTGGCCGGGTCGCGATGTCGGCCCGCGCGGTCCGGGCAATCCGGACGGCTTCGACTACGACAATTTCTCCACCCAGTACTGGCTGACGCTGTCGCAGTCGCAGACGCACGAGCTGCGCCTGTCCTCGTCCGACGACAGCCGGTTCCGCTGGACCACCGGCGCGTTCCATTTCAACGAAGACCAGCAGGTCGGCTATCTGTCGCTGGCCGACAAGGGCCGCTGGTTCTCGGGCACCGAGTTCACGATGCCCGACGTCAACGGTCGCTCGACCGCGCTGTTCGCCGACGGCACCTTCGATCTGAACGACACCCTGCGCCTGAAAGCCGGCGTGCGCCGCACGCGCGAGGCCAAGTCGCGCTACGGCATCGGCGGCAACTGGGCGCTCGGCCTGCCGGGCGTGGGTGGCGATTTCGCGACGCGCCTGGGGACCGAGGGTTTCGTGCCCGCCTTCATGCAGCGTCCCAACTTCGATGTGACCGGCCTGACCTCGCAGGCGGACATGGCGCGGTTCCTGCTGCAGGGCATCCTGCAGCACGGCCAGCGCGACACCATTGCCGAGCAGATCGGCGCTGTGCCCGGTGGTGGCGATTTCGGCTGCGTCGATCGCCCGGACATCGGTGGCGACACGATCGACTGCCCGTACCAGTCCTGGGTGCAGGTCAACGGCATCCCGTCGCAGCAGTTCGGCGAAAGCCGCTTCGACTTCACCGACTGGCGCGCCGGCGTCGAGTTCGACCGCAGCGACGACCACATGCTCTACGCCACGGTCTCGACCGGCCACAAGGCCGGCGGCTTCAACGATACCTTCGACGTCAACGAGATTCCCGAGACCTTCGGTCCCGAGTCGATCACCGCGTTCGAAGTCGGCAGCAAGATGAGCCACCGCTGGTTCGGCCGCCCCGGCAACTTCAACGTCAGCGCGTTCTACTACGACTACACCGACCAGGTGTTCCAGGATCTCGCGGTGATCTCGCTCAATCCGGACGGCGAGCCCGCGGGCTACTCGCTGGTCAACCGCAACATCGGCCGCTCGGCGATCTATGGCGTCGAAGTCGAAAGCGTGACCCGCTTCGGCAGCGGCTTCATGCTGCACCTCAATGCACTGGCGCTCGACAGCGAGATCAAGGAAGGCGTCGTCGGCGATGCGCGCAGCCAGAACTACGATTTCGGCGGCGTGACCTCGCGGATCGACCTGACCGGCAACGAGTTGCCGCTGGCCTCACGCTTCACCGGCAACGTGCGCCTGCAGCACATGACCGAGCTGTCGTTCGGTTCGCTCGACTGGCAGTTGCTGGCGTCCTACCGCTCGGCCTACTACCTCACCCAGTACAACAACCGCGACGTGATCTACGTCGACCAGACCGGCGAGTTCGTCCGTCAGGAAGACGCGGCGACGGCGGGCTTCCCGGATCGTCAGCGCGGCGAAGTCACGCTCAACGCCGGCATCGGCATCACCTCGCTCGACGGCCGCTGGCGCTACGAGTTGTACGGCAGCAACCTGCTCGACAACGACGTCTCGCAGAAGGCACTCGTGGGCTCGCGGCTCAACATCCGCTTCCTCAACGATGCGCGCGCCTACGGCATGCGGGTGCGCTACCAGTTCTGAGGCCTGTACGGCGGATCGTCATCACGATTCGCCGCCGCGCTGCACGCACGACAGAGCCACCGGATGCAGCACGCATCCGGTGGCTTCTTTCTGGAATCGCCGGCGGCAATGGAGCGGCCCCGGCATCTGATGACGTGAACAGTTTCTCAGGTGACGGCCTGCATCGGTGCAGGCATCGGGCCGCTCTGCACGTCGCGCCGGCACAGTCCACGCCACTGCATCGGCGACATGCCGAAGCGTGCGTTGAACGCGCGCTGGAACTGTCGTTCCGATTCGAAGCCCAGGTCGTAGAGCAGCCAGGTGATGCTGTGCTGCGGTTCGTCGCGCAGACGCCGTCGCGCTGCCATGAGCCGGCGCTCCCGGATGTAGCGCGACACCCCGCCCAGCGGCTGGAACATCCGGTACAGCGTCGGCCGCGAGACGAAGAAGGTCTTCTGCAGGAGCTCGCAACCCAGCGCCGGATCGTCGAGATGCGCTTCGATGCAGCGCAGTACGCGTGCCACGCGGGGATCCCCATCCATCGCTTCGCGCGCCGATCCGGCCTGCGCGCCGTCCCAGGTGTGTTGTACCAGTTCCATGTGTGCCCCTCGCCCCTGTTCCCGAAGCGGAGTGCCCGCCTTCAATGGAGCAATGCGCAGAACGGGGGCAAAACCCATCACGGAGATTTCACGCAATGCGTGAATGGCCGATTGAGATGGAATGTCGGGTTGGTCGAGCGGGGCGTTTCTAATCTCCGTTGCGCTGGTCGGGCCTGCATCGGTCCGGCCGTTCGCAGGGCTCGGGCCGACATGCCGACATCAGGACGGCACCGGCGGACCGTGGCGAAGCGGGGTGCCGGGCGAGGCCGTGGAAGCGGCGTCGGCGGCGGGATCGATGCGGACACCGGGCATCCGGGCACGCGCCAGCCACGCGAATTGCGTGGCACGCGTGTCCGCCCGGCCGGACAACGCCAACGGAGGCCAGCCATGGCGAACAGCCAGAAGTTCATTGCGCGCAATCGCGCACCACGCGTACAGATCGAATACGACGTCGAGGTCTACGGCGCGCAGAAGAAAGTCCAGATTCCCTTCGTCATGGGCGTGCTGTCGGACCTGTCCGGCGCCAACGCCGGCGAGTTGCCACCGGTCGAGGACCGCAAGGCGCTCGCGATCGACGTCGACAACTTCGACAGCCGCCTGCAGTCGATGAAGCCGCGGGTCGTCGCCAAGGTGCCCAACACGCTGACCGGCGAGGGCGAACTGTCGGTCGACATCACCTTCGAAAGCATGGACGACTTCTCGCCGGCCGCGGTCGCGCGCAAGGTCGAGCCGCTCGCGAAGCTGCTCGAGGCGCGCACCCAGCTCGCCAACCTCGATACCTACATGGACGGCAAGGCCGGCGCCGAGAACCTGATCGCGCAGGCGATCCGCGATCCCGCGCTGCTGCAGGCGCTGACCTCCGCGGCCAAGCCCGCCGACGACCAGTAAGGAACGACGATCATGGCAACCGAACAGCTTGCAGTCGCGCCCGAGGCGGCGCAGGGCCTGGAGGCCGGCGAGTTCGCCGCGCTGCTGGGCAAGGAATTCAGGCCCAAGAGCGAGCGCGCCCGCGAAGAGGTCGAATCGGCCGTGCGCACGCTGGCCGAGCAGGTGCTCAGCCGCACCGACATCGTCTCCGACGACGTCTCGCAGACCATCAAGTCCTACATCGCCGAGATCGACCGCAAGCTCAGCGAACAGCTGAACCTGGTGATGCATTCGGCCGAGTTCCAGCAGCTCGAAAGCGCATGGCGCGGCCTGCACTACCTGGTCAACAACACCGAGACCGACCAGCAGCTCAAGATCCGCGTGCTCAACGTCAGCAAGAAGGACCTGGGCAAGGTGCTCAAGCGCTACAAGGGCACCGCCTGGGACCAGAGCCCGGTGTTCAAGAAGGTCTATGAGGAAGAGTACGGCCAGCTCGGCGGCGAGCCCTACGGCTGCCTGGTCGGCGACTACCAGTTCGACCACAGCCCGCCGGACGTGGAATTGCTGCGCGGCATCGGCCAGGTGTCGGCCGCCTCGCACGCGCCATTCATCGCGGCGGCCGGCCCGGGACTGCTGGGCATGGACAGCTGGAACGAACTGTCGAACCCGCGCGACCTGGCCAAGATCCAGTCCACGCCCGACTACGCCGCGTGGCGCTCGCTACGCGAGTCCGACGACGCGCGCTACCTCGCGCTCGCCATGCCGCGCACGCTCGCGCGCCTGCCGTATGGCGCCAAGACCGATCCGGTCGAGGCGTTCGACTTCGAGGAGGACACCTCCGGCGCCGATTCGTCGAAGTACACCTGGCAGAACGCGGCCTACGCGATGGCGGTCAACATCAACCGTTCGTTCAAGGAATACGGCTGGTGCTCGCGGATCCGCGGCGTCGAGTCCGGCGGCGCGGTGCAGAACCTGCCCACGCACACCTTTCCCACCGACGACGGCGGCGTGGACATGAAGTGCCCGACCGAGATCGCGATCACCGACCGCCGCTCGGCCGAGCTCGACCGCCTCGGCCTGATGCCGCTGGTGCATCGCAAGAACTCGGACATGGCGGCGTTCATCAGTGCGCAGTCGCTCAACAAGCCCGAGGAGTTCGACGACCCGGACGCGACCGCCAATGCCGCGCTCGCCGCGCGCCTGCCGTACATGTTCGCGTGCAGCCGTTTCGCGCATTACCTCAAGTGCATCGTGCGCGACAAGATCGGCTCGTTCAGCAGCCGCGACCAGGTCCAGAGCTGGCTGCAGAACTGGATCCTCAACTATGTCGACGGCGACCCGGCCAACTCCAGCGAGGACGCCAAGTCGCGCAAGCCGCTGGCCGCCGCCGAGGTGGTGGTCGAGGAGGTCGAGGGCGCGCCCGGCTACTACACCTCCAAGTTCTACCTCAAGCCGCACTACCAGCTCGAGGGCCTGACGGTCTCGCTGCGGCTGGTCTCGCGGTTGCCATCCGAAGCGAAGGGCTGATCCGGTCACGTCCCGCAAACGCGCGCGGCTCAGGGTCGCGCGTCCAACTCTGACGCATCACACACAGGAGCACACCGTGGCATTCGACATGCATATCAAGTTCGGCAAGGGCAAGGTCACCATCGGGGGATCGTCCGATCACGCCAAGCACAAGGACGAGGTGCCGGTGCTGGCCTGGTCGTGGGGCCTGTCCAACTCGGCCGACCTGCACAACTCCAGCGTCAGCGCCGGCGGCAAGGCGCATGTGCAGGACATCTCGCTGACCAAGTACGTGGATTCGTCCTCGCACGCGCTGCTGCAGGCCGCGGCCACCGGCGCGCGCATCGAGGAGGCCTGGCTCTACGTCACCAACGCCACCGGCGAACAGACCGACTACGTGACCATCCACCTGAGCAACGGCGTCATGGTGACGTCGGTGTCGACCGGCGGCTCCGGCGGCGAGGATCGCCTGACCGAGAACGTGACCCTGCACTTCGGCAAGTTCAAGTACGGCTTCCAGCCGCAGAAGCCCGACGGTGCGAAGGACGGCGCGGCGAAGGAGTTCACCTACGACATCCAGGCCGTCGCCTCGGCCTGACGGACGCGACGATGACCGCCACCGTCGACGCCGGCGCGTTCCGGGTCGCGACCTCGCCGGCAGAACGCCTGCTGCGCGAGGGGCGGCCGGACGAGGCCCTGCAGGCACTCACCGCGCAGGTGCGCCACGCACCGGCCGACGCGCCGGCCCGGGTGTTCCTGTTCCAGCTGCTCGCCGCAGCCGGCCAGTGGGCGCGCGCACGGGCACAGCTCGACGTGGCGACCCGGCTCGACCCGGGCAACGCGATGATCGCCGCCGCATGGGCGGCGCTGCTCGAGGCCGAGACGGTCCGCGCGGACAGCATTGCCGGCGAACGGCTGCCGACGGTCGTCGGCGAACCCGCCGACTGGCTGCCGCCGCTGCTCGAAGCGCTGCGCCTCGACGGCCGGGGACAGCACCCGGCCGCCGCCGCGCTGCGGGCCCGGGCCTTCGACGCGGCGCCGGCGACGCCGGGCCGCATCGACGGCGTGCCGTTCGCGTGGATCGCCGATGCCGACAGCCGGTTCGGGCCGTGCCTGGAACTGGTGCTGCAGGGCGGTTACGGCTGGGCGCCGTTCGACCGCATCCGCGCGCTGCGCTTCGACGCGCCGGCCAGCCTGGCCGATACCCTGTGGGCGCCGGTGGAGGTGACCTGGCGCAATGGCGGCCAGGCGCACGGCTACGTGCCGGTGCGCTATCCCGGCAGCGAGACGCTGGCCGATCCGGCATTGCGCCTGGGGCGGGCCAGCGATTGGTCGGCGCTGGACGGGACGACGTGGATCGGCCACGGACAGCGCATGCTCGCGACCGATGCCGGCGAGCATGCGCTGCTCGGGATCCGCTCGATCGAGTTCGACGACGGGGACTGACGCCGATGGCCGAGCTCACCACGCAGGAGCGGCTGCAGCCCTCGCTGCTCGACCGGCTCACCGACGACGAACCGGCGCGGCGCGAAGAGTGCCGCGACCAGCGCGTGATCTCGGCGCAGCGGCTGCGCGAATGCGTGATCCGCGATCTGTCGTGGCTTCTCAACTGCACTCATGCAGAGGCCGACCGGCCGCTCGACCACCTGCCGCGGGTCGCGGCTTCGGTGCTCAACTTCGGCATTCCCGACCTGACCGGCGTCGCCCGCAGCGGGCTCGACATCGCGCGTCTGGAACGCCGGCTGCGCGCGACGATCCTGGCCTTCGAACCACGCCTGATCGCCGATACCCTGCGCGTCCGCGTGCGCACCGACGCCGGGCGCATGGACGGGCGTTCGCTGGTGTTCGACATCGAATCGGACATGTGGGCGCAGCCGATTCCGCTGAACCTCTACCTCAAGACCGAGGTCGACCTGGAGACCGGCCGCATGGCCGTGTCCGAGGCCTGGGGCTGAGCCGTGGACCCGCGCCTGCTCCCGCACTACAACCGCGAACTGGGCTTCGTGCGCGAGATGGGCGCCGAGTTCGCCCGCGAATATCCCAAGATCGCCGGCCGCCTCGGCCTGGACGGCTTCGAGTGCGCCGACCCCTACGTCGAGCGCCTGCTCGAAGGCTTCGCGTTCCTCGCCGCGCGCGTGCAGCTCAAGCTCGACGCGCAGTATCCGGTGTTCACCCAGCACCTGATGGAGATGCTGTACCCGCAGTACCTGCGGCCGGTGCCGTCGATGGCGGTGGTGCAGCTGCATCCCGATCCGAAGGCCGGCACCCTGGCCACCGGCCATCCGGTGCCGCGCCACACGCCCCTGCGCGGCGTGCCCGGCACCGACGAGCGTACCGCGTGCGAGTTCCGCACCGCGCACGAGGTGACGCTGTGGCCGCTCGAGGTCGCCGCCGTGCGCTATTTCGACACGCCCGCCGCGCTCGCCGCCGCCGGCATCGAGGCGCCGGAGGACCGCGAGGTCCGCGCCGGCCTGCGCCTGCAGATCCGCACGACCGGCGGGGCCGACCTGTCGACGCTGCCGATCGACGCGTTGCCGGTGTTCCTCGCCGGCGCCGACGAACTGCCCAAGCGGCTGTACGAACAGCTGTTCGCCGACGCCGAGGCCGTGCTGCTGCGCGGCGAGGGCGCGCATGCCGCGGTGCAGGTCCGGCAGGGCGCCGATGCGATCCGTCCGCGCGGCTTCGACGACGCGGACGCGCTGCTGCCGGTCGATGGCCGCAGCTTCAGCGGCTACCGGCTGCTGCAGGAATACTTCGCCTGTCCGGAGCGTTTCCTGTTCGCCGAGTTCAGCGGCCTGCGGCCGGCGCTGCAGCGCATGCGCGGCCAGGCGTTCGAGATCGTCGTGCTGCTGCGGCGCAGCGTCGGCGCACTGGCGCGCGGGCTCGATGCCAGCCACGTCCGCCTGTTCTGCACGCCGGCGATCAACCTGTTCCCGCGCGGCGCCGACCGCATCCACCTGCGTCCCGAGGTCACCGAGTACCACGTCGTCGCCGACCGCGTGCGGCCGATGGACTTCGAGGTCGTAGGGGTGGAACGCGTCGAGGGCTTCGGCGACCGCCAGGAACCGGAGACGCGCTTCCAGCCGTTCTATGGCGGCGACGCGCATACCTGGCATGCGCGCGAAGGCGCCTACTACACGGTGCGCCGCGAACCGCGGCTGTTGTCGGGACGCCAGCGACGCCAGGGCGCGCGCTCGAGCTACGTCGGCAGCGAGGTGTTTCTGGCGCTGGTCGATGCCGGCGAACGGCCGCTGCAGACGCCGTTGCGCCAGGTCGGCCTGCAACTGCTGTGCAGCAACCGCGACCTGCCGCTGCACATGCCGGTGGGCAAGGGCGGGACCGACTTCCATGTCGATGCCGGCGTGCCGGCCGGGCAGATCCGCTGCGTGGCCGGGCCCACGCGCCCGCGTCCGGCGGTTGCGGGCGGCGAGACCGCCTGGCGCCTGCTCGGCCACCTGCAGTTCGACTACCTGTCGTTGTTCGAGGGCGATCCCGCGTCCGGCGCGGCCGCGCTGCGCGAGATGCTGTCGCTGTACTGCGACCCGCACGACGCGGCCGCGCTGCGCCAGGTCGAGGGCGTGAAGTCGATCGCCTTCGCCCCGATCGTGCGCCGGTTGCCGGTGCCCGGACCGATCACCTTCGGGCGCGGGCTGGAGATCGTGCTGACTTGCGACGACAGCGCGTTCGAAGGCACCGGCGCCTACCTGATCGGCGCGGTGCTGCAGCACTTCTTCGCCCGCTACGCCTCGGTCAACGGCTTCACCGAAACCGTGCTGCGCACGCTCGAACGCCAGCAGATCGCGCGCTGGCCGGCGCGCCTGGGCACGCGGCAGCTGGCATGAGCATGCACGCGGCCGCCGAAGCCCTGGACGAGGCCGGCGCCCTGCCGGCCGCGGACGCGCCGGTCGCGGACGTGCCGGATGCCGACGCCGCGCTGCGCACGCATCCGCACGCGTTCGAACTGTTCGCCGCATTGCGCCTGCTCGAACGTGCGCACCCGCAGCGCGTGCCGCTGGGACGCTCCGCGCGCCCCGGCGAAGACATGGTGCGGCTGCGCCAGCCACCGTCGCTGGCGTTCGCACCGGGCGAGGTCGCCGGCTACCGCGGCGCGGACGCGGCCGGTTCGGCCGTGCTCGACACGCCGGTACTGGGACTGTTCGGCCCGAACGGCCCGCTGCCGCTGCACCTGACCGAGTACGCGATCGAACGCGCCCAGAGCGCGCGCGACACCACGTTCCGCGCGTTCGCCGACGTGTTCCACCACCGCATGCTGTCGCTGTTCTACCGTGCCTGGGCCGATGCCCAGCCGGTCGTGCAGGCGGAACGCCGCGGCGACGACCGGTTCGCGTTCCATGTCGGTGCGCTGGTCGGGCTGCCACGGCCCGGCGCCGGCGACGATCCGGTGGTCGCGACCGGCCTGCGCCACTTCGCCGGCCGGCTGGTCTCGCAGGTCCGCAATGCCGAAGGCCTGCGCGCCCTGCTGGTACGCGCGTTCGACGTACCGGTGGAGATCGTCGGCTTCGTCGCCGAATGGATGCCGCTGCCGGACGAGGCCCGCCTGCGCCTGGGCCGCCGCGCGGTCGCGACGCTCGGCGGCACCGCCGTGCTCGGCGCCCGCGTCCGCGGCGCGCAGCATCGCTTCCGCCTGCGCCTGGGGCCGCTGGACGCGTCCCGCTTCCGGACCTTCCTGCCCGGCGGTGTTCCCCTGCGCGACCTGGCCGCGCTGGTGCGCGGTTACCTCGGCGACGGACTGGACTGGGACGTGCAACTGCTGCTGCGCGCCGGCGAGGTGCCGACCACGCGCCTGGGCGTCGCCGGACGGATGGGCCTGGACACCTGGCTGGGCCGCCGCGCCTGGGACCTCGACGATGCCGGCGACGTGATCGTCCGGCCGGCCGCACGCGGCCGCCATACACACTAGGAGAACGACATGGCGGAGATCAGCCGCAACGCGCTGTTCGGAAAACTCAATGCCACGACCTATCGCGCGATCGAGAGCGCGACGGTGTTCTGCAAGCTGCGCGGCAATCCCTACGTCGAACTGGTGCACTGGATCCACCAGCTGCTGCAGCTCGAGGATTCGGACCTGCACCGCATCGTGCGCCACTTCGGCCTGGAGCCGTCGAAACTCGCGCGCGACGTGACCGCCGCGCTCGATCGGTTGCCGCGCGGCGCCACCGCGATCTCCGACCTGTCGTCCACGGTCGAGGAAGCCGTCGAGCGCGCCTGGGTGTTCGCCACGCTGATGTTCGGCGAGGCGCAGGTGCGCAGCGGCTATCTGGTCGTCGGCGCGCTGCGCACGCCGCAGCTGCGCAACGCACTGCAGGCGATCTCGGCCGAGTTCGGCAAGCTCAAGCCCGAGGCGCTCACCGACGGCTTCGACGCCATCGTCGGCGACTCGCCCGAGACCGGCCAGCGCGCCAGCGACGGTTTCGACATCGGCGCCGCGCCCGGCGAGGCCAGCGGCGCGATCGCGCCGGCGGCGCTGGGCAAGCAGGAAGCGCTGAGGAAGTTCACCACCGACCTCACCGAGCAGGCGCGCAGCGGCAGGCTCGACCCGATCATCGGCCGCGACGACGAGATCCGCCAGGTCGTCGACATCCTGATGCGCAGGCGGCAGAACAACCCGATCCTGATCGGCGAGGCTGGCGTCGGCAAGACTGCGGTCGTCGAGGGCTTCGCCCAGCGCATCGCCCGCGGCGACGTGCCGCCGGCGCTCAAGGAGGTCGAACTGCGCGCGCTCGACGTCGGCCTGCTGCAGGCCGGCGCCAGCATGAAGGGCGAGTTCGAGCAGCGCCTGCGCGCGGTGATCGACGAGGTCCAGGCCAGCCCGAAGCCGGTCATCCTGTTCGTCGACGAGACCCACACCCTGGTCGGCGCCGGGGGCGCGGCCGGCACCGGCGACGCCGCCAACCTGCTCAAGCCCGCGCTCGCGCGCGGCACGCTGCGCACCATCGGCGCGACCACGTTCGCCGAGTACAAGAAGCACATCGAGAAGGATCCGGCGCTGACCCGGCGCTTCCAGTCGATCCAGGTCGACGAACCCGACGAGATCAAGGCCGTGCTGATGATGCGCGGCGTCGCCAGCACGATGGAGGCGCACCACAAGGTGCAGATCCTCGACGAGGCGCTGGAGGCCGCGGTCAAGCTGAGCCATCGCTACATTCCCGCGCGGCAGCTGCCGGACAAGTCGGTCAGCCTGCTCGACACCGCCTGCGCGCGCGTCGCGGTCAGCCTGCACGCGGTACCGGCCGAGGTCGACGACAGCCAGAGGCGCATCGAATCGCTGCAGACGGAGCTCGCGATCATCGCCCGCGAACAGGCGATCGGCATTCCGGTCGTCGAGCGCGAGGCCGCGTGCCGCGAAGCGCTCGGTGCCGAAACCGTGCGCCTGGCTGGCCTGCAGCAGCGTTGGGAAGCGGAAAAAAGCCTCGTCGACGAACTGCTGTCGTTGCGTGGCAGGTTGCGTGATGGCGCAGCGCCGGTCGAAGGCACTGGCAGCGCGCTTGAAGCCGCAGCTGATGCGGAGGCCGGGGCGCAGGTGCCGCAGCCCGATCCGGAAGACCGCGGCGAGCTGCTGGCACGGCTGCAGAAGGTGCAGGCCGAACTCGCCGAACTGCAGGGCGAGCACCCGCTGATCCTGCCGACGGTCGACTACCAGTCGGTCGCGGCCGTGGTCGGCGACTGGACCGGCATCCCGGTCGGGCGCATGGCGCGCAACGAGATCGAGACCGTGTTGCGGCTGCCGGAACTGCTGGGCAAGCGCGTCATCGGCCAGGACCACGCGATGGAGATGATCGCCCGGCGCATCCAGACCAGCCGCGCCGGTATTGACAACCCGTCCAAGCCGATCGGCGTCTTCATGCTCGCCGGCACCTCCGGCGTGGGCAAGACCGAGACCGCGCTGGCGCTGGCCGAGGCCCTGTACGGCGGCGAGCAGAACCTGATCACCATCAACATGAGCGAGTACCAGGAAGCGCATACGGTCTCCTCGCTCAAGGGCGCACCGCCCGGCTACGTCGGCTATGGCGAGGGTGGCGTGCTGACCGAGGCCGTGCGCCGCAAGCCGTATTCGGTGGTGCTGCTCGACGAGGTGGAGAAGGCCCACAGCGACGTGCACGAACTGTTCTTCCAGGTCTTCGACAAGGGCTGGATGGAGGACGGCGAGGGCAGGAAGATCGACTTCCGCAACACCCTGATCCTGCTGACCACCAACGCCGGCACGGACATGATCGCCGGCCTGTGCGCCGACCCGGAGCTGATGCCCGAACCCGAGGGCATGGCAAAGGCGCTGCGCGAGCCGCTGCTGAAGATCTTCCCGCCGGCGTTGCTGGGGCGGCTGGTGACGATTCCGTACTACCCGCTGAGCGACGCGATGCTGGGCGAGATCGTGAAGCTGCGGTTGAACCGGATCAAGAAGCGCGTCGAGCAGCGCTATCGGATCCCATTCGAGTACGACGAGGACGTGGTGAGGCTGGTGGTCTCGCGCTGCACCGAGAGCGAGTCGGGTGGACGGATGATCGACGCGATTCTGACCAACACGATGCTGCCGGAGATCAGCCGGGAGTTTCTGGGGCGGATGATCGAGGGCCGGGACGTGACTGGCGTGCGCGTGACCGCCGCCGATGCTGGATTCGACTACAGATTCGACTGACGGGCGATGGATCGCGGATCGACGCCACGAGGCTGAATCGTGCGCGGCCGCGTCATCGGGATTGTGGTCTTGCACGACTGAAGGCAGGAGCGAAGATGCCGAACTTCAAGGCTTTCACTTGGAACATGCAGCGCGCCGAATGCGTCTTGCAGCAGAGCAAAGACGTCACTCTGATCAGCGAGTTCACCCAGAGGAAGGCGGCTTTGGCCTACCTGTGCGCGAACTACGACATCGGTTTCATCACCGAGCCCTGTCTGAGCCTGCGCAATGCCATCAAAGATCCGAATGCGTCCGACACCTATCCTTCCGGTATCTGGATCGCCGACGAAAGAACGGACGGCCAAAGCCATTCCCATGCATGTCGCCAGATGATCTGGTTCAAGACGGATCCGGGAATCACGAAGAACGTGCCACTCAAGACCAAATCCGGGGGCACTGCGAGCCGGTATCCTGCTGCCTGCCTCTGCACCATGCTCAGATCGAAAGTGCTGGTCGTGAGTTTCCATGCCACCAGCGGTGGAGGCGGGGGCAACAATCTCCAGGATCTGCTCGACGAGTTCGAGGAAGGCGCGGAGAAAAGGACGTTCGATGCGTGCATCGTGGGGGGCGACTTCAATGCCGGCGACGCGAAGTTCGGTGGCGTCGCCCGGACCATGGCCCCCAGCGCGACACAGAAGAAGGGTTACGTACTAGACGGCTTCTTCGCCGATGTGGCCATGCATGCAGATATCACGGTGGCAATCGAAGGCATCGGGAGCGTGGGCGGAGGTTTCAGTTTCATCAAGGACACTGGGTGCAAGTACAACGGTGTCCGTGTTTCGGATCACTGTCCCGTCGCAGCCATGGTCAAGATCGAGGATGGCTGACGGTCTGCCGGAGCGGCATCACGTCCATGCCGGCAATGGGCACGACGGCCCGAGCGGCCGGATGGCCGACAACCGCAAACGAAGAGAAACCCGATGGCCGTTCGAGACTACCTGCAGCCTGCCAATGCGGGAAACCAGATGTGGCAGATGCTCGCCAGCAATTTCACACCGGGGCCGCATCCGTACAAGGGGCGAATGGGTGTCAGGGACAATATTACGAGGATGCTGCGCAATCTTGCGTGCTTGCGGCAGGCCTGCGGGAAGTCGGAAGCCCAGCAGGCGAATAACGGGGTCGGCGAGTAACGGGGTCAGGTTGATCAGGTTCGTTTAGGGATCCTCTGAACAAGTCCGTCATTCCCGCGAAGGCGGGAATCCAGCGCCTTTGCTTTCAACAGCTTGAAGACGCTGGATTCCCGCCTTCGCGGGAATGACGAGAGGGGCGAATGGCGTCAGGGACAATATTACGAGGATGCTGCGCAATCTCGCGTGCTTGCGGCAGGCCTGCAGGAAGGCGGAGGCCCAGCAGGCGAGTAACGGGGTCAGGTTCACTTACACGCTTGCGTAGGATAGGAAAGCTGGCTTCATCCTTTTCAAAATTCGGTTGATAATTCGAGCAAAAAATGACGGAGTAAATAATTGGTTTGACTGTATTTGTCCTTTGTTATTTGTCTCGCATGGAAGAGAACTGAACCTGATCCCATTAACCGGACCCCATTCCCCGCCATTTCCAGAACTCCGGATGGAAGGGCTGGGTGCGGGCGGCGCCCACTGCCGTGCGGGCAAGAAGGGTTCGGGGTTTGTCGCGTGGTGCGATGTTCCGGAGCGTTCAAGTTCTTGGGGGATTTAAGTTTTTAACTGCTGGAGGGTGGCGATATGGGGAAGGGGAAGAGGGGATTCAATGCTCCCAGTAAGAAGGACATACGGAAGGTAGCGCATACCTATGCGAACTTGAACAAAGATAAGGTCGGGAAGATGTTGTCCATCGCAATGGATGGTCAGATCAGGGTAGGTGCGCATAGCTCTTCGCCAAGCGCCCGGGCGACACCGCTTGATCCATATCCGAAATACCTCATCGAGCTTCAGCACGAACTGCCTTGGAATGGTTTAACGCCGGCTCTCGGGCGGGCCCACAACACGTGTGCCGAAGCCCACATCTGGTGTGAGCTGAAGGCGCGAGGGAAGAACCCCAGGAATTACACTGTCCTTTCATTCAATACCGATGGTGTGGTTGCCTCGCCCTGTGCCAACTGCGCCCAGTGGGTTGAAGGTGCGTTCGGGTATGTCTACAAGGAGACCCCGCGTTATGAGGGACGGCCGCGGCAGAAGCCCGTGTGATGACGCACTGACCTCGGGTCGCCCAGTTTCTTCGCTGTTGCTGAGTAACCGGGTCCAGGTTAACGGGGAAACGGAGTCGGGGAAACGGGATCAGGTTCACTTGGAAGGACAGACGTTTTGAAGCTTGCTGAGATGAGGAAGATCGTCATTCGTTCGTTTTCGCTTCGCAAGTTGCGAGCAGAGTTCTGAACCGCACCCCGGTTCTGGCCCCGTTTCCGGAGTCTTCGTATGACCGATGATGGCGTGCTCGTGACCTGGCGCAACATGGAGCTGAAGGTGCTGCCGCATTTTCTCTATCGGGCCATGACGAAGTACCCGGCGTTCGAGCGCTACTACTTCGGCGAGATGCCGGAGGAGCGTCTGCGGGCGTGGGTGCGCGGCAGACCCGGCCGTGCGATCAAAATCTACATCGCCGGTCACGGCGGGACCGGCATCGACCACATCACCGATGATTCGGAGACATCGACGCGCACGGTCGTGGATCTGATCGACCTGATCGAGTACGGGCTCGGCGACCGGGCGACGCGGAAGGCCGACTGCGGCGCGTGCCGGATCGACATGCTGGCCTGCCTGTTCGCCCGCACGCCCGACGGTCGGGCCGCCTCGTCGCCGGCGGCCCGGCTCCACGCGGGCCTGGCCGAGCGCGGGGTTTTCGTCGATCTGGTCGCACGCACCGAATCGATCCGCGTCACCCGCGAGTCGGGACGCATGACCAACTCGCCCTACATGGCCCATGTCCCGATCGCGAAGCACGAGGGGCCGGAGGCGTCGAAACGCGGGTTCTACCTGCCCAGGATCCCGTACACGAAGGTGCTCTACACGTTCGACGGGGATTCGCGCGTGGCCCGCCTGAACGCGTATGCGAAGACGCCGGAGGGCACTGATGCCTACATCGAGGCATCGACGCTGGACGGGCGGCGCCTGAGCTGGGCCGATCACGCGGTCGACCGGTTGCTGGTGGAGATCCACGTGAAGCGCACCGGCGTGTTCGGCCGGGGCGCGAAGGACGTGACCGATGCGCGCGAGCGTGTGCTGTGCGGCATCCTGGCCGCTTACGAGACGGAGCGCGTGCCGACGAACCTGAAGAGGTCGTTGGCGGCCCTGGTCGACGGCACCGGCGACCGCGCGGAGACGAACTTCACGACCCATCGCAACCCGCTGTCCGCGCGTGTACTGGAGTCGCCGCCCAGGAAGGCCGCGCTCATCCGGCAACTACTGGCGGCGTATCCGCAGTAGTTCCGATCAAATCGCTTGATTGCCTCCGCTTAACTGCCTCCGTCCCCATTTGATCGCGTGGCGCCGGACGACTATCGACTATCGCGGCGGGCAGGCTATCCAGCTGATCGTCGAGCATCGCCAAGCAGCTGAGGCTCCGCCTTCCACTTCAGGCCGAACAACGGCCGCAGCGCCGGAATGCGGCGGATGATCTCGTAGCCGGCGAAGCACAGCCCGAAGGTCGACAGCACCAGCAGCGGGCCTTCGGCCCACAATGGCAGCGCGAATGGCTTGAGGTTGTACGCCAGCACCACCGTGACCGTCTGGTGCAGGATGTAGACGGGAAAGATCGCCTGCGACAGGTAGCGCAGCGCGGGGCTGTCGCCGGGCGCCCAGTGCCGCGCGAAGCCGAGAATGGCGACGATCGCACACCACTGGTTCAGGCCCCAGGCCCCGCGCATCGCCAGACGCAGGCCATGTGGTGGCTCGATATCGCTGAAGTAGCCGAAATAGGCAGCTATCGCGAGCCAGCTGGCCAGCCACAGCGCGAGGGCGATCCAACGCACACGCACCATAGCGCCCCAGACTGCATTCGTGCGTGCGATGAGGAAGCCGAGCAGGAAGATTCCGAAGTACTGAACATGGTTGTACCAATCGTCGACCAGCGCATGCGTGGAGTCGAAGATGCCGATCAGCGTGATCCGGGCGAGGGCGAAGAACAGGATCGGCCACAGCAGCAGGCCCGGACCGCATGACAGGCTTCTGGCCAATGCCAAGCCGAAGGCCTCGAACCGGCGTGGTGCGAATCGCGCCAGCAGCCACACAACGATGGTGTAGACCCACAGATAGGCGACAAACCACAGGTGGTTCCAGGTCGGCACAACCAGGCAGCCGTCGTCGTCGCAGAATGAGCTGTCGCCGGCCAGGTAGCGTCCCCAGAAGGCGAGGTAGCCGTCGTGGTAGCCGCCGGGATAGCGCGAATCGAGCAGTTCGTAGTACGACTGCGGCGGCACGATCACCAACATGCCGAACACCAGCGGCAGCAGCAGCCGCCATGACTTCGGGCCAAGGAAGCGGGCCTTGCGTCCGCTGGCTTCGGCTTCCCGCTGTATCTTGCCTAGCAGGAAGGCGGTAGCCGTGCCGGACACCAGGAACAGCAGCGACAGCCGCCACGGAGACGACAGCATCATGAACGGTTCCAGCGCTGTTACGGCCCGGGCACTGTTCACGTGCCAGTCCCAGCTCACGTAATACATGCCGACGTGGTAGAGCACCAGCAGGCCGAAGGCGCAGATGCGTACCCAGTCCAGATCGTAACGGCGTTGCATGAGAGTGCTCTGTCATCAAGTTGGCGATAGCGTCGGTCGCAATGGCAGCCAAGGGCCAGCCCGAGGTGATGGTGCGCGATGGAATTGGGACGAAAGGCGCCGCCTCGGGGACGAACCGGGGCGGCCCGTGGGCGCTATCGCCTTAGAATGCGCGGATGAGCAATCCTGCACCGACTGCCTATCAACGCTTCCTGCCCTGGAAGCGCTGGTTCGAGATCGGGCTCTGGCTGGCCTTGATCGGCGTCAACGCCATCGGCAATAGCATCACCCACATCATGGAGTTCCGGCGTGGTGGATCCACTGTGCAGGATTGGGAGCCGGTGGTTTGGGAAATCAGCAGCGCCATGGTCTGGCTGCTGGTGGTGATTCCCGGGCTGGTCTGGTTCACCCGGCGCTTCCCGTTCCACTGGGACAAATGGCGATCACAGATAGGCCTGCACCTGCTTGCCAGCGTCGTCGTCTCGCTGGTCCACGTAGGAGGCATGGTCGGCCTGCGCATGCTGGCCTATCGATGGCATGGAGGGGAGTACACCTTCGGCCCCTGGCCGCGCGAGCTGCTGTACGAATACGTCAAGGACGTTCGCGCCTATGCCATGATCGTGCTGGCCATCGAGGTCTACCGGTTGCTGCTGCGGCGCCTTCAGGGCGAAGTGCAGTTGCTGGCCGCACCGGACGAGGGGCCGCCGCTGGAGCGAATCGAACGCCCAGAGCGCTTCCTGGTGCGCAAGCTGGGGCGCGATTTTCTGGTGGCGACCAGTGACATCGAATGGGCGCAGGCCTCCGGCAACTACGTCAACCTGCACGTGCGCGGCCACGATTACCCGCTGCGCAGCACCATGGCCGGCATCGAGTCCAAGCTGGATCCGGAGCGGTTCGTGCGCATCCACCGCAGCTATCTCGTCAACCTGGACCAGGTGGCCTCGATCGAGCCGCTGGACAGCGGCGACGCCAGCATCCACCTGAAAGACGGCGCCTTGCTTCCCTGCAGCCGCAGCTATCGCACTACGCTGCGCGCTGGTCTGGGGGAATACCCAAACACCCAAGGAGGCTGATGCCGGATGACCATCGCTGAGGGCTATCCAGTTGATCGTCGAGCATCGCGAAGCGGCTTCGGCCTAGCCTTCCACTTCAGACCGAACAATGGCCGCAGCAGCGGCGTGCGTCGGATCAGGCATTCGTGCAGCAGCAGGCATCCAGCCACGGTGCCTCCGATCACCAGCAGCGGTTCCAAGATCGGTCCGAGCCGCATCGGGACCAGCCAGTAGGCGAGGGCGACGATCAGGATCTGGTGCAGGATGTACCAGGGAAATACGGCCTCGCTGCAATACGGCAGCCAGCGGAACGGCCGGTTCAGCAACGTGTGCGCCCAGGCGAAGATCGCCAGCAGGGCCGTCCAGGTGTAGGTCGTGCGGGCAGCGCGTTCGATTTCATGCCACGGCACGTCCAGCGCCCATTCCGGCAATGGCCCGGCAGGCGGATGGCGGCCCAGCCAGCGAAATCGGGGAACGGGGTCAGGTTAACTTTCGGTTCTTTCCCCAACTGAGGGTTGAAAAAGGGTTCATCGCCCAACTCCGGGGAAGGCGGCACGGATCTTGAGGAAGAAGTAGGCGTCATCGCGGTAGCCGTAGGCGATGCGCTTGATGACCTTGATCTTGTTGTTGATGCCTTCGAGCA
>NZ_JAIWPU010000001.1 GCF_021191705.1 Proluteimonas flavola
GAAGACTCGTCCCACGATCTCGTTCGACCTGAAGCACCGCGCGCTCCTCACTACTCAGATGACTGTACTGTCTTCCCATCGCAACACCTTACGCGCTGAGGTGTTGCACTTGGAACTTGAGTCTGCCGAGTCTATTGGCGGAAAAAACGAATCACACATACAAATACTGATCCTGCCATTAAAATCAATCTACGGCATTATGTTTGCAACCTCTTCGATAACGCCGAGGCGCGGAACATCGGCCGAACTTTGCCGCCCTCGAAGCGAGAAAAATCGTCCTGAAACTGTGATTCTCTGCGGTGCAACGTCAATGGAAGACGCAGGAAGGCTTTGACGCAATTCGTGAACCTTGTCGCCTTCAGTTATCTGTATCGATGAAATCGAGAATCCTCTCTCCACGAACTCTGGAACTGGAAAGAGCATAAGCTCATCACCCTCCCGAACAACCCACCCTCGAACCATCACAAGTTTACCATCAAAAGATTTTGGCTTACTCATTATATCGATAATAGTTGTACTGCAGTACTCCACCCCTTCCGAGTCAGACAGATAGTAACAATGATCCTCGATCGAACCTGCATCTATTTCTGCACATCCCGCCAAGGATAGCAAAATCAAGCACTTAAAAAATCTTGAAGAGTTTTTCATTTAATTTCCGAAATGTAGTCATCCGCATTGAAATAGCCATTCCTGTTGGCACTCACGTCCTCCCACATTCTGTTCATATCAAACTTCTGGATTCCGCCGTCGATGCCTATGACGTATGCATTAACACCAGCACCTCTTGCCTCGCTTACTGCGTAAGCTCGCTCCATATCCCTAGACAAGAACCCACCTCCCCATCGGCCGTTATAGACAGCCGGACGCCCAGAGAATGACGTATTTTCAGGGTGAGTATGAGCAATCGCCACTCGCACTCCCGGACCAGAGTACGAGGCCAGCACTTCAACACTATCTTTCGTGCCAAGAGTATAGTTGACCACGGTGCGCCTATTTGCTCCCAAGCTCGCAATATCAGCATGTACTTCAAGGCCCGACGCTTTCGTGACAAGTCCCGCGGTGTTTCTGAAATACCTTGAGGACCCCGCTTCGGTTTGCTGAAGATTTGGAATGCTATTGAACTTATCTATTGCAGCTGCGGGATTCTTCGCCACGGCAGTTATCTGGCCACGACTGAAGGAGATCCCCCCGCTCTGTTGGGCCATTCGACAATCCCAATCTTTCCCGCAGGCTCGACGACCATCCGGATCAGTAAAACGGTACGGATTGCTGTTGCCATATCTGTACCGATTGAATTGATGATACGTGTCGCCAAGTGGTGCAATGGGATCGACCGATAGGAACACCGCCAACATCGGATCGTAGTAGCGCTGCTGCATATACGTCAGCCCAGTCGCCGCGTCCTGCACATGCCCCGTGTAGCCCGGTCCATCCTGCAAGGCCGGCGTGAGCTGCTGCCCATATGGCTCGTACTCCCGCCGCGCCACGACGTTACCGGCGCTGTCGGTCTCCGCTACAACGCTTCCAAGTGCGTCTGTATGGATGTAGCGAACGGTCGTCTGCGCATGAGCCGGCAAGGTGACCGCAACGCCGAGCCATGCCAGGAGCGTAAGAATCGCTCGAATTATGTTTCCATACATCATCGGTCGTGCAAGTTGACCCGCGCGTCTCATGGCTCAATCCCCGGGCCGCCAGGGGTTCCGTAAGTCTCGAGCGCCTGTGGTGTTGGCGGACTCGACCATGTCGAGCAGCCCGCCACATTACAGGCGCGCACTTGGTGTGCCGAAGCACAATAGGCCGAGCTGCTCCGCCTCCCGGCCACCGAAGTCTCCGGACCGGAGTACATTAGCGATGTCACGTCCGGCACCTTGAGCTCGTAGCGATCGGCGTTCTCCACCTGCGTCCAGTCCACACTGCACGCGATTTCGATCCGCTGACCCACGTACCATTGGCGCTTCAGGTTGTTGGTGATCCTGGGCACGGCCGTCGGCGGCCGCGTCACCGTCACCGATGCCGCCGCGGTCCAGCCACTGCAACCGGCGACGTTGCAGGCCTGGGCACGGTAGCCCCAAGCCCCCGTCCCCTTGCCCGTGATCGCGCGGCTGGTGCCGGCGGCATTGTGGATGTTGCTCCATGCACCGCCATTCAGCCGTTCCTCCAGCCGGTAGCTGGTCGCCGATGCCACCGTGCCCCAACTGACGGTGTAGCCGCCGGTCGTGTTAGTCGCCGGCACGGTCAGTGCGGGTGATGCGGCTGGTGGCAATGTTACCGCCGTCGTCCTGGCTGCCGAGTACGCCGAGCATCCTGTCGCATTGCAGGCGCGCACCTGATAACCCCAGTTGCCTGCAGCCTGGGCCGGCACGCTCCAGGCCATGCCGGCTGCGTTGTGAACCGTGCTCCATGCTCCGGTTCCCGAACGCTGCTGCAATTCATAGCGAGTCGAGGTCGCCACGGCCGTCCACGTGACGCTATAGCTGCCGGTATAGCTGGTCGCCGGTGCCGTCAGCGCCGGTGCCGATGCGGGCACGTGCACCACCTGCACCGTACTGATCGCGGAATAACCCGCGCATCCTGACGTGTTGCAGCCCCGCACGCGATAGCCATAGCTGCCGGCGGCCTTGCCGGAGAACGCCTTGGTGGTCGCGGCAGCGGCGTGCACCTGCGTCCAGCCTCCCGCCCCCAGCCTTTCTTCCAGTTCGTATCGGCTGGCGGCAGCCACGTTGGTCCAGCTGACCGTGTATACACCGCCGGGGCCGGATGTCGGCGCCGTGAGGCTTGGAACCGCCGTCGGCGGCAACAGCACCGATGCGCTGACCGTTGCGCTCCAGCAACCGCAGGTCGCCGCGCTGCAGGCCCGGACCCGGTAACCGTATGTGCCGGACGGCTTGCCGGTGATCGCCTTGCTCGTGGCTGCAGCGTCATGAATCGTCGCCCACCCGCCGCCGTTGGCCGACTCCTGCAGTTGGTACTTGACCGCAAACGGGGCACTCGTCCAGTTGACGGTATAGCTGCCGTTCGCACTGTAGCCAGGTTCGCCGAGCACCGGCGTATTGAGCGGAATCGGCGTCTCGAGCCGCGCGACCTGGCTGCCACCCAGATAGATGTACTCGCTGGTCAACGCCTTGAGTTCGTCGCGCTGGAAACGGAGCACGCCATCCTGGCCGTAGATCGAGTACAGGCTGCGCCCGTTGCGGATCGCCTGCACCCGGCGGCCATGGCCGTCGTAGCGGTACTGTTCGAGCCCCGGGACACTGCGGAGGCGGTTGCCGAAGTCGAACTGATAGGCCTGCCCTCCCTTGGTCGCCAGATTGCCCTGTGCGTCGTAGCCAAGCGCTGCCACCGTCGCGCTACCGGACGTGTTGGTCACCGTCGTCAGGCGATTCGCGGCGTCGTAGACATAGGTGTGGTTGCGGACGCGGGACCCCGCCGTGAGCCGGGTGGTGCGCAGATTGTCGAGCACGTCGTAGCCGTAGCTGGCGGTCCCGAACATCGGCGACACGGTCTGCGTCAGCCGATCCAGTGCGTCGTACTGCATGGTCCGGTTACCACGGTTGCCCGGGAGCCCGTCGCTGATCGCCGCCACGTTGCCATGCGCGTCGTAGTCCAGGCTGTCGTCGTACACTGCCGCGCTACCGATGGCATCCCGACTACGGTCCGGCAAGCCGCGCGCGTTCTGTGCCAGCGTGTGCACCACGCCGTTGCCGTAGGTGAACTGCTTGAGCGCACCATTCGGGAAATAGCTTGCACCCGTCGCGTACGAGCCCGCTCTCGTTGGTTGGCCAAGGGCATTGGGGGAGTAGTCAACTTCGAGGCCGGACACCGAATGGACGTGCCGCGCCAGATGACCATTGGCATCAAAGCCATAACCAAGGCCCCATGCCACATCGCCGACTCCCATCGCCTCACCGGTCAGCATCCGCCGCCTGTTGTAGGTGTAGACGGTCGTCGCGACCCCTGCGCCACCGTTGTCGACGACGACCTGCGCAAGTTGACCATCCGGCGTGTATGTGTAGTCAGTGTTGCCCAGGTTGTCCGGAAAGGTCAGCGACTGCAGCCGGTTCCGGGCGTCGTAAATGCGACTTGTCCTGCGGGGAAGGATCACAGCGGTGTTGCCGCTCGCATGGCATGCCGTCACAGCCGGCAGTCCCGCCGCCGACCATGCCAGGTTGCCGGCGCCGTCGTAGCCCATCAACGTCGCACCGGTCTCCGGTTCCAAGCTCCTGCACAGCAACTGGTTGGCATCGTAGGTGTAACGACGGGTCAACGACGTACCGCCGCTGCTGTCGCGTCGCGTGATGGCGGTCGGCTTGCCGAACGCATCACGTGCGATATCGGTGAAGACCCCGGCCGGATGCGCGATCGATATCGGGAACTCGGTCGTCGGCTGATCCCAGGCCATGTAGCCTGTGGTCGTCTGCATGCCCTTCGGGCTCGTGACCCGCGTCTGGAACCCTGACAGGTAGGCGGTCGTCGTCGTCAGCAGACCCAGCTCGCTGTCCTGCGCCACGGCGGTCGGCCGGCCCAGCGCATCGTATTCGCTCCACGTTCCGGCCGCCGGTGCACTGGAGGTGCTGGGATACGACGCGAACGTCACCCGCCCATCGTGGTCGTAGGCGAATTTCTGGAAGCGTTGTGTGGCGGTCGCATTACCGCTGTCGTACTCACGCGTCAGCAGCGGTCGCCACAATGCATCGAAGTAGCGGACCATGCGCCCGTTGCCTGTCGCCACGGTCTGCCGCCAATGACCGCCCGGTATGCCGTATTCGGCCCCCGCCACCCACTCGAACGCCTGCATCGTCGTGTTCCAGGAGGTGCTGTCGCCGCTCGGATAGCCGATGCTGGCCAGCCGGCCCATCGTGTCGTAGCCGTAGTTCGTGGGGAAGCCATTCTCATCGGTGATCCGCGTTACCCATCCCGCATCGTTCACCAGCGCCGAACGGGTAGCGCCGCCTGGCGCCTCGGGCGTCACCGCAAAGCGGACAGTCTGCGGAACGCCTCGCTTCCAGCCCGAGAGGGACGTGACATTGCCGCCCCCGTCCTTGACCGTCGCGATCGTGCCATCGGCGTTGTAGCCCAGCGTCTGGACGGTCTTGCCGAAGAACCTGGAAACCGTCGGCCGCGCCAGGGTGTCGTAGCTCGTCTCCGAAGCGACGACACCGTTGACTGTCTGCCTGGCCTGCTGGCCGAGGATCCACTTCGACAGGTTGTCGTGGTACTGGGTGACTTCGGTGCGGATCGAACTGCCGGCAAGACTGCTCGACCTGCTCAATCCCAGCGGACGGGCGAACACATCGAAACTGGTCGCTTCCCAGGTGAAGGTTGCCTCCTGCTGGACGATCTGGCGTCGCCGCAGCGGCCTTATCTGGCTGGCCGATGCGTCGTCGCTTCCGAACATCGCACCGTAGGCATTCGGGAACGGGTATGCCGCCGCCTCGGCTGTAGTGACATAGGTCAGAAGTTCCTCGCGCAACACAGCGCCACCCGGCGCCACGTGCCTGCGCCCAAGCAGGCGACCTTCGTTCAGATCGACGACCAGACCGTAGTCTTCCTCGAGCCTGGAGCCGTCCGGCATGACCATCTCCACCGTCTTGCTGGACACACAGTTCGTGCACGGCGAGGCAGACCCACTCCAGAGCGGAATGGCTTCGGTATTCCCGGAATACGACCATACCAAGGGTTCGGGTAGGCCCGGCCCTGAAATGGCCTTGGTCATGAGGCTGAACTTGTCGAAGTAGTTCGGCTGCATGAGCCGATAGTCGATCTGTCCCCCGACGCCGCCCGTGTTCGCCACGATGCAAGTCGTGACCGAGACGCCGCTCCGGTAATGGCGTTCGTGCCCGAAGGCGAAGCGTCCGGTCGCACCCGCCGGATGGACCAGCGTCAAGGTAAAGCCCCTTTGAGCCAACGGCGCATGGTTGCTGCAACCGAAGTTCTGCGCTGCATCCCAGGAGACATACGGCACCGACATGTCGCTGCTGTAAGCGAACCCCCAGGCAGCTCCATCAGGCTGGGAAACGGACACCAGCTGCCCCGACTGGACCCCATAACTCCACTGCCTGCCGTGTGCGGCAGCACTCACGAGCGCCCCATTGCTGTACGCGAGCGTGATACGGCGCCCGTCGCTCGCTTCGATCGATATCGGGTGACCCGCTGCGTTGTAGCTATAGTTGACCCAGTTTCCCAGGGAATCCTCGACCCGGCTTGCCAGCAGATAAACCTGGATGCGGTTTCTCGCCTTGCCGGCGTTCATCTCGGCCGCCATGGTGCCCGCCTGCCTGACGGTGCCGACATCGAAGCGGTACTTGACGCCATTTGCGTCGACCATCAGGAACCCTTCCCCAGGGTATCCGGAGGCCATCGGCACGCAGCTGAAGGAATCCAGTTCCCTCGTGGTCCACAGCCGCGTCTGACCGTCGTCGGGCCGATGTGCCGCATTGGGCCCGGCCATGACCCCACGCGACCCTTGCCCAGGAATGGATACCTGGTAGCCCGAGAAAATGTCGCGGATCTGGTGCGGTGCCAACGTATGCGGAAAGAAATTGGTGGAACACCTGGGTTGCTCACCGTTAATAGACCGGTTCCATCCGTACTGGAAATCAAAGGTTCCGGTTATATAGGGAACGGAGATGTCCCAGTTCCCAAGCCCACCGTAGTTCTGCGGCCTCGCCCCCATCTCGGGCAAGGGCCGGACGGTCAGGCTGCGCCTGAGTTCGACCGGAAGCGGAAAGTTGCCGGGGATGCTGATGTCGACATGCTCGAAGGCTGCAGACCGGTCATACATGTTCACCTGCTCGCCGAACAGATCGGAAGACAAGGGCGCAACCTGTTCCGCGATCTTCACGCGCTTGTCGTATTCTTGGTAAGGCTGCATCACGCCCTGCGCGTGCGCGGCCCCGGCTGTCGCCATCAAAGTCGCCACTGGCAACAAGCCCGCGACGGATGCAGAGACAAGCGCACGCCCGACCCGGCGCCGAGCGGCCGCCGACAAAAGAAGTCCCTTCATTCCCCCTCCTTCGACCTCCCCGTGGGCCGAGGGCCGAATGCTATAGCAGGACGACGCGGCAAAGGAGTAGGCCGCCAAAGCAATCATCGATTCTGGGCCGCTCGTAGCAGATCCCTGCGCCATTCCAGTCAAGGTCAGTCGATCATCACAGGCATGGGAGCTCCGCGCGCCCATCGCCACCTGGGCAAACCCTTGTGGCGATTCACCCGCCGCTTCGAGTTGACCCATTGGCCCTAAGCTTGGGGCGGCGGCCGCTGCCGCAGAACCATGGTCGGAGAGGACGGCCGGTGTTCTCGGTCTTCAAAGCAACCAGGCACGTTGCAATAGGCGCCACTTCCCCTTGGCAAGCACCGTTGACTCGGCAGCAAGGGCGGAGGCTGACGTTGATGGATGTCGCACGCGCCTGGCCCGGCGCGGCACGCATCCGCGCACCACTCAAGGCATTCGACCGCTTGCTCAGCAATCGACATCTACATACCGAGCGCGCCGCGATTGACCGTGAGATGGCGCGCTGGTTGTTGCGGGTTCGCGCGCTTGCGGATGCGGCACCCGACCAATCAGTCCCACTCGCCTGCTGCCGAATCGCGCCAGAATCGCGCCAGCTCCGATTGAATCGCGCCATTTACTGGCCTTTCGCGCCGGAATTCGTTTAAATCGCGCCACTATCCGACGCAATTTGGAATGACAGTGGCGCGCAAGCCTTCCCTCGACCCCACCACAGTGCTCGACGCGATCGCCGCCGATCCGGACGGCATGGGCATCGAAGCGCTGACGGCCGCATTTGCCTCGGTGCCTCGCCGCAACCTTCAGCGCCACGTCGCCGCACTGGTGGAACAGGGACGCCTGCGAGCCGAGGGGAACGGGCGCGCCCGCAAGTACCACGCCGTTGTCCCGACGCCGCTTCCGGCCAATGAAGCGAGGACAGCCGAATCCGGGATCGCCATCTCCGTTGAGGCTGCGCAGGTTTGCGATCTTGTCCGCCGCCCCTTGGCCCAGCGCACGCCAGTCGGATACCGCCGGGAGTTCCTGGAACATTACCGGCCCAATGAGACGGCGTGGCTCGCGCCGCCATTGCGCGCGCACCTGCATCAACTGGGCCGCTCCCTGGTGGAAGGCCGGCCCGCCGGCACCTATGCGAGGCAGGTACTTGACCGGCTGCTGATCGACCTGTCCTGGGCCTCCAGCCGACTGGAGGGCAATACCTACAGCCGGCTGGATACCCAAACCTGATCCAGTTTGGCTTGGCTGCGGCGGGCAAGGATCAACTGGAGGCCCAGATGATCCTCAATCACAAGGCCGCCATCGAAATGCTGGTGGACGAGGCACAGGCGATCGGCTTCAACCGCTACACGCTGCAGAACCTGCATGCGTTGCTGTCGGACAACCTGTTGCCGGACTCCGGCGCCGGTGGACGACTGCGGCAGATGGACGTGGCCATTTCCGGGTCGGTCTATCAGCCACTGGCGATCCCGCAGAGGATCTCCGAGCACTTCGACACATTGCTCGCCAAGGCGAGCGCGATTACCGATCCATTCGAGCAGGCGTTCTTCGCGATGGTCCAGCTGCCTTACCTGCAGCCTTTCGACGACGTCAACAAGCGCACCTCGCGCCTGGCCGCGAACATACCGTTGATCCGCGAGAACCTGGCACCGCTTTCATTTGTCGATGTGCCCGAGGCGCTCTACATCGAGGGCACGCTGGGCGTCTATGAGCGCAATCGCGTGGAGCTGCTGCGCGACGTCTTCGTATGGGCGTACGAACGCTCGTGTCGGCGCTACACGGTCCTGCGCGATTCACTGCCGGCACCGGATCCTTTGCGGTTGCAGCATCGCGAGCTGCTGCATGCGCTGGTCGCCGACATCATTCAGGGAGGTGTTCGTCGCAATGACGTCGCGGGGATTCAAGCGCGGGTCGCGGCGCTGGTCGATCCGGAGGACATGGGAGACGTGCTGGCACTGACCGTGAACGAATTGAACCAGTTGCACGAAGGCAACATCGCGCGCTATCGGGTCAGACCCTCCCAGTTCCGCGGCTGGCTGGCCTTGCAGGCAGAAGCGCAATAGCAAAGGGCGGCCAATGGCCGCCTTTTGCGCCCTCGCCCGCCTTTGGCACCCTGTCCTGCAGGCCTGATAGCAGTGTGTCTGAGCTGCTGCCTTGCCCTTTCCTTGCTTTGGAGGCGGCGTGCGGAAGGTGCGCAGGGGGCGTTTCGGGCGTTACCGGTGAAGCCAAGAAGCCTCACCCGACGCGCGAGGCGCGTCGACCCCGGATCAAGTCCGGGGCAGGCCCTCTCCCTGAGGGAGAGGTGTCACTTCACGCCAGCTGAGACTCAATGCTTCAGGTCCTGCAGGGACGACAGGGGAAATCTCAAACCCCAACCGGATTCGCTTTCTCCGGATCGATCTTGTACAGCTTGATCGCCCGGGCGACATCCTTGCCGGTCATCTTGCCGTCCTTCATCAGGCCCTCGATGGCGGCCTGGGCGATGTAGTAACGGTCTACCTCGAAGTGACGACGCAGGTTGGCGCGGGTATCCGAGCGGCCGAAGCCGTCGGTGCCGAGCACGGTGTACGTGGCCGGGACGAAGGCGCGGATCTGGTCGGCGAACGCGCGCACGTAGTCCGTCGCGGCGATGACCGGGCCCTGGCGGCCTTCGAGCAGCTGGGTGACGTAGGCCTTGCGCGGGGTCTTGGCTTCGGGGTTGAAGCGGTTCCAGCGCTCGGCGTCCCAGCCGTCGCGGCGCAGCTCGGTGAAGCTGGGGCAGGACCAGATGTCGGCGGTGACACCGAAGTCCTTGTCCAGCAGCTCGGCGGCGGCGATGGCCTCGCGCAGGATGGTGCCGCTGCCCAGCAGCTGCACGCGCAGCTCGCCCTTCTTGGCCTTGCCGACATCCTTGAGCAGGTACATGCCCTTGATGACGCCCTCGGCCGCGCCTTCGGGCAGCGCCGGGTGGCTGTAGTTCTCGTTCATCAGGGTGAGGTAGAAGAACTCGTCCTGCTGCTGGTCGAGCATGCGCTCCATGCCGTGCTGCAGGATCACGGCCACTTCGCCGGCGAAGGTGGGGTCGTAGGCGCGGCAGTTGGGGATGGCGCCGGCCAGCAGGTGGCTGTGGCCGTCTTCGTGCTGCAGGCCTTCGCCGTTGAGCGTGGTACGGCCGGCGGTGGCGCCGAGCAGAAAACCTCTGGCGCGCATGTCGGCGGCCTGCCAGGCGGAGTCGCCGATGCGCTGGAAGCCGAACATCGAGTAGTAGATGTAGAACGGCAGCATCGGCACGTCGTTGGTGCTGTAGCTGGTAGCGGCGGCCATCCAGCTGGCGAACGCGCCGGCTTCGGTGATGCCTTCTTCCAGCACCTGGCCGGCCGCGTCCTCGCGGTAGTACGAGAGCTGGTCGCGGTCGACCGGCTTGTACTTCTGGCCGTCGGGCGCGTAGATGCCCAACTGGCGGAACAGGCCTTCCATGCCGAAGGTGCGGGCTTCGTCGGCGACGATCGGCACCACGCGCGGGCCCACCTGCTTGTCGCGCAGGATGATGGACAGCGACTGCACGAAGGCCATGGTGGTGCTGATGGAGCGCTCGCCGGTGTCCTGCATCAGGCGGTCGAACACCTTGAGTTCGGGCGCCTTGAGCGTCTCGGTGCTCTTGCGACGACGCTGCGGCAGGAAGCCGCCCAGCTTCGCGCGGCGCTCGAGCATGTACTGCACTTCCTCGGAATCCTTGCCCGGGTGATAGAACGGGATCTCGCCGTCCTTGAGCGCGGCATCAGAGACCGGAATCTTGAAGCGGTCGCGGAACGTGCGCACGGCCTCGTCGTCGAGCTTCTTGGTGTTGTGGGTGGGGTTGAGCGCCTCGCCGGCGCTGCCCAGGCCGTAGCCCTTGACGGTCTTGGCGAGGATGACCGTGGGCTGGCCCTTGGTGTCCATGGCGTTCTGGTAGGCGGCGAAGACCTTGTGCGGATCGTGGCCGCCGCGGTTGAGGCGCCAGATGTCGTCGTCGCTGAGGTTGGCGACGAGGTTGGCGGTCTCGGGGTACTTGCCGAAGAAATGCTCGCGCGTGTACGCGCCGCCGAAGGCCTTGCAGTTCTGGTACTCGCCGTCGACGGTCTCCATCATCAGCTGCTTGAGCATGCCGTCCTTGTCCTTCGCAAGGAGCGGATCCCAGTAGCTGCCCCAGACGGTCTTGACGACGTTCCAGCCGGCGCCGCGGAAGCCGCCTTCCAGTTCCTGGATGATCTTGCCGTTGCCGCGCACCGGGCCGTCGAGGCGCTGCAGGTTGCAGTTGATGACGAAGACCAGGTTGTCGAGGCCTTCGCGCCCGGCGACCGAGATCGCGCCCAGGCTTTCCGGCTCGTCGGTCTCACCGTCGCCCATGAAGCACCAGACCTTGCGGTCGGACTTCGGCATCAGGCCGCGGGCTTCGAGGTACTTCCAGTAGCGCGCCTGGTAGATGGCGGCGATCGGGCCCAGGCCCATCGAGACCGTGGGCACCTGCCAGTAGTCGGGCATCAGCCAGGGATGCGGATAGGACGAGATGCCCTGGCCGTCGACTTCCATGCGGAAATGGTCGAGCTGGCTTTCCGTGAAGCGGCCTTCGAGGAACGAGCGCGCGTAGATGCCCGGCGAACTGTGGCCCTGGGTGGCGATGACGTCGCCCGGATGATCGGCCGATGGCGCGCGGAAGAAGTGGTTGAAGCCCACGTCGTACAGCGTGGCGCTGGAGGCGAAGCTGGCGATGTGGCCGCCCAGATCCCCGGGCTTGCGGTTCGCGCGCACCACCATCGCCATCGCGTTCCAGCGGATAATCGAGCGGATGCGCCATTCGATATCCGGATTGCCCGGCATCTTCGGCTCGAGGTGCGCGGGGATGGTGTTGACGTATTCGGTGGTCGGCGCGAACGGCAGGTGCGCGCCGGCGCGGCGCGTCAGCTCGACCATGTTCTCCAGCAGCTGGTGCGCGCGTTCCGGGCCGCCGACGTCGATGACCGCTTTGAGCGACTCGACCCACTCGCGGGTTTCGGTCGGATCGGGGTCGTTCTGCAGGACGTCGTTCAGCCAGTTCATTCTGTGCTCCAGCGCGGCGCGCGCGGCCGCGTTTCAGGGGTGTCGTTCGGACCCTGAATTCTAGCAGGGGTGACACCGGGGTCCGGACGGGGGCGAACTGTATCGATTGCCAGCGCACCGGGGCTCGGCGATGATCCCGTGTTCAGGGGAGGATGCGGCATCATTGCGCGCCCGACCGCCCGCGCCCGAGTCCTGCCGATGCCCCACTCCGCTGCGTCCCCGCTCCATCGCTGGCGCATGCCCGCGATCGGGCTGGCGATCGTGCTGATCGTGCTGGGTCCGTTCCTGATCATCCACGCGGCGACCGCTCAGGCCGACCGGGCGAACCAGGCGGTGATCCACACCTACCAGGTGCAGACGCTGATCCACTGGGTGTCGGCCGACGCGCGCAGCCTGGAAGGCGCGGCGGTGGCGCGGACGCGCGGCGTGGATACGCCGCTGATCCACCAGCGCATCAGCGACGCGCGCGACCGCATCCTGCCCAACCTCGATCAGGTGCTGGTGCTGACCCGCGACAACCCGCAGCAGCAGGCCCGCCTGGGCGCGCTGCGCAACACGCTGGAAATGCGCCTGGCCAGGATCGACGCGGTCATCGAGTCCGCCGAGTCGGCGACCGGCGAGCAGATCCTCGAGATGATCGTGGTCTACCCGATCCAGCGCCTGGTGCAGGACACCGTCGCGGCCGAGCAGGCACTGTTGACCGAGCGCAAGCAGGCGGCCGAGCGCGCCAACCGGCAGGCCGACCTTGCCAGCTGGACGGCAATGATCGTGCAGCTTCTGCTTCTGCTGTCCGCCAGCTACTTCGCGCTGCGCCAGCAGAGCGGGCGACTGGTGGCCGAGCGTCATGCCTCGCGGGCCAGCGCCCGTGCGCTGGTGGTGCTCGACAGCGTGCGCGAGCCGATCGTGCTGATCGACCGGGACCTGCGCGTGGTGATGCACAACGCCGCGTTCGCCGAGCTCTACGGCATTGGCGACGAAATCCGCGGCCAGCGGCTGGATGCGGTCGGCGAAGGCGCGTGGGACAACGCCGAGACGCTGCGCCGGCTGCACGACGTGCTGGCCCGCGACCGCGAGCTGTGGGACCACCGGCTCAACCAGAGCACGGTGGACGGCATCGAACGCACCATGCTGCTCAATGCGCGGCGCATGCCGCTGCCCGACCGCGACGACGTCGTGGTGCTGATCACCGCGTCCGACGTGACCGCGCAGACCCTCAGCGAGCGCCAGATCCGCGATCTCAACCAGCAGCTCGAAGGCAAGGTGGAGCAGGTCTCGGACGTCAACCGCGAGCTGGAGGCCTTCAGCTACTCGGTCTCGCACGATCTGCGCGCGCCGCTGCGGCACATCGCCGGCTTCGCCGACAAGCTGGGGCGCCATCTGGGCACCGGGGTCGACGAGAAGACCACGCATTACCTCGGCGTCATCGGCGGCTCGGCGCGGCGCATGTCGGCGCTGATCGACGATCTGCTGGTGTATTCGCGCCTGGGCCGCAGCGCACTGCGCCTGCAGAGCGTGGACCTGCAGTCGCTGGTGGCCGACACCCGCGCGATGCTCGATTCGAACGCGGCAGCCGAACATCCCGGCCACCGCATCGAGTGGAACATCACCCCGCTGCCGATCGTCGTGGGCGACGAGAACATGCTGCGCCAGGTGTGGCTCAACCTGCTGGGCAACGCGGTCAAGTACAGCACCGGCAGCGAGCCGGCGCAGATCCACGTCGACTGCCGCCGCGTCGCCGATGGCGGCTATGAATTCAGCGTGCGCGACAATGGCGCCGGCTTCGACATGCAGTACGCGGGCAAGCTGTTCGGCGTGTTCCAGCGCCTGCATTCGGCCAGCGAGTTCCCCGGTACCGGCGTGGGGCTGGCCAGTGTCCGCCGTGTGCTCGGTCGCCACGGCGGCCGCATCTGGGCCGAGTCCGAGCCCGGCAAGGGCGCGACGTTCCACTTCACCCTGCCTGCTTCGGTCAACGAGGCAGGTTCGACTTCAACTCCAGGACATTCCCTGACATGAGCGAAATCCGCACGATCCTCCTCGCCGAGGACAGCCCGCACGATGCCGAGATGGCGATCGATGCGCTGCGCGAAGCCCACCTCGCCAATCCCATCGTGCACGTGGAGGACGGCGTGGAAACGCTGGACTACCTGTTGCAGCGCGGCAAGTACGCCGACCGCGCGCCGGGCGACCCGGCGGTGCTGCTGCTCGACATCAAGATGCCGCGCCTCGATGGCCTGGAAGTGCTCAAGCAGCTGCGCGAACACCCCACGCTCAAGCGCATGCCGGTGGTGATCCTGTCGTCGTCGCGCGAGGAAAGCGATCTGGCGCGCAGTTGGGACCTCGGCGTGAACGCCTACGTGGTCAAGCCGGTGGACGTGGACCAGTTCTTCGAGGCGGTGCGCACGCTCGGCAAGTTCTGGGCCGTGCTCAACGAAACGCCCGACGAAGAGTGATGGCCGGGGCCGCGCCGCTGCGGGTGCTGATCGTCGACGACTCGCCCGACGACGCCGAGCTGACCGAACTGGCCCTGCGCGATGGGGGGCTCGCGGTGGAGGTCCGCCGCGCCCATGGCGAGGCGGGGGTGACCGGCCTGCTGCGCGATTTCCGCCCGCAGCTGGTGCTCTCGGACGTGAACCTGCCCGGTTTCTCCGGCGCCGAGGCGATGGCCATGGCGCGCGCGGCGCTGCCCGGCGTGCCGGTGGTGTTCCTGACCGGCTCGTCGATCGGCGCGCCCGGCGAAACCCTGCCCGAGGGCGACGGGCTGCTGCTCAAGGACGACCTGGACCGCCTGCCGGACCTGCTGCGCGGCCTGCTCGGGCGCTGAAGCGCGCCGGCCGCCCGGCCACACGCGCTGCCGGCGGTCACCAGAGGCCGAGCAGCCGCCACCACAAGAGGCCGACGCTGGCGTAGACCAGCAGCTGCAGCACGCACATCGCCAGGCCCACGCGCCACCACAATCCCAGGCTGACGTAGCCGCTGCCGAAGATCACCGGCGAGGTGCCGGTGGCGTAGTGGGTCAGCGTCATCATCGCCGTCGAGCCGGCAACCATCATCAGCACGAACGGCACCACGTAGTCGGCCGGGACCAGTTGCACGCCGACGGTCAGGAACGCGAGCATCATCGCGCTGATGTGCGCGGTGGTGCTGGCGAACAGGTAGTGCGAGAACACGAACAGCAGCACCAGCACCGTCGCCGCGGCCTGCCAGCCCATGCCGCTGCCGACGATCGCGTCGCGCATGCCGTCGGAGAACCAGCCGATCACGCCGAGCCTGTTGAGCTGCTCGGCCATCATCACCAGCGCGCCGAACCAGATCAGCGTGTCCCAGGCGCTTTTTTCCGACAGCACGTCGTCCCAGTCGATGGTGCCGGTGATGATCAGCGTGAACAGGCCCAGGAACGCCACCACGGTCGGATCGAGCACGAACGCATCGCCCAGCAGCAGTGCCGGCACGTTGGCCCACAGCAGCAGGAGCATCGCGAAGGTCCCCAGCATCACCTTCTCCTTCGCCGCCAGCGGGCCCATCCTGCGCAGTTCTTCGCGGGCGAAGCGCGGGGCGTCCGGGGTCGCACGCAGTTCCGGCGGCGACAGCAGGTGCACCACCAGCGGCATCAGCACGATGCACACCAGGCCGGGCAGCAGCATGCACAGCGCCCAGGTGGTCCACGACAGCTGGAAATCGCCGCCGGTCGCGCGCGCCACGTAGTCGACGACCAGCGGATTGGGCGCGGTGGCGGTGACGAACATGCCCGAAGTGATCGGGTTGGCGTGCATGTTGACCAGGGCCAGGTAGGTGCCCACCTTGCCCTGGGTGCCCTTGGCCGGGTCGGAATCGAACGCGCTGGCGATCGAGCGCATGATCGGGTGCACCACGCCGCCGCCGCGCGCGGTGTTGCTGGGGGTGAACGGTGCCAGCAGCAGGTCGCAGGCGGCCAGGCCGTAGCCGATGCCGACCGAGCGCCTGCCCAGCAGGCGGATGAACAGCAGGCCGATGCGGTTGCCCAGGCCGGTCTTCTTGACCCCGCGCGAGATCAGGATCGCGACGACGATCAGCCAGATCAGCGGGCTGGAGAAGCTGCCCAGCGCATCGCGCATCGCGCCGGCGGAACTGTCGGAGGTGACCTGGGTCAGCGCGACGATGACGATCGCCATCATCGCCATGACCCCGATCGGCATCACCTTGAGGATGATCGCCACGATGGTGGTCAGGAAGATCGCGACCAGTCGCCAGCCCTCCGGCGTCAAGCCTTCGGGACGCGGCAACAGCAGCAGGATCAGCAGGACGGCAGTGGTGATCGCCGCGGGCACGATGCGGAACGGCACGGCGCTGCGGAAATGGGCCAGGGTGTCGCGGATGGAATTGCGCATCGAACAGGCTCTGCTCGCGGATCCCCGCCCGCGTTGCCCGCATTGTCGCCGATCGCGTGCGCTGCCCGCGCCACGTGGGCATGGCGGCGAAGACGCGCCCCGCCGCGAACCGCATCGCAGGCGGTCCTGGCGCGGCGCCGCACGCTCCAGGACGCTGCGCCACCGCGACCGCGGCGGCGCAGTCCCGGATCAGCCTTCGGCCAGTTGGGCCTTGCGGATCTGTGCGTCCACCGAGGCGATCGCGGTCATGTTGATCACGCGGCGCGGCGTGGCCGACGGGGTGAGGATGTGCGCGGGCTTGTTGACGCCCATCAGGATCGGACCGAGCGCGGCACCGCCGGTCATCACCCGGATCATGTTGTAGGTGATGTTGGCCGAGTCCATGTTCGGGAACACGAACAGGTTGGCGCGGCCGCTGAGCGTGGTGTCGGGCAACATGCGGCGGCGCAGCGCCTCGTCCCAGGCGGTGTCGCCCATCATCTCGCCGTCGAATTCGAGCTTCGGCGCGCGGCGCACCAGGATCTCGCGCACCTCGCGCATCTTGCGCGCGCTGGGGTCGTCGTGGCTGCCGAAGTTGGAATGCGACAGCAGCGCGATCTTCGGCTCGATGCCGAACAGCTTGAGCCGGTAGGCGCCCTGGATGGTGCTCTCGGCGATCTGCTCGGCGGTCGGGTCGGGCTGCACGTGGGTATCGAGGAAGAACCACATGCCCTGGTCGTTGACCACGCCGGTCATCGCCGAGGTGCTCTGCAGGCCCGGATCGAGCGGCAGCACGCTGCGCACGTAGCCGAGCTTCTTGTGGAAGCGGCCGACGATGCCGGTGATCATCGCGTCGGCTTCGCCGCGGTCGACCATGATCGCGGCGATCAGCGTAGGGCGCGAACGCAGCAGGTTCTTCGCCGAATCCGGGGTCACGCCGCGACGCGAGGTCAGCGCGTGGTAGTGCTGCCAGTAGGCGTTGAAGCGGGGATCGTCGTTGATGTTGGTCAGTTCGAAATCGCGGCCGGCGACCAGGCGCAGGCCCAGGCGCTTGATGCGCATGTCGATGACGTCGGGGCGGCCGATCAGGATCGGCGCCGCCAGGCCTTCGTCGACGACGGTCTGCACCGCGCGCAGCACCACTTCCTCTTCGCCCTCGGCATAGACGATGCGCTGGCGATCGCCGCGCGCGCGGTCGTAGACCGGCTTCATGACCAGGCCGGTGCGGTGGATGAACTGGCCGAGCTTCTCGCGGTAGGCGCGCATGTCCGCCATCGGACGCAGCGCGATGCCCGACGCCATCGCGGCTTGCGCGACGGCCGGGGCGACGATCGTCAGCAGGCGCGGGTCGAACGGGCGCGGAATGATGTAGTCGCGGCCGAAGCTGGGGATCTCCTCGCCGTAGGCGCTGCCCAGGTCGCTGGCTTCTTCCTTCGCCAGTTGCGCGATCGCGTGCACGCAGGCGAGCTTCATCGCCTCGTTGATGCCGGTCGCGCCGACGTCGAGCGCGCCGCGGAAGATGTACGGGAAACAGACCGCGTTGTTGACCTGGTTCGGGTAGTCGGAACGGCCGGTCGCGATGATCGCGTCCGGGCGCACGCGCTTGGCGTCCTCCGGCATGATTTCCGGGTACGGGTTGGCCAGCGCGAGGATCACCGGGTTCGGCGCCATCGCCTCGACCATTTCCGGCTTGAGGATGCCGCCGGCCGACAGGCCGAGGAACACGTCCGCGCCTTCGAGGATGTCGGCCAGCGTGCGCTTGTCGGTGTCGCGCGCGTAACGCGCCTTGTCCGGGTCGAGATTGTCGCGGCCGGTGTGGATCACGCCGTCGCGGTCGAAGGCGAGGATGTTCTCGGGCCTGAGGCCCAGCGCGACCAGCATGTCCAAACACGCGATGCCCGCGGCGCCGGCGCCGGTGGTGGCGAGCCTGACGTCCTCGATGCGCTTGCCGGCGATCTCGAGCGCGTTGACGATCGCCGCGCCGACGATGATCGCGGTGCCGTGCTGGTCGTCGTGGAACACCGGGATCTTCATCCGCTCGCGCAGCTTGCGCTCGACGATGAAGCACTCCGGCGCCTTGATGTCTTCGAGGTTGATGCCGCCGAAGGTCGGCTCGAGGCTGGCGATGATCTCGACCAGCTTGTCGGGATCGGTCTCGTCGACCTCGATGTCGAACACGTCGATGCCGGCGAACTTCTTGAACAGCACGCCCTTGCCTTCCATGACCGGCTTGCCGGCCAGTGCGCCGATGTTACCCAGGCCCAGCACCGCGGTGCCGTTGGAGATCACCGCGACCAGATTGCCGCGCGCGGTGAGCTCGCTGGCGGCGTTGGGATCCTTGACGATCTCCTCGCAGGCGTAGGCGACACCGGGCGAATACGCCAGGGCGAGATCGCGCTGGGTCAGCATCGGCTTGGTCGCGCTGACGGTGATCTTGCCCGGCGGCGACGCGCGGTGATAGTCGAGGGCGGCCTGGCGGAATTCGTCGTTGGACATCGTCGGGGGATCTGCTCTGGGGAAAATGACGCGGGACAGGATTCTAACCCCGCCCCGCGCAAACCCCTGGACGGGGGCGTGTGGTCCGCTTCAGGCGCGGTCGGCGGGGCCGGTCAGAACACCACCTGGGTGCGGACGTTGAACGTGCGGCCCGAATCCTGGCCCGCGTAGGCGCCGACCTGGTTGTCGGTGTTCCAGCGCACCACGTTGAACATCACGCGCGACCAGTTGTTGAGGTACCAGTTCAGGCCGAGCGTCCACGCATCGGCCTCGCCGCCGCGCGCGGCGTCGGTGAAGTCGTACTTGTCGTAGCGCATTGCCAGCTCCCACGCGCCGATGCCGCCGTCGGTGACCGGTCGCGCCACGCGGGTGGTGCCCCAGACGCCCGAGCGTGCGCTGAAACCGGGTTTCTCGCCGGTGATCAGCCAGCCGGCGTAGGCCGAATGCGCCTTCTGGTCGACATCGCCGACCGAGGTCGAGCGCAGCGTGGTCTCGCTGGTCTCTGCGAAGGCCCAGAAGTTGCGGAAAGTGCCGCCCAGCTCCGCGCCCCAGGCCTGCTCGCCGGTGACGTCGTTGATGGCGCTGGCCGACACGCGCACGTTGTCGTTGAAGCGCGCGGCCACGCGCGGCGTGCGGTTGATGCGGTTGGTGTCGACGCCGTAGTCCTCGTGGACGTACCAGCCACCGACATGCAGGAAGCCGGACGGGCGCTTGATCGGGTTCACGTGGCCGCGGAACGCATACGTCAGCGAATCGGACTCGGTGCCGGTGTTGCCCACGTCGTCGCCGGTGATACCGAAGGTGGTGTGCCAGTTCTGGCCGATCATCTTCATCTGCACGCCGAGGCCGAAGTAGCCGCTGGCCGGCATGCCGACGCTGGCGACCGCGTTGCGTTCCATGAAGGGCGTGCGGGTGAGCGTGGTGCTGGCATCGATGGCGCGGTCTTTGAGCTTGTTGCCGACGTAGAACTCGGTCGGAATGCTGCCCAGCATCGTGTCCCAGCTCAGGTAGGCATCCGACAGGCTGACGGTGTTGTTCGACAGTTCGGCGTCGAGCTTGTAGCCAAGCGCGCCGATGTTGCCCTGCGCGCCGAGGCGCGCCTGGCGCAGGTTGGTGCCGGTGATGTTGCGGGTGTCGAAGTCCGAGCCGTGGGTGGACGAGAAGTCGACCAGCACGCGGCCGCGCGGATTGAAGGTGAAGCTGCGGTCGCTGTTGCGGAACTCGGGACCGCCGCGACGCCAGCTGACGTTGCCGCCACCGCCGCCCGTGCCGCCGCCGGCGGCGAGTTGCGCGACCTGGGCCTGCAGGATGGCCATGTCGTCCTGGCGGGTGTCGGCGACGGCGGCGTCGATCTGCGCCTGCACGCCATCGGTGGGCGCTTCCGGGGACGCTGCGGCGACGGCCGGTGCGCCCATCGCATCGAGGCGCTGGTTGAGCGCCTGCAGTTGCGCGGATTGCTGGCGGATCTGCTCGGCCTGCAGGCGGATCAGTTCACGCAGTTCGGTTTCGGTGGCGGTATCGGCGGCCAGGGCGGGCAGCGCGGCCAGGCCCAGCAGCGCGCCGGCAGCCAGCGCGCGGGTGTGTGTGCGATTCATTCGATGGTCTCTCCCGGTATGCGGCGTGGACGGCTCAGTCGCCGTCTTCTTCGAAATCGGCGTCGTCGCTGTCGACCGGCGGCGGCGACAGCGGTGCGGTCTGGCCCGTCAACGGCTGCAGGCTGACCGGCGGCGCGGCCATGAAGCCGTTCGCGCGCGCCCAGGTGGCGAACAGGCGCGGCCACTGGGCGACCTGCGTGCCGGGCCGGCCGAGGCCCCAGCTGTGGCCGCCGCGATCGAAGACGTGCAGCTCCACCGGCACGTTCTGTGCGCGCGCGGCCTGGAACATCAACAGGCTGTGGTGGACATCGGCGATGCGGTCGTCGGCGGCGTGGGCGAGGAACACCGGCGGCATGTCGCTGCGCACGTGGCCTTCGACCGAATAGGCCTCGACGGCGTCGGGCTGGGTGGCGAGTTCGCGACGGCTGCGCGTGGTGTCGTACGGGGGTTTCAGCGTGACCACCGGATACAGCATCGCCAGGAAATCCGGACGCGACGGCAGCCGGTCGCTGGCGTCGAGCGCGGGATAGAAGTCGTGGTCGAAGCGCGTCGACAGGATGCCGGCGAGGTTCGCACCCGCCGACGATCCCATGACGCCGATCTTCGCCGGATCGATGCCGAGTTCGCCGGCGTTCGCGCGCAGCAGGCGCATCGCCCGCTGGCCGTCGGCGAACGGTGCGGACGCCGGCCAGCCGTCGACCGGCATGCGGTAGTACAGCACCGCCGTGGTCACGCCGATCGAGGCCAGCCACTGCGCCATCGGACGCGCGGCGGTGCCGACCTGGATGCGGAAGTAGCCGCCGCCGCCGAGGATCAGCACCGCGGTGCCGTTCGGATTCGCAGGGCGGTGGATCTCCATGCGCGGCTGCGAAACCCGGGTGACCGCCCCCATCGAACTGCCTTCGTTGCCGACCTGTTCCGGTCCCTGGACCACACGGGGCAGGTGCCCCTCGGGCCACAGGTCGAGCATCTGCACGGTCTGCGCCGATGCCGGCACTGCCAGACAACAGGCAGCCAGTAGCGCCAGCAGACTGCCGGCGTGTCGTATTGTCGATGTCATGTCGTGCCCTCCCGCACGGCGTACGCGTTCCATGCCGGGCCGCTGAAGGGATTGCACACACAGCGGACCGGCTCGATCTTCCGGGGTTCGAGCGAACCTGCGGAAAGCGGCATCGCGTGGCACACGGGCCTACGAACCGTGCCACGTTGTAACGCGCGTGCGCCCCGATCACCGATAGCGCATTGGTAGTACGCAGGACATGGGGCGCGCGCCGCGCTGCGCCGCGCAACACCACCCGAGGCCATTGCAGGCCCGACGCGACATGCGCGGGGATCGATGGCACGCCATAGTCCCTTCGGACTACCTCACGTGCCCGCGAGACACCGCCGCCCTAGAATTCCCTGCGCGCGCGAGCATTCGCGTCCCTCCACCGCAGCAGGTCGCTCCGCGCCCGGCTGCCGCCGCCCCAAGGATTCCATGCGCTCCCTCCTTCCCCCGCTTCTGGTGCTGTGCGCCTGCACCGCCGCCACGCCCGCCTTCGCCGCCGAAGGCGCGCAGGCCTGGCCGCCGAAATTCACGTTCTCTGACGAGACCGAAATCGCGCTCACCGGCAACTTCGCCTGGGACCACAGCGATTTCAGCGGCGATGCCCGGCTCGGCAGCGACAACGGCATGCGCCGCCGCGAGTTCGGCGCGACGGTGAAGAAGGCCGGCGTCTGGGACGCGATGGTCTATTTCGACTTCGAGTCCAAGAGCTGGCTGGACGTCTTCGTGCGCTTCGACAGCAGGCACTTCTTCGATCGCGACCTCGGCAAGCTGCGCGTCGGCTACATGAAGGTGCCGGTGGGCCTGGAAGGCGTGACCAGTTCGCGCGCGGGCACGTTCATGGAACTGGCGGCGCCGATCCAGGCGATCTACCAGGGCCGCCGCACCGGCGTGGAATGGACGCTCGAGCAGGACCAGGCGCTGTTCCAGCTCGGCGGCTACGGCGGCCAGGACCTGCAGGGCGACAACCCCGGCCAGACCTACGCCGCGCGCGCCGCATGGACGCCGCGCAAGTCCGCCGGCGACGTGCTGCACCTGGGCATCGCCGCCTCGCGCGAGAACCCGCAGGGCTGGACCGACGGCCGCGGCGTGGCGTTCGATCCGAACGCGCGCCTGCGTGCACGCCCGGGCGCCGGCCTGACCGACGTGCGCCTGGTCGATTCGGGCAACCTCGCGCCGGTCGGCCACATCCGCCGCACGGGCCTGGAAGGCATCTGGATCCAGGGCCCGGTGTCGCTGCAGGCCGAACTGCTGCGCGCCGAGATCGCGCGCGACGACGGCCTGGCCGACTACCGCGCCGATGGCGGCTATCTGTCGGCGAGTTGGCTGCTGACCGGCGAGAGCCGTCCGTACTCGGCCGGCAACGTCGCCAACCCGAAGCCGGCGAACGGCTACGGCGCGGTCGAACTCGCCGCGCGCTACAGCACGCTCGATCTCGACGACGGCCCGGTCGGCGGCGGTCGCCAGCACGACTGGACTTTCGGCGCGAACTGGTACCTGACGCCGTACGTGAAGCTGCAGGCCAACTACGTGCGCCTCAACGCCACCCGCAACGGCGTGACCACCAGCCCCGACGCGGTGGAAGTGCGCGCACAGGTGCATTTCTGATCGAGCCGCTCGACCCACGCCGGCCGGGCCGGCGTGGGTCGCCCGTTCGCCGCCGGCGCCCCCGCCGTCGCGCGACCCGAAACGCCAGGTGCCGCGCGGCCTGCCGCTGAATCGACGCCATCCGCATCCCGTCCGTGCTTCAGCGCGCGGCCTGGCCGCCGATACCGTGGATTGGCCCGCCCGGTTCCGTCGTCATGTCCCTGTTCTCCCCCATCCTGCGCCGCCTCGCCGATCTTCCGGTCGCCCGCAAGTTCATCCTGCTGTGCGCGGTGCTGGCACTGGGCATCCTGGCGCTGAGCGTGTCGGCAGCCCGGCTGCAGTACGTGGAACTGGTCGACGCGCGCAAGCAGAGCGTCGAGACCCAGATCGATACCGGCATCAGCATCATCGAGCACTACGCCGGCCAGGCGCGGGACGGGCGCATCACGACCGAGCAGGCCCAGACGCTGGCGCTCGGCGCACTCGGCGCCATCCGCACCAACGGCGGCACCGACTACTACTTCATCGTCGATCCGCAGCTGAAGATCGTCATGCATCCCAACCGCGACGCCGGCACCGACATGGACGCCTATCAGAGCGAAGCCGGCGAGTACGTCTACCGCGACATCCTCGAGGCGGTGACGAATGGCGACGGCTTCTCCGGCTACAGCGCGCCAAAGCCGGGCCACGACGGCCAGTTCGGGAAGATCAGTTACGCCCGCGCATTCGACGAGTGGGGCTGGATCCTGACGATGGGCGTGTACGCCGACGACATCCAGCAGCAGGCGATGGTGTTCACCCGCCTGCTGGCGCTGCTCGGCGGCCTGGTGATCCTGGTGGCGATCGGCCTGTCGTGGCTGATCGGCAGCGCCATCGTGATCCCGCTGCGGGCAGCGACGCGCACCGCCGAGTCGATCGCCTCGGGCCGCTTCGACAACACGATCGCCATCACCTCGCGCGACGAGACCGGCCAGCTGATGGCCAGCATGCGCCAGATGCAGGACCAGCTGCAGCGCTTCAACGCCGAGATGAACACGATGATCCGCCTGCAGCAGGGCGAGGACATCAGCCACCGCATTCCCGAGGATTTCCCCGGCGATTACGGCGCGCTGGCGCGTGGCGTCAACACGGTGGTGTTCGAACACCTCGACGCGATCGCCGACGCGATGGCGGTGATGGACGCGTACGGCCAGGGCGACCTGGGCCGCGACATGCGCCGTCTGCCGGGACAGCGTGCGCGCCTGCACGCAGCGCTGGACGCGGTGAAGACCAACATGGGCGCGGTCAACGGGGAGATCGCCACGCTGGCCGAAGCCGCCGCGCGTGGCGACTTCGGCGCACGCGGTGACGCGTCGCGCTACAGCTTCGCGTTCGCCGAGATGATCGAGGCGCTGAACCGGCTGATGCAGCAGGCCGATGCGGGCCTCACCGATGTCGGCCGGATCATGGCCGCGATCGCCGACGGCGATCTGTCGCAGCGCGTGGATGCGCGCTACCAGGGCGCATTCGGCCGACTGGCCGACGACGCCAACCGCACCGCGTCGCAGCTGGCCGAGGTCGTGCGCGGCATCCAGCAGTCGGCCGTCTCCATCGCCGGCGCCGCCGGCGAGATCGCAGCCGGCAACGACGACCTGTCGCGCCGCACCGAAAGCCAGGCCGCGAACCTCGAGGAGACCGCAGCGTCGATGGAGGAGCTGACCTCGACCGTGCGCCAGAACGCCGACCACGCGCGCCAGGCCAACGAGCTGGCGCGCAGCGCCGCCGACGTCGCCGGCCAGGGCGGCCGCGCGGTCGAGGAAGTCGTGGCGACGATGGCCTCGATCGACGCGTCTTCGGCGCGCATCGGCGCGATCGACGGCATCGCGTTCCAGACCAACATCCTCGCGCTCAATGCCGCGGTCGAAGCCGCCCGCGCCGGCGAACAGGGCCGCGGTTTCGCGGTCGTCGCCAGCGAAGTGCGCACGCTGGCCCAGCGCTCGGCCGAGGCTGCGCGCGAAATCAAGCAGCTGATCGGCGAATCGGTCACGCGCGTGCGCGAAGGCTCCAGCCAGGTCGCCGTGGCCGGCGCCACGATGGCGCAGGTGCTGACTTCGGTCGACCGGGTGACCGGGATCATGGCCGAGATCAGTGCCGCGTCGCAGGAGCAGTCGTCGGGCATCGACCAGGTCAACCAGACCGTGATCCAGCTCGACGAGACCACCCAGCAGAACGCCGCGCTGGTGGAGGAAGCCACCGCCGCGGCGCGCAGCCTGGCCGACCAGGCGCAGCAGCTCACGCGCGCGGTCGCGACGTTCCGGCTGGTGCCGGCGACGCGGCGCCAGCCGGTGTTCGCGGAGACCTGACGCCCGCTAGGAGCGTGGGCGGCAGAAATGTTCGAGGCGAAAAGTTCGCTGCACGAGGCCAGATTTTCGCCGGTTTGCAGGCTCGTAGTGGTGCTACGGGCCAAAAACCGGCGGAAATATGGACCGTGCAGCGGGCTTTGCAGCCCGGACGATTTCTGCCGCCCACGCTCCTAGCAGGGCGCCGTGGGTCGACGCGGCCCACGGCGCTTCGGCGGTGCGGCGTGCGTGGACGCCGCGCCCGCGTCCGCGCCGCGGCGCCCCTCTACACTGTCCGCGATGCGTCTCTGCCTACGACTCCGCCCGACCCATCCGGCGCTGCTGCGCGCCGGCCGTGAACGGATACCGCTCACCTCGACGACCTGCCGCCGCCGCGGACGCGGCTTGCCGCGGCGCCCGGCGCGACGCACGACCGGATCCGTGTGATGCGTAGCCGCCCGCGCCTGCGACGCCTGCTACTGACCGTGCTGATCGCCTGCGGCGGCCTCGTGCTGGTCGCAGGCCTCGGCTATCGCGAGGGCGCGCGGCGCGCGCTCGGTGCGCAGTCGGCGCAGGCCGCGCAGCAACTCGACCTGCAGGCGCAGGCGCTCAACCAGCGCATCGAACGGTATCGCGCCCTGCCCCAGGTGCTGGCGCTGGATCCCGACCTGCGCGCCGCCGTGGCCGCACCGGTCGATGCCGCCACCCGGGCGCGCCTCAACCAGCGCCTCGAAGACGCCAACCGCACCACGCGCGCGTCGACGCTGACGCTGATCGACGCACGCGGCATCGCGATCGCGGCGAGCAACTGGCGCGACGCCGGCAGCAACGTGGGCGAGGACTATACGTTCCGGCCCTACGTGCAACAGGCCTTGCGCGACGGCCGCGGGCGCTTCTACGGCATCGGCGTGACCACGTCGGTGCCCGGCTATTTCCTGTCCGAAGCCCTGCGCGACGATGCCGGCCGCGCGGTCGGCGTCATCGCGATCAAGATCGAACTCGCGGCAATCGAACGCACCTGGCCCGACGACGGCGATCTGGTGCTGGCCAGCGACGCCCACGACGTGGTGTTCCTCGCCAGCCGCGCCGCATGGCGCTACCGGGTGCTGGCACCGCTGGATGCGGACGCGCGTCAGGAACTGGTCGCGACCCGGCAGTACGAAGGCGAGCAGCTGCGCGCGTATTCCGGCCAGATGCTGCGCAATGCCGGCACGCATGGCGCGGTGGTGCGTGTCGACATGCCGGCGATGCCCGGCCAGTGGCTATGGCAGCGCGCGCCGGTCGCCGACACCGACTGGACCCTGCATCTGCTGCACGATGCCGCGCCGGTCGCAGCCGCGGGTCGCGAGTGGGCGACGATCGCCGGCGCGTCCTGGGCGGCGCTGGTGTTCCTGACCCTGTTCCTGCAGCAGCGCGTGCGCCTGGGTGCGCTGCGCCGGCGCAGCCGCGACGAACTCGAAACCCTGGTGCGCCACCACGCCGAGGAACTGCGCAGCGCGCGCGACGGCCTGGTCGCGGCCGCGCAGGAGGCCGACACCGGCCTGAGCCGGCGGCTGGCGCATCTGCCGCAGGGCGTGGTGATCATCGACGCGGACCTGCGCATCGTCGCGTGGAATGCGCGCTACATCGAACTGTTCCGCTTCCCGCCGGAGCTGGTGCGCGTGGGCACGCCGATCGAGGAGGTGTTCCGCTACAACGCGCGCCGCGGCCTGCTCGGCCCGGGCCCGGTGGAAGAGGCGATCGAACGCCGGCTCGACCACCTGCGCAGCGGCAAGCCGCACATGCGCGAGAGCGAGAAGTACGACGGCACGGTGCTGGAGATCCGCGGCAACCCGCTGCCCGATGGCGGCTTCGTCACCAGCTACGCCGACATCACCACCTACAAGACCACCGCGCGCGAACTGCGCACGCTGGCCGATGCGCTGGAGAAGCGCATCGCCGAACGCACCGCCGACCTCGAACTGGCGCGCGCCGAGGCCGAGGCCGCGAACCGCTACAAGGGCCGCTTCGCCGCCGCCGCGGTGCACGACCTGCTGCAACCGCTCAACGCCGCGCGCATGTTCACCGCCGGCCTGCGTACGCGCCTGCGCGACGAGGAAACGCGACGCATCGCCGACAGCATCGACGGCGCGCTGTCGGCGCAGGATGGCATCCTCGCCAGCCTGCTCGACATCTCGCGGCTGGAGACCGGCACGCTGCGCACCGATGTGCGCGCAGTGGCGCTGGGGCCGTTGCTGGAGGGTCTTGCGCGCGAGACCGGCGTGCTCGCGCAGGCACGCGGCCTGCGCTTCGATCACGTGCCCACGCGCGCCTGGGTACGCAGCGACGCCACCCTGCTGCGGCGGCTGGTGCAGAACTTCCTGTCGAACGCGGTGCGCTACACCGCGCGCGGCCGCATCGTGCTCGGCGTGCGCCGCGACGGCGATCGGCTGTGGATCGAAGTGCACGACACCGGTCCCGGCATCGCCCCGAACCGCCAGCGCGAGATCTTCGAGGAGTTCCGCCGCCTCGACGACGGCAATGCCGGCGACCGCGGCGCGGGACTGGGCCTGGCGATCGTCGACCGCATCGCACGCCTGCTCGGCCATCGCGTCGACCTGCGCTCGCGTCCCGGCGCCGGCAGCGTGTTCCGGGTGTCGGTGCCGCTGACCGATGCGCCGGCGCAGCCGGTCGTCGAACCCGAGGCGCCGAACGTGCCGGCCGAAGACGACGCGCCGCTCCGCGGCTGCCGCGTCTGGGTCATCGACGACGACCCGCAGGTCTGCGCCGCGACCCGGCATCTGCTCGAACGCTGGGACTGCAAAGTCCCCCTCGCCGACGGCCCGCACGCCGCGCTCGCCGCCGCCGTGCGCGGCGAAGCCCCCGACATCGTGCTGCTGGACGTGCGCATGGGCGAACACCATGGCCCGACGCTGTTCGAAACCCTGTGCGACCGCTGGAGCGCGGTGCCGCTGGCGATCCTGGTCACCGGCGAAGCCGACCCGGCGTTGCGCGCACAGGCGCGCGATGCGGGTCAGGGGTTCCTGCCGAAGCCGGTGCGGCCGCCTGCGTTGCGGGCGCTGATGATGCAGATGCGGTTGCGGGGGTACTGAGGCGGAACGACGCCCTCCCCCGCGTGCGGGGGAGGGTTGGGGTGGGGGCGAACGACCCGATCGCAGAGCACCAAACCTCTCGCCTTTGCCTGCGCGCGCGAGTCGTCATGCCTGCGCCCTGGCTGATTGCCCCCTCCCAACCCTCCCCCGCACGCGGGGGAGGGCTGACTACGCCTCGTCTTCGCGCTCCAGCGCCTTCACCAGCGCCGCCGCCTGCGTGCGGCTGTGACGTTCGAGCTTCCTGAGGATCTCGCGGTCACGTGCATCTTGACGGCGTTCTCCGCCAGCTTCGGACCGACTCCCTCCCCCGCGTGCGGGGGAGGGCTGACTACGCCTCGTCTTCGCGCTCCAACGCCTTCACCAGGACCGCCGCCTGCGTGCGGCTGTGGCATTCGAGCTTCTTGAGGATCGCGGTCACGTGCACCTTGACGGTGTTCTCCGCCAACCCGAGTTGATGCGCGATCTGCTTGTTGAGCAGGCCGTCGGCGATGCCCAGCAGCACGCGGAACTGTTGCGGGGTGAGCTGGGCGAGACGCGACGCCAATTGCGCGTCCTCTTCCGAGCGCTCGGCGGTCAGCGGCGGGAACCAGCTGCCGCCGTCGAGCACGCTCGCGACCGCCTGGCCGATGGACTCGGCCGGCGCCGATTTCGAGATGAACCCCGAAGCGCCGAACTGCTGCACGCGGCGCACGGTGCGCGGGTGGTCGTTGGAAGAGATCACCACGACCGGCAGCTCGGGACGTTCGCCGCGCAGCCAGACCAGCGACGAGAGACCGCGCGCGCCGGGCATCGTCAGGTCGAGCAGCACCAGTTCGATGTCCGGATGCGCGTCGAGCGCGGGTTCGAGGGCCGATGCGGTGGCGGCTTCGATCACGCGGATCTGGCCGAGGCTGTCGCGCAGTGCATGCAGCACGGCGGCGCGCAGCAACGGGTGGTCGTCGGCGACGAGGATCGTGGGCGCGGTCTCCATAGGCGGCCAGTCTGGCACGGTCAGCGCGCGACGCCGACCGGTGCTGGCACGGAATTCGCAGGCAGACCATGCATATGCGATCTCCGGCATCTCCCGGCGGCGAACGCGGACAGGAACCGCTGCTGCGCCTGGGGCGACCAGCTCGCCAGACTCAACACCCGGATCCCGCGCGCAGCGGCGACCATGCGTGCATCGAGCGCGGCGTGATGGGCGATGGCGTCGGGCATGCGCGGTTCCGGCGGGTTCTTCAAGCACGCTGAACCCTCCACGCGCGCTGTGCATTTCACGCCTTGCCCCGCAGGCGGGGAGGGCTTCGAGCCTTCAGGCGATACGGACGCTCAACGCTCCCGCGTCCAGTCCGATCCGCGCTTCGCCGGCTTCACCCCCGGCCGCCCGCCGGTCTTCGGCGCCGGCTTGCCGGACGGCCGGCTCTCCGCCTTCTGCGCCATGCGCGTCGCGAGCTGATCCGCCGCGCCGGCGAGTTCGTCGCGCAGTTTCAGGTAACTGCCCAGGCGCCCCGGATCGAGCGTGCCCGCGTCGACCGCCTCCCACACCGCGCAACCCGGCTCGTTGCCATGCGTGCAGTCGCGGAACCGGCATTGCGCCGCGATCGCTTCGACGTCGGCGAATCCGCCTTCCGACAGATCCTCTTCGCCGGTCGGCTTGAGCTCGCGCATGCCGGGCGTGTCGATCAGGCAGGCGCCCGACGGCAGCGGGATCAGCGCGCGGTGGGTCGTGGTGTGGCGGCCGCGGTCGTCGGTCTCGCGCACCGCGGCGGTCTTCATGCGTTCGACGCCGAGCAGGCTGTTGGTCAGCGTGGACTTGCCCGTGCCCGAACTGCCGACCAGCACCGCCGTCACGCCGGGGCCGAGCCATCGGTGCAGCACCGCGGCGCTGTCGCGGTCGCGCGCGTTGACCGGCACCACGGCCACGCCCAGCCCGGCGATCTCGGTCAGCGCGGCCACGGCGGCGGCGATGTCGGCCTCGGGCTTGTCGGCCTTGGTCAGCACGATCACCGGCGTGCCGCCGCCGCGCACCAGCAGCAGGTAGCGCTCGATGCGCCGCGGATTGAAGTCGGCGTCGAGGCCGCAGACCACCAGCACGGTGTCGATGTTCGCGGCGATCAGCTGCTGCTTGTAGTGCTCGCCGGCGGCGGCGCGTTTGATCGCGCTGCGCCGGGGCAGCATCGCGACGATGCGCTTGCCGTCCTCGACCAGCACCCAGTCGCCGACCGCGGCCCGGTCTTCCGGCGCGATCGTGCCCTTGCGGTAGCCGCTGCGGCGCAGCCAGTCGGGCAGCGATTCGACCGCGATCGCTTCGCCCGGCGCGCCGGCGACCAGATAGCCGGAGCGGTGCTGCTCGACCACGCGCATCGGCCGGGAGTGTGGATGCGCGGCCATGACCCCGGCCCAGGGACCCGACGGTGCGCCATCGAACGGCCAGCCGATCGCGCGCAACGCAGGATCGGCGGCGGTCGGGTCGATGGGGCTCAAGCGGTGCGTCGGGCGGTCGTCATGCCGCGGATTCTACGGGGATCCCCCTGTGGGAGCGCGCTCGCGCGCGATCCCCGGGCGTACCGCGGTGCCCGGGAACGTCGGATTCGCGACCGGGCCGTTCCCGCAGGTCCGTGGCCGCGCCACATGAACACGGCTTTTCCGCTAGCATCGCGCGACATTCCCGCGCCGAGCGCCACCGATGTCCGCCCCCCTGCATGCCCCTCTGAAGACGCGTGAACGCCTGACCGAAGTCCGCTACGAGATCCGCGGCGAGCTGGCGCGTCGAGCGCGTGAACTGGAGGCGCAGGGGCGCACGCTGATCAAGCTCAACATCGGCAATCCCGGCGCGTTCGGGTTCCGCGCGCCGGATCATCTGCAGCGCGCGATTGCCGAACGCATCCACGACACCGATCCCTACACCCACCAGCAGGGCCTGCCGGCCGCGCGCGAAACGATCGCCGCGTTCCATGCCGCGCGTGGCACGCAGGACGTGTCGGCCGAGCGCGTATTCGTCGGCAACGGGGTCAGCGAACTGATCGACATCGCCTTGCGTGCGCTGCTCAATCCCGGCGACGAAGTGCTGGTGCCCTCGCCCGACTATCCGCTGTGGTCGGCGGCGACGATCCTCAACGACGGTCGCCCGGTGTTCTACCAGTGCAAGGCAGGCAACGGCTTCCTGCCCGATCCCGACGAGCTCGAAGCGCTGGTCTCGCCGCGCACGCGCGCGATCGTGCTGATCAATCCGAACAATCCGACCGGCGCGGTGTATCCGCGTGCGCTGCTCGAGCGCATCGTCGCGATCGCCGCCAGGCACGACCTGCTGCTGCTTTGCGACGAGATCTATGACGGCATCACCTACGACGACGCGCCGTTCGAACCGATCGCGCCGATCGCCGGCGACGTGCCCTGCGTGTCCTTCGGCGGCCTGTCCAAGGTGCACCGCGCCTGCGGCTGGCGCGTGGGCTGGGCGGTGCTGTCGGGCAACGAAGCACGCAGCCGCGATTTCCGCAACGCGATGGACCTGCTCGGTGCGCTGCGCCTGTGCGCCAACGTACCCGGCCAGTTCGCGATCGAAGCCGCGCTGACCGGCATCGACACGATCAGCGCGCTGTGCGCGCCTGGCGGGCGCCTGCACGAGGCGCGCCGCGCGGTGATCGAGGCCTGCGACGCGAGCCCCTGGCTGCAACTCGTCGCGCCGGCCGGCGCGCTGTATGCCTTCCCCGGCATCGCCGAGGAATTCGCCCAGGGCTTCGACGACCACGCGTTCGCGCTGGAACTGATGGAAGCCGAGGGCGTGCTGGTGGTGCCGGGCAACAGCTTCAACGTGCCCTACCGCAACCATTTCCGCGTGACCCTGCTGCCCGAACCCGCGCAGTTGCGCGAAGTGTTCGCACGCATCCACCGCGTGCTGGAACGGCAGATCGCCGACGCCCGCAAGGTCGTGCCGCTCGCGAAGCGCCAGGCCCGCGTCGCCGGATGACCGCACCGCGCCGCTACCTCGCGCTCGGCGACAGCTACACGATCGGCGAAGGCATCGCCGCCGAACACCGCTGGCCGGTGCAGCTGGCCGGTGCCCTGCGCAGCGAGGGCATCGCGCTCGACGCGCCCGAGATCATCGCGACCACCGGCTGGACGACGGACGAACTCGATGCGGCGATCGATGTCGCGGCGCCCGTCGGTCCCTTCGATCTGGTGAGCCTGCTGATCGGCGTCAACGACCAGTACCGCGGGCGCGACGTGACGCTGTACGGCCCGGCGTTTTCTGCGTTGCTGGACCGCGCGACCGGTTTCGCCGGTGGCGATGCAGCGCGCGTCTTCGTGCTGGCGATTCCGGACTGGGGCGTGACCCCGTTCGGTGCGCATTCGGGCCGCGACGTCGCCGCGGTCGCGCGCGAACTCGATGCCTACAACGCGGCCGCTGCAGCGATCTGCGCCGCGCGCGACGTCGCCTTCGTCGACATCGCACCGGTCAGCCGCGCGCATGGCGGCGAGGCGGAGATGCTTGCCGACGATGGCCTGCATCCGTCGGCTGCACTGCACAGCGAATGGACGCGGCTGGCGCTGCCGGTCGCACGCGGCTTATTGTCGCGGGCATGACCGCAACCACTTCCGACACCACGCCGCTCTCCACCGCGCCCTATCCGCGCGAGGACGCCCGCAACATCGCGCGCGCATTCCTGCCGAGGCACGCGCTGGGCAACCGCTACGACTACTACTACACGCTGACCAAGCTGCGCACCGACCCGCTGTATCCGGGCGTGCTGCAGGCGCTGCGTCCGACGACTGCGCCGGTGCTCGATCTGGGCTGCGGCCTCGGCCTGCTCGCGCACGCGCTGCGCGCCGACGGCCAGGCGCTGCCGTTCACCGGCGTCGACATCGACGCGGCCAAGATCCGCCGCGGCCGCGAGGTCGCCGCGCGCACCGGACTCGCCGACGTGCAGCTCGATGTGCTCGATCTCGGCGTCGGCCTGCCGGCGCACCAGGGCAGCGTCACCATCCTCGACGTGCTGCAGTACCTGTCGCCCGAGCGCCAGCGCGACCTGCTCGACGATGTGATCGCGATGCTGGTGCCGGGCGCGCGCCTGGTGATCCGCAGCGGCCTCAGTGATGACACCTCGCGCAGCCGCACCTCGCGCATCACCGACCGCCTCGCCAACTTCGCCGGCTGGATGCAGGAACGCGCGAAGAGCTACCCGACCGCCGACGGCCTACGCGGCCAGCTCGAAGGCGCGGGCCTGGAGACGACGCTGCGCCCGCTGTATGGCGACACGCCGTTCAACAACTGGCTGATCGTCGGCGTGCGCGAGTAGTCGCCCGAACGGACGATGGGTTTGGCTGCGCGCTCCCACGGAATCCGGAGCTGAGTGGCGGCGCTCCTGCACAGGACGGGGAGCGCGTAGCGAACCCCATCGACTGCATGAGCGCACACTCAGCCGGTCCGCGGCAATACCGCCCGCAATCCCTTCGCCTGCATCCGCGCGAGCACGCCTTCGACCATCGCGACGTTGTGTCCGTGCTTCGCGCCTTCGTGCAGCAGCACGATCGCTCCATCCGCGAGGTCGGCGTCGATCCGCGCGACCACCTCGTCCACGTCCGCCTTCACCGCATCGAAGCCGCGCGCATTCCAGCCGACGCGCGCCAGTCCCGCCTCGCGCAGCGGTGCGTGCACGAACGGATTGGTGTGACCGACGACCGAGCGGAACCATACCGGCGCACGCCCGGTGATGCCGGTCAGCGTGCGCTGGCACTCGAGAATCTCGCGCCGCATCCGCGCCGGGCCGAGCGCCCAGAACATCGCCTGTGGATGGGTCTGGCTGTGGTTGCCGATGCCGTGGCCCCGCGCGGCGATCTCGCGCACGAGGTCCGGCCGCGCGACCGCGCGCTCCCCGACGAGGAAGAACGTGGCCTGCGCGTCGTGCGCGTCGAGCAGATCGAGCAGCGCGCGGGTGTCGTCGGACGGGCCATCGTCGATCGTCAACCAGACGCCCTCGCCCGGCAGCCGGGTCAGCACCGGACCGTACAGCCGCGAGGCCGGTGCCAGCACGCCCCACAGGCACACCGCGTGGCTGGCCAGCAGCAGCGGCAGGCCGACCGCCCAGCCCAGCCGCCACCAGAGCAGCACGACCAGCAGTTGCGAGGCGATCAGCAGCGGCCACCACAGCTGCGGACGACGGGGCGGGCGGTGCACGGACATGGCGCGCATGATGCCATCGGCACCGCAGCGAGACGCGGCGTGCCGGGCCCGCAGGCGCGCCCGACCGGCTTGCATCGCGGGCCGCGCGGTACCATGTGGGTCGTTCCCGCACACCGGATCCATGCCATGTCCCTCGACCCCGCCCTCCGCACCCGCATCGAGACCCTGTTGCAGGGCAACCGGGCCGTGCTGTTCATGAAGGGCTCGCCGACGACCCCGCAGTGCGGCTTCTCCGCCAAGGCCGTGTCCGCGCTCGAAGCGGTGGGCATCGACTACGCGACCGTCAACGTGCTCGAGGACGGCGAGATCCGCGAAGGCATCAAGGCCTACGGCGACTGGCCGACGATTCCGCAGCTCTACGTCGACGGCGAACTCGTCGGCGGCAGCGACATCATCGAACAGATGGTCGGCAGCGGCGAGCTGCACGGCCTGTTCGGCGTCGCCCCGCCCGACCGCACCCCGCCGTCGATCTCGATCACCCCGGCCGCGCGCGAGATGATCGCCAAGGCGGTCGGCGATGCCGGTGGCGACTACGTGCTGCAGGTCGACATCGACGGCAACTTCCGCACCCGCCTGCAGCTCGCCCCGCGCAGCGCCTCGGCGATCGTCGCCCGGGCCGACGGCATCGACGTGCAGTTCGACCTCGCCGGCGCACGCCGCGCCGACGGCATGACGATCGACTTCGCCGACGACATCCGCGGCCGCGGCCTGGTCATCGACAATCCGAACGCCCCGAAGCCCGTGCAGGACATCAGCCCGGCCGACGCCGACGACCGCCTCGCCGCCGGCACCCTGACCCTCGTCGACGTACGCCCGCCGGACGAGCGCGCCACCGCCAGCGTCGCGCGCCCGTTCGAAGTGCTCGACGGCGACGCGATCACCCGCCTGCAGCAACTGCCCAAGGACACGCCGCTGGCGTTCCTGTGCCACCACGGCGGCCGCAGCCAGCAGGCGGCCGAGCACTTCCGCAACCAGGGCTTCATGCACGTCTACAACGTCGCCGGCGGTATCGATGCCTGGAGCGACAGCGTGGATGGCGGCGTGCCGAAGTACTGAGTCCGGCCCCCGATGCGGTCTCCGTCCCGGACGGCCGCGTCGGGATCGCCCGTGGCGGGCCGCGGATCGGGCGTCCCGCGCCGACCGCCCTGCACCGGCGCGCTCAAGTGACGCGCGGATCGGCCGATAGCGGAGAACCGATTCAGGGATGATGACCGCGCACGCGCGGCGCATCGCCTCCACGCCGTGAGTGCCATGCCCAGACCCACCGACGCCGACGTCACCGCCGACACGCCCCCGCGCGGGCGGGCGCGTGGTGCCGGCAGTGCGATCGGCGCCGAGGCGCTGGTGACGCTGTTCGCAGGCGTCGACGAGCCGCAGCGCCTGCTGGTCGCGTTCGCCGACGGCATGGCCGGCCTGCACGACGAACTGGGCGACCTGGGCCGCTACCTGCAGGCCGCCTCCACGTCCGGCGACTGGCTGGCCTATGGCCGCGCGATGCGCCAGCTGATCGACAAGTACGTGCGCCACGTCGAGCTGGAAACCCCGCCACCGGGCGGCGCGGACACCGAACGCCTGCGCGACCTGCTGCGCCACACCCTGGGCGCGGCGCTGGCGGCGCTGCTGCGCAACGATCCGGCGCTGGCGGACGAGGCGCTGTCGCTGGCCACCGGGTTCCGCAACTGGACACCGGGCCAGGATCTCGCCGCGCTCGCACGACGGCTGACCGACCTGTGTCATCGGGTCGGCGTGCACACCCAGGACACCGAAGAACAGATTTCGCTGCTGATCAGCCTGTTCGACCTGCTGCTGGAAAACGTGGGCGAGCTGCTGGAAGAAAAGAACTGGCTGTACGGCCAGGTCGCGCAGATCCGCAGCCTGCTGGCCGGGCCGATGGACCGGACGACGGTCGAAGAGGCGCGCGCCAGCCTGCGCCAGGTGCTGTACCGGCAGACGCTGCTCAAGCAGGGCATCGACGCGTCGCGGAGCGCGATGCGCTCGATGATGGGCACCTTCGTCGAGCGCCTCGACGGCATGGCCGCGCATACCGGCGAGTTCCAGGACCGCCTGGCCGGGCACGCGAGCCGGATCCGGGAGGCGCGCAGCATCGCCGAATTCAACGGCGTGCTGGACGCGGTGCTCGACGACACCGGACGCATCCAGGCGCGCGCGATCCGCGCGCGCGACGATCTGGTGGCCGCGCGCCGGGAACTGGAGGAAAGCGAGCGGCGCATCCACCAGTTGGAACAGAAACTCAGCGACGCCTCGGGCCTGGCGCGCGAGGACGAGCTCACCGCCTGCCTCAACCGCCGCGGTTTCGACGAGGCCTTCGAACGCGAGTCGGCGCGCGCATGCGCCGACCGCCCGCTGTGCATGGCGCTGGCCGACCTCGACGATTTCCGCCGCCTCAATGCGGTGTACGGCCATCTGGGCGGCGACGCGGCGCTGCGCCACTTCGCCGACATCGCCCGGCTGACGCTGCGCGACAGCGATGTGGTCGGCCGTTTCGGCGGCGAGGAATTCGTGATCCTGATGCCGGCGACCACCATGCCGCATGCGCTGGCCGCGCTCGCCCGCCTGCGCACGGTGCTGACGCACCGGCCGGTGGTGCACGACGAGGCGCGCATCGCGATGACCTTCAGCGCCGGGGTCGCGATGCAGCGTCCGCGCGAGACCTTCGAATCGCTGCTCAAGCGCGCGGACCTGGCGATGTACAGCGCCAAGCGCGAGGGCAAGGACCGGAGCATGGCCGCGCCGGGCTGAGAACCGGCCCCGCCGCAGATCGGGCGCGGAGCGCCACGTACACTGCGCGGATCGCATCGCGGGAAACGACATGCTGCCGGGCTGGGTTCTGCTTCTGGTGTCGCTGGGCTATGCCGCGCTGCTGTTCGGCGTGGCCTGGTATGGCGACCAGCGTCCGCCCTCCCCAAACCGGCCGTGGCTGCGCACCGCGGTCTACAGCCTCGGGCTCGCGGTCTACTGCTCGTCCTGGACGTTCTACGGCGCGGTCGGTACGGCGGCGCGACAGGGGTTGGGCTATCTGCCGATCTATCTCGGGCCGCTGCTGTTGCTGCTGTTCGGCTGGCGCATCCTCGAACGGCTGGCGCTGATCGCTCAGTCGCAGAACACCGTCTCCATCGCCGACTTCATCGCATCGCGCTATGGACGCTCGCAGCGGCTGGCGGCGATGGTCGCGCTGATCGCGCTGGTCGCCGCGGTGCCGTACCTGGCGCTGCAGTACAAGGCGGTGGCGATCAGCCTCGGCGTGCTCGGCGGACCGGACGATCCGGTGACGCCGTTCGGCGATCCGGCGTTCTATGTCGCCGCGCTGATGGCCCTGTTCGCGATCCTGTTCGGCACGCGCCAGGTCGATGCCACCGAGCACCGACCCGGCATGATGCTGGCGGTCGCGCTGGAATCGCTGGTCAAGCTGGTCGCGCTGGTCGCGGTCGGCGTGTTCGCGATCGCGTGGTTCGACAGCAACGATCTGAAGCTGGTCGAAGCGACGCAGGCCCTGGTCGAGAACGCGCCGCCCAGCAGTTTCGTCGCGCAGTGCCTGCTCGCGTTCGCGGCGCTGATCTGCCTGCCGCGCCAGTTCCACGTGGCGATCGTGGAGTGTGGCGACGTGCGCGACATCCGCCGCGCGCGCTGGCTGTTCGGCGGGTATCTGGTGATCATCTGCCTGATGGTGCTGCCGATCGCCAGCGCCGGCGTGGCGCTGTTCGGACGCGACGGGCCGGTGGCGCCGGACAGCTTCGTGCTTGCGCTGCCGATGGCGATGAACGCCGATTCGCTGGCGCTGTTCGCGTACATCGGCGGCTTCTCGGCGGCGACCGGCATGGTGATCGTGTCCTCGGTCGCGCTGGCGACGATGGTCAGCAACGATCTGGTGATGCCGCTGCTGCTGCGCCGCGGTTACGCCGAGCGCCATGGCGGCAATGTCGCGCGCACGGTGCTGTGGATCCGCCGCATCGCGATCGTGTGCCTCGGCGCGCTCGCCTACGGCTATTACCGCGCCAGCGGCACCGACACCACGCTAGCCGCATTCGGCCTGATGGCGTTCGCCGCCGTCGCGCAGTTCGCGCCCGCGCTGATCGGCGGCCTGTACTGGCGCGGCGCGAGCCGGCGCGGTGTCGAGATGGGCCTGCTGATCGGCTTCGGCGTGTGGACCTACACCCTGCTGCTGCCGACGCTCACCCAGTCGGGCTGGCTCGATCCGCAGTGGCTGGCGACCGGACCGTTCGGCATCGACTGGCTGCGCCCGCACGCGCTGTTCGGCCTCGCCGGCTGGGATCCGCTGACCCACGGCACGTTCTGGTCGCTGCTGCTCAACGTCGGCGCGCTGCTGCTGGTCTCCGCGCGCTGGCGGCCGACGCTGGACGAGCGCCTGCGCGCGGCGCCGTTCCTCGACCCCTATGCCGAGCGCCGCACGTTCGCCTCCGAGGACTGGAACGGCAATGTCGGCATTCCCGATCTGCTGACGCTGACCGGGCGCATCGTCGGCGAGCGCACCGCGCGCGCGGCGTTCGACGAATACGCACAGGTGCAGGGCAAGCCACTCGCGCTCAACGCCCCGGCCGACCGCACCTGGCTGCAGTTCACCGAACGCCAGCTCGCGGCGGCGGTCGGCGCATCGTCGGCGCGCCTGCTGATGACCAGCGCGCTGAAGGGCTCGGGCATGGAGGTCGACGAAGTCGTCGCGATGCTCGACGAGGCCGGCCAGGAACTGCGCTTCAACCGCGAGGTGCTGTCGTCGACGCTGGAGAACATCGACCACGGGGTCAGCGTGGTCGACCGCACGATGCGGCTGGTCGCATGGAACCGCAGCTACCAGCGCCTGTTCGGCTATCCCGACAACATGCTCTATGTCGGACGACCCGTGGCCGACCTGATCCGCTACAACGCCGAGCGCGGCGAACTGGGCCCGCGCGACGCGATCGACATCGACACCGAGATCGACAAGCGCATCGCGTACATGCGCGCCGGTTCGCCGCACGTGTCCGAACGCGTGCTCGGCAACGGCCAGGTCATCGAACTGCGCGGCCAGCCCCTGCCCGGCGGCGGCTACGCGACCAGCTACAGCGACGTCACCGACTACAAGCGCGTGGAACGCGAACTGCGCGACATCAACGAGACGCTGGAGCAACGCGTCGCCGATCGCACGCGCGAGGCGGAAGCCGCGCAGGAGTCGCGTTCGCGCTTCCTCACCGCGGTCAGCCACGACGTGCTGCAGCCGCTCAACGCCGCGCGCCTGTTCACCTCGGCGCTGCGCGAAACCCAGGACGGCGCCGAGCAGAAGCATCTCGCCGAACGCATCGACACCTCGCTGCGCGCCGCCGAGGAACTGCTCGACGGCCTGCTCGACGTCTCGCGGCTCGATGCGGGCGCACTGAAGCCCGAGATCACCGATCTCGACGTGTCCGAACTGATGCGCCAGCTTGCCGGCCAGTACGCGCCGATGGCCAAGGCGCGCAAGCTCGACATCCGCCTGCATGCGCTGCCCATCGCGGTGCGCAGCGATCGCCGGCTACTGCGCCGCGTGCTGCAGAACTTCCTCGCCAATGCGCTGCGCTACACGCGTACCGGGCGCATCGTGCTGTCGGCGCGGCGCCGCGGCGACCAGGTCGCGCTGCAGGTCTGGGATACGGGGCCGGGCATTCCCGAGCACCACATGAGCCAGATCTACGACGAGTTCCACCGCTACGAGCAGAATTTCGACTGGGACGGCCGCGGCCTGGGCCTGGGCCTGTCGATCTGCCAGCGCATCTCGCGCCTGCTCGGCCATACGCTCGATGCGCGCTCCAGCGTCGGCCGCGGCAGCATGTTCTCGATCACCGTGCCGCGCAGCGTCATGGCGACGCTGCCGCCCACCGCCACGCCCGCGCCGCTGCACGACGAATCGCTGCACGGCCTGCGCGTGCTGTGCGTGGACAACGACGACGACATCCTCGCCGGCATGCGCGCCCTGCTGCGCCGCTGGGGCGTGGAGCCGCTGTGCGCCAAGACCATCGACGAGGCGATCGCGTGCATGGACGAATCGCCCGACGTGATGCTGGTCGACTACCACCTGCACGACCGGCTCGACGGCCTCGACACCCTCGATGCGCTGCGCGGTATTTCGCCCGACGTGCCCGGCGCGCTGCTGACCGCCGACGGCAGCGACACGCTCAAGCAGACCGCGCGCATCCGCGGCTACCGCGTGCTGACCAAGCCGGTGAAGCCCGCCTCGATGCGCGCCTTCCTCGGCGCCCAGCGCATGGCCGCCAGCAGACGCGCAGGCGCCTGACGGGCATGGCCGCGATCGCACCGTATGGCAGCACGTCACGCGCGTCACATGTGGATGCCTAGGATCGGAAGCTCCTGCCTGCCCGGATGCCCGCCATGAATTCCAACGAGAAAACCCCCAAGCCGCCCATGACCAAGCGGCGCCGCGTGTTCCTGTTCGGTGCCGTGGTTGCCATCGTGGTGCTGCCGCTCATCATCTACATCGTGGCGTTCGGTATCGGTGGCGGCGTGGAGTAAGCGCCGTACAGGCCGACAGCATCGGCGCCGACGTCGCCTCACCCTTGGCGTACCTGCACTGGCACCGTCTGCGGCCACTGCTCGCCACGCACGACATCCACCCGGTCGCGGCCCCGCGCACGGCGATCGCGGCCGATGCGGATCCCAGGGTGGCAGCAATGCGGCAGGGTGGCAGCAATGCGGCCACGCGACGTGCGTCGGGATCGTGAACAGGTTCCGAGATGCGGGACGCCGCGTCGATCGCGTAGAGTGCGACGGGGCGCACGCGCGCGCCCGACCCGCGACCCGTCGGCACAGACGGGCGCAGGCCATGCGAAACGGGAGGACTCATGCGCATCGGAATCGTCGTCGACTCGGCCTGCGATCTGCCGCCCGACTGGCTCGCCGCCCATGGCATCAAACTGCTGCCGGTGACGGTGCGGATCGGCCAGTCCGAATTCGTGGACCTGCGCGACGAAAGCGCCACCCTGGATTTCATCGACAATCATGTCACCGGCCGCCACACCGCCGAGACCGCGGCGTTCCCACCCGAGCAGATCAAGGCGCTGTTCCTCGAGCAGTTGGTCATCGACTACGACTACGTGTTCTGCCTGACGGTCACGCGCCAGCGCAGCCAGATCCACGACAACGCGACCAACGCCAGCTTCGCGATCCTCAACGAATACAAGCCGATCCGGGTCCAGGCCGGGCATTCGACGCCGTTCGCGCTGCGCATCGTCGACTCGCAACAGGTGTTCGCCGGCCAGGGCATCCTGCCGGTCGAAGCGGTGCGGCTGCGCGATGCCGGCGCCAGCGCGCCGGACATCCGCAGCCGCCTGGAATTTCTCGCCGAACGCAGCTACGCCTACATGGTGCCGCGCGACCTCGGCTACCTGCGCGCGCGCATCAAGCACCGCGGCGACCGCAGCGTCAGCCTGCTGGCGGCGCTGGTCGGCGGCGCACTCGACATCAAGCCGGTACTGCATTGCCATCGCGGCGACACGGGCCCGGTCGGCAAGGTCCGTGGTTTCGAGCCGGCCGCCGAAAAGCTGTTCGCGTTCGCCGCCGAGCGCGTGCGCGCCGGCCTGCTGACCCCGACGCTGTGTCTGAGCTATGGCGGCGAACTCGACCAGATGCGCGCCTTGCCCGGCTACGCCGCGCTGGTCGCCGCGTGCGAGGAACACCATGTCGAGCGCTTTGAAACGGTGATGAGCCTGACCGGCATGGTCAACGTGGGCGCCGGCTCGCTGACGCTGGGCTTCGCGGCGCCGCCGCATGCGTTTGCGTGACCATCTTTTGACCTGATAAAGCCGCCTGCGAATCCGATCGTCGCCCCAGCGAACGCTGGGGCCCATGTTCGCGGCTGGTTCGAAGAGCAACATGGGCCCGGCTTTCGCTGTCGCCACGGAGTAACTAGCGCCTTTTTCAAGCGTCGCCCCGTGCGATCCGCCGCATCTCGGCCGCCCCCATCCCGCATGACGGATTTCTAACGCGCCCGGTTGCTAGGCTGACGGCCTTCCCGTATCGCCGAATGGACGCCGCATGAGCACCCGCTATCTGATCCGACTGCCCGAACCCGATCAGGCCCGCGCGTCGGGCGAACACGCCATCCGCGCCCAGGGCGCGGCCGGGATCGCCGCGGAACTGCAGGACGCGCTTCGGGGCGATGCACTGTTCGCACGCTGGCGCAACCAGCAGCCGGATCCGGACGACGTCGATCCCGCGCTCGGCCTGACCGATCCGGATGCCCATGTCAGCGGTGAAGACCGCGATCTGGGCGTGGACCTGGTCGTGAGCACCTCGATCTCCAGCGCCGTGCTCAAGCACCGCCTGCGGCTGCTCGCCGGCAGCGCCTGGGAACTGCGCGACGTGCGCGCCGGCTGAGATGGCCGCGGTTGCGACGCCGGTGCTGCTGTCCTGGAGCGGCGGCAAGGACGCGGCCTGGACCCTGCACGTGCTGCGACAGCGCGATGATGTGGACGTCGTCGGACTGGTCACCACGATCACCGACGACGATGCGCGCGTCTCGATGCAGGGCATCCGCGTCGAGGTGCTGCATGCGCAGGCGCATGCCGCAGGCCTGCCGGTGATCGAAGCGCGGATTCCGCAGGCCGCCGACAACGCGCACTACGAAGCCGCCTTCGCGGAGGCGCTGCATACCGCGCGTACACGCTGGCCGGGGCTGCGCACGATCGCCTTCGGCGACCTGTTCCTCGACGACATCCGCACCTGGCGCCAGGCGCTGTGCGCGCGGCTCGACTGGGACGCGCTGTTCCCGCTGTTCGGCCGCGACACGCGCGCGCTTGCGCGCGAGATGCAGCGCGAGGGGCTGTGCGCGGCGCTGTGCTGCGTCGACATCACCCAGCTCGACGCGCGCTTCGCCGGCCACGTCTTCGACGGCCTCCTGCTGGACGCATTGCCGCCGCAGGTCGATTCCTGCGGCGAGCATGGCGAATTCCATACCTGCGTCTCCGACGGCCCGATGTTCAGCGCGCCGCTGTCGCTCGTGCAGGGCCCCGCGATGCTGCGCGAGGGCCGTTTTCTCCATACCGATTTCAGGATCGCGGACGCCTGAGCGCCGACCATGGCGACCCGCCCGCTTGCCGCCCGGCAGCGGCAGCGATCGCCCTGGAACGCCGCTCAGGCGTGCAACGCGTGCGCGTGGTGGGCGATGTGCGCGCCGATGAAGCTGGCGATGAAGTAATAGCTGTGGTCGTAACCGGGCTGCAGGCGCAGTTCGATCGGATGACCGGCGACCTCGCATGCGGCCTGCAGCAGCTGCGGCCTGAGCTGGCCGTCGAGGAACTCGTCGGCATCGCCCTGGTCGATCAGCAGCGGCAGGCGCTCGGTCGCGTGCTCGACAAGCGCAGTCGCGTCGTACGCGCGCCAGGCGGCGCGGTCGTCGCCAAGATAGGTGCGAAAGGCCTTCTCGCCCCACGGCACCTGGCTCGGCGCCACGATCGGCGAGAACGCCGACACGCTGCGATAGCGGCCGGGATTCTTCAGCGCGATCACCAGCGCGCCGTGGCCGCCCATCGAATGGCCGCTGATCGCACGCGCGCCGTTCGCCGGCAGTTCGGCCTCGACCAGCGCCGGCAGCTCGTGCACGACGTAGTCGTACATGCGGTAGTGCGTGGCCCAGGGCGCCTGCGTCGCATCGACATAGAAGCCCGCGCCCTTGCCGAGGTCGTAGCCCTCGGCATCGGCCACGTCGCCGCCGCGCGGACTGGTGTCGGGCGCGACGAGAATCACGCCGTGCTCGGCCGCATAGCGCTGCGCGCCGGCCTTGGTGATGAAGTTCTGCTCGTTGCAGGTCAGGCCCGAGAGCCAGTACAGCACCGGCAGCTTCGCGATCCCGGCCTGCGGCGGCAGATAGACCGCGAAGCGCATCGTGCATCCGAGCGTCTTCGATGCATGCTCGTAGACGTCCTGCCAGCCGCCGAAGCAGGCGCGGTGTTCGACGCGCTCGAGCGCCACGTCAGCGGCCGCCCTGCGGCAGACGGATCTCGAAGGTCTTCAGCACCTGCGGATCGCCCTTGCCCTCGATGCGACCGGCCTGCACCAGCGCGCGGATGCGGATCGTATAGAGCACTTCCGGCAGTTCCTCGTGCTCGTCGGGCGCGGCGATCATCACCCCGGAGGCGATGAAGCCCGCCTTCTTCCAGCTGCTGTCGAGCGCCGACAGGATGGCCTGGTCGATCTGTTCGAGATCGCCGTCGTCCAGTTGCGCGATCGCGTCGCGCTGTTCCTGCTCGAGGTCGAGATGCTCGATGGCGGCTTCGAGCGCGATCGTGTCCATGAAATCAGTCATCAGTAGTGCACCACGGAGCGGATGGATTTGCCTGCGTGCATCAGGTCGAAGGCCTCGTTGATCTCATCCAGTCCCATCGTGTGGGTCACGAACGGCGCGAGTTCGATGTCGCCCTTCATCGCATCCTCGACCATGCCCGGCAGCTGCGTGCGGCCCTTGACGCCGCCGAACGCGGTGCCGAGCCACTTGCGGCCGGTGACCAGCTGGAACGGACGCGTCGAGATCTCCTGGCCCGAGCCGGCGACGCCGATGATCACCGACTGGCCCCAGCCGCGGTGCGCGCATTCGAGCGCGGCGCGCATCACGTTGACGTTGCCGATGCACTCGAACGAATGGTCGACGCCCCAGGTCGTCATCTCGACGATGACCTGCTGGATCGGCTTCTCGAAATCCTGCGGGTTGATGCAGTCGGTGGCGCCGAATTCCTTCGCCAGTTCGAACTTCGACGGATTGGTGTCGACGGCGATGATGCGGCCGGCCTTCGCCTGGCGCGCGCCCTGGATCACCGCCAGACCGATGCCACCGAGACCGAACACGGCGACCGAATCGCCTGCCTGCACCTTGGCGGTGTTGTGCACCGCGCCGATGCCGGTGGTCACGCCGCAGCCGAGCAGGCAGACGTGCTCGGGATTCGCATCCGGATTGATCTTCGCCAGCGAGACTTCTGCGACGACGGTGTATTCGCTGAAGGTCGAGCAGCCCATGTAGTGGTAGACCGGCTCGCCGTTGTAGGAGAAGCGCGTGGTGCCGTCGGGCATCACGCCCTTGCCCTGCGTGGCGCGCACGGCGACGCAGAGGTTGGTCTTGCCGCTCCTGCAGAACAGGCATTCGCCGCATTCGGCGGTGTAGAGCGGGATCACGTGATCGCCCGGCTTGACCGAGGTCACGCCCTCGCCCACTTCGACCACGATGCCCGCGCCTTCATGGCCGAGTACGGCGGGAAACAGGCCTTCGGGATCGTCGCCCGACAGCGTGAACGCATCGGTGTGGCAGACGCCGGTGTGGGTGATCCTGACCAGCACTTCGCCGGCCTGCGGCGGGGCGACGTCGATCTCGACGATCTGCAGCGGTTCGCCTGCGGCGAACGCCACTGCGGCGCGGGACTTAATGCTCTGGGACATGCGGATTCGACTCCTGGATGGATTACTTGAGATAGGTGCGCACCAGCGCGACGGCATCGTCGACGCTGGCGCTGCGTTGTTCGGGCGAATCGCCCGGCTGGCCGAGCTCCTCGCGCAGGTGGCTTTCGAGCACGCCGGACATCAGCCCGTTGACCGCGCCGCGCAACGCGGCGAGCTGCTGCAGCACCGGCCCGCAGTCGGCACCGGCTTCGAGCGCACGCTCGAGCGCATCCAGCTGCCCGCGCATGCGACGCACGCGCAGCAGGACGCGCTTCTTTTCCTCGGGCGAATGCGGCATCGGACGATCTGACCCGTGTGCTTCGATACTGCGGGGGAGTATACGCCAGGCCGCTGCGAGCGGCCAGTCGGCGATCAGCCGCCGCTTCCGGCCATCGCTGCGTCGTCAATCACCGTCGCCCGCTTCCAGGCCGGGCGTACCTGCAGGCGCTCGCCGGTCGACGAAGGCCGGACGGTCCGACAGCGTCCTGAACATCGGGTGCCAGGCGATCTGCGCGCCGGCGTACACGTCGACAGCGGTAAGGCGGTCGCCCGCCAGCCACGGCGACACGGACGCCGCCGCGTGCTCGAGTAGCGCATCGAGCGTTTCAGGCGACACGCCCCGACATCGTCGCGCGAGGACGCGCCCGCAAGACAGGATGTCGGCGGGCCGGATCGATCAATCGGCGAGCACCTCGATCAGTTCCATGAATGCCCGTTGCTGCCTTGGTGGCAGCCGGCGCAGCGCGAACACCACCTTCATCTCCCGCTCGGAAATCGGCAGCCCATACGGCGGCAGCGCGGCATCCGCCACGCGCTTGACATCGGCTCCGCCGCGGCCGGTCGCCAGCCAGTCGAAGCTGACATGGAAATCGGCGGCCATCTCCAGCATCCGCGCCAGCTCCGGCATCGCCAGGCCGCTGAGCCACTTGCGGGCCGTCTGCCGGGACACCGCATAGCGCGCCGCAAGCGCACTGGCCCGCCCGCGGCCGGTCTCGAACCGCGCCTGATCCAGCGCCCAATGCAGGCGCCGTGAGAAGTCTTCTGCTGGCGCAGGCATCGTCTCGCCATCGCGGAGCCCGCCAGTCCGCCGTCGTCGGGATCCGGACCACGGCGGGGACTGCGGTCCAGCGCGCCAGCTCAAGCGCAAGTCATTGTTGCGTGAGGCCTCGAGCGCATTGGAACCTCTTGATTTACACCATCGATATTTTGTGTTGTCATTCCGGGGCGGATCGGGCCGCCATCGCCAGGACGCGGCGCGATCGCGCCGGTGCCGGACAAGGGGAAACAACGGGCATGCACAACAGTCGCGGCTTCACGCTGATCGAGCTGATGATCGTCGTCGCCGTGATCGCGATCCTGGCGGCGATCGCACTGCCGGCCTACCAGAACTTCGTGCTGCGCAGCAAGATCCGCATCGCCCAGAGCGACCTGCTGGCGTGGTCGGCGATCGTCGAGAACCACCGCCAGCGCACGCTGCAGTTCCCGGCCGATGCGACCGCCGCCAAACAGGGCTTCCAGCCCGCATCGAAGGCCGCCGACTTCGGCTTCACCTATCCGGCCGCCGGCGGCGGCTATCCGCTGACCGCCACCGGTGCCGGCGGCCGGCTCACCGGCTGCACGCTGACCCTCGCCGCCGACAACAGCCGCGGCAGCAAAGGCTGCCCGGATGTCGGGAGCGCGGCGTGGTAGGCCGGCGGCGTCCGGCTGGCGCCACCGGGGGCTTCACCCTGGTCGAACTGATGATCACGCTGCTGATCCTGGCGCTGCTGGCGCTGGCCGGGCTGCCGTTCGGGCACGCATGGATCGAAGGCAACCGCCAGATGCAGCTGCGCAGCCAGGTGCTGGAAGGCGTCGGCCAGGCCCGCGCACTGGCGCTGCGCAACCCGCACGGACTGCGCGCCGACGCCGCCGGCAATCCGGTCGAGAGCGCGCGCCTCGACTACGACGCGACCGGGCGCACCCTGCAGGTCGTGCAGAAGCAGGCCGACGGCCATTGGCCCGCCGCGGACGCGCCGCCCGAGTGGAGAAGCCCGCCCGCGGCCGGGGCGCTCGCGCTCAAGCTCGCCGGGCCCGCCGGCTTCGTCGACGCGGCCGCCTTCGACGCCGCCGCCACGGCGTTCGCCTGCATCGTCTTCGATACCCGCGGCCGCCCGGTGCCGGACGCCAGCGGCTGCACGCTTGGCGATGCGCAGCGGATCGCGATCGGCACAGGCGACAGGGAGCCGCTGCATGCGGACCTGCTCTGAATCGCCGCGCCATGACCGTGCGCACCGGCAGCGCGGCGACATCCTGCTCGAATCGCTGATCGCCGTGCTGATCGCCGCGATCGTCGGCGGCGGCATGGCATGGCTGGCCTCGCGCATCCTGGACAACCAGCGCGAGGCCCGGCTCTCGCATCTCGCCGTCGAGGCACTGCGCAACGCCCTGCTCGACCAGGGCGTGGGCGTCTGCGGGACGGCAGTCACGCTGGCCCTGCCCGGCGGCCTGTCCCCGCCCGCCGAGGTGACCTGCGACGACGACGACGCGATCGCGCTGACCCTCGCCGGCCACAGCCACGCCATCGCCCCGCCGCCGCGGATCACGCTCGAGATCGGCCCCGCCGATCTCGGCCTCGACGACACGGGCCCGCCACTGACCCTGGGCTCGCAGCAATGAGCAGCTTCCGGCATCCCGCGCGGCGCGACCAGGCCGGCCTGACGCTGATCAGCATGATGGTCGGCCTGGTGATCTCGCTGCTGGCGATCGCCTCGCTGCTGGCCGTCTACCGGCTGGTGATCGACGCCTCGGGCAACGCGGTCGGATCGATCCAGCGCGACGGCCAGGTGGCGTCCGCGCTGCTCGCCGCACAGATCGAACTGCAGCAGGCCGGCTACGGCATCGAGCGCGCCGCCGGCCCGGCGGAGACGGCGCTGCTGTCGATCGCCGACGACGAGGTGACCTGGCGGTTCCGGCCGACGCCCGGCGCCGCCGACCTGTGCGCCGGCCTGCGACTGGCGACTGGTGACGGCGGCGGCGGATTGCTGTGGCTGCCGCCCCGCGCGTGCACCGACGCCGCCGCGACGACCTGGGACGCTGCCGATGTCCGCCCGCTGACCACGCGGACCGCCTTCTTCGCGCCGCGGGCGCGCGACGGCAGCGTGCTGACGGACGAGGTCGGCGCGGCCGTCCTGCAGGGCGCCCGGTTCGAACTGGACGGCACCTGCACCCTGGCCTACGCACAGCAGGCCTTCGACGCCGACGACACCCATCCGCTGGCGCAGCGGCTGCTGCTGCGCGGCGGCGACGGCCGCCTGCTGCTGCCGGCCTGCCTGTCCAACATCGCCGTCGACGTCCACACGCCCGACCCGGGAGCGAGCCCATGACCCGACGGAGCGCGCCCGCCGCGCCACGCCGCCAGCGCGGCATCACCGTGCTGCTGATGGTGTTGCTGATCGGCCTGGCCGCCGCGATCACCGTGCTGGCCGCGCTGCACGCGCTGCGCGGCGGACAGCAGCGGCAGCTGACCACGCACGCCGCCACCGCCGCGCAGGCCGCGGCCTGGCGCGGCGTCGAGACATTGCGCCGGGTGCTGGCCGACGCCGGCGCCGAGCGCATGCAGGAGTGGGGCGGCCCGCCCGACGGCACCTGGACCGGGACCTGCGCCGCCGGCGGCGAGGCGCTCGACCTCGACCTCGACGGCAGCGCCGCGATCGGCGTCCCGCGCGCGCGGCTGACCCACATCTGCCGCACCGACACGCAGGACCGCTACCGCATCACCGCGCAGGTGACCGGCCAGGCCGGCGACGGCAGCGCGCGGACGACGGCGACAGTGGAGGTGGTGTATGAGGTGGGGGCGGACATCGGCGGCGCGCCCGGGGAAACGGGCGGCGGCGGTTCGACCAGCCCGCTCGTGTCCGTCATCACCTTCAACAACGACCTGAACCTGTCGGGCAGCATCAACGTCCAGTCCGATGCCGACACCCGGACCCAGATCAACGTGCAGGGCGACCTCACCACCGGCGGCAACACCATCAGCGGCGTCGACACGATCTGGGGCACCGGCTCGATCCGGATTTCCAGCGGCTCGTCCTTCGGCACGCTGCGCGCCAACGGCGACATCAGGTTCGACGGCTCTGTTACCGCGACGCAGCTGGTAGAGGCCCGCGGCGACATCTGCGTGGAGGGCGGCGCGAATGCGGCGCAGGCGACGATCCGGGCGAACGGCTCGGTCACCGGCAACGGCGGCGTGACGCTGGGCGACGTGAGCGCGATCGGCCGCAGCGATCGCGGCGACCAGAGCGGTTTCTGCGATGCCATCGCGCTCGACGCCGATGGCGCACCGTATGCCGTGGACCTGCAGGGCAACGCCGGCGCGAACAGCGTGACCGCCGACGGCAGCGTGCGCATCGCCTCCGGCTCGATCGCCCGCCAGCCGGACGGCCTGCGCGCAACCGGACATCTCGTCGACACCAACTGGGGCGGCACCGAGTACGGCCAGGTCGGCGGCACCGTCACCGGCGCGAACCCCGAGACCTCGACCTGGGTCCGGAGCGTACCGGGCCTGACCGTCGCCATCGCGCCGGTCTCGCCGGTGGTCCTGGGCACGATGAACTTCAACGCCTACGACCTCGAATCCCAGGCGCACTACGCGTTCAAGATCGACGCCAACGGCTACAAGGTCGTGCGCGTGCGCGACATCGCCCATATCGCGAACGGCACCTACTTCATCGGCGACTACGACAACACCGCCGAGACCGGCTGGAGCCGCGGCTACAGGGACTTCCTGTGCACGGAACTGGCGGCCGGTTCCACGCCGCAGGCGCCGCGCTGCCGGCCGCCGGTGGCCGACCCGCCAGGCACGATCTGCCAGGGCCAGTCCAGCTACAACGGCTGCCTGTCCTACGATGCCAACACCCGCACCTGGACGGTCAGCGCGATCGGCATCGCGCAGGGCATCGCCTGGTTCGAAGGCGATCTGGACCTTGCCCTGGGCACGTACTACAACAGCTTCGTCGCCACCGGCAACGTTTCGACGGGCGGCCAGCTGGACGTGTACGCCCTCCGCTACGCAGGCTTCGACGGCACCCGCAGCGTCGATGGAAGCACGGTCCGCTACGCGCCGACGGGCATCTGCGCCAACAGCCGCTTCCCCTTGCTGTATCCACTCGATTACTGCGACATGGACACCAGGACGTTCTCCGCGCCGTCCGGCACCTCGATCGGCAACTACGCGCTGCTCGCCGGCAGCTACGGCGAGGACGGCCGCTACCAGGGCGGCGACATCCGGCTGGGCGCGTCGAACAGGATCTTCGGAAGCGTACTGTCGGGCAATCTCTACGCCAGCGGCGGCAGCACCACGATCCACGGCACCATCACCGCGCTGTCGCAGGGCGAGGCCACCCATGCCGCCGGCGGCAGTACCACGATCAACCTCATCGACCTGCCAGACACCTTCGTGCCCGCCCCGCCGGCCTGCGCACTGACGGGCACCTGCGTCGAGGAGACACCCACCGGATCCGGCGCCGTCGATGCCCGTGTGATGTGGACCCGGTATCTGTGAACAAGACCGCGACGCCGGAAGTGCCGGCGAGACGCGCAGGCCGGGGCGACGCCCCCGACGCCCCGTGAACCACGACACCGTGCATGTCCGCCGCGTGGACCGACCTGCGGGATCAGGACGTGCCGCCAGGATCTGTTGCGCGATGTAGAGCGGTTCGGCGATGGAAGGCGGAGCGGCCGGACACGCGCTCAGCCTGGGGCCTGTATCCCCGCGGCGGTCCGATCAGCGCGCTAGCAGGGCGTCGTCCTCGCGATCCGTGGCGCGCAGCTCGACCTGCAGCAGACTGATCGGATCGACGTAGGGATCGCGCAGGCGGATCGACAGTTCCGGGGCGCGAATGGTGTCGCGGACAGGTCGAAGCAACGGATGATTCTTCGGGTCTTATGCAGACGATCCAGGCCCTCGATCCAGCGGGTCAGTGTCTCAGTCGCTTCGATCTGGCAGAAGTAGAACGGAAGCGTGCGCGCGCTACGGTCCTGGCAGCGTTCCAACAGGCTTCGGGTCACCTGGGCGACGCCCGGGTAGTCCGCCTCCCGCCACGCCTGGACCCGCTCGCGAATGCGGTTGATGAGATCGAGGTCTTCCACCCGCTTTGTGTTGTTGCGGGTGTCGAAGACCTTAGCCGCGGGCCTGGGCCTGCCACGAGATTCGGGGATGTCCCCACACGCGGCTACCAGTGCCTGTCAGGCATCACGTAGGGAGAATTGATGATCAATGACTTTGGGGAAGTCATTGCTGCCCCCCCTGCTGCGCACGGTAGGCCTGGTCCCTGCGGCTCGGCTTGTCCGGGTAGCGAAGTTCCAGCACACCCTCTTTCAGCATCGGGCTGATGAAGCCATCCCGCAGGGTCTCCGGGCCGCGATCCAGCAGTTCGGACAGCTGACGCAGGCTCAGGAAACGCCCTTGGCACAGGCTCAGGATCGTCGCCTTCGTGACGGCAGGATCAGCTCGCCTGGTGGATCGGACCGGCTCCGCGATCGCAATCAGCGCCCTATCAGGGGGGGCGGATCTCTTATCAGGGGGGATAGCCGCCTTGTCAGGGGGGATAGCCAAGCTATCAGGGGGGATAGCAAGCTTGTCTGGCAGCGCATTTCCCGTTCCCAACTCATAACGGGTTCCCCGGCCAAAGCCGTCAGGCACGAGAAGGCCTTCCTTCACCAGTGATTGAAGCAGGCTGGTGATGTCCCGTCGATGCAGGGTCAGGATTTCCTGAAGCCGATGATTGGAAACAAAGCCCTCCATCTGAGTCGTCACCAGTACTTGAACGGAATCCTTGTCCAGTGCCCTGAACCGCGAACCGAATCGTTCGGACAACCCAGCCAGTACCGCCTCCGGGAGCATGCTGACCAAAGGAAGAGCCAGCACGACACGATCGGGGCGCTGGGTCTCCTCGAGACGTGGCGATTGCCAGTGCAGCGATTTCCAACTGTCGCGAATCTTGTCGATGCCCGAGCCCGCCTTGTCCCCCACGCCGAGCATCTGGAACATCACCTGCAACGACTTGTTGCGACATTCGCTGACACCGCCACGAAGGATCTGTTCGAGCGACACGAGCAATGTTCCTGGATTGGAGAACTCGAACCGGTCGCCGAACCGATCGATGACGATGCCGCCCTGTCCACTGTAATCGGCATGGATCAGCGCGTTGACCAGCGCTTCCTGAAGCGCTTCGTGCACCGGTGTCCCCATGGGACGCACACCTTCGGCATCCTGCGCGAAAGGGCGCTTCAGCCCGGGATCCGAAGCAAACTTGGCCATCGCCTGCTGGTAGAACTGGAAAAGATTCGCTTCCCATGTGCCATCGACAGTCAAACGATCCGACCAGCGCACGCGGGGATCATCGGAAAGCCGCTCCCGATAATCGAGTTGGAAACCAGGAACCGCTTCGACCGCCTGGATGGCCGACGTCTTACCGAACATCAACAACCCGGCCAACGTCAGCCCTTCCTGGTTTCTGATCCGATCACGTCGCCACCCCCCCAACTGCTCCAGCAGACCCTGATCATCCTTGGCAAGCCATGGATGGCTGGATGCACGGGACTGGAACCTGTTCCTGTACTGGCGCAACGAATCGAAGTGCAGATCATCCAAGGAGAATCCGTCCATGATCCTGCTGTCCGCCGGCTCCTCGGACTGGTCGGCGAACATCCGTCGGACCTCGCTGTCCGAGCAGCGGTAGTCACCCTCGTAATTGCGACGATACGTGCCGGTGCGCGGATCCGATCCGATGAAGACCGGGCGCTGTTGTCGACTGGCGCGAGGCACATGGATCGCGATGACCTTGTGCGCGGTTCCCTCGATCGCAAGCTGCTCCACATCATGGTTGCCGAGCAGGTTGCAATTGATCTTGGATCGGTTGTTGACCGTATTCCAGAAGTCGGCGATCAGCTTTTCCGGATTCTCAACGCCATGCACGTCAATCTCATGGCCGCGCTGCGAGATACCCAGATAAATGGTGCCACCTTCGGTGTTGGCGAATGCGCTGTAGGTACTCCACAGATCACCTGGAAGCCCGCCCTTGGCGCCTTTGTACTCGACATCCGTACCTTCGAAGGCAGACAGATCCGAGAACAGATCAAGCTGTTGCTGTATGGGGCTCATGGCAAGGCGATCGCCTTCAGCGACTCGATGCCACGGTCACGGGCGGCGAAGTAATCGTCTTCGGCGACATCGGTGCCGAGCCGTGCTGCGATCAAGTCACGCAGCCACCCATTGCCGATCGTTCTGCCGTCACCAGGCAACATGTCGAGAATCGCCGCACGGATATCCGCCACCGAAGCCTTGGCCATTCCTGTTCCCTGATCCCTTCGCGAAGCCCCGATCTTACCCGCCCCGCACTGGCATCAGGATGGAAACGCCCCATATGCCGGCAGTCCTTCAGTGAAACTCCAAGCCGCCAACCGGGTAAAGCGCACCTTGAGCGTCCGGCTGTCTCGCAAGAACCGGCGTCTCTCTCCCCTTTCTCGGGAAGCAGCGCGTCGTCGAAGTCGTGTGCCTGCCGATAGCGATCCAGCCGCGCATCCGCTCGCCCAGGCGACAAACGCCGGGCGTTCGGGAGTCGACTTGAATCTCAGCCCGCAGGCTTCGGCATCGCCGCATCATCGAGCGCGCTCGCACGCTGCCAGGCGGGCCGCGCCTGCAGCCGCTCGACATACTCGACGAAGGCCGGACGCGCCGGCAGCGACTTGAACATCAGGCCCCAGGCGATCTGGCTGCCGACGTAGACGTCGGCGGCGGTGAAGCGCGCACCGGTGATCCACGGCGCAGCGGCGGCGGCGGCCTGTTCCAGCACATCGACCGTCTGCTCGAAACTGCCGTAGCCCACCATCGTCGAACGCTCGGGCGGCGCCAGCAGGCCGAGCGACTTGGCCGTGACCGCGGCCTCGACCGGACCGGCGGCGAAGAACAGCCAGCGGAAGTACGCCGCGCGCGCCGCCGGCGTCGCATCCGGCAGCAGGTCGGCGTCGGGAAACGCATCCGCGAGATAGGCGCAGATCGCTGCGGCCTCGGTCACCACCACGCCGCCGTGCACCAGCGTCGGCACCTTGCCCATCGGATTGACCGCGAGGAATTCGGGCGACCGGTTGCCGCCGTCGAAGCCGACGATCTCGACGCGGTATGGCTGCCCGGTCTCTTCCAGCATCCAGCGCGCGATGCGGCCGCGGGACATGGGATTGGTGTGGAGGACGAGGTCGGCCTCGGTCATCGCAGTGCTCCGGTCGGAATCGGCCGAGTGTGCGCCGCAGGGCAGCGAGCGACAACGTCCGGTCGCTGGATCGCGCGCGCTTCATGCCCATCGCATGACATGGATCGACACGGCGAAGTTCGAACCGCATTGCGCGCAGTCGCCGACAGGAGCGGCCGATGGCGGCGATGACGTTTTCCCGGTGAAGCGCATCGCGGCCATGGCCGCTCCCACAGGGACATCAACCGGTGTTCTGGATCCCGGCCGCGATGCCGTTGACGGTCGAGATCAGCGCGCTGAGCAGCGCCTCGTCTTCGCGATCGGTCGCGCGCCAGCGGCGCAGCAGTTCGACCTGCAGCAGGCTGATCGGATCGACGTAAGGGTTGCGCAGGCGGATCGACAGCTGCAGGCGGTAGTCGTCTTCAAGCAGCACGTCCTGTTCCTTCAACAGCAGGATCGCGTCGCGCGTGCGCAGGCATTCGTCGAGGATGCCGGAGAAGAAGGCGTCGTGCGCGTCGCCGGCGAGGCGCGAGTAGCGCTCGAAGATCGCGATGTCGGTCTTGGCCAGCAGCATTTCGACGTCGGCGAGCGCGGCACTGAAGAACGGCCAGTCGCGTGCCATCTCGGTCATCGCCTGCTGGCCCCAGGTCTGGATGCCGTGCTGCAGGGCGGTGCCGAGGCCGTACCAGCCGGTCAAGCCGGAGCGGTTCTGCGCCCAGGCGAAGACCCACGGAATCGCGCGCAGGTTCGAGATGCCGCCCCCCGCCTCCGCGGGGGCAGGCTCGCGCCGGCGCGAGGGGCGCGAGCCGATCTGCAGGCGTTCGATGACGTCGATCGGCGTGGCCGCGCGGAAGTAGTCGGGGAAGTCGGCGCGCTCGTGCACCAGCGCGCGGTAGTGCGCGCGCGAGACATCGGCCAGATCGGCGGCGATCGCGCGCCAGCTGTCCTCGCGCGGATCGGGCGCGCGCGGGCGCAGCGTGGCCTGCAGCACCGCGGCAGTCGACTGTTCGAGATTGCGCAGCGCCAGCGCGCGGATGCCGTACTTGCGGTGGATGACTTCACCCTGCTCGGTCACGCGCAGGCTGCCGTCGACCGAGCCGCGCGGCGCGGCATTGATCGCGCGCCCGGTCTTGCCGCCGCCGCGGCTCACCGAACCGCCGCGTCCATGGAAGAACACGATGCGCACCCCGGCATCGCGGGCGAGCGCGGTCAGTTCGACCTGGGTGCGTTGCAGCGCCCAGCGCGAGGCCAGCAGGCCGCCGTCCTTGGCGCTGTCGGAATAGCCGAGCATCACTGTCTGGCGGTCTCCGCGCGACGCCAGATGCGCGCGATAACGCGGGTCGTCGAACAGCGCGCGCATCACCGCCGGCGCGGCCTGCAGATCGTCGACGGTCTCGAACAGCGGCGACACGTCGAGCGGCACCTGGTCGTCCTCGACGCAGCCGGCGATGCGGGCCAGCGCCAGCACCGCGAGCGCATCGGCGGCGCTGCGCGCCATCGAGATGATGTACAGGCCGGTCGCGGATGCGCCATGGCTGCGGCGCAGGTCGGTGACCGCGTCGAACACGCCGAGCGTCGATGCGACGCTGTCGTTCGACAGTGCGCCGTTGGCCTTCGGCGGCGCATCGAGCATCGCGTGCAGGCGCTCGACGCGCGCGTCGACATCGAGGCCTGCCCAGTCGCTGCCGTCGATGCGGCCGAGCACCTCGTCGTGCACCGCCGAATCCTGGCGCAGGTCGAGCGCGGCGAGATGGAAGCCGAAGGTGCGCGCGCGCCACAGCAGGCGTTCGAGCGCGAACAGGCCGGCATGGTCGCCGCGGTTCCCGCGCAGGCTCGCGTCCATCAGGTCGAGATCGGCGAGGAACGCGTCGGCATCGGCGTAGCCGGCGCGGTGATCGGCATCGGTCAGACGCAGGCGCAGCTGCATCAGGTCGAGCAGGCGCCGGTACGGCATGTCGGCGTGGCGCGGGTTGAGCGTGGCCTCGGCGTCCGGCAGGCGGCGCCGGTAATCGTCGACGCGTGCGGCGATCGCCTCGTCGATCAATGCGCGGCCCAGCGTCTGGGTCAGCACGTTGCCGAGCCCGCGCAGGTCGCGCCGGTACTGCGCCAGCGCCTGGCTGCGCTGCGCGCCGAGCGCGGCGCGCATGGTGTCGGCGTTGACGTTCGGGTTGCCGTCCATGTCGCCGCCGACCCAGGTGCCGAAGCGCAGCACCTGCGGCAGCGGCGGACGCGCGCCGTAGACGGATTCGATCGCGTCCCCGAGCGCTTCGTAGAACACCGGCAGCACGCGATAGAGCACGTTGGCCAGGTAATAGCCGACGTGCTCGACCTCATCGGCGACGGTCGGCTTGCGCGCCGGCGACTCCGAGGTCTGCCACGCGGATGTGAGCGCGAGCACGATGCGCGCATCGTCGGCGCGGCGTTCGGTCGGTGTCCGTTCGCGGTCGATGTCGGCGATCAGCCGCTCGACGATCGTGCGTTCCTTTTCCAGCAGCACGCGACGCACGGCCTCGGTCGGGTGCGCGGTGAACACCGGTTCGATGCGCAGGCGCGCGAGCGTGGCTTCGAGCTGCGGCAGGTCGACGCCGGCGTCTTTCAGTTCATGCAGCACCGCTTCCAGGCCACCGGGCTGCGGCGCGTCGCCGGTGCGCTGGTAGTCGCGGCGGCGGCGGATGCGGTGCACGCGCTCGGCGAGATTGATCGCGCCGAAATACGCGGCGAATGCGCGCACCAGCGCATCGGCATCGTCGAGCGAGACGTCGGCCAGGCCGTCGGCGAGCATGTCGACCGGCGCGCCGGTCTCGCGTCGCGCGATGGCTGCACGGCGGACCGCTTCCACCTGGTCGAGCAGCGCAGGCGAGACCTGTTCGGACAGCATGTCGCCGACCATCGCGCCGAGGCGGCGGACGTCGTCGCGGAGCAGGGTGTCGGTCTTCGCGAAGCCGGGTTCGCGCAAGGGGGCGGTGCGTGCGTCGTGGCCGGTCATCCGGTCACGTTACACAACGGCGGCGCGTACTGCTCGCGACCCCAGGGCCGGCGTTCGACCGCCGACGGGCGCCTGGGCGGTTCGTCCATTGCGGATGGCCAGGCTGCGCAGGCCGGCGCCCGATCCGCCACGCGCATGCCGGGCTCCGCGCGTGGCCGGCCGCGACCCGCCCTACCCTGGAGAGGCGCCTGGGGGCGGCGGCGGGCGGTCTTCCGGCGGCGGGAATCCACGCTCGCGCATGCAGGCCTCGAACTCCGGCGATGGCCGGGCGCCCTCGCGGCCGGGCGGCGGCGGCGGTCCATCCAGTGCCGCGGCGCAACTGCGGAACGCGGCGTCGAACGCAGGATCCGCCGGCGGCGGCCGGTCGCCGTGCGGCGGGCCGCGGTACGGGTCGTGCTGTGCGCGCGAGGCCGGCGCGCTGGCGCAGGCCGCGGTGGCGAGCGCCGCGAGCAGCGCCGCGGCGTAGAGGAGTCTGCAATGGCGCATCGGGTTCGGCTCCCTGACCGAAAGACGACGACGGGGGCAGGACGCAGCAGGAAGGCGGAAACGGAAGACGAAAGGGAGAGAGAGACTTCGGACCACAGTCCCCGCCTTCCTGCTGCGCCCGGCGGAAGACCCGTCGGACGAAGCACAGCCTGCGCCCGGGACGTCGCACGGTGATGTCGCCCGATGGCGGGTCCGGCACATGGACGACACGAATGCAGCACGCAGCCGGGCGGGCGCGGGCGCCCGCATGTGTCGGTGCCGACACCGGACGCCACGCGACGGAAAACGCATGCGACATCGCGTCGTTAGCGTTCCGTCAGGTCCTCGTTCGCAAAGCGTTAACGCACGAGGGCCGGCGCATCCGCGACGGCGGCGCGCCTCCATCCCCACCGCAGGAATCCATCACCGATGACTTCGATCCCCCGTCCCGTCCCGGCGCGCCTCGCCACAGCGGTTGCGCTCGCCGTGGCCGCGCTTCCCTCCGTCTCCCTCCTCGCCCAGACGCGCGGCGACGACGCCGCGGTTTCCACCCTCGACCGCATCGAGGTCACCGGCTCCCGCATCAAGCGCGCCGACATCGAAGGCGCGCTGCCGGTCACCGTCATCAGCCGCGACGACATCGAGGTCAGCGGCAAGACCACGGTCGCCGACCTGCTGCAGGGCTCGACCTACAATTCGTTCGGTTCGTTCACGCCGAGCTCCGGCAGTTCGGCGCAGTCGTTCTCGGGCCTGAGCCTGCGCGGGCTGGGCGCGGCGCGCACGCTGATCCTGATCGACGGCCGCCGCGCGCCGAAGTCGCCGCTGACCGGCGAGGGCCAGGACCTGAACTCGCTGCCGCTGGCCGCGGTCGAGCGCATCGAGATCCTCAGCGACGGCGCCTCGGCGATCTACGGCGCCGACGCGATCGGCGGCGTGGTCAACATCATCACCCGCAAGGACTTCAGCGGTGGCGAGGTCAACATCGGCTACGGCGACTCGCACTACGGCGGCGACACCCGCGAAGCCTCGGCGATCCTGGGCGTGACCGGCGAACGCGGCCGCCTGATCGCCGGCGTGTCGACGACCGAGCGCGGGATCACCTACCTCACCGACTATCCCTGGAGCGAGTCGGGCGCATCGACCTACTCGAACAACTATCTGCAGGTGGCGACGACCGCCAGCGGCGAGCGCACGCCCGGCTCCTACCTCTACACCGACGGCAGCGCGGTCGTGCCGGGCGGCTGCAGCGGCACGAACTTCTTCACCAACGCCGCCGGCTCGCTCTGCTACTACGACTTCAGCACCGCGATGGCCGACACCGCGAGCATCGACACCAAGAATGCGTTCTTCCGCGGCGACTACGACCTCACCGACGACTGGAGCCTGTTCTTCAACGCCTTCGTCAACAAGAAGGACTCCAAGGGCGTCTATGCAGCGGTGCCCGAGAGCATCTTCGTCGCCGCCGGCACCCCGAACAACCTGACCGGACAGGACGCCTACATCAAGCACCGCTTCTCCGCGCTCGGCAACCGCTACACCTACCAGAACGAGGACGGCCACGACGTCTCGCTCGGCCTGCGCGGCCGCTTCAGCGACCGCATCGGCGGCGAGTTCGGCATCCGCAGCAACCTCGCCCGGGTCCACGAGACCGGCTACAACTACGTCAACATCCCGGTTGCCGAGCAGTTGTTCGCCAGCGGCGCGTACAACGCGCTGGATCCCGAATCCAACAGCGAGGACGTGCTCGACCAGATCCGCACGACCACCAGCCGCAAGATGCTCTACCGCCAGAACGAGCTGTTCGGACAGCTGGACTTCGACCTGTTCGAGCTCGCGGGCGGCACCTCGGCACTCGCGGTCGGCGCCGAGTACCGCGAGGAATGGTACGAGGACATCTACGACCAGCAGTCGGCGGCCGGCAACGTCGGCGGCTCGTCCGGCAACTCGGCGATCGGCAGCCGCACCCAGTCCGCGGCCTACGCCGAATGGGTGCTGCCGGTGCTGTCGAACTTCGAGGTCGACCTGGCGCTGCGCCACGACCGCTACTCCGACTTCGGCAACAGCACCTCGCCGAAGATCTCGCTGCGCTGGCAGCCGCTCGACGCGCTGACCCTGCGCGCCTCCTACGGCGAGGGCTTCCGCGCGCCGGATCTTCCGGCGCTGAACCAGGAAACCGCGTTCTCGGCCTACAGCGTGTCCGATCCGGCGACCGCCCTGGCCTACGGCCTGCCGGCCAGCACCTCGATCCAGATCAACGGCTACAGCGTGGCCACACCGGACCTGCAGCCGGAAACCTCGAAGCAGTTCTCGGTCGGCGCGGCCTGGGACGCGACCGACTGGCTGAACCTCACGCTGGACTGGTACGACACGCGCATCGACAACCAGATCAAGTGGTTCTCGGCGCAGACGGTGGTCGACCGCACCGCGAATGGCCGCTACCTGCCCGAGCACCTGTACCTGGTGCGCAACGCCGACGGCTCGCTGCAGGCGGTCTACGCCGGCTACGGCAACGAGGGCCAGGTGGACACCGACGGCCTCGACTTCAGCCTGCGCACGCAGTTCGACCTCGGCCGCTGGGGCCGGGTGCAGAACCGCCTGCAGGCCAACTGGGTGCACAGCTACGAGATCGGCAGCCCCTACGGCAGCGACGAGTACGTCGGCACCGACGGCTATCCCGAATGGCGCGCCGCGCTCGACAACCGCTGGGACATCGGCGACTTCAGCGTGAACTGGAAGATCAACGCGATCGGCTACGAGCCGGCCTACTACGTCGACTACTACGACGGCAGCTACAGCTGCAGCGAGCTGGTCGCCGACGGCTATGCCGACCGCTGCGGCGGCGCCTACGTCACCCACGACCTGCAGGTCAGCTACCAGGCACCGTGGCGCGGCAAGATCTCGGTCGGCGCGACCAACCTGACCGACCGCAAGCCGGTCTACGACGCCGCCTATACCGAGGGCTTCAACGACTACCTCTACAACGGCTACGGCCGCCAGCTATACCTGCGCTACGCGCAGTCGTTCTGATGCGACGCAGTGCGGCGGCCCCTCCCGGGGCCGCCGCGCCGCGGACGCCATCCGACGACCGCCTCCGCGAGCCCCTATCATCGTGACCTCCCCAGCGCCCGCGCGGCCGCCCGACGCCATGAACCTGCAGACGCCCATCCTCGTGGTCGACGACGACCCCGAACTGCGCCGCCTGATCGGCACCTTCCTCGCCGAGCACGGCTATCCGGTCCGGACCGTGGCGAACGTGCAGGAGATGCGCGAGCAGATCGCCCGCTTCCAGCCGCAGCTGGTGATCCTCGACGTGATGATGCCCGGCGAGGACGGCCTGAGCGCCGCGCGCCGGCTCGCCAGCGAGGGCGGCCCGGCGGTCATCATGCTCAGCGCGCTGGGCACCGACACCGACCGCATCATCGGCCTGGAGGTCGGCGCCGACGACTACCTCGCCAAACCCTGCAACCCGCGCGAACTGCTCGCGCGGGTGCGCGCGGTGCTGCGCCGCCGCCAGTCCACCACCGCGAATGCCGCGGGCGGCCACCGCTTCGCCGGCTGGCACCTGGAACCGGCCCGGCGCGAACTGCGCACGCCCGACGGCCGTTTCGTCAACCTGTCCGACGGCGAGTTCTCGCTGCTGCGCGCATTCGTCGAGCACCCGCAGCGCGTGCTCAGCCGCAACCAGTTGCTCGACTACGCGCGCGGCCAGGACAACAGCGAGGTCTACGACCGCGCGATCGACAGCCAGATCAGCCGACTGCGCCGCAAGATCAACGACTGCGGCCATGGCGAACTGATCCGGACCGTACGCAACGAGGGCTACATGCTGCTGCCGCCGGTCGTGCGCGGATGAACCCGGCGCGCGTCCGGCGCGGGCTGCCGATCCTCGCGCGGACATTCCTGCTGCTGCTGGCGGCGCTGCTGGTCGCGCACGCGATGGGCGCGGCGCTGTTCCTGCTGCGCGAACGCACGCCCGACGGCGTGCGCCTGACCGAACTGACCGCGCTGCTGTCCTCGCGCATGCCGGCGACGAATCCGCGCCTGCAGGTCGCCGACGACGTGCCCGCACCGCCGGCGCCGGACACCGGCCACCAGCGCCAGGCCGGTCTCGAGCGCCTGCTCGCCGACTGGCTTGACCTGCCGGAGACCGCGGTGCGCGTCTACCTGCCGGACGACGCGACGCGCGAGCCGGCCGGAAGGGCACCGCCCCTGCCCCCGCCCGACGGCGGCAGGCCCCCGGGCGATGGACCGATGCCCGGCGGACCGCCACCGGACGGACTGCCGCCACCGTTCGGGAACGATTTCCCCGCGGACGGCGGCCACCCGCCACCGCCGCGGATGCCGGGACCGCCGGACCACTGGCATCCGGACTCGCCACTGCCGGCCGGCTTCGTCGCCGCCGCGCGCCAGGACGACGGCAGCTGGCGCGTCGTCACCGGCCTGCAGGACGGCATCACCGACATGGGCGGCCGCCTGGCGATGCTGGTCGTGCTCGGCCTGCTCGCGCTGCTGCCGCTGGCGTGGTGGTTCTCGCGCGCGCTGTCGGCGCCGATCCGGCGCTTCGCCGAGGCCGCCGACGCGATCGGCCACGACGTGCATGCGCCTCCGGTGCAACTGGCCGGCCCACCGGAGATCGTCGGCGCGGCGGCATCGGTCAACGCGATGCAGGCGCGCATCGTCCGCCTGCTGCGCGAACGCACCGAGATGGTCGGCGCGATCGCGCACGACCTGCGCACGCCGCTGGCGCGGCTGGCCTTCCGCCTGCAGGCGCTGCCGGATCCGGAACGCGAGCGGGCCGAGGCGGACCTGGACGAGATGTCGCGGATGATCGAGGCCGCGCTGGCGTTCCTGCGCGACCAGAGCCGGCCGCCGGTCCGCACGCCGCTCGACCTGCAGGCCCTGCTCGCGGCGATCGTCGACGACGCCGCGGCCACCGGCGACGACGTCCGCCTGGAACCCGGTCCGCCGTCGCCGTTCGACGGCGACGCGCTGGCGCTGCGGCGCATGGTCGGCAACCTGGTCGACAACGCGCTGCGCTACGGCGGCTGCGCGCGCCTGCGGCTGCTGTCGGACGCGCGCGGCTACCGGCTCGAGGTCGACGACGACGGTCCCGGCATCGACCCGGCGCAGGACGCGGACCTGTTCATGCCGTTCGTCCGCGGCGAGGCCTCGCGCAACCGCGCCACCGGCGGCATCGGGCTCGGCCTGGCCTCGGCCCGCACGGTCGCGCGCGCCCACGGCGGCGACATCGCGCTCGCCAACCGCGACGGCGGCGGCCTGCGCGCGACGGTCGTGCTAGCGCGCGGCGCGATGTAGATCGGCGGATCGCCGCCGGCGGGTCGGGACCGGCCCTGCGGCTGCTGGCTACCGCGCGTCGGGGGCGTGGCCGATAAGCGCCAACCAAAGCAAGAAAATCCGGTGTCATCCCCGCGAAGGCGGGGATCCAGCGACTTGAACTCACTGAAAAACAAAAGGCGCTGGATTCCCGCCTTCGCGGGAATGACAGTTTTGTTCATGGGGGCTTTTTCCGGAGAGCCGCGCGTCCATCGCATGACGGGTGAGCGCGACTCGCGGAACACGCAGGCTGCCTGCTACCCGACGCGCAGCCTGGTGCGGTAGCTCGGGTCGCCGAACAGCGCGCGCATCACCTGTCGCCGGACGCCGCCTCGAACCTGAATACAGCGGTTATCCTATCCGCCCCCACAGGATTGGAGTCCGCTTTGACCCGTTTCCCACGCACGCTTGCTGCCCCGTTGGCCCTGGCCTGCGCGCTCGGCCTGGGCCTGACCGCCTGCAGCAACGACGATCCGGCCGCATCCACGCCTGCATCCTCCAATGCGTCGGTGCTGACGCTCGACGACGGCCCGGACGTGTGCCTGCGCAAGCTCGCCGAGACCTTCGGCGCGGACGTCGAAATCGCGGAACTGAGCTCGCAGTTCAGCGCCGGCGACGACATCAGCGGGCTCATCACCGGCGTGCCGCAGGGCCAGCTCGTCACCTGCAGCGCCAAGTACCGCAGCCCGGACGATCCGCGCAAGCTGCTCAGCGCGCAACTGGACACAAACACCGGCGAGTTCGGCGAACCGCGCCCGGTGAACATCACGGTCATGGGCGGCGACGCCAGCCAGTTCGATCTCGACCAGCACGTGGTTGCGCTGTCGCAGATCGACGCCGCGGCGATCGCCGGGCTGATGGAGGCGCGAAAGCCGCAGCTCGACAGCCACTACAGCGCCTATGCCTGGAAGGCGGTGCTGGTGGAGGGACCGCGGGTGACATCGCCGGCGCATACCCTGCGCCTGGGTCTGCAAGGGCGGCTGGCGGCCAACGACGTCGTCGACTCCCGCTTCCTCACGGTCTCGATTCCCGGTGGCGAGGTCGTCGAGGACATCATCCCCGATTGAGTGCGCCATACAGGCGCCGCCCCGCGGTGCCTGTCCTTCCCCAGGCTCAGTACGCGAACTCGCGGAACACGCGGTCGATGTCGCCCTGCCACGCACCGTGGAACAGCGCGAGCTTGCGCTCGGCCGGGGTTTCGCCAGACTCGGCGATCTCGATCAGCGTCTCGAGGAACACGCGCTCGTCCTGCCCGCGCGCGTTGGTGCGCGCGCGGCGTTGCAGACCGGCGGCGGAGATCTTCAGGGCTTCGACCGCGAGGTCGCGCAGCGTGCCGTCGCGGAACGGCGTCTTCAGCGCGAGACGCGGCACGTCGTCGCGCAGCGCGTTGCGCTCTTCCAGCGTGAAGTCGCGCACGAGATCCCAGGCCGCGTCCAGCGACGCGTCGTCGTACAGCAGGCCGACCCAGAACGCAGGCAACGCGCACAGCCGTCCCCAGGGACCGCCGTCGGCGCCGCGCATTTCCAGGAACTTCTTCAATCGCACTTCGGGAAACGCCGTGGTCATGTGGTCGTTCCAGTCGCGCAGCGTCGGCAGCTGGCCCGGCAGCACCGGCAGCTCGCCGCGCATGAAATCGCGGAAGCTCTGGCCGCTGGCGTCGTGGTAGGTGCCGTCGCGGTACGAGAAGTACATCGGCACGTCGAGCAGGTAGTCGACGTAGCGCTCGTAGCCGAAGCCGTCCTCGAACACGAAGTCGAGCATGCCGGTGCGGTCGGCGTCGGTATCGGTCCAGATGTGCGAGCGGTAGCTGAGATACCCGTTCGGCCGACCTTCGGTGAACGGCGAATCGGCGAACAGCGCAGTCGCCACCGGCTGCAGCGCCAGCGAGACGCGGAACTTCTTGACCATGTCGGCTTCGGTCGCGTAGTCCAGATTGACCTGCACCGTGCAGGTGCGGGTCATCATGTCCAGACCCAGGCCGCCGACCTTGGGCATGTAGTCGCGCATGATCTTGTAGCGACCCTTGGGCATCCACGGCATGTCGGCGCGCGACCATTTGGGCTGGAAGCCCATGCCGAGGAAACCGAGCCCCAGGCCGTCCGCGACGCTGCGCACTTCGCGCAGGTGGCTTTCGACTTCGCTGCAGGTCTGGTGCACGTGTTCGAGCGGCGCGCCTGAAAGCTCCAGTTGACCGGCCGGCTCCAGCGTCACCGAAGCGCCATCCTTGAGCAGCGCCACCGTGCGGCCGCCTTCGTCCACCGGCGCCCAGCCGAAGCGGGTCAGGCCGGTGAGCAGTGCCTCGATCCCGTGCGCACCGTCGAAGGTCGGCGGGCGCAGAGCCTGCCCCGGACTCGATCCGGGGACGTCGAGATGGAAGCCGAACTTCTCGTGCTCGGTGCCGATCCGCCAGTCCTCGATCGGCTTTTCGCCGGACGCGAGCACCTCGGCCAGTTGCGCGCGGTCGGTGATCGGGGTGTCGGCGACGTGACTCGGGCTGGACATGCGATGGACCGCTCTGCGGAAAAAGGGGGCGCCCGGCAGACCCGGAATCGCAAGCGCGCACTATAAGCGCGGACCCCCCGCAACGGGCGTGCCGCCGGTGCGACGCCAGCGTTCCAGCGATGCGCGATGGGGTTCCGTCATCGGCCCGCGCTGCAGGCCGTGCACGGACGTCGACTCAGGAGGCGCGCACAGGAGTGCGCGGGCCAATCTCCATCCAGCGCGCGATGACGCCACGCGCTTCGTCGATGCCGATGTTGGTCTCGCCGGAGAACGTCTGCACGCTGACCTTGTCGCCGTGCAGCGCCAGCAGTTCCTTGCGCACCGCCTGCAGGGTGTTGCCCGCCGCGCCGCGACCGAGCTTGTCGGCCTTGGTCAGCAGGACGTGCGCCGGCATGCCGTGCTCGACCGCGAACGCGATCATCTGGCGGTCGTACTCCTTGAGCGGATGGCGGATGTCCATCACCACTACCAAGCCCTTGAGCGCCGTGCGCTCACGGAAGTACTGGGCCAGGAACGCCTGCCAGTGCGCCTTCAGGTCGCGCGGCACCTTGGCGTAGCCGTAGCCGGGCAGATCGACGAGGAAGCGGTTGTCGTACGGCGGGAAGTCGAAGAACACCAGCTGCTGCGTGCGGCCCGGCGTCTTGGACACGCGCGCGAGCGCGTTCTGCTGGCACAGCGCATTGAGCGCGCTGGACTTGCCGGCGTTGGAACGGCCGGCGAACGCAACCTCGTACCCGCCGTCGGCCGGAAGCTGCTGCGGGGTGTGGGCGGCCAACAGGTATTTGGCGCGAGCAAAGGGATTGGACATCCTAATAGCTTGGCACGACCGGCGCCGGCTTGCCCGCGCGGTTTGACCCGCCCGGTGCGGGCCAACATAATCCCACGGACTCGCGGCCGGCACCTGTCGGACCGGCGTCGAAAGATCTCGGAGCCCAGCAATGCGCCACGCTCGCGCCATTGGTATCGCCGCTCTTGTCGCCCTTGCCGTGGGCGCCGTCGCGTTCGCGCAGTCCACCGTGCAGCCGTTGCCGGACGCGCCGGCCGTGGAAACGCGGGAACTCGACGACACCGCCGTCGCCGAACTCGCCAGGACGACGCATGGCGATCCTCAGAAGGGCGCCCAGCTCGCCGGCGCCTGCGCCGCGTGCCATGGTCTGGACGGCAATGCGGACATCGACCCTTCGCTCTACCCGCGCATCGCCGGCCAGAGCGAGCGCTACATGGCCCGCCAGCTGGCGCTGTTCAAGAGCGGCGAGCGCCTGAGCCCACTGATGCAGCCGTTCGCCCTGCCGCTCAGCGCGCAGGACATGCGCGATCTCGGCGCGCACTACGCCCAGCAGACCAGCGGCGCCGGCATCGCCGACGATGCCTTGGTCGAGGCCGGCCCCTACAAGGGCATGAAGTTCTTCGAGGTCGGCCAGACGCTGTTCCGCAGCGGCGACATCGAACGCGGCATCCCGGCCTGCATGGCCTGCCACGGCCCGGCGGGCAGCGGCAATCCGGGCCCGGCGTATCCGCATGTCGGCGGCCAGCAGGCCTGGTACAGCGCCGGGCGGCTCTACACCTACCGCGAAGGCCAGAGCAGCGAGGCCGATACGCATCTGTTCGACGTCATGGCCGCAGTCGCCAGGTCGCTGACCGACGAAGAGATCGAAGCGGTGTCGAGCTACATGCAGGGCCTGCATGCGCGCCCCGACCCGACGCTGCTGGCCGCGATCGAGGCCCAGGCCGCGTCGATGCCGGCACCGGCGGTGCCGGCCGAAGAACAGGCCGTGCCGGCAACCGATGCGACCGCCGACGAAGCGCTCGATGCCGCGGAACCCGCGCCTGCCCCGGCGCCCGGGACGCCGTGATGCAATGCCCGGTGGTGCCGGCATCCGGCACCCTGTCGACTTGAAACTGCACATCCACTTTCTTCGCCGTGACGACGGCGGTCCTCGCGCTTTCGCGCCCGGTGGCCGTCGCGTGCACGGCGTCCGCATTCCGGAGTGACCTGACGATGTCGTCCCTGCCGCCGCGCGCCTGGCGCCACCTGTTCGTGATCGCCGCGCTCGCCGCATCCGCCTGGCTACCGGCCGGCGCGCAGGCGCCCGCACCGGTCGAAGGCCTCGACTACGCGCTGATCGCCGACGGCCAGCCGTGGCAGCCGCTCGACGGCAGGATCGAGGTCGTCGAAGTCTTCTCCTACGGCTGCGTGCACTGCTTCCATTTCCAGAAGCTGGTCGATGCCTGGCGCGCGAAGGCGCCCCGCGACGTGCGCTTCACCTATCTGCCGGCGGCATTCTCGGCCGGCGACACCTTCGCCCGCGGCTTCTTCGTCGCCCAGGCCCAGGGCATCGACGCGCGCAGCCATCACGCGATGTTCTCGGCCGTACACGAAACATCCGTCCTGCCGCGCAGCGGTGCGGGCATCGATGCGATCGCGGCGTTCTATGCCACGCAGGGCGCACGCTCGCAGGCCCGTTTCGCGGACGCGATGGCGAGCCCGGCGACCGACGAAAAGCTGAACGCCGCGCGTGCGTTCGCGGTGCGTAGTGGCGTGGAAGGCACGCCGACGCTCATCATCAACGGCCGGTACCGGGTGATGGGACGGCGGCTGGAGGACATCCTCGTGGTGGCCGACCAACTGATCGCACGCGAACGCGCCCAGCGCTGACCCGCGCCGCCCATCGAACGATTTCCTTCGAGAGAGTGACCATGAAGATCCGCCACACCCTGCTCCTGATGCTCGCGCCCCTCCTGCTCGTGGCCTGCAGCCAGCAACCGGATACGGCCGCCGCGCCCGCGGCGTCGCCCGATGCACCGCAAGGAACCGAACAGGTCTCGCCGGCCGCGTCGAGCCCGGGCGACAGCACGGTCGCACCCGGCGGACAGGCCCCCGAGACCGGCGCGGCCGCAGGCGAGGCCACGTCGCCCGCCGCACCGTCGGAGACGGGCAACGCACCTGCGCGCGCCCCCGAAGGCCCGGCGCCGGTCGCCGGCACCGACTATGTCGAGATCCAGGGCGGCCAGCCGTTCGCCAACGCCGCCGGCAAGGTCGAGGTGGCCGAAGTGTTCGCCTACTGGTGCGGCCACTGCGCCGCGTTCGAGCCGCTGGTCAACGCCTGGAAGGCGCGCCTGCCCGGCGACGTGAACTTCGTCGCACTGCCGGCCGTGTTCGACGAGAACGACAATTTCCCGCGCGCATTCTTCGCGTCCGAGACGATGGGCACGCTGGCCCGGACCCACGACGCCACGTTCAATGCCATCCATATCGAGAAGAAGCTGCGTCCGAACGCCGATGCCGCCGCGATCGCCGCGTTCTACGGCACGCTGGGTGTCGACCAGCAGCGCTTCACCAGCACCATGCAGAGCTTCGCGGTCAACGCCAACCTCGGCCGCGCCCGCCAGTTCGCCGTGCGCAGCGGCGTCAACGCGACCCCGACGGTCATCGTCAACGGCAAGTACCGCGTGATCGGCGGCAAGTCGCTGGAAGACATCCTGCGCGTCACCGACCACCTGGTCGCGATGGAGCGTGCGGCGCAGTAAGCGCCCACTGCTCGTGAAAAGCCCCGTTCCGCAGATCGCGGATGCAGCGCGCAGGCTCAAGCTGCTGAGCGCGAACATCCAGGCCGGCTCCAGCACGCGTCGCTACAGCGACTACGCGACGCGCAGCTGGTCGCACGTGCTGCCGACCGGCAAGCGCACCGCGCTCGACGCCATCGCCACGCTGGCCGGCAGTCACGACATCGTCGGCCTGCAGGAGGCCGATCCGGGCAGCTGGCGTTCGGGGTTCACCAACCAGACGCACTACCTCGCCGAGCGCGGCGGCTTCGAGTACTGGACCCACCAGCCCAACCGCCGTGTGGGTGCGGTGGCCTCGAGCGCCAACGGCCTGCTGAGCCGGCTGGAACCGATCGAGGTCGTCAACCACGCCCTGCCCGGCCGCATTTCCGGCCGCGGCGTGCTGCTGAGCCGCTTCGGCGAAGGCGACGAGGGCCTGGTGGTCGCGGTCGCGCACCTGTCGCTGGGCGCGCAGTCGCGGCTGTCGCAACTGTCGTTCATCGCCGAAGTGCTGGCCGACCATCCGCACGCGGTGCTGATGGGCGACTTCAACTGCACCTCCGACCGGCCGGAAATGTCGGTGCTCTACCGCCAGACCGGCCTGCAGCCGCCGGCGTGCGCGGTGCACACCTTCCCCAGCTGGCGCCCGCAGAAGGCGATCGACCACATCCTGGTCACCGGCAACCTCGAGTGCGTCGACATGAAGGCGCTCCCGGCCGCGTTCTCGGACCATCTCGCGCTGTCGACCGAGTTGCACGTGCCCGAGGCCGCGCTGCGGCGATGATCTTTCCGTGATGGCCGCCTAATTCAGGACCACGCGGGACGGACCGATTGCCCCCACCCAACCCTCCCCCGCAAGCGGGGGTGGGCTTTGGTCGTCCGCAATCGGGCGATAAGCGCGCGCTTCTAGCCCTCCCCCGCGACGCGGGGGAGGGTTGGGTGGGGGCGAACCATCCGATCGCCTTGAATCCGGACCACTCGTTTCAGCAACCCTGACACGACCTCAGAAATCGATCCCCAACCGCGCGTAGATAAAGCGACCCGGCAGGTCGTAGGTCGAGGCGTCGTAGCCGTTGAGGCTGCAGCTCAGGCACACCGGCGGCTCCTTGCCGGTGACGTTGTTGACCCCCAGGCTCAGACGCAGGCCGTCGAGCCAGGCGGTGTTGCGCCAGCCCAACTGCAGGTCGTGGTAGGTCGTCGAGCCGAGACCGTTGACGTCGTTGGCGCTGTCGTCGCAGATCGGGAAGCCGTTGGCGCCGCCGCAGGATTCGGTGAGGCCGTCGATGTAGCGGACCGTCCACGCCAGCGACCAGGGGCCGCGGGTCCAGTCGGTGACCAGGGTGCCGCTCCACTCGGGAATCGCGCTGTTGTTGACCTCGACGCCCGGACGGCGCGGCTCCAGTTCGCCGGTCTCGTTCGCCAGTTCGTAGCGCGTGACCCAGGTGGTCCTGGCGTCGAAGCGCAGGCGGCCCCAGTCGCGTTCGGGCAGGGTCCAGGCGGCGCTGAAATCCCAGCCGTCGGTCTTGATCGTGCCGAGGTTGGCCAGGATGTCGTCGAAGCGGATGATCTGGCCGCGGTCGCTGCGCTCGTAGGAATCGCAGGAGAACGGATCGCGCGTGGCGATGCAGCGTTCGAGGATCGCCTGCGCATCGGGCGCCTGGATCGCGTCGTCGATGTGATGGCGATAGAAGGTCACGCCGAGGTCGAGGCGGTCCGACCACCACACTTCGTCGGCGAACGACGGGCTCCACACCGAGCCGATCATCAGGCTGCGGCTGCGCTCGGGTTCGAGATCGGCATTGCCCGAGGTCACGACCGAGATCTGCGAATTGGTCTGCTCGTAGCCGGCCGGCACGCCGTCCGCGGCGCAGGCGGGCGACGGCACGGCGGCGCCGGAACACGGATCGACCAGGGTCGCGTCGAAGCGGCTCAACGTGCCGTAGAGCTCGCCGATCGACGGCGCGCGGAAGCCTTCGGCGTAGCTCATGCGGAACAGCAGTTCGTCGACCGGCTGCCAGCGCAGGCCGACCTTGCCGGTGGTCTCGCCGCCGAAGGTCGAGTAGTCCGAGTAGCGGCCGGCGATGCTGAGGTCGAGCGTCTCGCCGAACACGGTGTCGCGCATCAGCGGCACGCTGAACTCCGCGTAGGCCTCGTTGACGTCGTAGTCGCCGCGGGTGATGCCCGACGGCACGCCGTTGTACTCGCCGGCGACGGTGATCGGATCGGGCGTGTAGCTGCCTTCGTACTTGCGGTACTCGACGCCGGCCGCGAATGCCAGCGGTCCGGCCCACATCGCGAACAGGTCGCCGGTGACGTTGGCCGAGGCCAGGGTCAGCGTGTTGCGGCTCTCGTCGCGCACGACCGGCTGGATGAAGGCGAGCATCTGCGGGGTGATCGTGCCCGGGCCGCCGAACAGGTCGAGCGGCGTGCAGCCGGCGATCGCCGCGCACGCGGCCGGATCGCCGAGCGCTTCGTTGATGCGGCGCACGTTGTAGCTGCCGGTATTGGTCTGCTCGGCGCGGCTCTGGCTGCGCACGAGATTTACGTCCCAGTTCCAGGTGCGCACGCCGACGCCGAACGTGCCTTCCAGGCCACCGGCCGCGTACCAGGTCTTGACGTCCTGCTGGTAGCGGCGCGGGCCGCCTTCGACCGGGCGGCGCGCGAGCAGGAACAGGTTCGGGTTGTCGCCCTCGGTGGTCAGGTCGAAGCCGAAGGGGTTGAACGGATTGAGCGCGGAGATGGTCAGCGTGCTTTCGGCATACGGGTTGTACACGCCGGCGTCGGTGCCGAGGAAGATCGGCTCGGGCGCGGCCTGGTTGGCCGAGGTGCGCTCGTTGTAGAGCACGCGCGCATAGGCCGAGACCTGCGGAGTGAATTCGAAGCGCACCTGGCCGAACACCGACTTGCGCTCGGAGGGCGTCAGCAGCAGGTTGTTGGGCGCGAAGTTGTAGCGGTTGGCGGTCGTAAACGGTATGAAATCGAGAATTGTGGCGTTCGGTGGGAGATTCGTGCCATTCGGGATCGTGATGTTGCAGGTCGCGCTCCCCGGAATTGGAGTGTCGTTCTCATCGAGCGCCAGAGGACACCGTCCGCCATACGCGTTGTTGCCATCAGGAGACGCAAAGATGAAACGCCCTTCCGGCGTCGCCGAACTGCCGTTCGTCAGGCCGGTGCCTGGCACCGGCACGCTGGCGTTGGCGAACTTCGACGAGGCGATCTCGCGCTGCTTGTAGTACGAGGCGCCGAAGAACCACTGCGCGCGTTCGCTGCTGCCGCCCCAGCCCAGGTCCGCGCCCCAGGTCTGTCCACCCAGGTCGTCGTACTCGCCGTAGTGCAGGTCGAGGCTGCCACCTTCGGCGTCGCGGCGGGTGATGATGTTGACCACGCCGGCGATCGCGTCGGAACCGTAGATCGACGAGGCGCCGTCCTCCAGCACTTCGATGCGGTCGATCAGCGCCAGCGGAATCGTGTTGAGATCCACCGCCGAGCCCACGCCCGAGCCGGAGGATTCGTTGACCCAGCGGATGCCGTCGACCAGCACCAGCACGCGCTTGGCGCCCAGGTGCCGCAGATCGACCGTCGCCGCGCCGGCGCCCACGCCGCCGCCATCGGGCGGGAAGCCGAAGTTGCCGCTGGAATTGAACCTGGTGTTGAGTGCCGCACCGCTGGCGGTGAGGTTCTGCACGATGTCGGCGACGGACGTGAAGCCGCTGCGGTCGATGTCCTCGCGGGTGAGCACCTGCACCGGCACCGCGGTTTCCAGTTCGGCCTTGCGGATGCGCGTGCCGGTGACCTGGACGGTATCGAGCGTGCGCGCCTCGGGCTGCGGCGCGGGGGTCTGGGCATTGGCGGCGGCAGGCAGGGCCAGCAGCAGCGACAGCTGGACGGCGGCGGCCAGGCGGTGGCGAGGCATCGTCATGTGTGCAACTCCGAATGGTGCGGAAGGTCGTGCCGGTGCCCCTGTGCCGCCAGCGATTCCTTGTAACGAATCCTTAACCTGCCCGCACCTGGGGTTAACCCTAGTGTCGCATCCCGCATCAGATGCCGGTCTGCACGTGCCCTCGGCGCGCATCGCCGCGTTGCCCGGCTTGCCAGGACGGTCGGTATTGGCTGCGCCAGGCGCCTTGTGTTGCACGCCGATTGCGGCGCGCAGCCTGCGACATCTGATGCGGGACGCAACACTAGCTTGACGCCTGGCTGTCAGTCGGCGGTGTCGCCGGCGGTTGCCAGCGCGGGCAGCGGTTCGGCCTGCTCGGCGACCGCACGGACCAGCGTGTCGGCGGCGTCCATGTCGAAGCCCTGCGCGGCGTACCAGTCCGGGTTGTAGTAGCTGTGCGCGTAGCGTTCGCCGCCATCGCACAGGATGCTGACGATCGAACCGCGGAGACCGGCCGCGCGCATCGCATGCGCGACATGCAGCACGCCGATCACGTTGGTGCCGGTGGAGCCACCGACGCGCCGGCCGAGCCGCGTATTGGTCCAGCGCATCGCCGCGAGGCTCAAGGCATCGGGCACCTTCAGCATCGCGTCGACGCAGCCGGGAATGAAGCTGGCTTCCGCGCGCGGGCGACCGATGCCTTCGATGCGCGACGGCGGCGCGATCGCGTCGGCATCGCCGGACGTGTCGCCGTCGATGCAGCGCGCGTAATGGGCGAAGAACGCCGAGTGCTCGGGATCGGCGCACAGCACGCGCGTATCGAAGCCGCGGTAGCTGGCGTAACGGCCGATCGTCGCGCTGGTGCCGCCGGTGCCGGCGCTGCAGACGATCCAGCGCGGCACCGGATGCGCTTCCTGCGCCATCTGCTTGAAGATCGATTCGGCGATGTTGTTGTTCGCGCGCCAGTCGGTCGCCCGCTCGGCATAGGTGAACTGGTCCATGAAGTGGCCGCCGGTTTCGCGCGCCAGCTGCGCCGAGGCCTCGCCGATGCCGCAGGCGCTGGGCACCAGATGGCAGCGGCCGCCGTGGAATTCGATCGCGGCGATCTTCTCAGGCGAGGTCGAGGCCGGCATCACCGCGACGAACGGCAGGCCCAGCAGGCGCGCGAAATACGCCTCCGACACCGCGGTCGAACCGCTCGACGCCTCGACCACGGTGCTGCCCGCATGCAGCCAGCCGTTGGCCAGCGCGTAGAGGAACAGCGAGCGCGCGAGCCGGTGCTTGAGACTGCCGGTCGGATGGCTGGATTCGTCCTTGAGATAGACGTCGATGCCGGGAAAGCCCGGCAGCGCCAGCGGGATCAGATGGGTGTCGGCCGAGCGGTTGAAATCGGCTTCGATCTTGCGGATGGCCTGGGCCACCCAGGCGCGCTGGGACATGGGGCACTCGCGTGGAGATGTCGACGGCCGCGATGGGCCGCGGCGCGGCGCACAGCTTACGCGTCCCTGTGGGAGCGCGCTCGCGCGCGATGGGGATTTCGTGGGACAGCGCCATCGCGCGCAAGCGCGCTCCCACAGATTGGCCGTCGCTGGCTCAGCCCAGGCGACGCCGCACGATACGGTCGAACACGGCCACCGCGACCGGCAGCAGGCCATCGTCGAAGCGGAAGGTCGGGTGGTGGCACATCGCGCTGTCCATGCCCAGGAACAGGTAGGCGCCGGGCCATTGCTCGAGCATGTACGAGAAATCGTCGGAGAACGGATACGCGCGCAGGTCGGTCTTCACGTGGTCCGCGCCGAGCACGTCGGCAATCGCCTCGGCGGCAAGTGCGGCCTGCCCGGGCGCGTTGACGCAGGGCGGGCAGGCATGCGGAATCTCGAGCGCGATGCTGCAGCCGGAGATCTGCGCGTGGCCCTCGCACAGCGCGCGCAAGCGCTTGAGCAGTTCCTCGTGCACATCCTTCGACAGCGAACGGATCGTGCCGCTGAGCGAGGCGGTCGACGGAATGATGTTGTGGGTGGTGCCGGCCTGCAGCGAACCGACGTTGATCAGCGCCGCTTCCATCGGATCGATATGGCGGCCGACGATCGCGCCGATGTCCACGGCCAGGCGAGCCGCGACCTGCAGCGGATCGTTCGCGCGATGCGGCGCGGCGGCATGTCCGCCGACGCCCTCGATCGCGATCTCGAACACCGCCAGCGACTGCAGCGTGGCGCCGCTGCGCACGCTGGCCTCGCCGGCCGGCAGCGCGGGCATGTTGTGGAAGGCGTAGACCTCGTCACAGGGCCAGCGCGCGAACAGGCCGTCCTCGATCATCCGGATCGCGCCGCGTCCGCCCTCTTCGGCTGGCTGGAAGATCAGCACCACGCGACCGCTGGCCGGCGGATGCGCGACCAGGTGCCGCGCGGTGCCGAGCAGCGCCGAGGTGTGGCCGTCGTGCCCGCAGGTATGCGCCACGCCCGGGCGCTGCGATCGGAACGGCAGATCGCTCTGCTCGTCCATGGGCAGCGCGTCCATGTCGGCGCGCAGGCCGATCGACAGACCCGGCGTGCCGCTGTCGATGACCGCGACCACGCCGGTGCCGCCCAGGCCCGTGTGCACGTCGAGGCCGAGCGCGCGCAACTCGCGCGCGACCAGCGCCGACGTCCTCTCTTCCTCGAAGCCGAGTTCCGGCCAAGCATGGATCTCGCGGCGCCACGCGGTCATCTGCGGCGCCAGGGCGGCGATGGACTCGGGAACGGCGGGCGCGGAAGTGGTCATGGACGGTCCAGCGGAAAAAGGAAAGGCATCACAGGAACAGCAGGCTCGCGCCCACCAGATACAGGAACACGGCGAACACGCGCTTGAGCGCGGCGCCGCTGATCGCATGCGCGAGCCGCGTGCCCCACGGCGCGGCGATCACCGACGCCAGCGCGATACCAATCGCGCCCGGCAGGTAGACATAGCCCCATGACACGCCCGGCAGCACGTCGGCCGGCGCCTGCAACGCATAGCCGGCGGCCGCGGCGAGCGCGACGAACACGCCACAGGCCGACGAAGTGCCGACCGCACGCACCGGCGACACGCCCATCCACACCAGCAGCGGCACGGTCATGCTGCCACCGCCGATGCCGACGATCGACGACAGTGCGCCGATGCCCACACCCGCGCCCGACAGACCGACGCCGGTCGGCACCACCGCATCGCCACCGGGCGGCGGCGTACGCGACAGCAGCAGCTGGGTGCCGACGACACCGCAGTAGCCGATCACGCACCACCGCAGCACATCGCCGTCGAGCAGCACCGCCAGCCAACTGCCGACCCAGCCGCCGAGCATCACGCCGGGCACCATCCACGCAACGGTGCGCCACAGCACGCTGCGTCGCAGATGGTGCGCGCGCGCCGACGACAGCCCGGTCAGGATGATGCTCGCCAACGCAGTCGCGAGCGCGGTATGCATCGCCGCGTCCTGCGGCACGCCGTAGAGCGGCAGCAGCCAGACCAGCGCGGTCACCAGCACCAGCCCGCCGCCGATGCCGAGCAGCCCGGCGAGCACGCCGGCGACTGCGCCGAGCAGCGGGAAGCAGAGCATCGACCAGGTCAGCATGCCTGCGTTTCCGGCCGGGTCTGCAGGCGAAGGACGCTCAAAGCCCTCCCCCGTGCACGGGGAAGGGTTGGGTGGGGGCGAACCACCCGATCGAATGGGACGCTCGAATCGAGCGAAACGACGTCACGGGAACCTGGCATCTCCGCACACGGGCCGTTTGCCCCCATCCCAACCTTCCCCCGCGTGCGGGGGAAGGGGCAGGATTTCGCACGGATGGAGTGGATCGAAACCACCACGCGCTCAATCAACCCAATCGATCCTGATCGCAGCCGCCGCCTCACGCGCTGTCGTACGCGCTGCCTCGACATCGGCGCCACGCGCCAGCGCCACCCCGACCCGGCGCTGGCCTTCGACACGCGGCTTGCCGAACAGGCGCAGCGCGCTGTCGGGCGACTGCAACGCGGCGTCGATGTTCGAGAACACCGGCACGCCCGTGCCCTGCGCCAGCAAGGCGCAGGACGCGCCGACGCCGTGCAGCACCACATCGTCGGCATCGACCGGAACCGGCAGGCCGAGGATCGCGCGCGCATGCAGGGCGAACTCGCTCAGATCCTGCGAGGCCAGCGTCACCAGGCCGGTGTCGTGCGGGCGCGGCGACACTTCGCTGAACCAGACGTCGTCGCCCTTGACGAACAGTTCGACGCCGAACACGCCGCGGCCGCCGAGATCGTCGGTGACCGCACGTGCCACATCGCGCGCACGCTGCAGCGCGGCCGGCGACATCGGCTGCGGCTGCCAGCTCTCGCGGTAGTCGCCGGCGATCTGCACGTGGCCGATCGGCGCACAGAACGCGGTGCCGCCGGCGTGGCGCACGGTCAGCAGGGTGATCTCGTAGTCGAAGTCGATGAAGCCTTCGACGATGCAGCGCCCGGCACCGGCGCGGCCGCCGGTCTGCGCGTAGTCCCAGGCCGCGTCGATGTCGGCGTCGCTGCGCACCGTGCTCTGGCCCTTGCCGGAAGACGACATCACCGGCTTGACCACGCACGGCAGGCCGACGGCCGCGATCGCGGCGCGGTATTCCTCGCGCGTGTCGACGAAGCGGTACGGCGAGGTCGGCAGGCCCAGCGTCTCGGCGGCGAGCCGGCGGATGCCTTCGCGGTCCATCGTCAGACGCGTCGCGCGTGCGGTCGGCACGACCTTCAGGCCGTCCTGTTCCAGCGCGACCAGCGTGTCGGTGTGGATCGCCTCGATCTCCGGCACCACGAGATGCGGCTGTTCCGTGGCGATCAGCGCGCGCAACGCGGCCGGGTCGAGCATGTCGAGCACGTGGCTGCGATGCGCGACCTGCATCGCCGGCGCATCGGCGTAGCGGTCGGCGGCGATCACCTCGACGCCGAAGCGCTGCAGCTCGATCGCCACTTCCTTGCCCAGTTCGCCCGAGCCGAGCAGCAATACGCGGGTGGCGGACGGGGACAGCGGCGTGCCGAGAGTGACCATGTGCGCGGAACCGGACGGGAGGGGCCGTCATTCTAGTGGGTGCCCGGCCGATCTCCGCCCCGCCTCGTGGGGGGGGGGGGGGGGGGGGGGGGGGGGGGGGGGGGGGGGCGCGGCGCGGGCGCCCCCCGCCCCCCCCCCCCCGGTGGGTCCCGGGGGCCCCCCCCCCCCCCCCCCTCCCCCCCCCCCCCCCCCCCCCCCCCCCCCTCCCACAGGGGCTCCCACAGGGGCTGGACTGTGCGAAGGGCGCTTCAGCCCGCCTCCGCTATAGTCGGCCGCCGTCCTCGACATGCCTGTACCGATGCCGCAGAACCGCCGCGAAACGCCCCCGATCCCCCGCCCGCTGCGCGCCCGCGCAGTGCGTGTCCTGCTGCCTGCGCTCGCGCTGGCGCTGCCCGGCCTGGCCTGCGCGCAGGCCGTCGACGATGCCGCGTTCCGCGCCGCGATGCAGGCGGCCGAACGCGGCCAGCCGGTCGCGCCGGCGATGCAGTCGCACCCCGCCAGCGCGTGGCTGGAACTGGCCGCGCTGCGCCGCAACCTCGACACGCTGCCGCTCGCGCAGGGCCGCGACTTCATCGCGCGCCACCAGGGCCAGCCGGTCGCCGAAGTCTTCCGCGAAGGCTGGCTGCGTGCGCTGGCCAAGCGTCAGGAATGGGCCGCGGTGCGCGAGGCCTGGGTGCCCGGCACCACCAACGCGACGCTGCGCTGCATCGAACTCGACGCGCGCGCACGCACCGGCGCCACCGATGCGCAGTGGACCGCGGACGCGCAGGCGCTGTGGCGCAGCAGCGGCAAGTCGCTGCCCAACGAGTGCGATGCGCCGTTCACCACGCTCGCCGCGAACGGTGGGCTCGGCGACGACCTGCGCTGGGAGCGCTTCGACCTGGCCGCCGCCGAATGGGACACCGGCGTGATGCGCACGATCGCCCGGGGGCTGTCGCCCGGACAGCAGACGCTGGCGAATGATTACGCCGCCTACATGCAGGCGCCGCATGCGCGCGCGCTGCAGTGGCCGAAGACCGCACGCAGCCGCCTCGTCGCCTCGCATGGCCTGGCGAAGTTCGCCAAGGACGATCCGCTGGCCGCCGAGCGGCAACTGCCCGCACTGGCTGATGCGCTGGGCTTCGGCGAGACCGAGAACGGCCGCGTGCTGTACCAGGCCGCGCTGTGGACGGTTGCCTCCTACCTGCCCGATTCGGCGCGCCTGCTCAACCGCGTGCCCGAGAGCGCCTACGACGAACGCCTGCACGAATGGCGCGTGCGCGAAGCGCTGGCGCGCAAGGACTGGGCCGCCGCACTGACCGCGATCAGAAAAATGGGCGCCAGCCAGCGCGGCCAGTCGCGCTGGACCTGGTTCCAGGCGCGCACGACCGAACTCACCGGCGACCGCGCAGGCGCGCAGCCGCTGTTCCGCGAGGCGGCGAAGAACCCCGACTTCCACGGCTTCCTCGCCGCCGATCGCCTCGACCAGCCCTATGCGCTGTGTCCACTCGACTTCTCGCCGTCGAACGATGCGCGCGCCAGGGTCGCCGCCGATCCGAGTCTCACCCGTGCGCTGGCGCTGTACCGCATCGATCGCCCCGGCTGGGCCGCGCGCGAGTGGACCGCCGCACTGCAGGGCTTCAATGACGACCAGAGGCGCATTGCGGTGCAGGTCGCGCAGGAGAGCGGCTGGTACGACCGTGGCGTGTTCGGCCTCGGCCGCCAGCCGGAGGAAACGCGTCTGTACACGCTGCGGTTCCCGCTGACCCAGCAGGCGCTGATCGAACGCGAATCGCGGCGGCAGGGTCTCGATCCCGCGTGGGTCGCGGCGGAGATCCGCGCCGAGAGCACATTCAATCCCAATGCACGTTCGCCCGCCGATGCGCGCGGCCTGATGCAGGTCATGCCGGCGACCGGCGCCGCCGTCGCGCGTCGTCTGGGCCTGGCTTACGGCGGTCCGGACAGCCTCTTTGATCCGACCACCAACGTCGCCATCGGCACCGCCTACCTGCGCGAAAAGAAGGACATGTACACCCTGCCCTACGTCGCGATTGCCGCCTACAACGCCGGCCCGACGCCAACCGGCCGCTGGCTCGCGCAGCGCCCGGACATGGACCCGGACATCTGGATCGAGACGATCAGCTACCGCGAGACCCGCGAGTACGTCGCACGCGTGCTGGCCTTCAGCGTGCTCTACGACTGGCGCATGTACGGCCAGGCTGCGCCGCTGGATGCACGCATGCGCGGCACCAGCGACGTGCGCAGCCGCGGCTTCGCCTGCCCGTCGGGCTGACCTGCATCCCCTCGCACGCAGCCGATGCGCGAATCCGCGCGGCGACGCCGTGACTTATCATCGGGCCATGGACATCCATCTTGTGGGCGGCGCCGTCCGCGACCGGCTGCTCGGACAGCCCCCCGGCGACCGCGACTGGGTGGTCGTCGGCGAGACCCAGGCCTCGATGGAAGCCGCCGGCTTCCGCGCGATCGGCCGTGATTTCCCGGTGTTCCTGCATCCGCGAACGCAGGAAGAACACGCGCTCGCACGCACCGAACGCAAGTCCGGGCGCGGCCATCGCGGCTTCGTCGTCGACGCCGATCCGACGGTGACGCTGGAACAGGATCTCGCCCGCCGCGATTTCACGATCAATGCGATTGCCGAGGCGCCGGACGGCACGCTGGTCGATCCCTACGGTGGCGCCCGCGACATCGAGGCGCGCGTGCTGCGCCATGTCGGGCCTGCATTCTCCGAGGATCCGCTGCGCGTGCTGCGCGCCGCGCGCTTCATGGCCCGCTTCGCGCCGCTCGGCTTCACCGTGGCCGACGAGACCATGGCGCTGATGCGCGGCATGGTGGACGCCGGCGAACTCGGAACGCTGACGCCCGAACGCGTGTGGCAGGAGTTGATCCGCGCGTTGGCATCGGCGCGGCCGTCCGCGTTCCTGCGCACCCTGCACGACTGCGGCGCGCTCGCCGTCGTGCTGCCGGAGGTGGACGCGCTCTACGGCGTACCGCAGCGCGCCGAGTATCACCCCGAGATCGATACCGGCGCGCACATCGAACTGGTCGTCGATATGGCCGCGCGGCTTGCGCCCGGCGATGCGGTGATCGGCTTCGCCGCGCTGACCCACGATCTCGGCAAGGCGCTGACGCCGCCAGACAGGCTGCCGCGCCACGTCGGCCACGAACATGCCGGACTCGAGCCGCTGGAAGCGCTGTGCGCACGACTGCGAGTGCCCGCGGCGTATCGGGAGCTTGCGATCGTCGCCTGCCGCGAACATCTCAACGTGCACCGCATCGCCGAACTGCGCGACGCCACGCTGCACGACCTGATCGCCCGCTGCGACGGCTTCCGCAAGCCCGAGCGCATCGGACAGCTGGCGCTGGTCTGCGAATGCGACACGCGCGGCCGGCTCGGCAGTGCCGAAGACGCCTATCCGCAGGCCGACATGCTGCGCCGCGCCCACGCCGCCGCGCTCGCGGTCAATGCCCGCGACATCGTCTCCGAGGGGATCACCGGCCCGGCGATCGGCGACGCGCTGCGCAAGGCGCGGATCGCGGCGATCGCGCAGACGCGACCGCAGGACAGGTAGAGCGCAGCGAAACCCATCATGGCCTGTGTGCGCCCCCGTGGGAGCGCGCTTGCGCGCGAATGGGCTTCACTCGTAAAGCCCCATCGCGCGCGAGCGCGCTCCCACATCCGACGGGTTTCGCTGCGCTCTAGACCTCCCGCGAATCCGGACCTACGCGGCGGCCTGCAGCCGCTGCTGCAACGCCATCGCCGCAGCCGGGTTGCGGGCCTTCGCGGCCGAGATGAAGAACACGAAGGTCTCGCGCGGGGTGACGGGCGCGGCGTCGCGCGCGCCGGCATACGGCAGGTCGGCCGGCGCCTCGCCCTGCGCCCATTGCAGGGCGCGCCTGGCCCAGGCGTCGAGCTGCAGGCCGGGATAACCGGTCGCGCTCGTTTCACGGCTCGCCATCAGCCGGGCGTAGACGAAGTCGCCGGTGATGTCGGCGAAGGACGGGTAATCGGTGGAATCGGTGAACACCGTCGCCACGCCGCGCGCACGCGCGAGGCGCAGCCAGGCCTCGCTCTGGAACGCGGGATGCCGCACTTCGACCGCATGCCGCAGCGGCAGGCCGTCGACGGCATCGGGCAGCAGGTCGAGGAAGGCTTCGACGTCGTCGGCATCGAACCGCCGCTGCGGTGCGAACTGCCACAGCAGCGGGCCCAGATGGTCGCCGAGCTCGGCGATACCGCCTTCGACGAAGCCCGCGATCTGCTTCCCGGTGCCGGCCAGCGCGCGGGCGCCGACGATGTGGCGCGGCGCCTTCAGCGAGAACACGAACCCTGCCGGCGTCTCGCTGCCCCACTTCGCATAGGTCGCGGGTTTCTGCGCGCCGTAGAAGGTGCCGTTGATCTCGATCGCGGTCAGCCGGCGGCTGGCGTATTCCAGCTCGCGCTTCTGCACGAGGCCCTTGGGATAGAAGGTGTCGCGCCAAGGCGCGAAGGTCCAGCCGCCGATGCCGGTGCGGATGCCGTGGACGGGCACGGGTACGTCTGCGAACAGGTCGTCCATGGGACTCTCCTCGGGCCGCGCGGCGCGATCAGTCGGGGTGCTGCGCGAATCGCAGGCGATTGTGGTCGGGATCGACGAGCACCATCTCACGCGTGCCCCAGTCCGTGTCCCAGGGCGCCGTCACGATCGGCACGCCGGCGGCGGCGAACGCACGCGCGCAGGCGTCGACGTCGCCCACCTTGAAGTACACCGCGCCGCCGATCGCGCAGTCGCCGGCGTGGGCGGTCAGGAACAGCGTCTGCCCGTCGCGGGTGAGCTGCGCGAACAGCGGCATGCCGGTGGCGAAGCGGTGTTCCCAGTCGACGGTGAAGCCGAGTGCGGCGTAGAACGCGAGGCTGCGTTCTGCGTCGGTCATGCGTAGCTGCGGGATCACGGTCTGCATGGCGATGTGTCCTTGGGATCAGTCCGCGGCGAGCCGCGGACGCACGTGGCGATCGAGCAGCGCGCCCAGCGGCGCGAGCGCGGGATCGAGCGGCACCGCCGCATCGAGATAGGCGAGGAAACGCGGCGCGTCGGAGAGGTACTTCGGCTTGCCGTCGCGATGGTGCAGGCGCGCGAAGATGCCCATCACCTTGAGATGCCGCTGCACGCCGGTCAGCGCGGCATCGTGGGCGAACTGCGCGAGCGTCGGCACCGGCAGGCCGACCGCCTGCGCGCGGGCGTGGTACTGCGCCAGCCAAGCATCGGCCTGCGCGGCGGGCCAGCTGTGGAAGGCATCGCGCAGCAGGCAGGCCGCGTCGTAGGCGATCGGCCCGGTCACCGCGTCCTGGAAATCCAGCACCGCGACACCGCCTTCGACCGGCATCAGATTGCGCAGCATGTAGTCGCGATGCACCAGCACCTGTGCCTGCGCGAGCATCGCGTCGACCAGATGCGCCTGCACCGAGTCCCAACCGGCGCGCTCCGCGTCCGACAGGGTCACGCCGAGGTGTCGGCCGAGGAACCAGTCGTCGAACAGCGCGAGTTCGCGCCGCAGCATGGCCGCATCGAACGCCGGCAGATCGTCCGGCGGCGCGATCGCCTGCAGCCGCAGCAACTGTTCGAAGGCCGCGTCCATCAGCGCGTCGGCGTCGAGTCCCGCCAATACCTGCAGGCAGGTCTCGCCGCCGAGATCCTCGAGCAGCAGGAAGCCCGATTCGACATCGCGCGCCCGCACGTGCGGCACGCGCACGCCGTGCATCTCCAGCAGATCGCGGATGCGCAGCCACGGGCGCACGTCCTCCAGATCCGGCGGCGAATCCATGACGATGCGGGACAGGCCGTTCGCCTCGCCGCGCCAGTAGCTGCGGAAGCCCGCATCCATCGACGCGCGCACCAGCGTCAGCGCGACGTCGCCGCTGGCTTCGCGGGCCCAGGCCAGGCGCGCTTCGGCACGGGCAGCATCGTCGGCGGGCGCGGCGGACGCGTTGGAAGGCGGGACAGCGGGCATGCGATGGGCCAGGTCGGGGATGGTGGGATTATCGGGGATTCGACGCCGCGCTCAGCGCGCGCGCGTGTCGAACTGCAGCAGCACATCGCGGAACGGCGTGAGCCGTATGGACAGGCCGACGATCACGCCGAGGGTGTTCGCGAATGCGTCGGCGGGATCCTGCATGCGCGTTTCGGTCAATGCGCCCTGGGCGTACTCGAGGCCGATACCGAGCAGCACCAGACCGACGCCGGCGCCGAGCAGCGCCGGCCAGCGTGCGTAGAGCTGCACCGCGGCGGCCGCCAGCGCGAAGTAGGCGAGGAAATGGCCGAGCTTGTCGCCATCGGGCACGTCCGGCATCGGCACCGACGGCGCCAGTGACAGCACCACGACGACCGCGATCGCGGCGATCCACAGCCCGCCCCACAGCACCGGGCGACGCAGCGGCTTGAATGAACGGCCGAAGCGCGGACGCCGGCTCACGCGTGCGTGCTCACAGACGATGGCTCATGTCGCCGATCAGGAAGGCATGGTCGAAATCGACATCCTTCGCGAACCCGATCGCCTGGAACGCCTCGCCCATCTCGCCCGGCAGCGTGAGCCGCTTGGCCTGCTGGCGCAGCGCATAACGACCGGCTTCATCCGCGGCCAGCGCCTCGTGCGCGGCCAGGCGCTGTTCGAGCCGGTTGCCGAGCAGCAGCGAGGTCTGGTTGCAGTAGCCGGCAAACGCGAACCCGGCATGCGTGCCGGCCTCGGCCAGCGCGGTGAAATCGACCGAGGCGGTCAGGTCCTGCAGGCCCGGCAGCGCGAACACGTCGCCGGTGACCTGGTGGCGATGGAACGCACGCAGCGTGCCGGCGTTGCGATCGTCGCGGTAGAACTCGCGCCGCGCATAGCCGTAATCGACGAACAGCAGCGCGCCGCGGGTGAGGCCGCCGGCCACCGCCTGCACCCAGTACGGCAGCTGCGGCAGCAGTTCGGACCGGTAGCCGTCCGGCAGCGGCGCGCCGCGCTGGCGCTCGACATGGCGCACCGCCGAACCGAGCAGCGCATCGGCCGGATGCACGGTGCGGCCGAAACCATCGCCATCGCGGGTCACGTATTCCTCGAACACCTCGCCTTCGCCGATGACGAAACGCGGCGTCGGCAGCGCATCGACGACCTCGTTGGCGAACAGCACGCCCTGCCAGTCGCCGGGCATCGGACCGTCGACCCATTCCACGCGCGCGAACAGATCGGCCGACAGGCGCTGCTGCAGATGGTCGCGCTGGCGCTCGCGCAGATCCGCGCTGGGTTCGAGGATCGCGTAGCGCGCGGGCGTGGCGTCGAGCGCCGCCAGATGCGCCAGCGCATCGCCGGCGAACGCGCCGCTGCCGCCACCGATCTCGAGGAACTGCGCCTCCGCGCCGATCTCCTGCAGCACCGGCGCGAACGCCTCGGCGATGCACTCGGCGAACAAGGCCCCGAGTTCGGGCGCGGTGACGAAATCGCCGGCCGCGCCGAACTTCGCCGCGCCGGCGCTGTAGTAGCCCAGGCCCGGCGCATACAGCGCCAGTTCCATGAACTTCCAGAACGGGATCGCCCCGCCGGCCTCGGCGATCCGGGCGTGGATCAGGGCGCGCAGTTCGGCGCTGTGGGCAAGGGCATCGTCGGACGGAAGCGGGACGGGACCGGACATCGGGAGACCTCGTGACATTCTGTCTTCAGGATACGCCAGCGCCCGCGAACGTCCGGTATCAGAGCCGTCCTTCCAGCGCCACGACCCGGCCTTCCGGATCGGCAAAGCACAACGGCCCGCGGCCTGCCCGATGCCGCGGGCCTGGCGCCGGTGGCGTAAGGTGGCCGCCCGTCGCCATCGAACGCACTGGCATGTCCGCATCCGCTCCCGTTGTCCTCGTCACCGGCGCTTCCCGTCGTATCGGCGCGGCGATTGCGCGTCGCCTGCATGCCGACGGGTACGCGGTCGCGCTGCACTGCAATCGCTCGCGCGATGCCGCCGATGCGCTGGCTGCCGGACTCGATGCGCAGCGGCCGGGCAGCATCTGTGTGCTGCAGGGCGATCTGGCCGATGTCACCGTGGTGCCGAAACTGATCGAGGGCACCGTCGCGCAGTTCGGGCGGCTCGACGCGCTGGTCAACAATGCCGCGGCGTTCGCGCCGACGGCGTTCGACGCGACCGGTGCCGATGCCTTCGATGCGCTGATGGCGACCAATGCGCGGGCGCCGTTCCTGCTGGCGCAGGCGGCTGCGCCGCATCTGCGCGCGGCGCGTGGCGCGATCGTCAACATCGGCGATCTCTACGCCGAACGCCCGCGCGCCGATCTCGTCGCCTATGCGGCGTCGAAGGCGGCGTTGCTCGGTCTCACGCGCGGGCTGGCCGTCGCACTGGCACCCGAGGTGCGGGTCAATGCGGTGTCGCCCGGGGCGATCCTGTGGCCGGAAGACGGCGCCGATCCTGCGCAGCAGGTGCGCATTCTCGAATCGACACCGCTTGCGCGACTGGGCAGCGCGGACGAGATCGCCGATGCCGTGGCCTGGCTGCTGCGCGGCGGCTTCGTGACCGGCGAAGTGCTGCGGCTCGATGGCGGGCGTTCGCTCTGATTCTTGTGTGGGAGCGGGGGGGGGGGGGGGGGGGGGGGGGGGGGGGGGGGGGGGCGCGCGGCCAGCCGGGGGCGCGCCGCTTGCGCGCGATGGGGCTTTCCCTGCAAAAGCCCCATCGCGCGCAAGCGCGCTCCCACAGGACTGCACGCAGCCCTTCGGCTCGAATGCATGCGCCAGCTGCGCGCCGGAGAAGCCGTCCGGCGCTTCGTGCGAGACCGCGTAGCGGTACAGCGCCGCCGAATAGATGCCGGTCAGCGCGGCCTGGCAGACAGCGAGCAGCAGCACGCCGAGCGCACAGATCACGCCGACGGCGATGCCGAGCGCGACCGGGGTCTGCAGCGCGATGAAGGTCAGGCCGCTGCCGAGCAGCCGCAACAGAAAACAGAGGTCATCCGTCGTCCGGTCATTCCGGCGAAAGCAGGAATGCGCTTCAACTCCGAACGACGGCATCCGGCGCCTTGAGGCCTGGCCGCCGCTGCACCGATCGGCAGCGCTGTTTCCGCTCCTGAAACGAACGATGCCAACACCGGGATGACGATGTGCGGACGCGCCGTCCACTTCACCGCCTGCTCGCCGCGTCCACGATCTCCAGCAGCGGCTGCGCCGTCACCGTCGCGTGCACCGCTGCCTGCAAGGTCGGCAACCCGTCGAACAGCGCAGGTTCGGCGAACGCGCGCCGCACTGCGGTCTCGAGCCCGGCGGCATCCCGCAGCCACAGGGCCGCGCGGGCGCGCTGCAGGCGCGCGGCGTGGTCGAACTGGTCGTAGTCCTGCGGGCAGACGATCGCCGGCCGTCCCGCCGCCAGGCACTGGTAGAGGATGCCGGCGCCGCCGTGGTGCACGACGAGGTCGTAGCGGCCGATCCAGCGCGCGTAGTCGATGTAGGCCAGGCGCTGGTGGTTGCCGGCGTGCGCGTGGTGACCCGCAGCGGCATCGCCATCGGTGAAATGGAATTCCACGTCCGGCATCGCCGCGGCCAGCGCACGCAGACGCGCGTCGAACGCGTCCTTGGCCCAGCGCAGATGCGTGCCCAGCGTCACCAGCACATGGCGGCGGCCTTCGACGAAATGCGGCGCCGGGCGCTGCGCCAGCCACGGCGTGTCAGTGCCGGGCGCCGGCAGCTGCGGGCCGACGAAACGCAGCTCGGCCGGCCAGGTGCGCGGAAACTCCAGCGTTTCGATGCCGAGCGCAAGGATGCGTTCGGGCGAATAGACCGCCTCGCTGCCGTCGTCGCGGTAGAGCCGCGGCAGACCCAGCGCCGTCATGCGGCGCCGGTACGCGCGATGCACGCCGCGCTTGAAGCCGCGCACCGTCAGCCGCGCCAGTGCGTGCCGGGCCCGTTGGCCCGCATGCGTGGCAGGCGACAGACCGCCCATGTAGGCCGGCGGTCCGTCGGGCGTTTCGAGCACGCAGGGCGACGGCAGGCTGGTCCACCAGCGGATGCCGAGCGCCTGCGCGACCGCGCCTGCGGCCGGCACGGTGAAATCGGCGATGACGAGTCCGGGCCGCGTCGCCGCATCCGCATACGTGTCGCGCAGCGCCTGGGCGAAGCGCGCCATGACGTCGAGCACCGCGCGCAGTTGCCGGTGCATGCGCAGCGGATGGTTGCGCACCGCGTGGTGCGGATCGGAGATCGCATCCAGCGTGCGTTCGGCGCCGGCATCGAGCAGCGGCACGCCGACCAGGCCGGCACGTTCGATCTGCGCCATCGCGGACGGCGTCGAGAGCACGCGCACTTCGTGGCACGCGGCGAGTGCGCAGGCCATCGCCAGCAGCGGATGCAGATGCCCGCTGTAGGGCGGCGCGATCAGGTCGATGCGCATGGCGTCGCCGCGATGAAGTCTTCGCACAGCGCGCGCACTTCGGGCTGTCGCAGATACTCCATATGGCCGCCGTCGACGCGGCGCACCGGTCCGCGCCAGCCGACGCGCGAGATCCAGTCGCCGCGGCCCTGCACGCACAGCAGGCGGGCGATATCCGGCGCGTGTCGCGCGACCGGGCCGTAGGCGAAGACGTGCAGCCGCGCGCGCAACGATGCGTCCAGGTGCAGGTTCGACAGGATTTCGAGACCGCAGCTGCCGGCCAACAACACGACCGCACCGTCGCCTTCGAATGCGGAAACCACGGACGCGCGGTGACGCCCGGCGAATGCGGGACGACGCGCATCGAAGTAATCGCCGAGGTTGCGCCACGCCGCCAGCGGCAGTGCGACGGCGATGTGCCCGGCCTCTGGCGCGACATACGGAAAGTTGCGATCGACAAGTTTGCGGCCCGGCGCGCGCAGCGCGTCGAGAAAGCCCTGCTGCTCCGGACTCAGACCGCAGCGCGATCGATCGCTGCGCCCGGTCAGGAACGCGATGCGGACCGGCGCGGCGGTCTCAGACGACATGGAAGCCGCCATCGGCATGCACGCGGTAGCGCCGGCTGCGCCAGCGCACCGTGTGCACGCAGCTCGCATGGAGCAGGTGCAGTGGTTGCAGCAATTCGGCCAGCAGCGACAGCAGCGGGCGCTGTGGCGCGGACACGTCGAGCCCGCGCTGCAGCCATGCGGGCGCGACCGCGCGCAGCACGAGCACGCCGATCACACTGAGCGCGCCAATCACCGTGGGCTGCACCGCCAGCGCGATGCCCATCGCCCACAGCAGCAGCGGCGGCAACCCATGTAGGAGCGCGATCAGGACGCGCATCCGCAGTGGCTGGCGTCGCAGCAGCAGGGTCGCGAACAGCATCCAGCGATGCATCTGGCGCAGGTAATGCGCCGGGCCGTCGATGCTGGTGCGCACGCGCACCGGGGCGGTGGTCTGCGCGATGCGGCCGCCATGCGTGCGCACGTGGTCGGCCATCGCCAGGTCGTCGGCCAGCGCGTGCAGCAGCGGCGCGAATCCGCCCAGCGCGCGCAGGCGTGCGGTGCGCAGTGCGTAGCACATGCCGTTGATCGAGACCGGTGCCGCCCACGTCAGCGGCGCGAGATAGGTCAGCGCCGCGTTGTCGTTGACGAACTGCGCCAGCAGCCGCCCCGGCAGGCGCTCGCCGTCGTCGACGTAGCCCGGCAGCGCGGTCGCGATGTCGGCGCTGTCGAGCGCCGCGACCAGACGCGCGAGTGCGCCTGCGGTCAGCGTGGCGTCGTCGTCGAGCACCAGACACGCCGGCGCTTCGACCGCGGCCAGCGCGCGGTCGAGCTTGAAGCTTTTCGGATTCACCCCGTCGGGCGCGGGTGGATTGACGTGCACGAGGATCGCGGCATGCGGATGCGTGGCCCGCAGCGATGCGATCACCGACTGTGCATGCGTGTCGCCGTCGTCGACGAGCCAGTGGAAGCGTGCGTCGGGCAGTGCATCGAGCGTCCCGCCCAGCACGTCGACCAGCCGCGGATCGCCACCGAGGATCGGCTGCAGCACCGCGACCTCGTGCATCGCGAACGCGGCATCCGCCGTTGGCAGCGCGATCTGCCGGTGGATCTCCCGCCATGCACAGACCGCACGCAACGCCAGCAACGCGCCGTATGCGCAGGCGAATACCGCCGCGAGATTCAGGCCGCCCACTGCGCCCGCTGCCAGGCGATGAAATCGTCGATGCCGGTTTCGATCGACACACTCGGCGGGCCGAGATCGGTGAGCATCCGCGCCGGATCGAAGGTCTTGGAGTACGCGAACACGCCGACGCCGAAACGCGTCAGCGGCGGCTCGCCACGCAGCCGCAGGCCACGCCACAGCCACTCGGCGACGGTCGCCATGCGCAGCGCGGCGCCGATGCGCACGCGCCGCGTCGGCGGCGGCAGATCGAGCCGCGCCAGCACGTCGAGCAGCAGGGCCTGGATATCGACCGGCTGCGCATTGGTCAGGTTGTAGCTCTCGGCGGGACGGTCCATCGTCGCGACGCGCAGCAGGTAGTCCGACAGCGTGTCGATCTGGATCAGATCGCCGACCACCGCCCGGTCCTGTCCCGTGAACAGCGGCAGCGCGCCGCGACGCGCGGCTTCGAGGATGCGCGGAAACAGCACCGTGTCGCCGACGCCGAACACCGCGCGCGGCCGCACGATGACGTGCGCGCCGGAATACTCGCGCACCAGCCGTTCGCCGGCGTATTTGGTCTCGGCGTAGGTGTTGACGAACGTCGGGCCGACCGGGCTGTCCTCGCGCAGCTCGTATTGATGCGCCTCGCGATAGAACACCGAACTCGACGACAGATAGACCAGACGCGGATGGCCGTTGCGACGGCAGAAATCGATGACGTGCCGTGTCGCATCGACGTTCTGCGCGATGTACTCGGCGCGCGTGCCCCAGGGCGACGAGCGCGCGGCGGCATGGATCACGACATCGGGCCGCACCGGCAGATCGAAAGGCTCGCTGAGATCGCAGCGGATGTAATCCGGCAGATCGCTCGCGCGTCGCCCGGTGCCGGTCAGCTGCAGATCGGCGCGCCCGGCATGGCGGCGGAGGAACGCGCCGCCGACGAAGCCGGATGCCCCGGTCACGAGGATGCGCATGCGGGACCTCCATGTGCAGGCGCAGCTGTCGCCGCGCGATAGGTGTCGAGACTGGCCTGGCAATGCGACGGCAGGATCGCGACGTCGGGCGCGGCGTGTGCGAGCGTGTGCAGGCGCTCGACGGTGCGCACGTACGCCGTCCAGTCGTGCGTCACCAGCCGTGCCGGCCAGGTCGGCAAACGCCGCTCGCGGAACGTCAGGTGCGACCAGCAGGCATCGGCGCACAGCAGCACCGCGCGGCCCTGCGCATCGCGCAGGCACAGGCCCATCTGCCGCGGCGCGTGACCGGGCATCGGCACTGCGAACAGGCTGCCGTCGCCGAACAGGTCGACGCCTTCGCCCAGGGGCTCCCATGGCGCAGGCAGCGCACGCGCGACACCATCGCCGGCGTATCGCACGCGCGCATCGAAGTCGGTCGGCAGCAGCGCCGGCAACCAGCCGTTGCGCAGGCCGCGCACGCGCGACATCGCGCGCATCACGTCGAGATCCTCGCGCATGCAGACGAAGCGCGCGTTCGGCAGGTCGCGCAGGCCGGCAATGTGGTCGGCGTGGAAGTGCGAGACCAGGCACCAGCGGATGTCGGACGGCCGCAGGCCGTGCGCGGCGAGCTGCACCTCGAGCCGTTGCGCGTCGGGCAGTTCGACCGGCGTCGCCCAGCGGTACAGGCGCTCGGGAAATCCAGCGGTCGCATCCATGAAATGCGGCGCGTAGCCGGTGTCGTAGAGGATCGCGCCCTCGGTCGGATGCACGATCAGCGCGACCATCGACGGAAACGTCACGTTGCCCCAGCGCCCGCCCGCCAGCGTGACGCGTTCGCAATGGCGGCATTGGCCGACATCGAACAGGCTCAGCTCGACGCGCACGTCAGTACCGCAGCACCGCGCCGCCGACCGACAGGCCGGCGCCGGTGCCCAGCAGCAGGCAGGTCTGGCCGCGCTGCAGGCGCCCCGACGTGATCGCGTGGTGCAGCGCATGCGGCAGCGAGGCCGCGACCTGGTTGCCGTGTTCGCCGAGGATGCGCACCGTGCGCGACTCGGGCAGACGCAGCGCCTGCACGATGCGGTCGAGACCACCGCCCGAGGCCTGGTGCGGGACGATGCAGTCGAGCGCGCCGAGCGTGAGACCGGCCGATTCGAGCAGTCGCGCGAGCAGGCGCGGCAGACGGCGGCCGGCCATGCGGAACGTCGCCGGGCCGTCCATCTCGAAGCGGTAGGCATCGCGGTCGTCGTTGCGCGGATCGCCGGGGGCGATACGCGTGCCGCCGCCGCGGATGCGGCAGGCATCGGCACCTTCGGCGAAGGTTTCCATGCGCCAGGCCAGCAGTGCGGAATCATCACCAGGCCCAGCAGCACCGAGCACGACCGCCGCCGCGCCATCGCCGAACAGTGGTGCGGTGACCGGATCGTCGGCGCGCAGACCGCGCGACGGCACTTCACTGGCGACGACCAGCACACGCCGGTACCGGCCGGCGGCGATCGATGCCGCGAGGAGATCCAGGGCCACGAGGAACCCCAGGCAGGTCGCATTGACGTCGAAGGCCGGAATGCCCGAGCCGCCGAGGCCCAGCGCGCGCTGCACCAGCGCGGCCTGGCAGGGAATCGGCTGCTCCATGACCGCGCAGGTCGAGACGATCGCATCGAGTGCGCTGCCGTCGATGCCGGCTGCCTGCAACGCGGCCTCGGCGGCGCGGGCCGCCATCCACGATGCGGTCTCGCCGTCGCCGGCGATGCCGCGCATCGCAACGCCGGTCGCGGCTTCGCTGCTGCCGGGCGCGAGGCCCAGACGCGCATCGAAGGCCGTCGAGGCCACGCGCTGCGCCGGGTGGTGGCAGCCGGTGCCCAGCACACGCAATCCCGCGAGTGCGTCCATCAGACAGCGGCGCCTGCGTCGAATCCCTCCACCTGCTCGAACACGGTGTCGCGATCCGCGTGCGACTCCCACAACCGTGCGAGTGGCGTCCCGTTGGCGGGATGCCGCCAGTCGGGCGCGATCTCCGCCGCCGGCCGCAGCACGAAGGCGTGGCGCAGCTCGTCGCGCGGGATGCGCAGCGCCTGCCCCGGACCCGATCCGGGGCTGCCGGCGCCGCTGCGCGACGTGTCGTCGTCGAACAGCACGATGTCGATGTCGAGCGTGCGGTCGCTGTAGCGCGGGCCGCTGCGATCGCGGCCATGTGCGTCTTCGAGTGCGTGCAGCCAGTCGTTCAGCGCCTCGGGCGAGAGATCGGTACGCACCGTCGCCGCAGCGTTGAGGAAATCCGGCCCCGTATAGCCGACCGCCGGAAAGCGGTAGACGTCCGACACCACGACGTCATCGAAGCGCGCCCGCAACGCGGCGATCGCCACGCGCAGATGGGTCTCGGGATCGACGTTGCTGCCGAGGCTGAGCAGGGCGATGGACATGGCGCGCTCCGGTGGGGGCGCCATGATCGCGCATCGCCACCGGATCACGCGACCGTCGGCGTATCCGCGTCGTCCCGCCCGGCGCCGGGTGCCTGATCGCGCCGGTTCCGCAGCGTCGGCATTTCGGCCCCGATCGGATGCAGGTTGACGTCGAGCGGCGCGTCGCTGTTGTCCTGGAACAGCTTCAGGTCGAACTCGGGCAGCAGGGCGATCAGATGGTCGAAGATGTCGGCCTGCACCCCTTCGTGCCCGACCCAACTGGTGTCGCTGGTGAAACAGTAGATCTCCAGCGGCAGGCCCTGCGCGGTCGGCTGCAGTTGCCGCACCAGCAGGATCAGGTCCTGGTTGATGCCCGGATGCGTGCGCAGGTAATAGTTCACGTACGCACGGAACGTGCCCAGGTTGGTCACCCGGCGGGTGTTGACCGGCTCGGCGCAGTGTGCCGCGAGCTTCGCGTTCCAGGTCTCGATCTCGCGCGCCTTGCTGTCGAGATAGTCGTCGAGCAGGACGAACCGACGGAACCGCGCGACCTCGTCCTGCTCCAGGAACCGCACGCTGTGCTGATCGATGAACAGCGAACGCTTGATGCGCCGGCCGCCGCCTTCGAACATCGGCCGCCAGTTCTTGAACGCATCGCTGACCAGCTTCTTGGTCGGCACCGTGGTGACGGTGCGGTCCCAGTTGCGCACGGTGATCGTGTGCAGCGCGATGTCGATGACGTCGCCGTCGGCGTTCTGGCCCGGCATCTCGATCCAGTCGCCGAGGCGGACGCGGCCGTCGTTGCTGATCTGCACGCTGGCGACCAGCGACAGGATGGTGTCCTGGAAGATCAGCATCAGCACCGCGGTCATCGCGCCCAGGCCGGTGACGATGTGCAGGAACTCCGCGCCGATCAGCGTCGCGATGACCGAGATGCCGACCAGCACGAACATGATGATCTTCGCGACCTGGAAGTAGCCCTTGATCGGCTTGTTCTGCGCGTCCGGACGCCGCTCGTAGTTGCGGTTGATCGCATCCAGGGCCTTCGAGATCGCCAGCGCGATCGTCACCACCACGAATACCTGGCACAGCGCCTTGACCACGGTCACAAGCTGCGGCGGCAGGTCGGGCACCATCGAGACGCCGGCCGAGATCACCAGTGCCGGCACGACGTTCGCCAACCTCGGGATCACCCGCATCCGCACGTCCCGATCGTGCTGGGCGCCGCCGAATGGCGTCTTCATCAGCAGCTGCCGCAGCCCACGCAGCAGCACATGCTTGGTGATGAAGTTCGCGATCCACGCCAGCAGCAGCACCGCGCACAGCACCGTGAGGGTATAGGCCCATGGATACGGCGCAAGGGCGTCGCGGAGCTGTTCGAGTTGTGTCTGCATCGTGCGGGGAACTCCTGGTCGTGCGCCACGCAGGCGCTGCGCCAGCCCGCGGAACGTCAGGTCTGGCGCGTACGTTCGATCTGGACGCCGACTGCGCGCGCACCACGCACCGCACCCGGCTTGCTCAGCTTCAATCGTACCCGCTCGACCTTGAACTCCTCGATCACGATCGCCGCGCAGCGCTCGGCCAAGGTCTCGACGAGGCCGAATTCCGAAGCGGACACATAGTCGATCAGCCGCTTGCTGACGGCCTTGTAGTTCAGCGTGTCGGCGATGTCGTCGCTGGCCGCGGGCACGCGGTTGTCGAACGTCATCTCGACATCGAACACCAGCGGCTGGCGGATGCGCCGCTCCCAGTCGTAGATGCCGATCAGCGCCTCGATCTCGAGGCCTTCGATGAAGACGGTGTCCATGGGCGGGGATTCGGGAATGGGGATTCGGGATTCGGACAAGCCGCGACAGCTTAGCGGGTTGCGGCGTTTTCCAATCCCGAATCCCCATTCCCGAATCCCG
>NZ_JAIWPU010000002.1 GCF_021191705.1 Proluteimonas flavola
CCCCCCACCCCCACCCCCCCCCCCCCCCCCCCCCCGCGCGCCCCCCCCCCCCCCCCCCCCCCGACGCCATGTCCCACCGCGGCACCACGTGCACTGCGGCATCGCCGTGCTGGCCGGCTTCGAGGCGCAGTGCGCCGGCGAACGCGATCATCGCGCCGTTGTCGGTGCACAGCGCCGGCCGCGGGAAACACACGCGACCGCCGCGGCGCTGCGCGTCGGCCCGCAGCTTCTCGCGCAACCGCGTGTTCGCACCGACGCCACCGGCGACGATCAGCGTGCCGAAGCCCGTGGCGTCCAGCGCGCGCGCGCACTTGATCGCCAGCGTGTCGACCACCGCATCCTCGAAGCCGCGGGCGATGTCGGCCTTGGTCGTGTCGGTCTGGTCGCTGCCCTGCCAGGCCAGCAGCACCTGGGTCTTGAGCCCGCTGAAACTGAAATCCAGGCCCGGGCGCGTCGTCATCGGCCGGGGGAACTTGAACACGCCGGGCGTGCCGTGTTCCGCCAGCGCCGCGAGCTGCGGACCGCCCGGATACGGCAGCCCCATCATCTTCGCGGTCTTGTCGAAGGCCTCGCCGGCGGCGTCGTCGAGCGTCTCGCCGAGCAGGCGGTAGCTGCCGATCGCGTCGACCGCGACCAGTTGCGTGTGCCCGCCCGACACCAGCAGCGCGACGAACGGCGCGGCCGGCGGATCGTCTTCCATCAGCGGCGCCAGCAGGTGGCCTTCCATGTGGTGCACGCCGATCGCGGGCACATCGAGCCCCCAGGCCAGCGCACGCGCGACGCCGGCGCCGACCAGCAGCGCGCCGACCAGGCCGGGACCGGCGGTGTAGGCCACGCCGTCGATGTCGTCCGTCGACAGGCCGGCTTCGGCCAGCGTCTGCCGCACCAGCGGCAGCAGTTTGCGCACGTGGTCGCGGCTGGCGAGCTCGGGCACCACGCCGCCGTATTCGGCGTGCAGGGCGATCTGGCTGTAGACCGCATGGGCGCGCAGACCGTCGGCGCCGCCGACCGCGGTGTCGTACACGGCCACGCCGGTTTCGTCGCAGGAGGTTTCGATGCCGAGGACTTTCATCGCGGGACTGCCGGAAGCGGAACGGGAAGGCCGCGTCGGGCGCGGCGACCCCACGGCTTGCACACCGCTGCGGGGGACGGCTATGATACGCGGCTCGCCGGGCCTGAACCCGGTGGTACCGCATTCGAAATTCGATTCGAGCCGGCCGTCAGGACCGGACGATCAGATCCCCGGAGATTCCATGCCAAGCGTCAAAGTCCGCGAAAACGAGCCCTTCGAGTTTGCGCTGCGTCGTTTCAAGCGCACCTGCGAGAAGGCCGGTGTGCTCGCTGAAACCCGCAAGCGCGAGTTTTACGAGAAGCCGACCCAGGAACGCAAGCGCAAGGCGGCGGCTGCAGTGAAGCGTCAGTCGCGTCGCGTGTCGCGCGACGTCACCAAGCGCCAGCGCCTGTATTGATCGGCCCGGGCCGGGGTTTCCCCGGTTCGACCGTTCGATGACGCGAAAAGCCGGCAGCGCCTTGCGCCGCCGGCTTTTTGTCGTCTCCGCCGTGGACCGGTCCGGTTCCGGCGCCCCCCGCATCCGTTGCACCCGGAGCCCGCCATGACCCTGAAGCAGCAACTCACCGAAGACATGAAGGCCGCGATGAAGGGCGGCGACAGGCACGCACTCGGCGTGATCCGCCTGATGCTGGCCGCGATCAAGCAGCGCGAAGTCGACGAGCGCATCGAACTCGACGACGCCGCCGTGCTGGCCGCGCTCGACAAGATGGTCAAGCAGCGCCGCGATTCGGTCAGCCAGTACGAGGCCGCCAGCCGCGAGGACCTGGCCCAGGTCGAGCGCGACGAGATCGTCGTGATCGAGCGCTACCTGCCCGAGAAGCTCGGCGAGGCCGAAATCCTGGCGGCGATCGCCAGCGCCAGGGCTGACACCGGCGCCGCAGGCCCGGCCGACATCGGCAAGCTGATGGCCGTGCTGAAGCCGCAGCTGGCCGGCAAGGCCGACATGGGCGTGGTCTCGCGCCTGGTGAAGCAGTCGCTGGGCGGATGACCGCCGGCGACGGCATCGTCCTGCGCCCGGCACGTCCGGGCGACGTGCCGCTGGTGCTCGCGCTGATCCGCGAACTGGCGGACTTCGAACGCCTGTCCGATGCCGTCGTCGCCGACGAGGCCCTGCTCGCCGACGCCCTGTTCGGTGACGCACCCGCGGCCGAAGTCGTGATCGCCGAAATCGACGGCACGCCCGCCGGCTTCGCGCTGTTCTTCCACACGTTCTCGACCTTCCTCGGCCGTCGCGGCCTGTATCTGGAAGATCTGTTCGTGCGCCCCGCGTATCGTGGCCGCGGTCTCGGCATGCAGCTGATGCGGCATCTCGCCGCGCTCGCGGTCGCGCGCGACTGCGGGCGCTTCGAATGGACCGTGCTCGACTGGAACGCGCCGGCGATCGGTTTCTATCGCGCGCTCGGTGCACAGCCGCAGGACGGCTGGACCGTGCAGCGCGTCGAAGGCGACGCCCTGCGCGCACTCGCGACGATGACGCGCTGAATCGCCCCGCGCTTCACGCGCCGCTACGACCTCGTGCATAAGGTGACGGCAACGCCGCAGTGGACGCACGCGCTCCACGCCTCGGCCTTACGAATCGCCACGCATGAGCACGTCGCCGCGGGACACCCCCGACCCCGAAACGCCCGTTCGCCGCACACGCTGGGGGCGTCTGCGCACACGCGTGGACAAGGGCGTGTCCCGCTTCGAGGACAGCCTGCCCGCGGCGCTGGTCAAACGGTTTGTCGATGCCGACCTGCTGACCCAGGCCGCGTCGCTGTCGTTCTACACGCTGATCTCGCTGGCGCCGATGCTGGTGCTGGTGCTGTGGATCACGGCGTCGCTGTATCCGTCCGCGCAGGAGGCGCTGCTCGAGCAGATCGGTGCGCTGGCGGGCGCCGGTGCCCGCGATGTCGCCGGCACCGTGATCCAGAACGCCACCGAGCAGCCCGACATCGGCTCGCTCGCCGGCCTGTGGAGCACGCTGCTGCTGTTCATCGGCGCCACGGTCGTGTTCGCCCAGTTGCAGGGCACGCTGAATCTGATCTTCCGCACCGATGGCGACCGGCTGCCCGGCGGCTTGATGGTGTTCCTGCGCAAGCGCGTGTTCTCGGCCGGCGTGGTGTTCGCCCTCGGCTTCCTGGTGCTGGTGTCGACGCTGATGACGACAGCGGTCGAGGTGATCTTCGCCAACGTGCCGTCGATCCTGCCGCTGGTCGGCAACGCGCTGATGCTGGTGCTGTATTCGCTGGCGTTCGCCCTGCTCTACCACTACCTGCCCGACCGTCGCGTGCGCTGGCGCCAGGCGCTGTTCGGCGGCGTGATCACCTCGGTGCTGTTCGTGTTCGGGCGCTGGGGTATCGGCATCTACATGACCCACGCCGCGCCCGGCAGCGCCTATGGCTCGTTCGGCACGCTGGTGATCCTGCTGGTCTGGATGTACTACGCGGCGACGATCTTCTTCGTCGGCGCGCTGATCACGGCGGTCATCGACGAGCGTGTGCGCCGCAGCTCGGTCGACCGTGCGCTGCAGAAGCGCGCCGAGCGCCAAGCCGCCGCGCTTGCGAAGGGGCCGCCACCGGCGATCTGAGTCCATCCAGCCGCGGCATTCCGCACGCCGCGTGGCATCCTAGCGTCCGCATGATCGGCGTCGCCCCCACCCTGTCCCGCTTGCACCTCGTCCGGTCTCCGGTCGCGTGCGCATGCCTGCGCGGGACACGCTGATGGCGCGCATCCCCGACGCCTTCATCGACGACCTGCTGGCGCGCACCGACATCGTCGAAGTGATCAACGCGCGCGTGCCGCTGAAGCGGCAGGGCAAGGAGTATTCGGCGCGCTGTCCGTTCCACGACGAGCGTTCGGCAAGCTTCACCGTGTCGCCGACCAAGCAGTTCTATCACTGCTTCGGCTGCGGGGCGCATGGCACCGCGATCAGCTTCCTGATGAACTACGACCGCCTCGAATTCCTCGATGCGGTCGACGAGCTGGCCAAGCGCGCCGGCATGGAGATCCCGCGCGACACCCAGCAGCGCGAGGCGCGGCCCGACAGCGCGCCGATGTACGACGCGCTCGATGCGGCCTCGCGCTTCTTCGTCCGCGAGCTCGCCGGCAACGACACGGCGCGCCGCTATCTCGACGGCCGCGGCGTCGACGCCGCGATCCGCGAGCAGTTCGCGATCGGCTACGCGCCCGACGGCTTCTCGGCGTTGAAGGATGCACTGGGCAAGGACGACGCGCGGCGCATCGCGGTGCTGGAGAAGGTGGGCCTGCTGTCGAAGAACGACCGCGGCCACAGCTACGACAAGTTCCGCGACCGGGTGATCTTCCCGATCCATGATCGCCGCGGCCGCGTGATCGCGTTCGGCGGCCGCGTACTCAAGCCCGAGGATTCGCCCAAATACCTCAACTCGCCCGAGACGCCGCTGTTCCACAAGGGCCGCGAACTCTACGGCCTGTGGCAGGTACGCCAGGCCAACCAGAAGATCGAGCGGCTGGTGGTGGTCGAGGGCTACATGGACGTGGTCTCGCTGTTCCAGTTCGGCGTGCCGCAGGCGGTCGCCACGCTGGGCACGGCGACCACGCCCGACCACGCCGAGCTGCTGTTCCGCAACGCGCCCGACGTGTTCTTCTGCTTCGACGGCGATGCCGCCGGTCGCCGCGCGGCGACGCGCGCGATGGAATCGGTGCTGCCGCGCATGCGCGACGGCCGCCAGGCGTTCTTCCTGTTCCTGCCCGATGGCGAAGATCCCGACACCATCGTGCGCACCGAAGGCGCGCCCGGGTTCGAGGCGCGCCTAACGCAGGCGACGCCGCTGTCGACGTTCTTCTTCGACACCCTGGGCGAGGGCATCAACCTGTCGACGCTGGACGGCAAGGCGAGACTGGCCGAACGCGCCAAGCCGATGCTGGCGCAGATTCCCGACGGCGCCTTCGCCGACCTGATGCGCCAGCGGCTCAGCGAGCTCACCGGCCTCGGCGGCGCGGCGCCTGCGCAACAGGCCGCGCCCAGCCGCATGCTGCGCGGCGGTCGCGGTGCGCCGCCGCCGAAACGCAGCGTGGTCCGGCACGCGATCGCCCTGCTGCTGCAGAAACCCGGCCTGGCCGCGCAGCTGCCGCCGCCCTACCCCTTCGTCGCCCTGCGCCAGCCCGGCATCGAACTGTTGACCGAGCTGATCGCCATCGGCAGCGTCCGCCCGGACATCACCACCGGCGTGCTGCTGTCACAGTTCGAGGAACGCGAGGAAGCGTCGGCGCTGCGCAAGCTCGCGACCCAGGATCTCGCCGGCGACGAGGCCTCGTGGGAACAGGAACTGCGCGACGCCATCGAGCAACTCGACCGCCAGGTGCTGCAGCAGCGGATCGACGACCTGCTGGGCCAGCAGCGCGAGGGCACGCTCGACGCCGCCGGCAAGCAGGCATTGCGGGAACTGCTGCTGCAGCGCGCCCGCTGATGCGGAAATGTAAGCGTTTCAGACACATAGTGCTTACATCCCGGTGACGATTCCTTAACCTTCACGCTGGTCTGATTCCGTCAGGGGGATCGGCCGGTCGGTATGGCGCAGCTGCGTCAGGGCGACCTGTCCGTCCAGCACCGCGTGTCCGCCGAGTCCGCGTAGACGGGTACCGGCTCGGTGCCCCGTCCTTTTTCCTTCCCCGACAGGTCGCCACCATGATCCGATCCACCCGCCTTCCGTCCGCCCGCCTCGGCGCTGGCCTCGTCCTCTCCGCCACACTGCTGCTGGGCGCCTGCGCGAAGATCGACACCCCGCCGCCGCTGGCCAAGCCGCTGCATATCGATCTTGCCGCGCCGGTCGCCGAACAGGTCGATCTCGCCTGGCCGCAGCAGGATGGCGCGCTGGCCGCCGAACACACGATCCGCCAGTCGCGCGACGTCACCCTGCGCCTGCCCAACGGCCAGCAGATCGTCGTGCCGGCCGATCGCGTCGCGTTCAAGCAGCAGGGCGGCCTGCTGGTCGGCGTGCACATCCAGCCCGGCGGCGGCGCGCTCGACCATCCCGATGCGGTCGCGCAGACCCGCCAGCTGCTCGAGGCCAACCGCCTGCTCGATCCCGCCCTCGCCCACACGCTCGCCGGCTGGGCGGCGCGCACCGATGCGCAGCAGACCGCGCGCGTCACGATCCGCGATGTCGACGTCCAGATCGCGCTGACGCCAGGCACCAGGGCGGGGTGGCAGGCCACGCTCGACTTCGAACCGCGCGCCTGCGAGATGCCGGCCGGCCTCGACGGCGATCCCGACGCCTGCCTGCAGGCCACGCCGACCTCGACCTTGATCGCGGGCGGCTGAGAACCCGTCCACGATCTTGCTGCGCTTGCCGGATGACGCGCGCCGGCGCGGCCCCCGGCAGCGAGGCCACTTCTGGACGCACTGGCGGCGGCCCCGGCGGGCCTGACCCACGACCGGACGCGGCAGGCCATGCGCCTGCAGATCGCTTTTCCAACCGCTGACGGCTGCCTCGTGCGCAATCCCCTGCGGCCTCGGCCTGCCGGAACGCGGCGTCATGGAACAACCGCGACCGGCATGTCGCGTGGCACGCCGTGCCGTCGCGCGTCGAAGCGGACGGCACACGTGGCCGCAGGTCCGCCGCCACGTGTCGCCTTACGGTGCAGCCGAGAGCCTACGCGGAGACGGAACCATCCGGCCCACCGGACTCAGGCGGATGTGACCTCCAGCGCCTCGAGCGCCGAAAACGCGGCCGAACGCTCGGTGTCGGTCAGGTCGATACGCTGCAACGCAGCGTCGAGCATCAGTGGCGTACCACCGGCCGCTGGACGCAGCGCGAGCGCATGCGAGGCGCCATCGGCGGACTCGATCAGCAGCGGCGCTTCCCGCTTGCGAAAGCGTGTGTTCGCCTTGGGAGCGCGTCGACCTGTACCAGGCCCGTGGGCGTAGGTGACCAGCGTGCCGCCGAAGGACGACTGCACCGCGCGAATCTCGACCAGCTCGACACTCCAGCGCTGCGGCTGCCGCGACGCCCGATTGACGCGTGCGTTGCGTGCAGTCAGGACGATGCAGGCGATGCCGCCCACCAGAAGCGCCCCGAATACGATCAGAAAAAACACCAGCCGATTCCAGAACCGTTCCAGACCGATGCTCAGCGTCGCCAGGCCGGGATCATCGGCGGCAACGATCAAGCTCGCCTCGTAGTCGCCGCGCGACCCGGACAGGAACATCAGGCTGATGTGCTTTTCGTAGTCGACGCCATCGGCGGTGTAGGCGACGTCTGCCTCACAGTCCGTGAAGACGGCCTTGCGCGTAGTGCAGCGACCATCGCGCAGGACATAGTCTTCGAGTTCGAGCGGACTGGACCGGATGTGCTGGTCGCGGAGCAGCCCGGGCGCCTGCCACCACGCCAGCGCCCCGGCCAGCACCAGCAGCAGCAACGCCAACGGGTAACCACCGCCCATGCCGAGCACGTTGCGGGTGAAATGCAGATTGCGCTGCGGCAACAGCGCCTGAAGATGGGTCATCACAACTCCTGGACAAAATGAGGACGTCTGCGTCGCGCACGCGAACGAAGCGCGCGGACAGTTGGAATGCGGGCATCCGGCAAGGTTGGCCGGGCTGGCGGGGCGCAATCTTGCCGCATTCATGAATGCGTTTCCATTGCATGCGCGAACGCGCGCGCCATCCAGTGCCGCCACGCGCCTGCCCCGAGCGGAACAGCGGTTGCGGGAAGATTGCGCGACGACCGCACCCGCCACATCCGCGATGGGCGCTTCGAGCGACTCGGCGTAGGATGCGTCGTGATCCGGAGCCTGCATGCCGGATCAGACCCCGGCACGGAACCTGCGTTCCTCGCCGCCCCAGAGATCCCAGCGGAGCGCGACGATGGCCAAGAGCCTCGACAAGAAGAAAGAGACCAAGAAGAAGCCGGTCAAGACCCTGAAGGAAAAGCGGGCCGAGAAGGCCGCGAAGAAGTCCTGATGTCCACTGCGCCGGCGGGCCCTGCGCCCGCCGGAGCGGATGCGGCGATTGTCAGCCGATGCGCTGGAAATCCAGTCCGCCCGCCGCAGCGCCGGCGCCCGGCAACCACGGCAGCAGCCAGTGGTCGACCAGCAGGAACGCGAACAGCGCCATCAGGTACACGACGGAGTAGTTGAACATCCGCATCGCGAAGAACTCGTCCGGCGGATCCAGCAGACGCCACGCGTACCAGAGAAACACCAAGCCCAGCACGACGGCGCCGCCCAGATAGAACACGCCGCTCATGCCGATCGCGACCGGCAACAGCGTGATCACGACCAGCAGCACGGTATAGATCAGGATCTGCCAGCGCGTGTACGCCACGCCGTGCGTGACCGGCAGCATCGGCACCAGCGCGCGCGCGTAGTCGTCGCGGCGGAAGATCGCCAGCGCCCAGAAATGCGGCGGCGTCCACACGAAGATGATCAGCACCAGCAGCAGCGCGTGCGCCCAGTCCCACTGGCCCTGCATGTTGGTCACCGCGGCCCAGCCCAGCAGCGGCGGCGCCGCGCCGGCGATGCCGCCGATGACGATGTTCTGCGGCGTCGCGCGTTTGAGCCAGCCGGTGTAGATCACCGCGTAACCGATCAGCGACGCGAAGGTGAGCAGCGCGGTCAGCATGTTGACCAGCAGCACCAGGATCGCCATCGACAGCGCACCCAGCGCCAGCGCGAACACCAGCACCTGCGCCGGGCGCAGCGCGCCGGTTGCGAGCGGCCGGTGCGCGGTGCGCGCCATGACCTTGTCGATGCGCTGGTCGATCAGATGGTTGATCGCCGCCGCCGATGCCGCCGCCAGCCAGATGCCGAGCAGGCCGAACACCGTTTCTTTCCACGGCGGCAGGCCGGGCACGGCGAGGAACATGCCGACCAGCGCGGTGAACACGATCAGTGCCACCACGCGGGGTTTGGTCAGCGCCCAGTAGTCGCGTGCCTGGATCGCCATGTCAGTCCGGCCGCTTCAGGCGGGCAAGCAGCGACACCAGCACGAACAGCAGCAACGCAGCGCCGCCGTTGTGCATCACCGCGACCGGCAACGGCAGCGCGAGCTTGACGTTGAAGATGCCCAGCGCGACCTGCGCGCAGGTCAGCAGCGCGAGCGCGACCGCCCAGCCGCGCAGGCCCGGCGTGCGCAGCAGGCGCGCGGCGAATGCGATCAGATACGCGAACACCGCGATCGCCATCACCCGGTGCGCGAGCTGGATCGCCACGCGCGCCGCGCCGTCGAGCACGCCGCCTTCGTAATCCACGCCGACGCCGCGCCACAGCACGAAGCCTTCGCGGAAGTCGGCCTGCGGCCACCACTGCCCGACGCACTTCGGGAAATCGACGTAATGGTGCGCCTCGGTGACCCAGCCGCCCGCGCCGCAGGCAAGCGCCGCGTAGTTCGCGCTGACCCAGCCGCCCAGTGCGATCTGCACGCCGACCAGGCCGATCGCGCCGAGCGTCCAGCGCCGCAGCATGGGTGCGTCGACCAGCACGATCGGCTGCACCGTCGCGCGCCACGCCATCCACAGCAGCAGCGAGAACGTCAGCATGCCGCCGAGCAGGTGGCCCATGACGATCACCGGCTTGAGCAGCATGGTGACCGTCCACTTGCCGAGCAGCGCCTGGAAGATCACCACCGCCAGCGTCAGCGCGGCCACATTCGCCAGGTCACTGCGGTGACCTGGCGCGTGAGCCTGCCCCGGACTTGATCCGGGGTTCGACCAGCGCAGCGCGGCGATCAGCAGCAGCGCCTCACCGAGCGCGGCGATGCCCAGCGCGGCCATCACGTGGCCCTGCATGTACAGCGGAATCGCGAGCGCGACCAGCGCGGACGCACCGATGATCTGCAGCATGCCGAAGCGCCGCCGGCGCGCGGCCAGCAGCGCAAGACCGAGCACCAGCACGCCCAGCGACGCGGCCAGATGGCGGTGCACCTGCTCGCGCCAGGCCTTGTGCGATTCGAACTCGCGGATCGCGCTCGCGGCGTGGTCGACGACCTCGCTGGCGGCCTGCGGCCACGCCGCGCGGCCGTAGCAGGTGGGCCAGTCGGGACAGCTGAGGCCGGCATCGGACAGGCGCACGAATGCGCCGAACACGATCACGCACAGCGTCAGCGCGGTGGCGAGCCAGGCGATGCGGTGGAAATGCTTGTGGGTCGACGGACGGAACGATGTCGCGCGCGCGGGGGGCGTGTGGGTCATCACTTGAGTTTCAGCAGCTTGGCCATGTCGCTGCGCAGATCGCCCGGATCGAAGCCCGGGGCGTAGCGCAGGATGACGAACCCGTTCGGGTCCACGACATAGGCGGGGACGCCATTGTCCGCCTCGCCGGGCCCGCCGTCGACGCGCGGCAATGTCGCACGCAGCGCCGGGTCAGCTTCGACGAGCCGCCACGCCGGATTGCGCACCGCGCCTTCGGGCACCGCGCCCGCCCACAGGATGTCGACGTGGTCGGCGTTGCGGCCGAACAGCTGCCAGACCAGATCGAGCTGCCGCGACAGTTCGACGCAGGCCTGCGCGCAGTCGCGCGGCGGCGCGACGAGGATGCGCCAGCGCCGCTCGGCCGGACGCCAGTCGTAGCTGCCGCCCTCGACCAGGTGCAGCGGATGCGTGCGCAGGTCCCCCGGCGGATCGAGCAGCTCGCCCCTGTTCTGCATGCCCGACGGCCGCCAGCCCGAGAACCGCAGCGCGCCGGCGACGACGGCGCTGCCGAGGAACAGCACCACGATCAGCACCAGCAGCAGGCGATTGCGGTTGCGCTGCGCGGGCGGCAGCGTCTGCGCGGAAGACGGAGTCATCGGCGGCGGGTCCGGAACGTGAGCACGAGGGCGATGGCGAGCACCGCGAGGGCCAGCCCGAACCACTGCACCGCGTAGCCGAGGTGCTTGTCGGGCGTGAGCGTATTGGGCAGGACGTCGAGATCGCGGAGGTAGCCGACGTCGAGCGCGGGATCGAGCCGCAGCACGCGCGGCGGCACGGCCGGCAGGCCGGTTTCGGCGGCGATCGCGGGGATGTCGATGCGGGTCATCAGCGCTGCGTCGCCGGGCGTGAGCGCCGGGCCGAGTGCGAGTCCGGGCGACGGCGGCGGTGCGAGCAGGCCGCGCAACTCGAGATCGCGACCGAGCAGACCGTCGCCGCGCACGATGGCGGCGTCGGGCAGGCGCGTCGTGCGATCGACGAGCGCGGTCCAGCCGAGATCGACCAGCAGCGGCGGTGCGTCGTCGGGCGCGAACAGCCGGTACACGCGCAGGCCCGGCACGCCGGCCTGGATCTGGTTGTCGAGCACGAAGGCCGGACGGTCGACGAAGCGGCCGCGGCCCGCGCTCCAGTCGTAGTCACGGGCGCGCGCGGCATCGCCGGCGGCGCGCAGCGGCACGGGCGTGCGGGCCTCGAGCGTCGCTGCGACTGCGTCGAGCATCGCCTGCTTCTGGCCCATCCGCGACAGCTGCCACTGGCCCAGCGACACGAAGGCCGCGATCGCCAGCACGGCCAGCGTCCAGCCGACGATGCGGGTCCGGCGCAGACTCACGCGCGGCGTTCCGCAGGCTGCAATAATCCGCCGACACACCCCGTGTTCCGGAGCCTGCGATGGTGATGAACGATTCGCTGAAGCTGCTGCTGATCATCGCCTTCGTGCTGCTGATCCTGTGGAACCTGGGCAGCGCGCTGTTCTACATGATGACCGACAAGGGCACGACCGACCGCACGGTGAAGGCGCTCACGCGCCGCATCGGCCTGTCGGTCGGCCTGATCGCGCTGGTGCTGCTGGCGATCTGGATGGGCTGGATCAAGCCGCATGGGGTATACGGCTGACGCCGTACACCCCGTGCGGCGGGATTCGGGATTGGGGATTACCGGGCATTCGCCCGTTAAAAGCCGGGATTCGGGAAGGCTGTGATCCGCAGGCCGTTTCGAATCCCGAATTCCAAATCCCCAATCCCTGTTTTCAAACCACATAGACGAACAGGAACAGAATCAGCCACACCACGTCGACGAAGTGCCAGTACCAGGCGACCGCTTCGAACGCGAAGTGGTTCTCCTTGGTGAAGTGACCACGCCAGCAGCGCAGCCAGATCACGATCAGCATGATCGTGCCCAGCGTCACGTGCGCGCCGTGGAAGCCGGTCAGCATGAAGAACGTCGAGCCGTAGATGCCCGAACCCATCGTCAGGTTCAGATCGCGGTAGGCGTGGACGTATTCCTCGATCTGGAAGAACAGGAACACGCAGCCGAGCAGGATCGTCGCGCCGAGGAACACCAGCAGCTGGGTGCGGCGCGCGGCGCGCAGCGCGTGGTGGGCGACGGTGATCGTGATGCCCGACGCCAGCAGGATCAGCGTATTGAGCAGCGGCAGGCCCCAGGCCGGAATCGTCTGGAATGCGCCGCCGACATCGCCCGGACCGGCAGACGGCCACGCCGCGCTGTAGCCGTCCCACAACACCGCGTTGGTCATCGCGCCAGAGCCTTCGCCGCCGAGCCACGGCAGCGACAGCGTGCGCGCGTAGAACAGCGCGCCGAAGAACGCGGCGAAGAACATGATCTCCGAGAAGATGAACCACACCATCCCCATCCGGAACGAGAGGTCGACCTGCCTGTTGTAGTAGCCCGACACCGATTCGAGGATCACGTCGGCGAACCACTTGAACAGGATCAGCGCCAGCAGCGCGGCGCCGACGAAGAACGTCGCGCGGCCCCAGCTGGCTTCGTTGAACCAGCTGGCCAGGCCCAGCATGGTGACGAACAGCGCGACCGAGGCGAACACCGGCCACTTGCTGTCGTGGGGCACGAAATAGAGGTCGGGGTCCTGCTCGGGCTTGGCGTGGGCCATGGCGGTGTCCGGATCGTCGATGCTTGGTTTTCGGAAGGCGGGGGGCGCGCTCAGGGCGCCGCGACCACGCCCGGAGTGCCGCGTCCCGGCGCCGCATGGGCGGCCAGACGCGAGGTGAGGACATCGTTCCTGAAGAAGGTATAGCTCAGCGTGACCGTGTTGACGTCCTTCGGCAACGACGGGTCGATGATGAAGCGCACCGGCATGTCGCGGGTCTCGCCGGCTTCGAGCGTCTGCGCGGTGAAGCAGAAGCATTCGGTCTTCTGGAAGAAGCCCGACGCGCGCGCCGGCGCCACCGAGGGCGTGGCACTGCCGACCACCGCGCGGCGGCTGTCGTTGTGCGCGTAGTACGTGGTCTCGTACTGCTCGCCCACGCGCACGCGCATGCGGGTCTCGTTGGGACGGAACGACCACGGCAGGCGCGAGTTCACGGTCGCGTCGAACTCGACCGTCACCCAGCGCTCGGCCGGCGTCGCACGCGTCGCCGGCACGGCGGCCGCGCTGTTCTCCAGGCGGATGCCGAACACCTTCTCGCAGGCGATGCGGTACAGCGGCACCAGCGAGAAGGTGAACGCGAACGCGGCGATCGAGATGCCGACCAGCTTGCCGATGCCGACGGTCGCCGACTTCGGCCGGGTGTCGGTCCGCGTGTCCGGCGCGCGCAGGTCGTCGCTCACGACAGCAGCACCCCGCGCGCGATGAAGCCGAGGTAGACCAGCGCCGCGACCACCGCGACGACCACCGCGGTGCGCCGCGCACGGCGGCGGCGGGCGGCGAGGTCGGAACCGGGATCGGGCAGGGTCATCGCGATCTGCATCAGTGGCTGATGTCGTCGTGGGCCAGATCGCCCGGCTTGATCACCGGCGGCCTGGCGAAGGTGTGGTGCGGCGCCGGCGACGGCACCGTCCACTCCAGGCCCTTGGCGCCTTCCCACGCGCGCGCCGCGGCCGGCGCGCCGCGCAGCTTCGAATGCAGCAGGATCGCGAACATCATGAAGGGCGTGGCGAACATGCCGAACGCGCCGACCGAGCTGATCAGGTTCCAGTCGGCGAACACGACGTTGTAGTCGGGGATGCGCCGCGGCATGCCGGCCAGGCCGAGGAAGTGCTGCGGGAAGAACAGCAGGTTGACGAAGACGATCGTCCACCAGAAATGCACCTTCGCCCAGAACTCGCTGTACATCCGCCCGGTCCACTTCGGCCACCAGTAGTACGTGGCCGCGATGATCGAGAACAGCGCGCCGGTCACCAGCACGTAGTGGAAGTGCGCGACGACGAAATAGGTGTCGTGGTACTGGAAGTCGGCCGGCACGATCGAGAGCATCAGGCCCGAGAAGCCGCCGATGGTGAACAGGATCACGAACGCGACCGCCCACAGCATCGGCGCCTCGAACGTCATCGCGCCGCGCCACATCGTCGACACCCAGTTGAACACCTTCACGCCGGTCGGGATGGCGATCAGCATCGTCGCGAACATGAAGTAGATCTCGCCGCCGAGCGGCATGCCGACGGTGAACATGTGGTGGGCCCACACGATGAACGACAGGAACGCGATCGACGCGGTCGCGTAGACCATCGCCTGGTAGCCGAACAGCGGTTTGCGGCTGAAGGTCGGGATGATCTCGCTGACGATGCCGAACGCCGGCAGGATCATGATGTAGACCTCGGGATGGCCGAAGAACCAGAAGATGTGCTGGTACATCACCGGGTCGCCGCCGCCGGCGGCGTTGAAGAACGAGGTCATGAAGAACTTGTCGGTCAGCAGCATCGTGACCGCGCCGGCCAGCACCGGCATCACCGCGATCAGCAGGAACGCGGTGATCAGCCAGGCCCAGCAGAAGATCGGCATCTTCAGCAGGTCCACGCCCGGGGCGCGCATGTTGAGGATGGTGGCGATGACGTTGATCGCGCCCATGATCGAGCTGATGCCCATCATGTGGATGGCGAAGATCGTCAGCGACACGCTGCTGCCGCCCTGCAGCGACAGCGGCGGATACAGCGTCCAGCCGCCGGCCGGGCCGCCGCCGGGCAGGAACAGCGTCATCAGCAGCAGCGTGAACGCGAACGGCAGGATCCAGAACGACCAGTTGTTCATGCGCGGCAGCGCCATGTCCGGCGCGCCGATCTGCAGCGGAATCATCCAGTTCGCCAGGCCCACGAAGGCCGGCATCACGCCGCCGAAGATCATCACCAGCGCGTGCATGGTGGTCATCTGGTTGAAGAACGTCGGGCTGACGTGCTGCAGGCCCGGGGCGGCGAGTTCGGTGCGGATGATCACGCTCATCGCCGCGCCGATGACGAACATCAGGAAGGAGAACAGCAGGTACAGCGTGCCGATGTCCTTGTGGTTCGTGGAGAAGAACCAGCGCTGGACGAATCCCTGCGGGTGAGCGTGGTGATCGTCGTGGAGCGCGTCAGCGGTGGCGGGGTGCGGCGTCGACATGTGCGGTGGCCTCGATCGATCAGCCGGCCGCGGGCGCGGCAGGGGCGGACGGGGACTGCGTGGCGTCTGCGGCAGCCCCGGCGGGCGCGGCGTCAGGCGACGATGCGGGTGCGGCGTCGGCGGGTCCGGGCTCTCCCGGCGCGGGAATGGCCGGCGCGTTCTTCGCCTTCTCGGCGGCGAGCCAGGCGTCGAATTCCGCCGGCGGCACCGCGCGCACGACGATCGGCATGAAGCCGTGGTCCTTGCCGCACAGTTCCGCGCACTGGCCGCGGTAGACGCCCGGCTCGAGGATTTCGGTCCAGGCCTCGTTGACCAGGCCCGGGATCGCGTCCTGCTTCCAGCCGAAGGCCGGCACCCACCAGGAGTGGATCACGTCGTCGGCGGTCACCACGAAGCGGATCTTGGTATCCGTGGGCAGCACCAGCGGGGTGTCGACATCGAGCAGGTAGTGGCCGTGGGCGTCGAGCTCGGCGCGCGTGGTGCCGCGGCTCTGGCGCAGGCGGTCGCTTTCGCGGTCGAGGCGGCTGGTCAGCACCACGTCCTCGCCCATGTACTCGTACGTCCACATCCACTGCACGCCGGTGACCTTGACGGTCATCTCGGAATCGCGGGTGTCGTACATGGCGATCAGCTTCTGCGTGGCCGGCACCGCCATCAGCACCAGGATGACGATCGGGACGACGGTCCAGATGACTTCGGCGGTGGTGTTGTGGCTGAACTGCGCCGCGGTGACCCCGCGCGACTTGCGGAAGCGGAACATCGCCACCGCCATCGCACCGAACACCAGCACGCCGATCGCCACGCAGACCCACAGCGCGAGCATGTGCGCGTCGTAGGCATGCTGGGCGGAGGTGGTGACGCCGCGGCCCATGTTCAGCTGCCACGGCCTGGGGTCGGCGGACTGCGCCAGAACGTTCGTGGATGCCAGCAACGCGATTGCGCCACCGACCCACCGTCTGGCTTTCCACTGTTTGGAGCAAGCGCCTTGCTTCACATCGGACCCCATGCCTGAGCTGGCCTTGGTGCTGGCGGGAACGCGTCCGTCCTCGCCCGGCGTGGGGAGCCGGGAGATATACGCAGGAGCGGCGGCGTGCTGCGAATAACGGATGAATGGTAGCTGTCGGCGTTCGGCAGGGGCAAGCTGCGGTGCCGCGAAGCGTCGCGATCCCGGATCGCCCGGGGATCGAGAGGCGGCGCGGCAGGCCATCGCCATTCGTACGCAGCCCGAGCATACCCGCAATGGCGTACCGGCCTCGTACGGTCCCGTCCGCCGGCGGCCGTGGCCGGCTCTGCACGGCGCCGGCGGCGGCGAGACGGCAGCGCCATCGCCTGGACGCGACGCCGTCCCGACAGGTTCGACTGCAGCCGCGATTCGCACAGTGGCGGGCCGGGCCGGCAGGCTAGAATTCCGCTTCTGCCCCTGCCGGTCGTCCCGCCTTGAACGCCAGTCCGTCGCCCGCCGCGCCTGCGACCTCCCTTCAGCCGCAGCGCGACGCGATCACCGCCGCCTGGACAGGCGATGAAACCGAACGCGTCCAGGCCTTGCTGGCGCAAGCGCGCCAGCCCGACGCCGACCGCGCCGCGATCCAGGCGACCGCCGCCGACCTGGTCCGCCGCGTGCGCCTGCGCGCGCGCGACCGCGGCGCGATCGAAGCCTTCATGCAGCAGTACGACCTCGGCAGCGAGGAAGGCGTGCTGCTGATGTGCGTGGCCGAGGCGCTGCTGCGCATTCCGGACGAAGGCACCGCCGATGCGCTGATCCGCGACAAGCTGGGCGAGGCCGACTGGCGCAGGCACATGGGCCAGTCCGATTCGGTGCTGGTCAATGCGTCGACCTGGGGCCTGATGCTGACCGGCCGCCTGGTCGATCTGGCCGACGACACCAAGCGCAACGTCCACAACGCCTTCCAGCGCCTGGTCGGACGCGTCGGCGAACCGGTGATCCGCCTCGCGGTACGCCAGGCGATGCGGATCATGGGCCACCAGTTCGTCATGGGCCGCACCATCGGCGAAGCGCTGACGCGCTCGCGCAAGGGCGACAACGCCGCCTACCGCTATTCCTTCGACATGCTCGGCGAGGCCGCGCTGACGCAAGCCGACGCCGACCGGTATCTGAAGGCCTACCGCGATGCGATCGACGCGATCGGGAAGAGCACGGCTTCCAGCCATCGCCAAGGCGATGGCGCGGGTCCGTTCGAGGACGAGATCACCGCGCCGTCGATCTCGGTGAAGCTGTCCGCGCTGCATCCGCGCTACGAACACGCCAAGCACGCACGTGTTCTGGCCGAACTCGCACCGCGCCTGCTCGACCTCGCCCGGCGCGCGAAGGGCTACCGCATCGGCCTGACCGTCGACGCCGAGGAGGCCGACCGCCTGGAGCTGTCGCTCGACGTCATCGAAGCCGCGCTCACCGACGCCTCGCTGGCCGGCTGGCACGGCTTCGGCATCGTCGTGCAGGCCTACCAGAAGCGCGCGCCGTTCGTGATCGACTGGATCGCAGCCCTGGCCCGCGCGCACGGCCGCCGCATTCCGGTGCGCCTGGTCAAGGGCGCGTACTGGGACAGCGAGGTCAAGCGCGCCCAGGTCGAAGGCCATCCGGGCTATCCGGTGTTCACCCGCAAGCCCAACACCGACGTCAGCTATCTCGCCAACGCGCATCGCCTGCTGTCGGCGACCGATGCGATCTACCCGATGTTCGCCACGCACAACGCGCACACGATCGCGGCGGTGCACCGGCTGGGGATGACGCTGCGCAACGACGCCGGCGCGAAGCCCTACGAGTTCCAGAAGCTGCACGGCATGGGCGACGACCTCTATGCCGAGGTCATCCCGGCCGACCGCCTCGACGTGCCCTGCCGCGTGTACGCGCCGGTCGGTTCGCACGAGGACCTGCTGCCGTACCTGGTGCGTCGCCTGCTCGAGAACGGCGCCAACTCCAGCTTCGTCAACCGGATCAGCGACGAGGACGTCGCGATCGACGACCTGATCCGCGATCCGGTCGACGTCGTCGCCGGTTTCGAATCCATTCCCCACCCCCGCATTCCGCTGCCGGTCGACCTGTTCCGCAGCCAGTTCCACGACAGGAGCAACTCCATGGGCGTCAACCTCGCCAACGACGCGCAGTTCGCCACGCTGGCCGCGCAGATCCAGGCCGCGACCGGTCCGTGGACCGCGGGCCCGCTGGTGCCGGGCGCGACCAGCGCCGGTGCGACCGTCGAGGTCGCCAGCCCCGCAGACCGCCGCGTGCGCGTGGGCCAGTGGCAGGCCGCCGACGGCGCGACCGTCGAGCAGGCGCTGCGCAACGCGACCGACGCGCACGCGGACTGGAATACGGTGCCGGCCGCGTCGCGCGCGGCGATCCTCGAGCACGCCGCCGACCTGCTGGAAGCGCGCACGCCCGAGTACATCGCGATGTGCACGCGCGAAGCCGGCAAGACGATTCCCGACGGCGTCGCCGAAGTGCGCGAGGCCGTGGATTTCCTGCGTTACTACGCCGGCGAGGCGCGCCGCCTGTTCGTCGTCGAGGCCCTGCCCGGCCCGACCGGCGAATCCAACAGCCTGCAGCTCTCCGGCCGCGGCGTGTTCGTGTGCATCAGCCCGTGGAACTTCCCGCTGGCGATCTTCGCCGGCCAGATCGCCGCCGCCCTCGCCGCGGGCAACACCGTGATCGCCAAGGCCGCCGAACAGACCACACTGATCGGCTTTGCGGCGGTCAAGCTGCTGCACGAAGCCGGCGTGCCCGAACGCGTGCTGCAGTACGTGCCGGGCGACGGTGCGAGCGTCGGCGCCGCATTGACCGCCGATCCGCGCGTGGCCGGCGTGGTGTTCACCGGCTCCAACGCGACCGCGCTGGCGATCAACCGTGCGCTGGCCGCGCGCGACGGCGCGATCGGCACGCTGATCGCCGAGACGGGCGGCCAGAACGCGCTGATCGCCGACTCCTCGGCGCTGCCCGAACAGCTGGTCAAGGACGCGCTGGGTTCGGCGTTCACCTCGGCCGGCCAGCGCTGCTCGGCCGCGCGCGTGCTGTTCGTGCAGGACGACATCGCCGACAAGGTGATCGGCATGCTGGCGGGCGCGATGCAGGAACTCACGGTCGGCGATCCGGCGCTGCTGTCGACCGACGTCGGCCCGGTGATCGATGCCGACGCGCTGCGCATGCTCGACGCGCACGCCGAGCGCATGGCCAGCGAAGCCCGCCTGATCGCGACCACGCCGGTCGGCCCCGAGGTCGCGCACGGCACCTTCTTCGCGCCGCGCGCGTGGGAACTGCAGTCGCTGTCGCAGTTGCAGCGCGAGAATTTCGGCCCGGCGCTGCACGTGATCCGCTGGAAGGCCGACCAGCTCGACACGGTCATCGACGCGATCAACAGCACCGGCTACGGCCTGACGCTGGGCATCCACTCGCGCATCGACGAGACCGTCGAGAAGATCGCCGCGCGCGCCCGCGTCGGCAACGTCTACGTCAACCGCAACCAGATCGGCGCCGTGGTCGGCGTGCAGCCCTTCGGCGGCCAGCGCCTGTCGGGCACCGGCCCCAAGGCCGGCGGTTCGCACTACCTGCCGCGCTTCACCACCGAGAAGACCGTGACCATCAACACCACGGCGGCCGGCGGCAACGCGTCGCTGCTGACGTTGGGTGAGTGAGCGCGGTTACGAAGCAACGCTTCGTGCGCGAACGAACGCCCGCTGTGCTGCAGCGGGCCGGATGCGTAGCCGCGGCTTGCGCGGCATGCCGATCATCCCGACAGTGGCCGTCGTCCACCGGAACTCGAACGTTCCCGCCATCGGCAGATTGTCGAGCCTGCATGCTGCATCCTCCATCGCCACGACCGCGGCAAGGTCTTTCCCCCACCTCATGCGTTCGCAGCGCCGCCTTCGCAGGTCGCGCCTGCTGTCTTCCGGGCCGCCACCCGCCTGAGTAGCGCGACATTGCGGCGACTCACGGGATGAGGTATCCGGTGCCTACCCTGGCTGCGCCAGCAACCCGATCAGCTGCCGGACCACCTTGCGCCGCTCGGCTGGCAATGCCAGATAGGCGTCGATCGCATGCTGGTCGTGCGCACTCACGGAAAACGCCGCGCCATCCTCTCCGACACGCCGGTTCGAGACCGGCGCATCGCCATACAGCTGTTCGGCATCAACCCGCAGCGCCTTCGCCAGCGCCTTGAGGTTCCGACGCCTCGGCATCGCCTTGCCACGGATCCAGTTGTGCGCCGCCTGCGGCGAAACCGCGTGACCCCCGTGCGCTGAAACGAGGTCGGCCAGTTCGGTCGCGCCTTCGCCAAGCCCGGCATGACGCAGCGCGCTGCGCAGCCGCGCGCCGAATTGGGCCTGTTCGTTTTTCATCGGCGCAAAGGTAGGCCGCCAGGCGGCCCGGACAATCAATCATTGATTTATAGTTCCATCAAATTTTGATTGATAGATGACATGACCAAGTCTTTGCTGGAAGAACTGCCCCAGATCGTGCGGGAGGGGCGGCAGCAGGCCGAGCGCATCCTCGAGAGCCTCGAAGGCCGGCACCGGGTACGGCTGCAGACGCGGGAGTGGGTCCTGCCGTCGAAGGACCTGTCGGCGGCGGACTGGATCGCGCAGGCGCACCGCTCGGCGCGGCTGGGCGATATCCGGCAGGACGCCTGGGCCAACCGCCTGATCTATGGCGACAACCTGCACGCGATGGCCGCGCTGTTGGCCGGCGACGAGGAGACGCCCAGCCTGCGCGGCAAGGTAGACCTGATCTATATCGATCCACCGTTCGATTCGAAGGCCGACTACCGCACCAAGGTGCAGTTGCCGGGGGTGGAGATCGAACAGCGCCCAACCGTCATCGAGCAGTTCGCCTATTCGGACACGTGGTCGGAAGGGACGGCTTCGTATCTGCGGATGATCGTGCCGCGACTGGTGCTGATGCGAGAGTTACTCGCCGATACCGGCTCCATCTATGTGCATGTGGACCCGACAGTCGGCCATTACGTGAAGATCGTGCTTGATGAGATCTTCGGCAAGCAGTTCTTCGAGCGAGAGATCATCTGGCGCATCGGCTGGATATCCGGCTACAAGTCGGCGGCCTCCAACTGGATCCGAAATCACGACACCATCTTCTACTACACCAAGACGAGCGACTCCACGTTCAACAAGCAATACATTCCATATGCCGAGGACTATGTCCGGAGGGATGGAAAGAAGCCTGAAGGCGCGGGATACCCGATCGAGGACACATGGAACTGCTCGGAAATGGATCGACTCGATTCGATCCAGATCATGAGCTTCTCGAAAGAGAAGGTCGGCTACGACACCCAGAAGAACGAAAACCTTCTCCACCGGATAATCACTGCGGCCACCAACGAGAACGCGATCGTGGCGGACTTCTTCGGTGGCTCCGGCACGACTGCAGCCGTCGCCGAGAAGCTCGGTCGTCGCTGGATCACATCGGACATCGGCAAGCCCGCCTGCATGATCATGCGCAAGCGGCTGATCGACCAGGACGCGACACCCTTTCTCTGCCAGGCCATCGGCGACTACCACGTCGAAGCCGCGAAGACCCATTTCGGCCGCAACTTCCGTGTCGGCGACCTGTCGGCGATCGTGCTGTCGCTGTACGGCGCGCAGCCGCTGCAGCCGGAAGACAACCCGCTGCGCAATCTCGGTGCGATCACCTTCGGCGGCACCAAGACGCTGGTGCTGGTGGATTCGCCCAACAAGCTGGTCGGCGATGCCACGCTGCGCAAGGCGATCGCCCAGCGCGACACCCTGCTGGGCGGCTGGGACCGGGTGGTGGTGCTGGGCTGGAACTTCGAGCCCGCGATCGGCCAGAGCATCGCCGCGCTCAACGACGATCGCCTGGAAGTCCTGGTGATCCCGCCGGACCTGCTCGACCGCCTGCGCAAGAAGGGCGGCATCGAGAAGCTGCGCGGGCAGGTGCGGTTCTCCAGCCTGCAGTACGTCACGATCAAGCCGGTGCGGCGTTCGAAAGCGGAGGACGACCAGGAGCGCATCACGGTCGTCCTCGACAACTACGTGCTGCTGTCGCCGGAGGCGATCAACCTCGACGAGGACAATCGCGCCAAGCTGCTGAAGGTCGCGAACGCCGAACCGCTGGCGCTGATCGAGTACTGGGCGGTGGATCCCGACTACGACGGGCAGGTGTTCCGTTCGGTCTGGCAGGACTATCGCGGCAACACCGCCAATGACGACGACGCCCTGCGCGTGGTCGAGCGGGCCGACTTCGGCGTGCCGCGCAGGCAGGGCGAGCGGCGTGTCTGCGTGCGCGTGGTCGACGTGTTCGGCTTCGAGGCGGAAGTCGTGCAGACGGTCGCGGAGCCGGACGCATGACCTCCCGGGCCGAGGAGTTCCTGCCGCTCGCGCAGGCCCTGACCCGGCGCACGGAGCAGCTGTGCGCCGGGCTGGAATCGGGCGTCGCCGACCTCTACGACCTGGTCACGCCGGTGACCGCGGACCTGCTGCGCTGGTGGTTCGGCGGCGAGGCATGCCAGGGACGCCAGCTCAACTTCCACCCGGGGCAGCGGCAGGCGATCCTCAACGTGATCGTCGCGCACGAGGTCCTCGACAGCCCGGACCTGCCGGATCTGTACCGACAGGTCTGCGCCGACGCCCTGACGGGCACTCTGCTGGCCGAGGTCTCGCAGCCCAAGCACGCGCACCCGAAGTACTGCCTGAAGATGGCGACCGGCACCGGCAAGACCTGGGTGCTGCAGGCACTGCTGGCCTGGCAGATGCTCAACAAGACCGCGGCGCTCGATGCCGGCACCGGCGATCCCCGCTTCACCCGCCGGTTCCTGATCGTGGCGCCCGGCCTGATCGTCTACGAACGCCTGCTCGATGCGTTCCTCGGCAAGGAACGCCCCGAGGGTGGGCGCGATTTCTCCACGTCCGATACCGAGCGCTACGCCGAACTGTTCGTGCCCCCCGCGTACCGGGAGCGCGTGCGCCAGTTCGTGCAGGGCAATGTCTGCGCCAGGCAGGACATCGGCCTGAAGGCGACCGGCAATGGCATGGTCGCGGTGACCAACTGGCACCTGCTGCAGGAGGTCGGCGACGAGATCGAGGCGCTGGAATCCGATGCGGGCCTGTTCGATGCGCCGGCGGTCGTCCCCGATGCCCACGATGTCGCGCGCCGGGTCCTGCCCCTCGTCCCGGGCCGGGCGACCGGCAACAGCCTCGAGGTGCTGGACAGCCGCCGGGCACGGGGCCGGGTGATCGCGTTCCTGCACTCGCTGCCCGACCTGATGGTCTTCAACGACGAGGCGCATCACATCCACGACCTCAAGCGCAATGGCGAGCCGGACGAGGTGGAATGGCAGAAGAGCCTGTCGCGTATCGCCGAAGGCAAGGGCCGCGGCTTCGTGCAGGTGGACTTCTCGGCCACGCCCTACAACGAACGTGGCGGCGGACGCGGCAGGAGCGAGAAGACCAGGGTCTGGTTCCCGCACATCGTGGTCGATTTCGACCTGAAAGCCGCGATGCGGATGGGGCTGGTGAAATCCCTGGTGCTCGACAAGCGCAGGGAAATCGGCGCACTGGCGCTGGACTTCAAGGCCGAGCGCGAGGATGGCGTCGTGGTGCTGTCGGAAGGCCAGCGGGTGATGCTGCGCGCCGGCCTGCAGAAACTGCGCCGGCTGGAACGGGATTTCGCCGCCCTCGACCCGGGCCGGCACCCGAAGATGCTGGTCGTCTGCGAGGACACGGCGGTCAGTCCGCTGGTCGCGCAGTTCCTGCTGGACGAAGGCCTGCACGCGGACGACGTGCTGACCGTCGATTCCGGCAGGAAGGCCGAGCTCGGCGAGACGCAATGGGCGCCGCTGCGCCAGCGCCTGTCCGACGTGGACCGGCATGCGCGACCTCGGGTGATCGTGAGCGTGCTGATGCTGCGCGAAGGATTCGACGTCGACAACATCTGCGTGATCGTGCCGCTGCGCGCCAGCGGCGCGCAGATCCTGCTGGAACAGACCATCGGCCGAGGCCTGCGGCTGATGTGGCGCGACCCGGAATTCTCCGATCTCAAGCGGGAGAACCGCGAACAGATCGACCGCGGCGAGGAACCGGGCAGCCTGATCGACATCCTGTCGATCGTCGAGCATCCACTCTTCGAGTCGTTCTACGAGAAACTGATAAACGAGGGCCTGGCCGGCACGACCGGCTACAACGACGACGACGACGAGGGATCGACCACCGGTGACCTGATCTCCGTCGGCCTGCGCAACGGCTGGGAGGCCTACGACTTCGCCCTGCCCTTCATCCTGCGCGAGGCCGACGAGAGCCTGGACCATCTGCCGATCGAGCTGTCCAGCCTGCCTGCGTTCACCGCGATGTCGCGCAGCGCCCTGTCCCGCCTGCTCGGCAAGGGCGACACCTTCGTGTCGCAGGATCTGCAGAGCAGCACATTGTTCGGCGACTACCGCGTCGATGGTGCGGTGATGCACGTCGGCGGCTACAACGAGCTGCTGTCGCGGCTGACCCGGCGCGTCTCGCAGGCGCTGAACCAGCCGCTGCCCAAGGGAAACAGGGTCGCCGAGCACCTGGCCACCCCCTATCTGCAGGTGCAGACCGCCGCGCTGGCGGCGGCGCTGGACGACTACATCCGGGAAGGGTTGTTCGGCGAAACGTTCGAACCGTTCGAGAACGAGCAATGGCGTCTGTTGCTGCTGCAGCCGGTGATCGACCATGTCGTCCGGATATTCGGACTCGCGCTGCTGCGCTCCGAGGCGCGCACGACGACCGGCGAGACCGAGGTCAGACACCGTCGCCTGTCCGAAGTGGCGGCGCTGAAGATGCGTGAAAGCACGTCGATGGAAGTGACGAAATGCATCTACACACGCCAGGGCTGGCCCGCGCGCAGCGGCGGGCTGGAACGGGCCTTCATCGAATGGTGCCAGACCGACAGCGGTGTCGAAGCGTTCTGCAAGCTCAGCGAGAACCGGCACGCGTTCGCGCGACTGCGCTATGTCCGCGAGGACGGCTTGCCGGCGTTCTACTTTCCGGACTTCATGGTGCGGACCGCGGATGCGATCTACATGGTCGAAACCAAATCGCAGCAGCAGACCATCCACCCGAATGTGCGGCGCAAGCGCAAGGCCGCTGCGACCTGGTGCGCAAGGATCAATGCGCTGGCGCCGCATGACCGCAGCGGACGGTCGTGGTCCTACGCACTGGTCGGTGAAGACCTGTTCCACGATTGGCGCGGCAAGAATGCGCGCATGACCGATCTGCTGGCGTTCGCCCGGATCCGCGCGCTGCACAGTCCCGTGAACCAGGCGGCGCTGGCGCTTTGATTGACGGCGGAAGGCGCGCCAGTCCGGCCAGGGGGGCGCGTCGGACTGTGTGTCCGGAAGCGGCCCCATCCCGTTCGACCGCATCGGGCGTGGTGCGCGGTTCGTGCGCGTGAAGCCCTGTCCGCCCTCCGGACGCCTTCGTCGGAAGACAGGAACAGATCTGCAACGCAGGCGCGTTGGGTACCATCGCTCTCTTTGATGGGTGCCCACACCAAGCCCATGGCCTTCGATGCCTTTGCCCTGATCCTGGCGATGCTCGCGCTGGGCATGCTGTTCGCCCGCCTGCGGGTGATGCCGGCCAATGCGGCCGAGGTGCTCAACCTCGTCGTGCTCTACGTGTGCTTGCCGGCCGCGGTGCTGGTGTACGTGCCCAAGCTGGTGTTCGACGCCGCGCTGCTCGGCGTCGCCGCGACGCCGTGGCTGCTCGCGCTGGCGACGGTCGCGCTGGTACTGCCGCTGGCGCGCTGGCTGCGCTTCCGCCGCGACGAGATGGCGGTGGTGCTGCTGTGCGTGGCACTGTGCAACAGCAGTTTCATCGGTTATCCGATGGTGTCCGCGCTGCTGGGGGCCGACGCGCTGCCGTACGCGGTGGTCTACGACCAGTTCGGCACCTTCGTGCTGCTGTCGACGTTCGGCCTGGCGATCCTCGCGCGCTACAGCGGCGACACGCCGCCTGGCTGGCGCGACATCGCGCGGCGCATGGCGCGGTTCCCGCCGGTCTGGGCGCTGGCGTTCGGCCTGACGCTGATGCCGGCCGCGCCGCCGGCATGGATCGCCACGGCGCTGGCGCAGCTCGCGGCCGCGATGCTGCCGCTGGTGATGCTGGCGGTCGGCCTGTCGATCCAGCTGCGCATGCCGCGCGACGAGATCCGTCCGCTGGCGACCGGGCTGATCCTGAAACTGCTGGTGATGCCGGCGATCGCGCTGGCGTTGTCGCTGCTGCTGGGCATGTCCGGGATGATGCTGCAGGCGAACGTACTGGAGTCGGCGATGCCGAGCATGATCACCGCCGCTGCGTTGGCGATCGCGCAGGGGCTGGCGCCACGGCTCGCCGCTGCGCTGGTCGGCTACGGGATCCTGCTGTCGCTGGTGACGCTGCCGGCGTGGGCATGGCTGCTGGACAGGGTCGCGTAGCGGAAGGACGCGTGCGCGTTGCACGGGGACGATGGGGTACCGCCGTTTCCCGTGTGGGAGCGCGCTTGCGCGCGAAGACGCTTTCCCGGTAGCGCGTCTTCGCGCGCAAGCGCGGGGGGCGGGGCGGGGGCGGGGGGGGCGGCGCGGGGGGGGGGGGGGGGGCGCGCCCCCCCCCCCCCCCCCGCTCCCACAGAAGACGACAGGCACCCATGAAAAAGCCCCGCCGAAGCGGGGCTTTTCCGTACACGATGTCCGTGGATCAGGACACGTGAATCCGCACAGCTCGCTTAGAAGCGGTACTGCGCCGACACGCCGAACAGGTTGGCGCTGCCGTCGTAGTCGCCGGCAACCCGGCCCAGGCCGGCATCGGTGCGGGTATTGACCTTCGGGTCACGCGGCTCGATGCGGGTGTAGGCGAAGTTGAGGTCGAACGCGTCGCTCACGGCCCAGGTCGCACCGACCGAATAGAACAGACGGTTCGCGTCGGGCAGACGCGGGGTGCGGTGCTCGATGCTGGTCGGGCTTTCGTCGTACGCGACACCGCCGCGCAGCTTCCAGCGTTCGTTGAGCGTGTACTCGGCGCCGACGGCGGCGAAATAGCTGTCCTGCCACTCGAAGGGCTCGACCGAATCCGGATCCGGGTTGTCGAACTGGATGCGCACTTCGCGCAGCGACGACCAGTTGGTCTCGGCGTAGGTGGCCGACAGCTGCAGCGCGTCGGTGACCTGCCAGGCGGCGCCGACGTTGAGGATCGACGGGGTGGTCAGGTTGGCGAACACGCCGCCGTCCTGGAACCAGCCCGGACGCGCCTGGCCGAGCACCGCGGTCGCGTCCGAAGGCACGGTCCAGTCGGCGGTACCGGTCAGCTCGTAATCGATCTCGGAGCGGTAGCTGACGCCGATCGACACGCGGTCGGTCGGACGGAAATGCGCGCCGACCAGCCAGCCGAAGCCGTTGTCGTCGCCCTGCACGTCGGCGATGCCGTCGGCACCCTGCGGCTGGGCACCCGGGACACCGGCCTGCGCCAGCAGCGCGCCGAAATCGACGGCCCGCGACAGCGTGACGTCGGCGCGGGAGGCGATGACGCCGATGCCGACCGAGAAGCGGTCGCCGAGATCGACCGCGCCCGACAGCGCCAGGTCGATGATCCGCACGTCCGACTCCAGCGCCGTGTAACGGCCGACCCAGCCGGCGTCGTAGTCGGTGCTCAGGCCGAACGGGGCGCTGACCATCGCGCCGAGCGCGACGCCGTTGTCGAGCTTGTGCACGACCGAGAACGCCGGGACGGGGGTCACGCCACCGGCGTTGCCGCCGTTGCCGCCGTTCATGGGACGGCCGATGGCATCGGTGCCGCTGCCCTGGAACTCGTAGTTGAGGTCGATGACGGTCAGGTCGGCCTGCACCGTGGTGCCTTCGAACTGGGTCATCACGGCCGGGTTGTTGGTCACGACCGAGCTGTCGCCGGTCTTTGCGGCGGTGCCGGCGAAGGACGTGCCCTGCGACTTGACGCTGTTTTCCTTCAGCTGGAAGCCGGCCGCGTTGGCCTGGCCTGCGAACGCCAGCGCGGCGGCGATGCCGACGGCGAGGACGGTGCTCTGCGTGTAACGGGGGGTGGTAGCCATGTGTCGCGTTCTCTCCCAAACAGGTTTTTGTCGTGATGCTTCGCCTGGCGTGGACGGTGCCCCTCCGTCCTCCACCACCTGTCGGAATTCCCCTCCCGAACGCGCGCAGCGGGCGCACTATACCGTACGATTCCGTGTGGAAGGCTTGCTGCAATGCGGCATCGCACGGCCCGCCACGAAGCGCTTTACCGGGCTTGCGACGGCCCTCGACAATGGTCGCCACGATGTTCGTCTCGATCCCCAACCGCCACGCCCGCACCCCGTTCCGATGGGCGGTCCCCATGCTGTGCGCGCTGCTGTGGCTGGCGTTCCTGTGGGCGAGCACGCGCCCGGCGAACGAGCACTACGCGCTGCTGCTCGACTGGGGCGCGCTGTACGGCGGCCCGGTCGGCACCGACGGCACCCAGGTGCACTGGCTCGACGCCGGGCCGTGGCTGCGCCTGGTGACCGCACTGTTCCTGCACGCGGACTGGGCCCACCTGCTCGGCAACCTGGTGTTCCTGCTGATCTTCGGCCTGCCGGCCGAACGGTTGATGGGCGCATGGCGGCTGCTGGTGCTGTTCCTCGTCGGCGGCGCGCTGGCGAACCTGTCGGCGGTGCTGGCGATCGGCACGCCGGACCGCCTGATCATCGGCGCCAGCGGCGCGGTGTCGGCGCTGATCGGCGCGTATCTGGCGTTGTTCCCGCGCGCGCGGCTGGGCGTGGTGGTGCCGCTGGGTCTGTTCCTGGAATTCGTGCGCGCGCCGGCCTCGCTGCTGATCGGCGTGTGGGCGGTGCTGCAGGTGATCTTCGCCTACATCGGCCCGGCCTTCGGCGCCGTGGCGTGGACCGCGCATCTGGCGGGATTCCTGTTCGGCGTGACGTTCGCGCTGCTCTCCCGCCATGCGATCGGCCAGCGCTTGCGCCGGCTCAAGGGATATTGAGCAGGTACCGGGATTCGTGATCGGGGATTCGTGATTCGGAAAAGCGGTTCCCCACATGGATCAGAACTGCCGCTTCGCCCCCCGATCCCCGGCCTCCCATCCCGGCCCCAGTTACACTCGCCGGCCCACGCGGCCATCGCGTGCCGGCTGCGAAGCTGGCCCCACGCGCCGTCACCCAGGCATACCGCCCAAGGCAACGATGACCACTTCCCAGGCACTGCTCGACACCCACGGCCCACGCGAATCGATGGAGTACGACGTCGTCGTCGTGGGCGCAGGCCCCGGCGGACTGGCGACCGCGATCCGGCTCAAGCAGCTGGCCGCGGAAGCGGGCCGCGAAGTGTCGGTCTGCGTGCTGGAGAAGGGCTCCGAGCCGGGCGCGCACATCCTGTCGGGCGCGATCATCGACCCGCGTGCGCTGAGCGAACTGATCCCGGACTGGAAGGAAAAAGGCGCGCCGCTGAAGCAGGCCGTCACCCGCGATGAATTCCTGTTCCTCGACGAGACCGGCCAGAAATCCACGCCCGATTTCCTCCTGCCCGACTGCTTCAAGAACCACGGCAACTACATCATCAGCCTCGGCGCCCTGGTGCGCTGGCTGGCCACGCAGGCCGAGGCGCTGGGCGTGGAGATCTTCCCCGGCTTCGCCGCCGCCGAAGTGCTGTATGCGGACGACGGCCACGTGCGCGGCGTCGCGACCGGCAACCTCGGCATCGGCAAGGACGGACAGCCGACCGGTGAATTCCAGCTGGGCATGGAACTGCATGCGAAGTACACGATCTTCGCCGAGGGCTCGCGCGGTCAGCTCGGCCGCGAACTGATCGCGAAATTCGCGCTGGACGCGGGCCGCGACCCGCAGAGCTATGGCCTCGGCATCAAGGAACTGTGGCAGATCGATCCGGCGAAGCACGAACCGGGCCTGGTGGTGCACACCGCCGGCTGGCCGCTCGACGGCGACACCTACGGCGGCTCGTTCCTGTATCACGCCGAGGATGGCAAGCTCGCGATCGGCCTGGTGGTCGGGCTCGACTACCGCAATCCGTGGCTGAGCCCGTTCGAGGAGTTCCAGCGCTTCAAGACGCACCCGGCGATCCGCAAGTATCTCGAAGGCGGCAAGCGCATCGGCTACGGCGCGCGTTCGATCACCGCGGGCGGCCTGCTGTCGATCCCGAAGCTCGTGTTCCCGGGCGGCGCCTTCGTCGGCTGCGAGGCCGGCACGCTCAACGCCAGCCGCATCAAGGGCAGCCATGCCGCGATCAAGACCGGCATGCTCGCGGCCGAGGCCGCGTTCGCCGCGCTCGGCGAGAACCGCGGCGGCGACGAACTGGCCGCGTATCCGGCCGCGTTCGAAGCCAGCTGGCTGCACGCCGAGCTGTCGCAGTCGAAGAACTTCAAGCAGTGGTTCAAGAAAGGCCGCACCACTGCGACGCTGATGACGGGCATCGAGCAATGGCTGCTGCCGAAGCTCGGCATGCGCGTGCCGCCGTGGACGATCCACCGCGACCGGCCCGACCATGCCTGCCTCGAACCGGCCGCGCAGCACGCGAAGATCGAGTATCCGAAGCCCGACGGCGTGCTGACCTTCGACCGGCTGAGTTCGGTGTACCTGTCGAGCACCAACCACGACGAGCACCAGCCGGCGCATCTGACGCTCAAGGATCCGTCGGTGCCGGTCGACGTGAACCTGGCGACCTACGCCGGCCCCGAGGCGCGCTACTGCCCGGCCGCGGTCTACGAATTCCTCGACGGGCCCGACGGCCCGTTCCTGCGGATCAACGCGCAGAACTGCGTGCACTGCAAGACCTGCGACATCAAGGACCCGACGCAGAACATCGTGTGGGTCGCGCCGCAGGGCGGCGGCGGGCCGAACTACGCAGGGATGTAACCGCGTGGGAGCGCGCTTGCGCGCGATGAGGCTTTCCCCGTAGAGCCCTTCGCGCGCAAGCGCGCGCCCACCCCCCCGGAGGACCCCCACAGACCCAC
>NZ_JAIWPU010000003.1 GCF_021191705.1 Proluteimonas flavola
CCCCCGGGGTGGGGCGGGGGGGGGGGGGGGCGGGGGGGGGGCGCCGGTCCCCCCCCCCCCCCCCCCCCCCCCCCCCCCCCCCCCGCTCCCACAGGCAGGGAGTCCCGCATCTGCCGCTGCTGCGGATCCGTCGTGCGCGCATGCGTCGTCGGGGCGATGGGTTTCGCTGCGCTCTACCCGTCCTATGGGAGGGCGCTGGATCGCTGTCTGTGGGAGCGCGCTCGCGCGCGAAGGGGCTTCACTCGTAAAGCGCCATCGCGCGCAAGCGCGCTCCCACATCGTGCCCAGCCTCTTGTGGTTGCCCGAGGCCGTACGGCCTCGCCCATGCGGCATCGGCCCCGGAGCGCGGCATTCTTGAAAACCTCCCCGTATACTCGGGCGCAGCTGTGGCCGCAGGCCATGTCGCCAAGGGTGCTTCGTGCGTAATTACGATCTCGAATTCCTCAAGCGCTTCTCGATGGTCCTGGGCTTCCTGACCGTCGTCACGCTGGGCCTGATCCTGGGGGCCTGGTACCTGCACACGTCGCTGCCGACGGACGTGCCGCCGAATGTCGCCAAGCGCACCGAAGCGCGCATCGCCCCGGTCGGTGCGGTCTATGCCGGCGCCACCGGTGCCGCATCGCAGGCGGCAGCCACTGCCGCCGCTGCGGCCGCCGCCGCTGCGCAGGTCGCCTACGGCGGCACGCTCGACGGCTCGGTGATCTACCAGAACCTGTGCGCGGGCTGCCACACCTCGGGCGCCGGTGGCGCGCCGACGCTCGACCACCAGCACTGGGACGCGCGCCTCGCCCAGGGCACCGAGACGCTCTACCGCCATTCGATCGAAGGCTTCACCGGCGCGGCCGGCGTGATGCCCGCGCGCGGCGGCAATCCGGCGCTCAACGACGCGCAGATGCATGCCGCGGTCGACTGGATGGTCGACAATCTGAAGTAACGTCTGCCGGGTCGCTTGCCCGTCCCGGACCCGCCTCTCCGGGCGGCGTCGTCGCGTCCGGCCGCCCCAGGCCGATGGAGATCCGATGTTTCGACCGACCGCTGCCCTGCTCGCCGCCGCGCTGCTCACCGCCTGCCGCGCCACCACGCCGACCGCCGATGTCGCCACCGTGCCGATTGGCAGCCTGCACGCCGTGGCGCAGACCGGACCGGTCAGCGTCGCCGGCCGGGTGACCGCGCGCTTCGACGAGCTCGGCGGCTGGTTCGTGCAGGACGCAGGCGACGGCGATCCGGCGACGCCCGACGCGGTGTTCGTGCAGGCCGTCGACGGCCCACCGCTGCCCGAGGTCGGCGCGCACGTGCGCGTGACCGGCACGCGCGAAGGCGCGGTGGCGATCGTGCTGCGGCCGCAGCGCGTGGATGTGCTGTCCACGCCCGCGCCGGCGATCGCGCCACTCGCGCTCGACGCGCCGCCGGCCGACTGGTCCGCGCTCGCCGGCACCCGGGTGCGCATCGACGCCCCGCTGACGTTGACCGGCCAGCACGAGCGCGCGCGTCGCGGCACGCTGGCCGCGAGCTTCGACGGCCGGCTGTTCACGCCGACCGAGATCGCGCGCCCCGGCGCTGATGCCGCGCGCGTCGCGTCCGACAACGCGCGTCGTCGCGTGCTGCTCGACGACGGCCGCGAAGACGCACCGGCCGACGGCCAGCTCTGGTATCTGCCCGAGACCGCGCAGGCCCTGCGCAGTGGCAGCGTGCTGACCGGCATCGAAGGCGTGGTCGACCATCGCCACGGCGCCTGGCGCCTGCAGCTCACCGCGCCGCTGCAGCCGCAGCCGGCCTCGCGCCCGCCGGCGCCGGTGGTCGGCGGCGATGTGCGCATCGCCGCGTTCAATCTGCAGAACCTGTTCAATGGCGATGGCCGCGGCGGCGGGTTTCCGACGCCGCGCGGCGCACGCACGCCGGAAGAACTGACGCGCCAGATCGAAGGCCTGGTCGCGACGATCGCCGCGCTCGACATCGACGTCGCCGCACTGATGGAACTGGAGAACGACGGGTACGACGCGCACTCCAGCATTGCGCAGCTGGTCGATGCGCTGAATGCCGACGGGCTGGCGCACGACTGGCGCTTCGTCGACGCCGGGCAAGGCCCGGGCACGAACGCGATCCGCGTCGGCCTGATCTACCGCGACACGCGTGTGCGACCCAAGGGTCGGCCGGCGACGCTCGACGGCGGCCCGTTCGCCGAACTCAGCCGCGTGCCACTGGCGCAGGCCTTCGCGCCGCTGCGCAATGGACGCGCGAACGGCCTCGATTTCAGCGTCGTCGCCGTGCACTTCAAATCCAAGGGCTGCGGCGAAGCCGAAGGGCTGAATCTGGATCGGCGCGACGGCCAGGCCTGCTGGAACGCGGCCCGCGTCGACTCCGCCCAGCGCCTGCGCGACTGGCTGGCCACTGTGCCAACCGGCACCGCGGATCGGGTCGCGGTGGTCGGCGATTTCAACGCCTATGCAATGGAAGACCCGGTGCGCGTGTTCACCGATGCCGGTTGGCGCGACCCGTTCGCCGGCGGCGATGGCGATACGCATTACAGCTTCGTGTTCGACGGCCAGGCCGGTCGCCTCGACCATCTGTTGCTCGGCCCGTCCCTCGCCGCGCGCGTGGCTGGCGCGGCGAAGTGGCACAGCAATGCCGACGAGCCCGTGGACACGCGCGAACGCGAAGCGGCGGGGCCGTGGCGCAGTTCGGATCATGATCCGCTGGTGGTGGGGCTGCGCCTGCGCGGGCGCTGACTGCCTGCGTGGGAGCGCGCTTGCGCGCGATGTGGCTTGGCCGGGAACGCCTTCGCGCGCGAGCGCGCGCCCACAGGTACCTCGGCCGGAACGCCTGCTCGCGCGATGTGCTGCGGATCGCCGCTGCCCGCAGCGAGAAAGCGCGTGCATGCACGCGCCCTCGCACGTGACCGCCACGGCTCCGTTGCAGAGGGGCCGGTATCATCGGGGCATGACGTCCCCCATATTTCCCTCCGAATCCGGTCCGCTGACGCTCGCCGGTCCCGCCGGCGCCCTCGAAGCCATCGTCGATCTGCCCGACGCCGATGTCGCGGCATTGCCGCTGGTCGCCGTGGTCTGCCATCCGCTGCCCACCGAGGGCGGCACGATGCACAACAAGGTGGTCACGATGGTCGCGCGCACCTTGCGCGAACTCGGCGTGGCCACGGTGCGTTTCAACTTCCGCGGCACCGGTGCATCCGACGGCACGTTCGACAATGGTGTCGGCGAGGTCGACGACCTGACCGCCGTGATCGAGTGGGTCCGCCGCGAACGTCCGGGCCATGCGCTGTGGCTCGCCGGTTTCAGCTTCGGCGCCTACGTGTCGCTGCGTGCGGCCGATGCGCTGCAGCCGGATGTGCTGATCTCGGTCGCACCGCCGGCAGGCCGCTGGGATTTCGGGTCGATCGTGCTGCCGACGTGTCCGTGGCTGGTGATCCAGGGCGAGGCCGACGAGATCGTCGATCCGCAGGCCGTCTACGACTGGCTCGACGACAGCGGCGCGCAGGCCGAACTGGTGCGCATGCCCGAGACGAGCCACTTCTTCCATCGCCGCATGATCGACCTGCGCGGCGTGGTGAAGCACTGGGCTGCGCCGCACCTGCCGCAGGCCGCAGGTTGAAGCGCATGCGGTCGATCCGGGCGCATGCGCGCCGGACGCGCTGCGCATGAGCGCACTGCCGACGCCCTCCGGACGCTACGCCGCTGGTGTCGCCCGCGGCGACTGGCAGTCCGATCCCGCGCAGCAGCCGGCGCTGGTCGAACTCGACCGCCTGCATGCCGCGCTGATCCGGCCGCCTGCGCGGCGCGGCATGCTCGGCCGCCTGTTCGGCGGCGGCGATGCGCCCGACGTGCCGGCCGGCCTGTACCTGTGGGGCGGCGTGGGCCGCGGCAAGACCTTCATGATCGATCTGTTCCATGACGGCCTGCCGCTGCAGTCGATGCGGCCCGCGGCGTCGGACGACACGACATCCGCGCCGCCGGCGAAGGACCCCGCGCGCCACGCCACGCCCGACCCGAAACTCGGCCGCAAGCGCCGCACCCATTTCCACCGCTTCATGCGCGAAGTCCACGAGTCGCTGCGCGCGCATGCCGGCGAGCGCGATCCGCTGGCGGCGATCGTGCGCGGCTGGCGCGACGCGGGCCTGCGCGTGCTGGTGCTCGACGAGTTCTTCGTCAGCGACATCGGCGATGCGATGCTGCTCGCGCGCCTGCTCGACCGCATGTTCGCCGACGGCATCGTGCTGGTGACCAGTTCCAACGTCGATCCCGAGGATCTCTACAGGGACGGCCTGCAGCGCGCGCGGTTCCTGCCGGCGATCGCGCTGCTCCAGCGCCACACGCACGTGGTGTACCTGGAAAGCGACACCGACTACCGCATGCGCGCACTGACGCGCTCCCCGGTGTACCGCATGCCGCTCGATGCGGGCTCCGACGGCTGGCTCGACACGCGCTGGCACGAACTCGGCGGCGACGACGCGCACCGCGATGCCGGCGTCGAGATCGACGGCCGCCGCATCTGCGTGCGCGCACGCACGCCGGGCATGGCGTGGTTCGATTTCGACGCACTGTGCGAAGGCCCGCGCGGCGCCAGCGACTACATCCACGTCGCCACCGAATTCCACACCGTGCTGCTCGGCGGCATTCCGCACATGGACGCCACCCGCGACGACGCCGCCCGGCGCTTCGTCACCCTGATCGACGAGCTCTACGACCGCCACGTCAACCTCGTCTGCACCGCCGCGGCCGATCCGCCGTCGCTGTATTCGGGCGAACGCCTGACCGGCGCGTTCGAGCGCACCGCCTCGCGCCTGATCGAGATGCGCAGCGCCGAGTACCTGCAGCGCGAACACCGCGGCTGAGAACCTGTTCAGCGCGCCATGTAGGCACTCGGCGGCTGGCCGAACGCACGATGGAAGGTGGCGGTGAACGCGCTCGGACTCTCGTAGCCCACGTCGAGCGCGACCGAAGTGATCGACCGTCCCTCGGCCAGCAGCGAGATCGCCGACAGCAGGCGGATCTGCTGCCGCCACTGCGCGAAGCCCATGCCCAGTTCGTCACGGAATGCGCGCGTGAAACTGCGCCGGCTCATGCCCACCTGCGCCGCCCATGCATCGATGTCGCGCGGATCGGCCGGGTCGACCAGCAGGCTGCGGCAGACGCGCAGCAGCCGGGGATCCTGGGGCATCGTGGCCTGGTAGGGCGCATTGGGCATGCGTGCGCATTCGTCGAGCAGCAAGGCCGTGATGCGGCCTTCGCGGCTCGCGGCTGCATAGCCGGCCGCGAAGCCGACGACCTCCAGGATCAGCGCGCGCAGGAAATCCGAGACCTGCAGCAGGCGGCAGCGGTCGGGACTCGTGTCGTGCACCGTGTCGATGTAGAGCGTGCGCACCGACACCGCGCCACGGCACGAGACCTCGTGCATCATCCGCGCCGGCAGCCACACCGCGCGTTGCGGCGGCACGACGTAGCTGGTCTGCGGGGTCGCGACCGACATCACGCCCGCCGAGGCGTAGAGCAGTTGCGCGCGTTCGTGGCAGTGCATCGGGTCGACGAAGCCCGGAGGATACTCGTCGGCCAGTCCGATCACGGGGTGCGGCGTGTCGAGATAGTCGGCGCTGCGTTTCATCGTCACGATCACACTGCAAACCCGGCGGTCGCGCAACTGCCGGGCGCGGTCCGTCGATGGCCCGACCGCGCGACCCGCCGACCTGTCGTGACCAGCCGGTGGCCGGCGCGCTGGGTATCGTGCAGGCACTTCGCCGACCGGGACCGTCATGTCATCCACCCCGCCGCCCGCCGGGACGCCGCACGACGACGTCGCGCCCGAGATCCGACAGTTCCAGCAGTGCATCAACGCCGGCTACGCGAGCGCGGGCGACTTCGCGCGGCTGCCGCTCGACGACGCGCGACGTGCCGCCGAACGCATCCGCGCACCGTGGACGCGCGGCGGTCCGACGATGGCACGCACGACTTCGCTGCCACCGGCGATCGCCGGTGTCGGCGTGCGCATCCACCATCCCGGGCCGCCCGGCGCAGCGCTGCCCGCGCTGGTCTATCTGCACGGCGGGGGCTGGACGATGTTCAGCGTGGACACGCACGACCGCCTGATGCGCGAGTACGCCGCGCGCGCCGGCATCGCCGTGGTCGGTGTCGATTACAGCCTCGCGCCGGACGCGAAGTTTCCACAGCCGATCGCGGAAACCGCCGGCGTCCTCGCATGGCTGCGCCGGCATGGCGACGCGTACGCGATCGACGGCACGCGCATGCTGCTGGGTGGCGATTCCGCCGGCGCCAACCTGTCGGTGGCCACCAGCCTGTGGCTGCGGCAGCACGACCAGCCGCAGGTGCTGGGGATGCTGTTGAACTACGGCGCGTTCGATCGCGAGCCGAGTGCGTCGTGGCATCGCTACGATGGACCGCGCTACATGCTGGAGGTCGGCGAGATGCACCGGTTCTGGGACAACTACCTGCGCGACGACGCCGATCGCCTCGACCCGCTGGCCGAACCGATGCGCGGCGATCTGCGCGGGCTGCCGCCGGCCTTCTTCGCGATCGCCGAGTGCGACATCCTCGCCGACGGCAACCGCCGCCTGGCGGCCGGACTCGAGGCGGCCGGCGTGGCGGTCGAGGTGAAGGCGTATCCGGGCGCGACCCACAGCTTCCTCGAAGCGGTGTCGATCTCGCCGCTCGCCGGCCGTGCGTTCGACGACGCCGCGCACTGGCTGCGCGCCACGGTGGCGGCATGACCCGCGTCTTCGCACCACGGGGCGACGCCGACGTGCTGGCCCTGGTCCGCGCCTATCCGCTGGCCTGGGTGATCGGTCACGGCCACGCGGACACCGGTCCGTTCGATGCCACGCCGCTGCCGCTGTTGCCCGAACTCGACGACAGCGGCCGTCTCGCCTCCTTCCTCGGCCACTTCGCACTGGCCAACCCGCAGGTCGCCGCGCTGCGTGCGGATCCGCGCGCACTGCTGCTGTTCAAGGGACCGGACGGCTACATCGCCCCGCGCCTGGTCAGCAATCCGACCTGGGGGCCGACGTGGAACTACGCGGTCGCGCGTTTCCACGTCCGCATCGAATTCGCGCCCGACGACAACGACCACGCGCTCGACGCACTGGCCGCGACGCTCGAGGCCGGCAATCCGGATCCGTGGACGACCGCGCGCATGGGCCCGCGCTATGCGCAGCTGCGCCAGCACATCGTCGCCTTCCACGCGCAGGTCGAGCGCGTGCAGGCGACCTTCAAGCTGGGCCAGGACGAACAGCCCCAGACCTTCGACGAGATCGTCGGCGGACTCGACGATGCGCCGTTGCGCACCTGGATGCGGTCGCAGCGCGGCTGATCCGCAGCCACCGGCCGCCGCGTCCGATCCCGGACGCGGACACCGTGCCCCTCAGAGCTTCATCGTCACCGTCGCCATGATCTGCCGGCCCTGGCCGTAGATGCAGTTGGCGATCGCCGAGCAGCGGCCGACGTATTCCTTGTCGAAGAGGTTGCTGGCATTGAGCGCGAAGCGCCAGTTGTCGAGGTCGTAGCGCACGATGGCGTCGTAGAGCGTGGTCGACTTGCCGTAGAGCACGTTCGCATTGAACGCGCTGCGCAGGCTGCCGGCCGATTCGCTCAGATACCGCGCGCCGAAGCCCGCACCGAAGCCGGCCAACGGCCCGTCGACGAAGCTGTAGTCCACGAAGCCGGTGAGCTTGTGCTTCGGCGTGGTCGGCAGCGGGTCGCCGGTCGAGAAACCGCCCTGGTCGGTGACCACTTCCGAATCGGTGTAGCTGTAGGCGCCGTTGAAGCTGAGCCGGTCGCGCACGCGCGCGACGATCTCTAGTTCGCCGCCCTGCGCGCGCACTTCGCCGATCTGGCGGCCGAACATCGGCGTCTGCCCGGACTGCACGTTGACCAGGTTCTCCTGGTCGATACGGAACAGCGCCGCGGTCGCGAACAGGCGCACGTCGTCGGAGAAACCGCGCGCATCGAACTTCACGCCGGCCTCGACCTGGGTCGCGGTGCTGGGCTCGAACGCGCGGCCGGTGGCGGTATCGGTGCCGAGGATCGGCTCGAACGAGGTCGCATAGCTCACGTAGGGCGCGATGCCGCTGTCGAACACGTAGTTCGCGCCGGCGCGCCAGGTGAATTCGTCCTGCTTCGTGGTGACGCCGGTCTGCCGGTTCTCCAGTTCCACCTTGTCGAAGCGGCCGCTGGCGGTCAGCACCGTGCGGCCGATCCTGATCTGGTCCTGCAGGTACAGGCCGGCCTGCTGCACGCGCTGGTCGTTGAAGATGTTGGTCATCGCCGGCGTGACGATGGGCGCGGCGCCGTAGACCGGATCGTAGGCATCGATCGGCGGTGCGGCCGCGAAGCCGAGCCGCGCGAAGTTCTCCAGCGCGCGCACGTCGAGTCCGGCGAGCAGCGCGTGCTGCACGCGATCGTTGCCGAAGGTCATCGACAGGCGGCTGTCGACCGCGAAGCCCTCGACATCCTCGGCGTACGGATACGCCGAGCGGTTGACGGTGCGCTGGTCGGCCTGGAAGCCGGTCGAATACACCAGCTTCTGCGCTTCCTCGTAGCTGTTCCAGCGCGCGTTCTGCTGGAAACGCACGGTGTCGCTGAAGGCATGGCTGACGTCGTAGCCGACGCCGTACTGGGTGCGGTCGTAGCGATTGTAGTCGGGCTCGCCGAGGTTGCGGTGGCGCGGCAGCGGTCCGTTGGGATTGCCGAGCAGCGTGCCCGAGGCCGGCAGGTAGCCGTTGGTGTCGCCGGTGTTGGCGTCCTTCTGGTAGTAGGCCAGGCCGGTGAACTGCGTGGCCTCGCCGATCTGCCAGGTGAAGGTGGGGGCGACATAGGTGCGGTTGGCTTCGACGAAGTCCATCTGCGAGCCGCGTTCGCGCACCAGCGCGGTGACGCGGCCGCTGAGCGTGTCGGTGAGTGCGCCGGTGACGGTGCCGTGCAACTGGCGGTAGTCGTCGCTGCCGACGCGCACGCCGACTTCGCCACCGAAGGTCGTATCGGCGCGGCGGCTGGTGAGGTTGTAGATGCCGCCGGGCGGCGCGTTGCCGTACAGCACGGACGCCGGGCCCTTGAGCACGTCGACTTCCTGGAAGCCGTAGAGATCGAGGCCGACGTTGAAGATGGTCGTCGTGATCGGCGCCTGCAGGCCGTCGATGTACTGCTTGGGCGTGAAGCCGCGCAGGGTCAGGAAGTCGAAGCGCAGGTCGGGCCCGTAGTTCTCGCCGACGATGCCGGCGGTGTAGCGGATCGCCTGCTGCACGTCGGTGACTGACAGCAGGTCGATCTGGTCGCGGGTGACCACCGAGATCGACTGCGGCGTCTCGATCAGCGGGATGTCGGACTTGGTCGCGGTCATGCTGCCCGACGGCACGTAGTCGGGCGCGATGGCGGTGACACGGTCGAGATCGGTCGGCGACTGGCGACCGGCGCCGGTCGACTGGGCCTGCGCTGCGCCGGCGATGCAGACGGCGGACACCGCCAGGGCCAGCGCGGCACGTTGCGGATGGGAACGCGGATACGCCTGTCGAACCGTCATCGTCGTTTCTCCGGAAAGTGGTGGGGCGTCTGCGCCGCGTCCCTGTCGCACCCGATCGGGCATACACACAGCCGTCATCGGAATATGCGTGCCGCCGTGGCGGCCGGATGACGTGCGAGGGTCCGATGCCGTCGTGAGCGGGCCATCCGTCGATCGCCGCCGCCCGGGATGCCGCACCGCACGTCGGGTCAGTCGTTCGACTCTGCTGCCAGGTGACGATCCAGCCAGCCGAGGACACGCACCAGCACGTCGCGCTCGTGCCCGCGTTCGTGGAACCAGTGCGGACCGCGCGGGTAGCGCACCATCGTCACCGGGGTGCCCTGGAAGCGCAGCGCGCCATACAGCTGGTCGCCCTGCGAGACCGGCACGCGCGTATCCGCATCGCCATGCAGGATCAGCACCGGCACCTCGATGCCGTCGACATGCCGGATCGGCGAATGGCGGTCGTAGACATCGCGGCGCGCCACCGGATCGCCGAAGTAGCCCGGCAGGTAGTCGGGCGTATCGGTGGTCAGGGCCATCGCGCCGATGTCGCTGACGCCCGCGCCGACGATCGCGGTGCGGAACCGGTCGCTGCGCGCGACCGCCCAGGCGGCCAGATAGCCGCCGTAGCTCCAGCCGCCGATGGCGACGCGCGCGGGATCGACGATGCCCGCGTCGACCAGCATGTCGAGACCGTCCAGCACGTCCTGCAGATCGCCGCCGCCCCAGTCCTCGCGCACGGCTTCGGTGAACGCCTGCCCCTGCCCTTCGGAACCGCGCGGATTGGGCAGCAGCACCGCGTACCCGTGCGAAGCCAGCAGTTGCGCCCAGTCGTGCCACGAACCGAGCCAGCCCGACGACCACGCCCAAGCGGGACCGCCATGGATCTGAAGCAGGGCCGGCAGCGGCGTGCCGGGCACATGATCCGGTGGCAGGACCAGCACGCCGTGGATGGTTTCGCCGTCACGGCTGCTCGGCCACGACAGCTCGCGCAGCGTGCCGCGCGCCCAGCCGGCGGCCTGCGGATTGCTGTCGCTGCGCACGCGCAGCGCCGGCGCGCCATCGGGGGCCGGCTCGAGCAGCCAGACCTCGGCGGGCTGGTCGGACCGCGTGCCGATGAAGGCGATGCGGCCGGTGCCGGCGCGTTCGAATCCGCCGCTGGCCGTCTGTACCGAGGCGAACGCGGTCGCCGCGCCGCTGTGCGCGTCGATGCGCAGGAACTCGCCGCGCACGCCGCGGATGCCCAGCGCGACCAGGGTGTCGTCGTCCTGCCAGCGCAGGCCGCGCAGGGTGCCCGGCCAGTCGCGCGCGAGCCGCACGCGGCGCCCGTCGGCCAGCGTCTCGACGATCGCATCGGCGCTCATCGCATGCGGATGCAGTTCGCCGTACAGCAGCCTGCGGCCATCGGGCGACCAGGCCAGGTCACGCGCCGCCGCCCGCGCGAACACGGTGCGACCGGGCGCACCGGTGGCGGCGTCGAGCAGCACGATCCGCGAGCGGTACCAGTAATCGTTGATCGTCGGCGTGTCCGCCACCCGCAACGCGAACTGGCGACCATCCGGCGACCACGCCGCATCGAGCACCTGCAGCGCCGGCGGCGACAGCGCCTGCACTGCGCGCGTCTCCATGTCGAGCAGCCACAGGCGCTGGAAGCGCTCGTGCGTATCGAGCACCCGCGCATCGTCCCTGCAGGCCGCACGCGCACGCTGCGCAGGCGACAGCGGATCGGTGACCAGCAACGCGACCTGGCGACCGTCGGGCGACCAGTGCACGGCGCCGATGTCGCCGGCCAGCGCGGTCAGGCGTTCGGCGCCGCGTCCATTGCGATCGACGCGCCACAGCTGCGTGGACGCGGTCGCCGGCGTGCTGTCGACCGCCGCGCCATCCCGGCAGGACGCATCGCCGGCGGCGTCACCGGAATCGGCATCGCCGCGCCGCGCGCCTGTCGTGTCGGCCCGGTCGGACAGGAACAGCAGCGACGCACCGTCGGGAGACCAGCGCGGCTGCGAATCGGTCGCCGCGCCCGGTGCGTCCAGGAGGCGCGGCGGTGCGTCCCCCTCCGCATCGGCCAACTGGATGCGCCGCTGCGGGGTTCCGCCACCGCGCATCGGCGTCTCGAGCACCCACGCCAGGCGCGCGCCATCGGCGCTGATCCCGACATCGTCGACCTCGCGCAGATCGACGATGTCGTCGGGCGTGATGACGCGAGCCGGTGGTGCGGCGACCGCCTGTATCGCCATCATCAGTCCCGCCACCGCCAGCAGCCGTCGCCTCCACATCCCCCGAACCCCGCGCATTCGCACCCCCGATGCCATCGCGCCGGCCGCATGCCGGACGCACCGCGTCCGACTATGCCGCGCCGGGCACCGGGACGGATGGCATGGCGGGTCGCAAACCGTTGCAGGCGGGCCAACCCGCGCCTTGCGCCGTCATCGCGCCGGCGGGCGGCCGACCTTCGGGATGGGCATGCGTACGCCAGTGATCGCGTGCGCCACCCTCGCGCGCGTCATCAGCGGCCTTGCCGCACCGCGCAGGGCTTTCAGGTTTCCAGTGTCCGCGTCGGCACGATGTTCGGCAGGATCTTCTCGATCTCCGGCGCGCCAGGTTCGCCCGGACGTTTCATGCCGTAGGCATTGACCGGCTGCGAGCGGTTCACCCACAGCGTGTAGTACAGATGGTCGGCGCGCGGGTCGTCGGAATTCGGGTGCAGCAGGATCGTCAGGCCCAGGCTGTTGAGCTGCAGCCATGGCACCACGACCGGCAGCAGGTCGTTGGTGAACCCGAAGTAGAACGAGGGCGTGACATGCGGGCCCCGCGGCTCGAAGTTCCAGTTGCCCAGTTCGACCGGGAAGCGTTCGGTCACCCACAGCCGCAGGCGCTCTGCCTTCAGATAGGTGTCCTCGTCGAAGTAGACGTGCGCGTGGTAGCTGTAGATGTCGGTGTAGGGGCGCGGCGCGTCGGGCAGGCCGGTCGCGCCATCGCGCGGGCGCACGCTGGCCGGACGCGTCGCAGGTTCGTTCGCGGTGTGATCGCCCCAGGGGCTGCGGCCCACGTCGCGCGGCGGTACGACCGCGCGGAATGCGGGATCGCCGAGCGCGGCGCTGCCATCGGGTGTCGCGGCATGCGCGCTGCCGGCGAATACGGCGGCGCCGAGGCCACCCGCGACGAGGCCGGCGCTGCGCAGGAAGCGGCGGCGGGTCGGCGCGAGCAGATCGGCCCAGGCCTGGTCGTCGTCGCTGTTGCGCAGGCAGCGTCCGTGGCGGTCTACGAAGTCGGGGGCGGGCGCGGCGGCGAGTGCGATGCCGGGCGGATCGAGGTCGTGTTCGTGGTCGTCGTGATGGCTCATGGTGTCGTCTCGCTTCACGTGGAAAGGAATGGGCTCAGAACCGGGCACTCAAGCCTGCGTACCAGTAGCCGCCCCGGGCCGGATTTGTCGCAGGCGTTCTGGTACTGCGCGATGGAATTGGCGGTGCGCCAGTCGTCGGGCGGTGCGGACTCAGCCGGCGGCGGCCTGCGCCGCGCGCCATGCACGCAGGAGGTTCCCGCTCCAGATCGCCGCGATCTGCGCCTGCGTGTAGCCGCGCCGCAGCAGTTCGGCGGTGACGTTCGGCGCATCGGCAGGGCTGTCGAATCCGTCGATGCCGGCGCCGTGGTCGAAATCGCTGCCGATGCCGACGTGGGCGATGCCGATGCGCTGCACGAGAAAGTCGATGTGGTCGACGAGCTCGCCCACGTTCGCGCGTGCCTCGGCCTGCTTCAGCGCGTCCTGTGCCGGGCCGCGTGCGGATTCGGCAAGCGTCTCGACGCCGGCGTACGAACTGTGGACATCGAAGTCGCGGGGCAGGCCATGCGCTTCGCGCACATCCGCGATACGCACGCGTTCCTGCAACGTCGGCGCATGCAGGTAGCCGTTGAACGGCGTCACCAGCACCACGCCGCCGTTGGCCTTGATGGCATCGAGTTCGTCGTCGCCGAGATTGCGCCGATGGTCGATCAGCGCGCGTACGTTGGAGTGGCTGGCGATCACCGGCGCACGACTCAGCGCCAGCGTCTGCAGCACGCCATCGGGCGTCAGCTGCGACACGTCGATCAGCACGCCGAGTTCGTTGAAGCGCCGCACCGCCTGACGGCCGAGGTCCGACAGGCCACCATGCAGGGACACCGGCTGCCCGGCCTGCGGCCGCGAGGAATCGGCGAAGGCGTTGTGGCCCGCGTGGGCCAGACCCGCCACGCGGACGCCTGCGGCATGGAAGCGGTCGAACGCGGCGGGATCGTGGCCGAGGATGCGCGCGTTCTGGAAACCGAGCACGACGGCGACCTTGCCCGCGGCGTGCAGGCGCTCGACGTCGCCGGGCGTCGTTGCCAGTGCGGCGCGGTCGCCGGCCTCGACGAGCCACGCCTGCACCGCGTCGAGCTTGGCGTCGGCGATCGCGCGTGCCTCGGCATCCGCGTCCGGCGTGTCGTCGCCAGGGCCAACCGCGATCGAGAACACGATCGCATCGACGCCGCCGCGCTGCAGACGCTCGAGCGTCGTGCGCTTGCCGCCGTCGGGCAGGTAGTAGCGCTTCGGCGTCTCCGGCAGCAGCAGATCCGCATGACCGTCGAACGCCAGGACCGCGTCGTGCACGGCGCGAGGGTCGGGCGCATCCGTGGCGGGGGCCGCAGGCGCGGCATCGCTCTGCACGCAGGCGGCCAGGTCAAGGCACGCAATGGCGATCGCCAGCAAGACGAAACGGGGCAGGGGTGGACGGCGGTGGCGCGCGTGGGACATGCCGGAATTCCGATGCAGGGACGGTCGTGGTGCGGTGCACAAGACCCGTGATCCGAATCTAGACCGCACGCATTCATCCGTCCATGCGGATCGAGCGATTCCGCCATGACGATTTGTCCGTGGGGAATCACGTTCTGGACGGTCGAAACGTGTTCGCAACCCGCTTCTGCGCGGCCCTGCACGCGCACACGACTGGCCCGGCGTATTCCCTGGCGGAATGATTCAAGTCCGGATTACCATTTTTTTACGCACCGCGCACATGGCCCACTGCCTGCCCCCTTGGACTCACTGCGGTGCAGCAAATGCTTCGATCCTCGCGTCTCTCCGCCGCCGTTCTGGCGGCCCTCGTAGCCCCCGCCGCGGTGTCGGCGCAAACGCCGGCCGCCGCCGAGGCGCGCACGCTCCACACGGTCACGGTGACCGGCTCGAACATCCGCCGCGCCGAGGCCGAGGGCAGCAATCCGGTGCAGGTCATCGACGCCGAGGAACTGGCGACCTCGGGCAAGGTCACCGTCGCCGACGTGCTGCGTTCGATCTCGGCCAATACCGGCAACGCGACCAACGAGACCAGCAACAGCGGCTGGGCCTCGGGTTCGGCGGGCATCGGCCTGCGCGGCCTGTCGCAGAAGAACACCCTGGTGCTGCTCAACGGCCGGCGCCTAGCGAACTACGGGTTCCCGGCCGGCGGCCTGTCGGACACCTTCGTCAATCTCAACGCGCTGCCGCTGGTCGCGGTCGAGCGCATCGAGGTGCTCAAGGACGGCGCGTCGGCGGTCTACGGCTCGGACGCGGTCGCGGGCGTGGTCAACATCATCACCCGGCAGAACTTCCAGGGCCTGGAAGTCGGCGGCAGCTATGGCACGTCGGATGAGGGCGGCCTCGACACGCGCCGCGCGCGACTGCTCGGCGGCATCGGCGATCTAGACACCGACGGCTACAACCTGCTCTTCAGTGTCGAGGCCTACGACCGTGACCGCCTCGACCAGGACCAGCGCGACCTGACCGCGTCCGGCATCTACAGCGACCTGCCCGGCGGGCGCTGGAACGGCTGGTCGGCCAAGGGTGCGCGCTTCCTCGTCGACGGCCGCTCGGTGCCGTTCCTCGATGCCGCCGGCAACTGCCCCGAGGGCATGACGCTGACGCCGAGCGCGCCGATCGACGGCCTCGCCGGGGACACCTGCGCGATCAACCTCGCGCCCTACACCACGCTGATTCCGTCGACCGAGCGCTATCAGGCGTACCTCAACAGCACCGTGCGCCTGACCGACACCGTCGATCTGTTCGGCGAAGCGCTGGTCAGCCGGATCCGCGGCGCGTCGATCTTCGGCTCCAGCCCCTACTTCACCCTCGAGGGCGGCCGCTTCGCGCTCAACGCGCAGACCGGCCTCGCCGAGCCGGTGTCGAACCTGCTGCCGGCCGGCAATCCCTACAACCCCTACGGCGTCGACACGCCGATCGAATACACGTTCTTCGATCTCGGCCAGACGCTGAAGACCAACCGCTCCGATGCCTTCCGCATCCTCGGCGGGGTGCGCGGCCGCGGCGAACGCTTCGACTGGGAGTTCACCGGTTTCTTCGCCAAGAGCACCGAGGAGGAAACCGTCTCCGGCGGTTTCGCCAACCGCTGGCCACTGGCGCAGGCGTTGGCCGACGGCTCGCTGAACCTGCACGACCCGGCGGCGACGCCGTCGGCGGTGCTCGATGCGATCCGCCTGTCGACGGTGCGCGAAGCGCAGTCGTCGCTGCACGGCTTCGACTTCAAGTTCAACGGCGATCTGTTCGAGCTGCCGGCGGGCCCGGTCGGGTTCGCCGCCGGCATCGAGGCGCGCACCGAATCGCTGACCTCGCGCAATCCCTGGCAGATCGACGCCGGCCTGCAGGTGCGGCCGGCGATTGCCGCGGTCGACGGGACGCGCGATGTCGCCGCGCTCTATGCCGAGTTCAACGTGCCGATCGTCAAGGGCCTGGACCTGCAGCTCGCCGGCCGCGGCGACGACTACAGCGATTTCGGCAGCGCGTTCTCGCCCAAGGCCGGCCTCCGCTGGCAGGCGCTGGATACCCTGCTGGTGCGCGCATCGGCCTCGCGTGGCTTCCGTGCGCCTTCGCTGTCGGAGAACTCGGCCTCGACCAACATTTCCTACGGCAGCGTCGTCGATCCCTTCGATCCCGACATCGCCGGCTCGCGCCAGAGCCCGACCTTCTTCACCGTCGGCAACACCGAACTCGATCCCGAACGCACGAAGTCCTACAACGTCGGCTTCGTCGTCTCGCCCTGGGCCGACACCAGTCTGTCGCTGGACTGGTACCGGATCGAACTCGACAACCTGATCGGCACCAACAACGCGACGACGATCGTGCAGAACAACGATCCCAGCGATGTGATCCGCGATGCGCGCGGCAAGCTGGTCGCGGTCTACAACCGCTACCAGAACCTCACCGCGCTCAAGACCTCGGGCCTGGACGCGGAGTTCAACCAGACCTTCCGCACCGGCGCCGGCGATTTCAGGATCGCGAGCGTCTACACCCACGTGCTCGACTACAGCCGCCCGCAGGTCGTCGGCGGCCCGCTGGTCGACTACGCCGGCAGCAACCTCGGCCCCTCGCTGCCGCGCAACAAGCTGACCTCGCGTTTCGGCTGGTCGATCCACGATTTCGAGACCGCGCTGACCTGGTACCGCACCGGCGGCTACGACCAGAAGGCGAGCGTCGCGGCGACCGCGGTGCAGTCGCGCGTCGATGCCTACGACCAGCTCGATCTCTACGCCGGCTGGTCAGGCATCGAAGGGCTGACGCTGTACGCCAAGGTCGACAATATTTTGGATGAAGCACCGCCGCACGACGCCTCGTTCCCGGGGATCCGGGCGCCCTACGACTTCAGTCAGTACGATCTGCGCGGGCGGTATTTCCAGGTGGGGTTTGATTACCGGTTCTGATGGTGCTGCGGGTCCGCCCTATTTGCGAACGAACAGGCTTGTTCAGATCGCGGAATTTTTTTGATCCCGTCATTCCCGCGTAGGCGGGAATCCAGTGTCTCTGACTTCGACGGCTCAAGTCGCTGGATTCCCGCTTTCGCGGGAATGACGGGGAAATTAAATCGCGGTGACTTCCGATTCCGACGTGCAACACAACTTCACGCAGGACACACCACCGATGCTTCGATCTCCGTTCGTGCGCCGTCTGCTGTTGACGATCGCCTTGCTGCTGCCCTTCGCCGCAGCCGCGCAGACCGCGTACTACTTCCCCGATGCCGCGCCGGATTCGCACGATCCCGCGATCCCGACACCCGAGCAGTTCCTCGGCTATCCGATCGGCACGCACTACACGCGCCACGACCGCATCGTCGATTACCTGCGCGAGCTCGAGCGGCTGTCGGACCGCGTGCATGTCGAGGAAATCGGCCGCAGCTACGAGGAACGGCCGCTGCTCGCGGTGCTGGTGACATCTCCAGCCAACCACGCACGCCGCGAACAGCTGCGCGCCGCGCACGCGACGCTGGCCGATCCCGATGCACCGGCCGTCGATCCGGCGCAGGTGCCGGTCGTCGTCGGTCTGTACTACAGCGTGCACGGCAACGAGACCTCGAGCGGCGAAGCGATGCTGCTGACCGCCTGGCATCTCGCGGCGAGCCGCGATCCCGACGTCGCACGCTGGCTCGACAACGCGATCGTGCTGATCGATCCGGCGCAGAACCCAGACGGCCGCGACCGCGCGGCGAACTGGCACAACGCCTGGAAGTCGAATCCGGCGATCGCCGATCCGCTCGACAAGGAACACGTCGAACCCTTCCCGAACGGCCGCAGCAACCACTACTTCACCGACCTCAACCGTGACTGGCTGGCGGTGAGCCAGCGCGAGACGCGCGCCAAGCTCGACGTGTTCCATGCGTGGCTGCCGAACATCCAGATCGATTTCCACGAAATGGGATCGGGCAGCACCTACTACTTCGAACCCTCGCCGAGCAGCATGCACAGCCCGCTGCTGCCGCAGGCCTCCTACGACTGGAACGTCACGCTGGCGCGCTACCACGCGCAGGCGCTCGACAGCCTCGGTTCGCTCTATTACACCAAGGAGAACTTCGACAACTTCTCGCCGGTCTACGGCTCCACCTATCCGGATTTCCACGGCGGCGTCGGCGTGACCGTCGAGCAGGCCAGCTCGCGCGGGTTGGTGCAGGACACCGCGAACGGGCCGCTGGAATTCCGCTTCACGATCCGCAACCAGCTGGCCGTGGGCCTGGCGACGATCCGCGGCGCGGTCGCAGAACACGCGGGGCTGTTCGGGCTGCAGAAGGACTTCTTCCGCTCGGCGCGCGACCAGGGCCGGCGCAATACGTACTCGGCCTATGTGTTCGGCGATCCGAATGACGCGACGACATCGCGGCGCCTGCTCGACCTGCTGCTGACCCATCGCATCCAGGTGCATGCGCTCGATGCGGCGCTGACCGTCGACGGCCGCACCTATGCGCCCGGCAGCGCCTGGGTGGTGCCGGCGGCGCAGCCGCAGTTCCGCCTGGTGCACTCGATCTTCGAGGAAACGCCCGACACCGGCGGCGGCGTCTACGGCAGCACCTCGTATGCGATCGCGCATGCCTACGGTCTGCGCAACGATCGTCTGCGTCGCGCACCGCGTCTCGGCGCAGCGGTGCGCGAAGTCCCGGCGCTCGACACCGGCGCGCGCGGCGAGACCGCGTATGCCTGGGCGATCGACTGGCGCGATCTCGGCGCGCAGCGCGCACTGGCCGAACTGCTCACGCACAACGTGCGCGTGCGCACCGCGTTCTCGCCGTTCACCACGCGTACCGCAGCGGGCGACACCGCGTTCGGCGAAGGCACGCTGGTGATTCCGGTCGCCGGGCAGACATTGGATGCCGCGGCCTTGCGTGCGGCGGTCGATACGGCAGCGCGCGATGCGGGCGTCGTCGCACACGGGCTCGCCAGCGGGCAGAGCGTGTCCGGCATCGACCTGGGCAGCGACGGCATCCGCGCGGTGCGCAAGCCTGCGATCGCGCTGGTGATGGGCGAAGGCGTCAACGCGACCGAGATCGGCTCGACCTGGTTCGCACTCAGCGAACGCCTGCACTACCCGGCGACGCGGCTCGATCCCGCGCAGCTCGGCCGCGTGCCGCTCGGCAGCTACACCAGCATCGTGCTGGCCGGCGGCCGCTACGACGATCTGCCCGAGGCCACCGTCGCCGCGCTCAAGCGCTGGGTCGAGGCCGGCGGTTCGCTGGTGACCTTCGGCAGCGCCGCACGCTGGGCGCAGGCCAAGGGCCTGACCGGCGCCGCGCCCGCACCGGCCGCGCAGGACGCACCGGCATCGACGGAACGTCTCGACTTCGCCTCGCGCCGCGACATGCTGGCCGAACAGCGCAGCGCCGGCAATCTGGTCTCGGTTGATGTCGACACCACGCATCCGCTGGCCTTCGGCGTGCCGCAGCGCGCGGGCTTCGTGCACAAGGAAACCGACGTGACGCTCACGCCGCTGGCCGATGCCTTCGCCAACGTCGTGCGCATCGACGACGCCCCGCTGGTCAACGGCTATCTCGGTGCCGATCTGCGCGCCGCGCTGGCCGGCACCGTCTGGGCACAGGTCGCGCGCGTGGGCAGCGGCAACGTGGTGCTGTTCGCCGACGATCCGGCGCATCGCAAGTACTGGCTCGGCACCGAACGCATGCTGGTCAATGCGCTGTTCTTCGCCGACCAGCTGGCGCCGGCGCCGCCGCGGCGCTGAACGCGCATCCGCCATGCGCAGGACGCGTGAACTGCTGCGGCCGGTCACCACTCCTGAGCCCTCCCCCGCCTCGCGGGGGAGGGTTGGGTGGGGGCGAACGATCCGATTGCGACGACGTCTGCCGCACGCGGATTCAAAGATGGAATCCCGCCCGATGCAGTGCTGTGGACACGCACAGCTTGCTCCCATCCCAACCTTCCACCCATGAAGGGCGCAATGCCCCGCACGCGGGGGAAGGCGCGGAAGCCGTCGCCTATCGGCGTCCGGCGCAGCGCGACAAGCCCTCATGCCGTCGCAGAAACCTCCGCCCAGCCGCCTGAAAACGTCGTCCCATACGAGTCCACACAGTGTGGTCCCGCATGGAACATGTCGCCGCTGCATCCGGGCGAGGATCGGAGCTATGCACACGCGCCCCGCCCCGCCCTTCGTCGCCGGTCCGCCGGCATGACCCTGACCCAGCTGCGCAGCTTCATCGCGATCGTCGACTGCGGCCACAACGTGACCCTCGCCGCGCAACGGCTGCACGCCACCCAGTCGGGCGTGTCCAAGCAGCTGGCGCAGCTGGAAACCGCGCTGGGCATGGCGCTGTTCGTGCGCCGCGCGCGCGCGCTGACCGGCCTGACCGAAGCCGGCACCCAGGTGCTGGCGCATGCGCGCCGGCTGCTGGCCGAGGCGGCCAACATCCAGGCGCTGTCGGACAACCTGCGCCGCGAGCATCACGGCGTGCTGCGCATCGCCACCACCCACACCCAGGCCCGGCACGCGCTGCCGCTGGCCCTGCAGGCGCTCAAGCGCGCCTGGCCCGAGGTCGCGGTGCACGTGGCACCCGGCGCCGACGACGATTCGCTGCGGCTGCTGGCCGAAGGCCAGGCGGACCTCGCCATCCTCAGCGGCACCGGCGCGCCGCCCCCGGACGTCATCGCGATCCCGCTGTACCGTTGGCGGCGCCGCGTGCTGGTACCCCGGCACCACCCGCTGGCGACGCCGGGCGCACCGCTGACCCTCGACCGCCTCGCCGGCCTGCCGCTGGTCAGCTACGCGTCCAGCCGTGCCGCCAGTTCCTCGCTGCAGCGCGCGTTCGCCGCGGCCGGGCAGACCGCCCAGGTCGGCGTGACCGCACGCGATGGCGATCTGATCCGCACCTACGTCCGCGCCGGGCTCGGGGTGGGCATCCTCGCCGAGATGGCGCTCGACGACGACCCCGACCTCGTCGCGCCGCCGGTCGCCCCGGACCTGCTGCCACCCTGCACCACCTGGCTGCTGCTGCGCCGCGACCATGTGCTGCGCGACTTCGGCTTCGCCCTGCTGCGCGTCCTCGCCCCGCAGCACGCCACCACCGACCTGCGCCGCCATCTCGACCATGAACAGCCGCTGCCCGACTTCGTCCCGGACTGGGCCGAGTGGCGGGTTGCGATCCAGGCATCGGCGGCGCGCGGGGCCTCTCCAGGGCGGCAAGTGGCCTGAGGGACCCTGTTCACGATCCCGGCTTCACCGCCGATGGCGCGTTCGTCGGCCAGGACGGACTTCACCACGGCGGCATGATGTTCCTCGACAGAAGTAACGGCTTGACGAGTGGATCATCGCGACGCACTCAATCACCGCGCTCGCCCGGAGGCGTCAGCAGGTAGCCGCGGCCATGCAGCGTCCTGATCAGGGACATGCCGTAGGCCTCCTGGAGCTGCCTCCTGAGCAGATAGACGTGGGTCCTGAGCGTATTCGTATCGACGCCGCGCTCGGGCCACAGCTTCGCGCTGAGCGACGCGTACGAGACGAATTCCGGATAGCCCCGGACCAGCGCCTCGAACAGGTGCGCGGCCAGTCCGGACAACTCGATCTTCGCCTGCCCCTGCAGGCGTACTTCCAGCGTGCCCGGACTGAAGCTCAGCGGGCCCGCCTTGAGCACCGTGTCGCCGTTGCGCCTGCGCCGGCTCAGGGCGTTGATGCGCAGGGCCAGCTCGCGCAAGGGGAACGGCTTCACCAGGTAGTCGTCGCCACCCACCGCATAGCCTTCCTCCTTGTCCTCGATCGATCCCCGCGCCGTCATGAAGATGACCGGCGTCCGGTTCTTCATGTCGCTGCGAAGCCGGCGGCAGATGTCGAAACCCGAGATGCCGGCCAGCATGACGTCGAGCACGATGACGTCATAGGCCTGGGTGTCGAGAAAGTGCAGCGCGGCCATCCCGCCCTGCGCATGATCGAGCTCGTACTCCACCTCGCCCAGGAATTCGAACAGGTTCTCCGCCAGTTCGGGGTTGTCCTCCACGATCAGCACACGGGTCCTGTCAATCATGGCGGGGACTCTCCTCTCCAGCCGCGTGGGAGGCAGCCGCGAAACCCAGGCGCAGCCTGGTGCCGCCCGGAGCGGTCGCGTCCTGTTCCAGCCGCCACTGCAGGCGCTCGCAGACCAGGGTCGCGATGAACAGTCCCAGGCCGGTCGCTGCCTGCTCCGGGGCGGGCGGCGCCCCGGCGAGCAGGGCGCGGGAACGCTGCGGAAGCCCCGGGCCTTCGTCGCTGATTTCGACGTTCCCGGCCGCCACGCTCACATGCACGGCCCCGGAGGTGTGCCGCAGGGCGTTGTGCAGCAGGTTGCGGATCAACATCTTCACCAGCACGGGATCGGCGGTCACGACCGGCGCCGCCGCTTCGTGGACCTGCACCCGCGCGTGGACGGCGTGCATGGTCCCCAGGTCGTCCAGCGTTTCCCGGATCACCGGCAACAGCGCGACCGGTTGCGTGCCGAGGTCGCCGTACCGGGTCAGCTTCAGGATGGCATCGACACTGGCGTCCATCTCGTCGATGGCGCGACGGATGCGCCGCATGGCCTTGGCATCGACCGGCGAGATCATTGCCCGCGCCTCGATGCCGTCCAGGGCGCCGGCCACGATCGAAACGGGCGTCCGCAGCTCGTGGCTCGCCATCCCGAGCAGGGTCTTTTCCCGTCTCACGTAGGACTCCACTTCTTCGAGCAGGCGGTTGAACGATCGCACCACCACCTGCAGTTCCAGGTCGGTGCCCGCTTCGGACAGGCGCGCCATGCTCGATGCCGGCTCGATGTCCTCGATCTCCCGCGCCAGCCGTACCAGCGGGGCCACCAGGCGACGACTCGCGACGTAGGCCAGCAACATCGCCAGTGCGGCCACGGCCAGGCTCATCACCAGCAGGATCTGCTTGAATGCCAGGTCCTGCCGTTCGTACAGGCCGACGTCCTTCGCCAGGTACAGCCGCCCGCCTTCGACCGGCGAACTGTCGAACACGAACGGGGTGCCGTCCACTTCGGCCTCGCCGGTGAACGGGAAGGGCCGGTCGCGGAACAGCGCCGGGATCGGCGTGCTGTCCTGCAGGGCATCCGGTACCCAGACGCCGTGGACCGTCGCCGTTTCCCAGACGAAGGCCGCCTGCGGATCCACCAGGCGCATCATGAAATCGCGCTCGGCCTGGATGTCCCGGCCGAGAAGCGCCCGTTCGAGCCGATCGTTGGCGATGAGCAAGCACACCGCAGCGGCCAGCAGCGTCACCACCACCACCCCGAGCGCGGCGCGGCGGATACGCCGTTCGATCGAGCCGGCGGCGATTTCGGTTTCCTGGGCCACGATGCTGCCAACCATGGAGAGGGACTCGCGCAGGAGCGCAGGGAGGGGAAGGCAGGCCACGGGAGCACCCGCAATGGCTCTGGCGACGACACGGCGAATGGCGATCCGGCATGCGCCCGGACCCATGCGCATGGCGATCCTATCCCGGCGGATGCGCAGGCGGGAGGCCGGCGCGGCCGGTTTGATGGAATCTTGATACCGGCTTGATGCCCGGTCGATGTATCGACCCGGCGGCGCGCTCGCCAGCGCAACAGGTCTGTCGCCTGCGGGCCGTTTCCGCATTCCCGCGCACATCGAACGCATCCATCGCATACGCCATGGCCGGCGGGCGTGCGGCGCCTGCGCATCGACCGTTTGATGGCGCCTTGAGATCCGCTTGATACCTGCTGGATGGGCGCCTCAATAGAGTTGGGACCACCGCGATAGACCGCGCCATCCGGGCCGACATGAGAACGGCATCCTCGCACCATCTGCGCTTCCTTCGCGCCTGGCTGGACAGTCCGCTGCGCGTCGGCGCGATCGCGCCGTCGGGGAAGCGGCTCGCATCGCTGATGACGCGCGATATCGGACCGGCGTGCGGCCCGGTGCTCGAACTGGGCCCGGGCACCGGCGCCTTCACCCAGGCGCTGCTGGAACGCGGCGTCCAGGAGCGGGACCTGACCCTGGTCGAGCGTGGCGAAGATTTCATCGGCCACCTCCACAGTCGCTTCCCAGCCTCGCGCATCCTGCGCATGGACGCGACGCAGGCACCGGTGGAAGGCCTCTTCGCCCACCAGGCGTTCGGGGCGGTGATCAGCGGCGTGCCGCTGTTGTCGCTGGGCGCACGCAGGACGACGGCGCTGCTGTCGTGGGTGTTCCCCTGCCTGAAGGACGGCGGGGCGTTCTACCAGTTCACCTACGGATTCGGATGCCCGGTTCCGGCCTGCGTACTCGCCCGGCTCGACCTGGTGGCCGAGCGCATCGGCTTCACGGTCCGCAACCTCCCGCCCGCAACGGTCTATCGCATCGCACGGCGAAGCAGTGGGACCTGCTGTTGAGTTCTCCAGAGCCCCCTCGCCCATGACGAACCATCTGTTCCCCCTGTATCGGCATCGCGCGGCCGCGGCCGGCGCGGCCTGCCTCCTGCTCGGCGTCGCCCTGCTCGCCGGCTGCACGGCCCCGGCCGACCCACAGCCGGAGGATCCGGCGCCCGCGCGCATCGTGGTGGAGGCCGCGCGCAAGGCCGACATCGGCCAGGAAGTCTCGCTGCCGGGCACCCTGACCGCGGAGCGCGAAGTGCAGCTTTCCCCGAGGACCGACGGGCTCGTTCATCGTGTCCTGGTGGATGCCGGGGATCGTGTACGCGCCGGGCAGGTTCTCCTGGAACTGGACGACACCATGGCCCGGCAGCCCCTGTCAGGCGCGCGCGCCGGTCTGGCCCAGGCCACGGCGGCGCGGGAGGAAGCGCAGCGCCTCCTGTCCCTCGCCAGGCGCCTGGGGATCGACCGCTATGTGTCGGCCTCCCAGGTCGAGACCCGGGAATCGGAACTGGCCATCGCCCAGGCCGCGGAACGCTCGGCCCGGGCCAGCGTGGAGGAACAGCGTGAGGTGGTCGAGCGCCATCGCCTGCCCGCGCCGTTCGCCGGCGTCGTCTCGCAGCGCCTGAGCGAGGCGGGCGCCTGGGTGCAGCGCGGCACGCCGGCGTTGACGCTGGTGGCGACCGATCGCGTCCGCCTCGACGTGCAGGCGCCGCAGGAACGCTTTGCGCAGTTCGCCGGCGACGTGGGCGTCCAGGTGCATGCCGAGGCGCTGGGCGGGACCGCGATGCAGGCCAGGGTCGGGGCGCGGGTGCCGGTGACCGACCCCGGCGCGCGCACCTTCCTGCTCAGGCTGCTGGTGGACGATCCCGCAGGCCGTCTGCTGCCGGGCATGTCGGCCCGGGCGACGATCCGCCTGCCGCCGCCGACCGCGGCCGTCGTCATCGGCCGGGACGCGCTGCTGAGGCAGGTGGACGGGGGCTACAGCGTGTTCGTCGTCGGGGATGCGGATACGGACACGGACAAGGACACGGCGGCGAGCGTGCATCGACGCAGCGTCCAGGTCGCATACCAGCAGGGCGACCGCGCGGTGATCGGCGGTGGGCTGGGCGAGGGCGAACGGGTCGTGGTGCGCGGCAACGACGCGCTGCGGGAAGGCCAGCGCGTCCTCATCGAGCGCGCGGCGCCATGAACTTCGGGCGCATTCTCGAACAGGGCAACCTGATCGCGGTCGCGACCGTCATCGTCTGCGTACTCGGCCTGGCGGCGGCCCTGCGCGTTCCGGTGCAGATGATCCCCGACGTGGACACGCGCACGGTCATGGTGGAAACGCGCTGGCCGGGCGCCACCCCGCAGGACGTCGAGCAGGAGATCCTGGTCGAACAGGAGCAGTACCTGCGAACCCTGCCGGGCCTGAGGCGCATCGTCTCGGTGGCGTCGTCCGGCCTGGCCTCGATCCAGCTCGAATTCCCGTTCGGGACCGATATCAACGAAGCCCTGCTGCGCACGAGCAACGCCCTCAACCAGGTCTCGGGCTACCCGGAAAACGTCGATCCGCCCGCGCTGACGACCGAGTCGGCATCGCAGGAGCCGTTCATGTACTTCGCGATCGGTCCGCGCGCCGGCAGCGGCCTGGACCTGGACCTGGCGATGATCCGCGATTTCCTGGAGGACCAGGTGCGTCCGCGCCTGGAACGCCTGCCGGGCGTGTCCCAGGTCGAGGTCAACGGCGGCGCCGAGCGCCAGGTGCGCATCGAACTCGATCCGCAGCGCCTCGCGCAGCGGGGGCTGGACATGGTGGACGTCCGCTCGGCCCTGCGCGCCGACAACATCGACACCTCCGGCGGCGATCTGGACCGGGGCCGGCAGCGCATCCTGGTCAGGACGATGGGGCGCTTCACCGATGTCGAGAGCATCGGCGCGCTGGTGATCGCGGAGCGTTCCGGGGTCATCACCCGCCTGGCCGACGTCGGCGAGGTCCGCCTGAGCCACCACGAGCGCCGGGAAATCGCCTTCCACGACGGCGAGCCGGCACTGATCCTGGCGCTGCGCCGCGAGGCCGGCGCCAACGTCATCCAGACCAAGTACACCGTGCTGCCGGAGATCGACGCCATCCGCGAGCAGGTGCTCGCCCCCGAGGGCCTGGACATCACCCTGTTCAGCGAGGATGCGCGCTACGTCGAGGCGTCGGTCGCCAGCGTCTGGCGCGCCCTCGTGCTGGGCGCGCTGCTGGCATCGCTGGTCATCCATGCCTTCGTCCGCTCGCTGCGCACCACGGCGATCGCCGTGGTCGCCATCCCCATCTGCACCCTCGCCGCCTTCGCCGGGCTGCTGCTGACCGGGCGGACCCTCAACGTGATCTCGCTGGCCGGCGTGGCCTTCGCCCTGGGCATGTCGGTCGACAACGCCGTGGTGGTGCTGGAAAGCATCGACCAGGCGCGGCGCCGCGGCCTGGCGCGGTTCGCGGCGGCGGTGGAGGGCGTGTGCAGCGTCTGGCCGGCGGTCCTGGCCTGCACGATGACCACCGTCATCGTGTTCCTGCCCATCTTCTTCATCGAGGAGGAAGCCGGCCAGCTGTTCTCCGATATCGCGATCGCCATCGTCGCCGCGATCGTCGCCTCGCTGATCGTCGCGATCACCGTGGTGCCCGCCCTGACCGCGCACCAGGGCGGCTCCGGCGCCGTCCAGCCGGCGGTCGGCGACGGCCATTTCGAGCGGCTCACGCAGGCGCTGGTCTGGTGGGTCCTCACCCCGCGCAGGCGCGTGGCCGTGATCGCCGCGACGGTGCTGGTGTCGGTGGTCGGCGTGGTCGTGCTCACCCCGCCGGCCGAGTACCTGCCCGAAGGCGAGGAAACGCGGATCTTCGCGGAGATGGTGGCGCCGCCGGGCTACAGCCTGACCGAGATGCACCGGATTGCCGACGACCTGATCCGCGACCTGCGTCCCCATGTCGGCGAGGCGACGGCGGCGCGCGGGGAAGACGCCGCGCGGTTCCCGCGCATGGCGATGTTCGCGATGTTCGTCGCGCCGGAGGCCATCACCTTCGTCACCGATCCTGCCCGCGCCTCCGACCTGGACGCCCTGCGGCGGGCGCTGGAATCCCGGTTCGAGGCGGTGCCGGGCATGCGCGCCTCGACCGCGCGCGGCTCCATCATCTCCAGCGACGACGGCGGCACCCGCAGCATCAACCTGGAGATCTCCGGCAACGACCTCGCCGAGGTCTATCGCGTCGCGGCGCTCGCCTATGCCCGCGCCGACACCCTCTTCGACGATGCCCAGATCAGCTCGCAGCCCGGATCGCTGAGCCTGGACCAACCGCTGATCGAGCTGCTGCCGCGACGCGAGCGCATCGCCGAGGTCGGCCTGGATGCCGGTCGCTTCGGCTATGCCGTCGCCGCCCTGAGCGACGGCGCCTATGCGTCGGAGATGATCCTCGACGGACGCCGGGTCGACATCTATCTCTTCAGCAACGTGGCCGGCGAGCAGCGGCTGGCGCGCCTCGCCGACCAGCCCATCGCCACGCCATCGGGCGCGATCCTGCCGGTGTCCGCGCTGGCCGACTTCCGGGAGTCCACCGACACCGACAGCATCCGGCGGGTGGACGGCCGCCGCACGGTGACGATCGGCATCGTGCCGCCGCGCTCGGTGGCCCTCGAGTCCGGCGTGGCCCTGGTCCGCGCACAGCTCATGGAGGCGATGGCGGCCGCGGGCGAGATCCCCGACGGCATCACCCTCGACATCTCGGGCGCGAGCGACCAGCTCGACGCGACGCGCGCCTCGCTGGCCGGCAACTTCGCTTTCTCCCTGCTGCTGTGCTACCTGGTGCTCGTGGCCATCTTCGGCCGCTGGGGGCGGCCGTTGATCGTGATGGCCACCATTCCGCTGGGCGCGGCCGGCGGCATCTTCGGCCTGGCGATGCTCAACGGCGCCGGCGCCGTGCTGGCGCTGCTCGGGCTGGGCGGCGTCGAGCAGCCGTTCGACATGATCACGCTGCTGGGCTTCCTGGTGCTGCTCAGCGCGGTCGTCAACAACCCGATCCTCATCGTGATGGAGACCTACCGCGCGCTCGGGGACGGCGCCGCGGCCATCGATGCGGTGCGCGGCGCCATCCGCACCCGCATCCGCCCGATCCTGATCTCGAGCCTGTCCACCGTCATCGGGCTGCTGCCGCTGATCGTCATTCCCGGCGCCGGGACCGAGCTGTACCGCGGCCTGGGCACGGTCATGCTGTCGGGCGTGCTCATGTCGACCCTGGTCACGGTCACCTTCCTGCCGTGTTTCCTGGTGACCGTGATCGGGCTTTCGCGCAGATCCGGCGCCGGTTCGGTCGGCATGGCCGCGGTGCATGGATGGCTCCGCGGCCGGCGCGCGGCCGGCACGGCGGGCGACGCGGAATGAATCGCGCGCGCGCCAGCCGGGCCGCGGACCGGCGCGCGCATGCGCCTGCGTGGCGGTGTGGCGCGGCGGGCACGCGTGCCCGGACCCACGCAGCCATGGCGCGCGGGCTCCTGCTCCCGCTGCTGCTCCTGCTCGCGGGGTGCGTCGGCCCCCGCATCCACGTGGTCCTGGATCCCCCGGCCGCAGAGTCAACGCTCCCAGCCTGTCCGATCGACCGGGACGCGCAGCGCAACGTGCTGCTGCTGTCCGGCGGCGGCGCCGACGGCGCCTTCGGCGGCGGCGCCCTCTCCGGCTGGGGCGCGTCCGGAACGCGGCCCGAGTTCGACGTGGTCACCGGCGTATCGACCGGCGCGCTGCAGGCGACCTTCGCCTTCCTGGGATCGGGCGAGGATCTGCTCCGGCACGTGTACACGCGCACGCACTCCCACGACGTGCTCAAGCGGAACAATGTCCTCGCCCCGCTGTTCGGCGCGGGGCTGTACCGCCTCACGCCCCTGCAGCAACTGCTGGAGACGCTCATCGACGACGCGGTGCTCGACGAGGTGGCGGACGCGCATCGCAAGGGACGCCGGCTCTACGTCGCCACGACCGACCTGACCTACGGGCGCTCGGTGCAATGGGACCTGGGCGCGATCGCCGCGAGCGGCCACCCCGACAGGCAGGCACGCTACATCGCGATCCTGCTGGCGTCCTCCGCCGCGCCCGGGCTCATCGAGCCGGTGCTGGTGCAGCGCGACGACGGCCGCGCCACCTTTCATGCCGACGGCGCCACCAAGGCCCCGCTGCTGTTCGAGCGATCGATGCTGCGCGACGACTGCGGCCAGCCGACCACCGTCTGGATCATCGCCAACGGCCACGTCAGCGCCGAGGCGGTGACCGAGAGCGAACGCGCGCGCACCCTGCCCCTGATGCGCCGCGGCGTGACCCAGATGGTGAGGCATTTCCTCTACGCCACGGTCACCACGGTCGCCTACCGCAGCCGCGAGGCCGGCGCGGACGTGCGCCTGCTCGCCATACCCGACAGCACGCCGGAGGCGCTCGACCCGTTCGCATTCGTCCCCGAGGAAATGCGGGCCCTCTACGCGACCGGCTTCCAGCTCGGCGCTGACCCTGCGGCATGGCGACGCTTCGAGGACATCATCGAGGCGACGCCCGCTCCCCCGTACCGCGCGACCAACCGGCCCTGTCCGCAAATCACACGCGAGGCCTGCGCATCGCCATGACCGCGACCCGTGCGCGGATCGGCACCGACCCGGCGGCGCCCCTTTCTGGGCGACCTTCAGGCCGGCGTGCGCAGGCTCTTCAGGTAGGCGCAGAACATGTCGGCCATGGCATCGGCATAGGCCTCGATCTGCGCCTGCGTCCGCGGCGTTTCCGAGAAGCGCTTCCCCGCCACGCTGAATGTCGTGGTGATCAGGTCCCCGGCGAGCGCGCGGGTGGCCGCGGACGCCTCGGGAAGCAGTTCCTGCATGAACGCCTCGAAGGTCCGGTCCGCAGCCGCGCGCGCCTGCTGCGCCTCGGGGGCGTCACGATAGAGCGGCGCCGCATCGTTGAGAGCCACCCGCATCCGCGCCTCGTCGCACTCGGAACGGATGAAGGCATGGACCAGCGCGCGCAGGCGATCGAGCGCCGGCTTGCCGGCATCCTCCAGGATCCTGCGCAGCATCTCGGACGTCTGCCTCCACTCGTCTGCCTGCAGCTGGAACAGGATCGCCGCCTTGTTCGGGAAGTACTGATAGATCGATCCGACGCTGACCCCGGCCTTCTCGGCCACCCGCGCGGTGGTGAACCGGGTGGCGCCTTCCTCGGCCAGGACCTTGACCGCCGCTTGCAGGATCGCGGCGACCAGCTCGGTCGAGCGCGCCTGTTGGGGGCGCTTTCGGGAAGAAATCTGCGGGCGGCCTGGGGGGGTCATGGTGGTACCGGAACGCGGGGATCGCTGCGGGCAGGAGGGCGAAGGCCTGGCCAATCGGCCGCGTCCTTGAATGCGAAGCATTGGTCGCATTCTAGAGGGGCCCGGCCGACACCTCAATCGTGCCGCCGGCAGAAGCGCTGCGACCCGCGCACGCGGCGACCTGGCCCGGCGGCGCCATCGCACACAGCGCGAAGGCGGGCATCTCTTCTCGAACACAAACCTGAGCCCTGCGGCTGCGACGAACCTCGCACGCCCGCCCGGCCGGGGCGCAGCCCAGGAGAAACCAGAGGTTTGCGATAGACCGCCTGGGGCAGGGAAATGCGAACCCCAATGCGAATATCGAACGCGAATGTTCAGTCGTATTATTCGGTGCAACGCGATCAATTCATCGCGTTTTGCCCCAGCCCTCGATCAGGGCGCCCTACTTCCAGACCGGACACCACCATGACCACGACACTGACCACCTCGCCCCTGGCGCCCCTGCTGGATCGCCTGTTCGCCCAGGCCGATGCGGCGACCAGCCCGGCCCTGGCCGGCATCTCGCGCGAAGAGCGCGCGCGCCTGATGCACAGCAGGACCGAGTACCTCGACTTCTACGGACGCCTGAAGGATCTCTGGCTTCCCGTATCGCGCCAGACCGGGGCGCTGCTCTACCTGCTGGCGCGCAGCACCGGCGCGCGCAACGTCGTCGAATTCGGCACCTCGTTCGGCATCTCCACCCTGCACCTGGCCGCCGCCCTGCGCGACAACGGCGGCGGTCGCCTGATCGGCAGCGAGTTCGAGCCCTCGAAAGTGGCGCGGGCGCGCGAACACCTGGCCGAAGGCGGCTTCGCCGACCTGGTGGAGATTCGCGAAGGCGACGCGCTGCAGACGCTGGCCAGCGATCTTCCCGACACCATCGACCTGCTGTTGCTCGACGGCGCCAAGGCGCTCTACGGCGACATCCTGGCGCTGCTGGAGCCGCGCCTGCGGCCGGGCGCGCTGATCGTGGCCGACAACGCCGACGACAGCCCGGACTATCTGGCGCACATGCGCTCGCCCGCCAGCGGCTACCTGTCCGTGCCGTTCGCGCAGGACGTCGAACTGTCCATGCGGCTGGGCTGAGAACCGAGCGATTCCAGGCGCGAGGCCGTGCAGGCCTCGCCCAGGGGCACAGCGAGCCCGCCATCCGACCCCGAATTTCCATGCACGCATTCGTAACGGGCGCCTCCGGCTGGATCGGTCCGGCCGTCACCGGCGATCTGTTGAAAGCAGACCACCAGGTCGCCGGACTGGCCTGCACCGCGGCCAAGGCCGCGGCCTTGGCCGCGACCGGCACACAGGTGATCCATACCGCGCTCGACCACGACGTCACGATGTGGAAAGCGCCCGAAAACCCGGATCCCCCCCTTGCCCGGCGCACCCCGTTCTGCATCCGCCAGCCCGCACGAAGGGCTTGACGAACCGCGATGCCGGTCCCCAAGCGCTCTCCAGCCTATTCACTACATTTAGCGTTGACGCTGCAGACCCACCCCACTATCTTGGGCCCCGTCGGTTCCGCGCCCCCCAAGGGCTGTGGATTAAAACGGGAAGCCGGTGACGCCTCGCGCCACTCCGGCACTGCCCCGCAGCGGTAATTGGGAACGAACCCGCCATAGCACTGGAGCGATCCGGGAAGCGGCGGGGGAGGAGAAGGCGCTGCCTTCGTACCCATGAGTCCGAAGACCTGCCGACAGCCGCGCGGAAGCACACCGCGCGGTGCCGGCTGCGGACGTCCCGTGGGGGGCGGGTTTGCGGAACGGGGGCGATGGCGCTGTGCGCCCGATCGCGATCCCTGCGACGCCGCCCACCGACCCTTGGACCGTCCCGGCCGCCGAACCCGACGTGGGCGGGACGGTCGTGTGCACGAATGCACTGGACACAGAGAGGACGCATGACCAGCCACGAGACCGTCGCGACCGGAACCCCGGCCGCCGCAGACGCCACACCGGACACCGTGACCGCTCCCGCCCCATTCCCCATTTCCGTTGCGCCACCCGCCGTCGAGCCCGACGACGACGTGCCGCCACCCCCGAGTGCCGCCATGAACACCGCGATTGCTGAAGTCTTCGACGCCGAGGCCGGCGTTTCCAACTGGATCACCAAGGAAGCCGGCAACCGCCGCATTCCCTACGACCGCGCGCGCCTGGAGCGCAGCATCGACCGCGTGCACGCCGAGTTCCCGCAGCTCGACATCGCCGACTACAAGCGCAGCGTGTTCGGCTTCGTCGAGCGCAAGGAGGCGGTCAACGCCGACGACCTGGTCGACCATCTGATCCGCGAGGCCGAAGCCCGCGTCGATGTCACCGCGCCGGAGTGGGAATTCTTCGCCGCCCGCCTGTACCTGCACCGCCTGTACAAGCGCGCCAGCCGCAACCGTTTCTACGACGCCGAGCAGAAGTACGGCTCCTACGTCGGCCTGCAGGAGTCGCTGGCCGACCGCACCATCTATTCCAACGACATCCTGCGCGCCTATTCCAAGGAAGAGCTGCAGGAAGCCGGCCGCATGATCGAGCCCGAGCGCGACAAGCTGTTCGCCTACAACGGCCTGTACCTGCTGGCCACGCGCTATCTCGCCACCGACACCTCGCGCGCCGTGTTCGAACTGCCGCAGGAACGCTGGCTGACCATCGCCCTGTACCTGATGCAGAACGAGACCAAGGGCGGCCGCGAGCGCCGCATGCAGCTCGTCGGCGAGGCCTACTGGGCGCTGTCGAACCTGTACATGACCGTGGCCACGCCAACGCTGCAGAACGCCGGCAAGGTCGGCGGCCAGCTGTCGTCGTGCTTCATCGATACCGTCGACGATTCGCTGCAGGGCATCTACGACTCCAACACCGACATCGCCCGCGTCTCCAAGGGCGGCGGCGGCGTCGGCGCGTACATGGGCTACGTGCGCTCGTCGGGTTCGGCCATCCGCGGCGTGCCCAATTCCTCCGGCGGCGTGGTGCCGTGGATCAAGCAGCTCAACAACACCGCCGTGTCGGTGGACCAACTGGGCCAGCGCAAGGGCGCGGTCGCGGTGTATCTCGACATCTGGCACCGCGACATCGAGAACTTCCTCGACCTGCGCCTCAACAACGGCGACCAGCGCCTGCGCGCGCACGACGTGTTCACCTCGATCTGCATCCCCGACATCTTCATGGAAGCCGTCGAGCGTCGCGGCGACTGGTACCTGTTCGACCCGCACGAGGTCCACAAGATCAAGGGCTGGCACCTGCAGGACTTCTTCGACGAGAAGAAGGGCGATCCGAACGGCAGCTTCCGCCGCAGGTACGAAGAAGTGGTGGCCGACGAGCGCATCTCGCGCAAGACCGTCAAGGCGATCGACATCTTCAAGCGCGTGATGGTGAGCCAGCTCGAGACCGGCAACCCCTTCATGTTCTACCGCGACGAAGTGAACCGGAAGAACCCGAACAAGCACGTCGGCCGCGTCTACTCGTCGAATCTCTGCACCGAGATCCTGCAGAACATGAGCCCGACGAAGATGATGCAGGAGATCATCTCCGGCAATCAGATCGTCACCACCAAGCAGGCCGGCGACTTCGTCGTCTGCAACCTGTCGTCGGTGAACCTGGGCCGCGCGGTCATGCCGCAGGCCGGCCAGAGCGATCTGATCACCGACGTGCTCGAGCGCCTGATCCCGATCCAGGTGCGCATGCTCGACAACGTGATCGACCTCAACATGCTGCCCGTGCCGCAGGCCACGATCACCAACCAGAAGTACCGCGCGATCGGCCTGGGCACCTTCGGCTGGCACCATCTGCTGGCGCAGAAGGGCATCCAGTGGAACGAGACCGCCGCAGAGGACTTCAGCGATTCGCTGTACGAGCGCATCAACTTCCTGACCGTGCAGGCCAGCATGGAACTCGCCAAGGAAAAGGGCGCCTACCCGGTGTTCGCCGGCAGCGACTGGCACACCGGCGCGTACTTCAGCGACCGCGACTACAACAGCCCGCAGTGGCTGGACCTGGCCGCGCAGGTCGGCGTCAACGGCATGCGCAACGGCTGGCTGATGGCGGTCGCCCCGAACATGTCCACCGCGCAGATCGCAGGCAGTACCGCCTCGATCGACCCGATCTACTCCGCGTTCTATTACGAAGAGAAGAAGGACTACCGTCGCCCGGTCGCAGCCCCCGGCCTGTCGCTCGAGACCTGGCCCTACTACGAGAAGGGCGCCTACAAGGTCGACCAGTTCGCCTCGGTGCGCCAGAACGCCCGTCGCCAGCGCCACGTCGACCAGGCGATCAGCTTCAACCTCTACGTGCCCAGCACCATCCGCGCCAGCACCCTGCTCGACCTGCACATGACCGCATGGCGCGAAGGCATCAAGACCACGTACTACGTGCGCTCCAACGACATCGATATCGCCGAGTGCGAGTGGTGCTCGAGCTGAGAGAACGCTGCACCCGACAGGGCTCGGAGTCGTTTTTCGGCCGATCGCGTTGAGCACGCGCGCGGTCGATCCCCGAAAACACGACTCCGACCCCGTTCGCGCGATGCCGCACCGCGCGACGCTTTAAAACAGCAAGGTGTCAGAGTCACTTTCCGGACGCGCACCATCGGCTGACGGAACGTCTACGAGCCGGAAAGTGACTCCGACACCGTCGCGCGATCAGCCCGTGCGCGAGCGTCACGTCCACCGTCGCGCGATCCACCACCGCGCGAGAATTTCCCCGTCGCGCGCTTCATTGCTGCGCGAGACTTCGAACACGAGAACCGCACATGGCCGTCACCTCCACCCCGCTCGACCGCATCAAGATCCTCGAGCCGCGCCACCCCAACCGCTCCACCGGCATCATCAACGGCCAGACCAGCGGCATCCTCAACTGGAACGACATTCCGTATCCGTCGTTCTACCGCGCCTACAAGGAACTCTCGACCAACTTCTGGATTCCGGACGAGGTCGACATGAAGGGCGACGCCAAGCAGTACGGCGAGCTCTCGGCGCGCGAGAAGAACGCCTACGATTCGATCATCGGCCTGCTGGCCACGCTGGATTCGCCGCAGACGCGCTTCATCTACAACGTCGCCGAATACATCACCGACCCGGCCGCGCACGCGAACGCCGCGATCATCGGCCAGCAGGAAGTGATCCACAACGAGAGCTACAGCTACGTGCTGGCCTCGATCACCGGCCTCGCCGACCAGAACCGCGTGTTCGAACTCGCGCGCACGCATCCCACGATCATCGCGCGCAACCAGCCGATCATGGACTCGTACAACGACTTCATGCGCGAGCGCTCGGCCGAGACGCTGATCCGCTCCCTGGTGCAGTCGTCGATCCTCGAAGGCATCAACTTCTATTCCGGCTTCGCCTACTTCTACAACCTGGTCCGCCAGAACCGGATGACCGGCACCGGCAAGATCATCAGCTTCATCAACCGCGACGAACTGGCGCACAGCAAGTTCATCAGCGAACTGATCCGCGCCATCGTCGGCGAGAACCAGACACTGCAGGGCGACCAGCTCACCCAGTACGTGCACGACGCGTTCGAACACGCCATCGAACTCGAAACCCGCTGGACCGCCGAAGTGCTCGACGGCATCGACGGCATCGACGTCGACGAGATGGTCCGCTACGTGAAGTACCGCGCCAACAAGATGGCCGGCATGCTCGGCATCGAGAAGCTGTATTCCGACACCACCGACAACGTGATGCCGTGGATCAAGGCCTACGCCGACAACTTCACCGAGACCAAGACCGACTTCTTCGAGATGCGGAATGCGTCGTACAAGAAGACCAACTCGGATAACGGGTTTGATGACTTGTAGAAGCGGTTCAAATCCCAAGATGCATGCTTCGCGCTTTTCTCAATACCTTGCAGTGGAAGTTGGGTGATTGTTGGGGAACTTCATGGACTACTCAAAGCTAATCGATTTTCTGCACACGTACCCCGCTTGGTTTCGTACAGCAATCGTTGCTTGGGTGATCCTTAGTGCGGTAGTGGCCAGTTGTTTTTTGCTGGTCTCACGCGAAGCCGCACCGGCGATCGATAGCTCCTATTCTCAGCCTGCAGTAGAGGAAAAGAGTCGCGTTGACGTAGCACAGGATGCCGCACCCAAAGCTGCAGAGCATCAAGTAGCTCCTGCTTCCGACATTGGAGATGACTTCTTTAAGTCACACAGTTTGTATGCCTCAAGGCGCGATTCTTTAGACGGTCGTTTCGTCCAGATGGAGCAGTTCGATAGAGCTGCGATTGGCAGGACTGTTTCATGGGAAGGAATTCTCCACAGCATGGAAGGCCTCACCAATGAAACGACACCCGCAGACATCATTGTTTACGCCGACGGTGACGACCGCACGTTCTTTGGCGCGTCCATACCGTTAGAGGAGAAGTTATTTCTTTCTTCCCTTAGGCGAGGCGACAAAGTTGCCGTTAGCGGATCCATCCGATTTGCAGGACGCAGTCCTTACTTGACCGCAGAGAAGATCGAACTCAAGTAGGAAGTGGGGCCAGAGTGGGTTTTCGTTGAGCGCTATCGCGACCTGAGCCCGCATTGATTGAAAGCCGAATCTGACACCATGCGCATCCTCCTCGCCCACACATCGCTCAGCGGCAACACCCGCGATGTCGCGCGCGCGATCCACGCGCGGTGCGAGGAGATGGGCCATGCCGTCACCTGGATCGACGCCGACATCCAGACGCTGGCCAAGGCCTGCCCAGATGGCGCCGAACACGATCTCTACGTGCTCGGCAGCTGGAGCATCAACGCCGGGCGCACGCCGCCGGAGATGAAGCGCTTCATCGAGGACCTCGTCGCCGCGGTCGGCAAGCCGGAACGCCTCGCGGTGTTCGGCACGGGCGAGACGCAGTGGGGCGAGGAGCACTACTGCGGTGCGGCCCGGCGCATGGCCGCGTTCTTCGGCACGCGGTATCCGCGGCTGGAGATCGAACAGATGCCCCATGGCGAACACGACGCCACCAAGATCCAACGCTGGACCGACCACATCCTTGCCATCACCGAGACACCGTTCGAGACCATCCCCCATGCAGACGCTCCACGCCGCCACGCCTGACGACTACGCCGCCGCCCTTGCCGCACATCCGCGCCTGCTGGTGGATTACTACAAGGACGATTGTCCGGGCTGCAAGATGCTCGACATGTCGCTGGCGAAGTTCGCCGCGAGCGAGGATGCCGCCGGCGTGGCGCTGCTGAAGGTGAAGCTGGAAGTGATCGGCGAGGCGTTCTTCCGCGATCTCGGCCTGCGCCAGACGCCGACGCTGGCGCTGTTCAAGGACGGCACCGAAGCCGCGCGCCTGCCGGGCTTCCAGACGCCCGCGCAGATTTCGCAGGTGGTCTCGCAACACCCGTGACGCACCCGTAGCAGCCGTGCGGGATGACCGCACCGCTGCTGCACGCGCCGGGACGCGCCGGCATCGATCGGGCGTCAGCCCGGACGCCGGCTGCGGTGGCATCGCCCGCGCGCAAGGCGACGACTCCACCCGCGCGCCGTTTGGCCCCGCCCCAGGATGGCCCTCGCCCCGCCCCGCACCGGCATGCCGGCCGCGGAGTGGCGGAAACGCCCCGCTCGCGCATCGTCTTGTATCGGGAGCGGGAAATTCGTGCAGGGGATCGGGGTGTCTGAGGACATGCGTCGCGCGTGCTGGATTCCAATCGTCATGCTGGCGCTGCTGGCGTTCGGCCCGCCGGTGCTCGCGCGGAGCGCGGACGGCGCAAGCGTCCCGCCGCAGGCACGCGGCCTGTGGCCATTCCCCGACGATGGCGTCACCTTCGACAACCTCGGCGAAGGCGCGCGCCTGAGCGGCGTCAGCCGCACCGCACCCGGCCACTACCGGGTCACGGTGCTGCCCGAGACCTCGCCGATCAATCCCAGCCCCTGGTATGCCTTCGGCATCGCGGCCGAGCGGCCGGTGCGGATCACCCTGGACATGCGGTACGGGCAGACGCGCCATCGCTATACGCCCTGGCTGCTGCCCGACGGCGCGGACGCCTGGGCGACCGTGGCGGGCGATGCGGTGGCGGTGTCCGAAGCCGGCGAGGCCGCCATCACGCTGGCGCTGCCGGCGGGGCGCAGCCGCATCTCGGCGCAGCCGCCGGTGCGGCTGGACGCCATTGCCCGCTGGCAGGCCGCGCTGGTCGCGCGGACGCACGCGGACGTGCTGCCGATCGGCACCTCGGTGCAGGGGCGCACGTTGGAGATGGTCGCGTTCGGCAATCCGCAGGCCCGCGAAGCGGTGCTGATCCTCGGCCGCCAGCATCCGCCCGAAACCACCGGCATGCGGGCCCTGCAGGCATTCGTGGACAGCGTGGCGGCCGACGATCCGGTCGCCCGCGCGTTCCTGGCCCGGTTCCGGGTCCTGGTGGTGCCGGTGGTGAATCCCGACGGCGTGGCGGACGGACACTGGCGCACCAACGCCAACGGGATCGATCTCAACCGCGATTGGGGCCTGTTCGAGCAGCCGGAAACGCGCGCGGTCGCCACGGCGCTGGCGCAGCAGCTGCAGGACCGGTCACTGGCCTTCGCGCTGGACTTCCACTCGACCTGGCACGACATCTTCTACACGGTGACCGAGGATCCCTCGCGCGCGCCGGGCGGGGTGATGCACGACTGGCTGGCCGAGCTCGACCGGCGCTTTCCGGGGCGCATCATCGAACGCCCCGGCCCTGCCGCCAGCACCAGCCATGTGTTCAAGAACTGGGCGTTCCGCACCTACGGGGCACCGGTCGTGACCTACGAGGTCGGCGACGACACCGATGCAGGCACGCTGGCGCAGTTGGCGGACTTCGGCGCCCATGCGTGGATGCGCCGGCTCGGCGCGACCGCACCCGCCCCATGACGGCCGCCATCTGCCCGAGCCGCATCGCCTGGCTGGCCGGGCACGTGCTGCCCCACGAGCCGGCGCTGCGGCAATGGCTGGCCGGGCGGGGGCCGGGCGCGTTGTCGGCCTGCGAGATCGACGACATCGTGCAGGACACCTACGCGGCACTGGTCTCGCTGGCGGCGGTGGACCACATCGATGCGCCGCGCGCCTACCTGTTCACCACTGCGCGCTCGATCCTGCTGCAGCAGCTGCGCCGGGCGAAGGTGGTGCAGATCGAGGCCGTGGCCGACATCGAGCGGCTGCGCGTGGAGGACCAGCACACGCCCGAGCGCCACATGTCGGCGCACCAGGAGCTGCGGCGCTTGCACGCACTGCTTGCCGCATTGCCGGGCAAGTGCCGCGAAGCGTTCGTGCTGCGCAGGGTCGAGGGGCTGACGCAGCGCGAGATCGCCGCGCGCATGGGCATCAGCGAGAACACCGTCGAAAAACACGTCGGCAAGGCATTGCGCCTGCTGACCGACGCCATGGGCCGGGGGGACTCGCCCGGTGCCGATTCTTTCATGGAGCAGGTCGATGACATCGATGGACGCCGGAATGTCCGTTGAGCAACAGGCTGCCGACTGGGTGGCGCGCGAGGATCGCGGTCCCCTGTCCGGGGAGGCACGCGCGCAACGGGATGCCTGGCTGGCCGCCAGCCCACGGCATCTGGGCGCTTATGCGCGGGCGCACGCGGCGTTCGTGGCGCTGGCGCGTGTCCGCGCCGTGCCCGCGGCCGCGCCGGCGGCCTCCGGCCGGCGGCGGCGCCTGCTGCGCTGGAGCGCCGGCCTGGCAGCCACGGTGGCGGCCTGCGCGCTGGCGATCGCGCTGCACGGCGCATGGCCCGCCGCGCACCGCAGCGCCGACGGCATCAGCGCCGTCGACCTGCCCGACGGTTCGCGCATGGTGCTCAACGCCGACAGCGAGGTGCGCCTGCACTTCGACGCGCAACGCCGCGAGGTCGCGCTACTGCGCGGCGAGGCCATGTTCGAGGTGCGCAAGGATCCCACCCGCAGGTTCGTGGTGACCGCGGGCCGCAACCGGGTGGTCGCGATCGGCACCGCCTTCAGCGTGCAGCGCAGCGGCGAGGACGACATCGTGGTGCTGGTCCGCGAAGGCCTGGTGGATGTCAGCGAGGGCGACGCCCCCAGGCCGGTACGCGTGGCGTCGAACTTCCGGGCCAGGACCCAGGCCGGCGGCACGGTCGAGATCGAGCCGCTGCGGACCGACGTGGTGGACAGGCACCTGGCCTGGAGCCACGGCATGCTCGCCTTCGAGGGCGACACGCTGGCCCAGGCCGCTGCGCAGTTCGCACGCTACAGCGAAGTCCGCATCCTCATCGACGAGCCGCAGGTCGCCCAGCAGCGCGTGGCCGGCCTCTACGCAGCCGACGATCCGGAGGGGTTCGCCCGCGCCGTGGCGACCAGCCTCGGCCTGCGCATGTCGCGCGACGCAACGGGCATCCACCTCCACGCGGCCCCGCGCTTCGCGCCCGCCGTGTCCACCCAGCAGCAATGAGCCACTCACGACCACCCAGGGGAGTCCGAACGTCCATGCAGAATCGAATCCGCACGCTAGTGTCGCGTCCCGCATCAGATGCCGGCCTGCACGTGCCCTCGGCGCGCATCGCCGCGTTGCCTGGCTTGCCAGGACGGTCGGTACTGGCTGCGCCAGGCGCCTTGCGCTGCACGCCGATCGCGGCGCGCAGCCTGCGACATCTGATGCGGGACGCGACACTAGACCGCGCCGTCCGGATCGCGCTTGTCGCCTCCGTCCTGGGCGCCAGCAGCGCCGTGGCCGCGCAACAACGCGACTTCGACCTGCCCGCCAGCGACGCGAACCGCGTGCTGCCCGATTTCGCCCGACAGGCCCGGGTGCAGGTGATCGCGCCGGCCGACCAGCTTGCCGGCGTACGCACCGACGCGCTCAGGGGCCGCATGGACGTGCGCGAGGCGGTGACACGGCTGCTGTCGGACACGGGACTCGAAGTCGTCAGCCAGGACGACCGCAGCATCGTGCTCGGCGTTCCGCGACAGCCGGTCCTGCTGGCCTCGAACGGGCCGATCGCGCAGGCCACGGCGCAGGTCGCCGAAACGGAACAGGCGCCGGTTGCATCGCCCCCGCCCGCGGGTCCGCAGGCCCGCGACCTGGCGACGGTCACCGTCACCGGCAGCTTCATCCGCGGCATCGATACCGAAACCGCCTTGCCGGTGACCAGCCTCACCCGCGACCAGCTGGACATGACCGGCGCCACCACGCTCTCCGATGCGCTGGCCTATCTCCCGCAGTCGTCGGGCTTCGACAATTCCGAAACATCGACCGGCCCCAATGCCGCGCGGGGCGACGCGGCGTCGATCAACCTGCGCGGCATCGGCTCGGGCAACACCCTGGTGCTGCTCAACGGCCGTCGACTGGCCCCGCACCCGATCTCCGAAGGCGCGGTGCCCAGGCTTTCGGCCAACATCAACCAGATTCCGCTTGGCGCGGTGGAGCGTGTCGAAGTGCTGCGCGACGGCGCATCCGCGCTGTACGGTTCGGACGCGGTGGCCGGTGTGGTCAACACCATCCTGCGTCGCGATTACGAAGGCATGGAGGTCAACGCACGCCATGGCTGGGTGGACACCGGCGACCTAGCGGAAACCACGCTCAGCGTGCTGGGCGGGCGCAACTTCAACGACGGCCGCACCAACGCGATGGGCTTTCTGGGCTATTACGACCGCTCGGCCCTGTCCACGCGCGACAAGTGGTACAGCCGCAACGGCGACCTGCGCGCGCGCGCGGGCAGCACCAGCACGCTCTGGGACAACCGCTCGACCAGCGGCCCCTACGGCAACTTCAGCACCGGTCGCATCGATGCGGACGGCAACTTCAGCACCGCCAGGGCGCCGGGCCTGAGTGGCGCGTCATTCCATATCGCCCCCGACGGCAGCGGCACGACGGTCGCCAATGGCACGTTGCCGCGCGACCTGCGCTACGACTACACCCCCGAGTACGTGCTGCTGCCCGACACCACGCGCTACCAGGCGTTCGGCGCCTTGAACCACCTGTTCGACAACGACATCGAAGCCTATGCGCAGGGCTTCTACTACCGCGCCGACTCCTGGACCTCGAACGCCACCTCGCCGATTTCGGCCAACGCCGACAACGGCATCCACGTGCCGGCCAGCAACTACTACAACCCGTTCGGCACGCGCTTCTACGGCCCGGGCACCGCGAACCCCGGCATCGCGCCGATGGACGTGCGCATCAACAACTATCGCCCGCTGGAACTGGGGCCGCGCACGGCCGACGTCGCCTCGCGGGCCTACCAGGCCCTGGCCGGGTTGCGCGGCGGCATCGGCGAGTGGAACTGGGAAGCCGGGGCCAGCTACGGTGCCGGCAAGACCCGCGACGAGGCGGGCAACATGATCCGCGAAAGCGCCCTGCGCGACCTGCTGGCCCTCGACACCCCCGATGCCTTCAATCCCTTCGCCGGCCCCGGCGCGAACAGCGCGGCCACGCTCGATGCGGTGCGCGTGAACACCTGGCGCGAAGGCGAGGCCTCGCTGGGCACGGTGGACGTCAAGGCCACCGGCCCGCTGCTGGACCTGCCCGGCGGCACGCTGCAGATGGCAGCCGGCCTGGAATACCGCCGTGAGACGTTCGACGACCGCCGCGACGCACTCTCCAATGCCGACGACGTGATCGCCCTGAGCCAGACCAGCGATTCGAGCGGCAGCCGCAACATCCGCTCGGCATTCGTGGAGTTCTCGGTGCCGATCTTCAGCGACCGCAATGCACGGCCGGGCTTCAAGCGGATGGAGCTCTCGCTTGCGGCCCGCACCGAGGACTACAGCGACTTCGGCAATGCCACCAAGCCCAAGATCGGGCTGACATGGGGCCCAACGGACTGGTTGATGCTGCGCGGCTCCTACAACGAAGGCTTCCGCGCGCCGACGCTGGCGCAGGTCTTCGTGGGCGAGATCGTCCGTCGCAATGCGGGGACGCCCGATCCCTATCGCGCCGACGTGACCGGCACGGCCGCCGACCTGGGCGAGGAATCCAGGCAGGTCATCCGGGGCGGCAACGCCGAGCTGGGGCCCGAGCAGGCCAAGCTGCACTCGTTCGGCATGGTCCTGCAGCCCACGTTCGCCGAAGGCCTGACGCTCAGCCTGGACTACTTCCGCATCCGCCAGCACGACGTCATCGACACCTACGGCGAGTCGCAGCAGCTCGCACTCGATGCAAGCCTGCGCAGCAGCGGACAAGGCGCCAACCCCTCGGTCGTACGTGCCGCGGTGACGGCTGCCGACCAGGCGGCGTTCGATGCCTGGAATGCCGCCAACCCGAACGACCCGCGCGTGGCCGCGGGCGAAGTGCTCTACGTGATGGACACCTTCATCAACATCGCCTCGCGCACGATCTCCGGCTACGACGTGAGCCTGGATTACCGCTTGCCGGACACCCCGCTGGGCCGTTTCACGTTGCGCCTCGCCGGCTCCTACACGGACACGTACGAAGAAAAAGTGGCGGACGATGCCCCCACGACCTCGCCGCTGCGCATCAACGGCTTGCCGCGCGTGCGCGGCACCGCGGGCGTGCAATGGCGCCGCAACGCGCTGGACGCGAGCATGTTCGTCAGCCGGATCGGGTCGTTCTACGACACCAGTGCGCCGTGGAACGATGACGGCAGCTATTACCGGATCGCGCCGTGGACCACGGTCAACGCGCACGTCGGCATGCGCTTCGAGGCCCTGGGCGGCCGCAGCAACTATCTGCGCGTGGGCGCCAACAACCTCTTCGACCGCGCACCACCGCTGGCCGACGAGGATCGCGGGTTCTTCGAGGGCGTGCACGACGGCCGCGGCCGGCTGTTCTACGCCGAATGGCGCCTGGAACTGTGATCGTCCGCGCCCTGCAGGCCGCGCTGCTGGCGGGCCTGCTGTGTGCGGCGCCCGGCAGCCGGGCCGGCGGGCAGGCCTCCGTGCTCGCGGCCATCGACGCCTACGCTCCGCGCATGGGCGAGGTGGCCGATGCCCTGTGGCACAACGCCGAGCCGGGATATCTGGAGCAGCGCAGCTCGGCGCTGCTCCAGCGCGAACTGCGCGAGGCCGGCTTTTCCATCGAACCGGGCGTGGCCGGCATGCCGACCGCCTTCGTCGCCCGCGCCGGCAACGGGCACGGCCCGGTGATCGCGCTGCTGGCGGAGATGGATGCCCTGCCGGGCATGGGCCAGGCCGCAGTGCCCGGCCACAGCCCGCTGCACGGGCAACCGGGGCATGCCTGCGGGCACAACCTCTTCGGTGCCGGCACCGTCGCCGCCGCACGCGCGGTGGCCCGCTGGCTGCACGACAGCGGCCGGCCCGGTGAGATCCGCGTCTACGGCACGCCCGCCGAAGAAGGCGGCTCGGGCAAGGTCTACATGGTGCGCGCTGGCCTGTTCGACGACGTGGACGCGGTGCTGCACTGGCATCCGGCCGACCGCAACAGCGCTGCGCAGTCGGGCTCAATGGCCAACGTCAACGGTCGCTTCCGGTTCGCCGGCCTCGCCTCGCACGCCTCCATCGCGCCCGAGCGCGGGCGCTCCGCGCTCGATGGGGTGGAAGCGATGAACCACATGGCCAACCTCATGCGCGAGCATGTCCCCGTCGACGCCCGCATCCACTACACCATCAGCGACGGCGGTGGCGCCCCCAACGTGGTGCCCGCCTCGGCCGAAGTCTGGTACTACGTCCGCCACCCCGATCCCGATGTCGTGCGCGGCGTGTTCGAGCGCGTGCAGAACGCGGCGGAAGGCGCCGCGATGGGCACCGGCACCCGTGTGGCGTACACACCCCTCGGCGGGGTCTACAGTCTGCTGCCCAACGACACCCTGGGCCGGGTGCTCGACAGCGCCCTGCGCGCATCCGGCGTCGCCGCGCCCGACGCGGACGCCGTGTCCTTCGCGCGGTCGATCCAGCAGACGCTGGCGCAGCCCCCGGCGCTCGAAACCCTCACCGCCATCGCCGACTACGGCATCGACGGGGTTTCCCACGCATCGACCGATGTCGGCGACGTGAGCTGGACCGTGCCGACCGCCGGGCTGTCCACCGCGACCTGGGCGCCCGGCACGCCGGCGCACAGCTGGCAGGCCACTGCCGCATCCGGCCATGCGCTCGGACACGCCGGCACACGGACCGCCGCGCGTGCGATGGCCCTGGCCGCGATCGAACTGGTTGGAAAACCCGACGTCCTGAAACAGGCACGCGAAGAGCTTGATCGGCGCCGGGGCGAGCACTTCGACTATCGCCCGCTGCTGGAACGCGACACGCCGCCGCTGGACTACCGCGCAACCCGGTGAGCCATGCCGCCGGCGCAGTGCGCCGCGTCGCACGATGCCGAAGCCGTGACGCTGCCGAAGGCCAGGACGGAGCAGGTCTGCCCCTGTTGGTCATTCCCGCGAAGACGGGAATGACGACGTTTCCAGCGTCGCTTAGACTGGCGCGCCCCACGGGCGTGGCCGCTCTGGCCGTGCCATCCGCGCAGGTTCCATGACGCTACCCCTCGACAACACGCCCACGACCGAAGCCCGCATGCTCGAGATCGTGTTCCCCGACCACACCAACCATCTGGGCACGCTGTTCGGCGGCACCGCACTGGCGTGGATGGACAAGGCCGCCTTCATCGCCGCGTCGCGTTACGCGCGTCGCACCGTGGTGACCGCGCGCTCGGAACAGGTCGACTTCAAGCTGCCGATCCGGCAGGGCCAGCTGGTGGAGACGATCGCGCGCGTGGTCGAGGTCGGCCGCACGTCGATGCAGGTGGAGGTGGAACTGGTGGCCGAAGACCTGCTCAGCGGCGACCGCGAAGTCTGCACGCGCGGCCGCTTCGTGATGATCGCGCTCGATGGCCGCGGCCGCCCGGCACAGGTCGCGCAGTTGCCGGCCAATGACGGCGACGCGGCATGAGCGACATCACGCTGCTGCAATGGATCGGCCTCGGGCTGGGCCTGGGCATCCTCTACGCGGCGGTGCGCGCATGGTGGGACCGGCGCCGCTGACTTCCAGTGACCTGGCGCCGTCGGAAAAGAAGTCCCTGGTGCGACGACGGGGAGAGCGTCCGCCTGTACCGTCTCCCGGCGGCTCCCCGAAAGTCGCTGGGCCCCGGCCTGCGCCGGGGCGACGGATTGCGAATGCACGGACCGCCGCAAAGCAGGGCCCCGGCTTTTGCGGGGCGAGCGATGACGCGGGTTTGCGTGTCCACAGGCCCGGCCCGCAGGGTGGCCGCAACGCGGCCACGCGACGTGCGGCGGGATCGTAAACAGGGTTCTCAGGCCACCGAAGCCCGGTAGATCGACTCGATCGCCTTGTCGAGCGACGCATTGAAGTCGTCGTCGCTCTGCTGCGCGCTCAGGCCTTCGGTCAGCGCGCGGCTGAAACTGGCGACCACGCCCGGGTTCTTCGCCAGGCGCGCATTCGCGTCGTCGCGGGCGTAGCCGCCCGACAACGCGACGACCTTCAGCACGCTCGGGTGGTCGACCAGTGCCTGGAAGAAGCCGTCGACCTCCGGAAGGGTGAGCTTGAGGATCACCGGGGTCGACGGGGCCACCTTGTCGAGGCGCTCGAGCAGGCCCTGCTTCAGCGTGGTCTCGATGTCGGCCTTGTCGGCGGCGTTGATGTCGACTTCCGGTTCGATGATCGGCACCAGGCCGGCGTCGAGCACCTGCTGGCCGAGTTCGAACTGCTGGTCGAGCACCGCGGCGATGCCGGCGGCGTTGTTCTGCTTGATGACCGAACGTTCCTTGGTGCCGAACACGCCTTTGGCCCTGGCGCGCGCGAGCAGGTCCGACAGGCCCGGGATCGGCTTGAGCAGCTGCACGCCGTCGGCTTCGTCTTCCAGACCCTTGTCGATCTTCAGGAACGGCACGACGCCCTTGACCTGCCACAGGTACTCGGCGGCGCCCTGGCCTTCGAACGCATCGTCGAGCGTGCGCTCGAACAGGATGGCGCCGAACACGCGCTCGCCGCTGAAGGCGGGGCTGGTGACGATGCGGGTGCGCATCGCATGGACGAGGCCGAACATCTCCGCGTCGTCCGCGTACTCGGTTTCGTCGATGCCGTAGAGCTTGAGCGCCTTGGGCGTGCTGCCGCCGCTCTGGTCGAGGGCGGCGATGAAGCCCTGGCCCGACTTGATCCTGTCCAGCTGTTCCTGATGTACGGCCACGTGCTTGAGTCCTGTGCGATCGGTGGGAGACCCGGGCCGGGGATGATACCGTCCCGCGCCGCCGGGGACGGTCGACGCCGCCGCCAGTGGATTCCGGAACGCTGCACCCGTATGCCTGGGTCTTCGACAGACGCATGTCGGGTCATGCCGCAACGCGCCCGCCCTGCTAGGCTGCCCGGCCGCCTGCCCACCCTGTCGCCGTGATCCGTTTCGAAGGCATCCACAAGTCGTATTCCGCCGCCGGGCGCGAGACCGTCGCCCTGCATCCGCTCGATCTCACGATCGAGGCCGGCGAGGTGTTCGGCATCGTCGGCCACTCGGGCGCGGGCAAATCGACCCTGCTGCGGCTGATCAACGGGCTGGAGACGCCGAGCGGCGGCCGCCTGACCGTCGATGGCCGTCGCCTCGACACGCTCGATGGCGACGGCCTGCGGACCCTGCGCCGGCGCGTGGGCATGATCTTCCAGCACTTCAACCTGCTGTCGTCGAAGACCGTGGTCGACAACGTCGCGTTTCCGCTGCGCCTGGCCGGCGTGTCGAAAGCGCAGGCGCGCACGCGTGCGCAGGAACTGCTGGCGCGCGTGGGACTGGAAGCGCACCGCGACAAATACCCGGCGCAGCTCTCGGGCGGCCAGAAGCAGCGCGTCGGCGTGGCGCGTGCGCTCGCGACCGAGCCGAAGATCCTGCTGTGCGACGAGGCCACCAGCGCGCTCGATCCGCAGACCACCGCTTCGGTGCTGCAGCTGCTCGACGGCATCAACCGCGAGCTGGGTCTCACCATCGTGCTGATCACCCACGAGATGGACGTGATCCGCCGGGTCTGCGACCGGGTCGCGGTGCTCGATGCCGGGCACCTGGTCGAGCTGGGGCCGGTGCGGCAGGTGTTCCTGCATCCGCAGCACCCGACCACGCGCCGCTTCGTCGCCGAGAGCGAGGCGATCGACGAGAACGACCAGCACGCGCAGTACGCGGCGATCCCAGGACGCCTGCTGCGGCTGACCTTCACCGGCGACGGCACCTGGCAGCCGGTGCTGGGCCGGGTCGCGCGCGAGACCGGGATCGACTACACGATCCTGGCCGGGCGCATCGACCGGATCAAGGCCCTGCCCTACGGCCAGCTGACGCTGGCGCTGACCGGTGGCGACGTCGAGGCCGCGCAGGCGGCGTTCGCCGCCGCCGGCGTCGAGATCGAGGAACTGCGCCGATGAACACGCTCGCCAGCCGCTGGTTCCCCAACCTGGACGCCGGCAAGTGGGTCGAGATCGGCCAGACCACCGTCGAAACCCTGCTGATGCTGGCCGGCTCGCTGCCGCTGACCCTGCTGATCGGCCTGCCGCTGGGCGTGCTGCTGTTCCTCACCGGGCCGCGCCAGCTGCACGCGCGGCCGGCGCTGTACGGGGTGCTGGCGCTGGTGGTGAACCTGCTGCGCTCGGTGCCCTTCATCATCCTGATGATCGTGCTGATCCCCGTCACCCTGAAGGCCGTGGGCACGTCGCTGGGCGTGCGCGGCGCGATCCTGCCACTGGTCGTCGGCGCGGCGCCGTTCTACGCGCGGCTGGTGGAGACGGCGCTGCGCGAGGTGGACCGCGGCATCATCGAGGCCTCGCTGGCGATGGGCGCCACCACGCGCCAGCTGGTCGCCCGCGTGCTGCTGCCCGAAGCGCTGCCCGGCCTGATCGCCGGCGCCACGGTGACCACGATCGCGCTGATCGGCTTCACCGCGATGGGCGGCGCGATCGGTTCCGGCGGTCTCGGCGACCTCGCCTACCGCGAAGGCTACCAGCGCTCGCGCACCGACATCGCCGTGGTCGCGGTGGTCGCGCTGCTGGTCATGGTGCAGGTGCTGCAGATGGTGGGGGACCGGCTGGTGGCGCGGTTCACGCGGCGGTAGGAGCCCGCTTGAAGCCCGCCCCCGCGTGCGGGGGAGGGTTGGGTGGGGGCGAAGCTTCAGGCCTCCTGACATCGGATCCGAGCGATCGCACGGAGAGCTTTTCCGCAGCCGGACGGCTTGCCCCCATCCCGGCCTTCCACCCGTAAAGGGCGCAATGCCCCGCGCGCGGGGGAAAGAGCGGTCTGCTGCTTCCCCACACACTGATTTCCACCCCCGGACTCGATCCCCGCGCGCGACCCCCGATACTGGTCGGCCCCTCGTCTCACCGGATCCGACATGGCCCTGCTGCCCCGCCTCGCCACTGCCGCCCTGCTGCTGTCCGCCCTCGCCGGTTGCGGTGGTTCCGGGTCCGGCGCGAACGGCGAACGCCTGACCATCGCCGCGACCGCGGTGCCGCATGCCGAGATCCTCGAGGTGGTCAAGCCGCTGCTCGCCGACGAGGGCGTCGACCTGCAGGTGCGCATCTTCAACGACTACGTGCAGCCCAACGACCAGGTCGTGCAGGGCCAGATCGACGTCAACTATTTCCAGACCGAGCCCTACCTCGACGCCTACAACCGCGACCGTGGCACCGATCTGACCACGCTCGCCGGCGTGCACATCGAGCCCTTCGGCGCGTACTCGCGTCGCTACACCTCGCTCGACGCGGTGCCGGATGGCGCCGACGTGGTGATCCCGAACGATCCGAGCAACAACAGCCGCGCGTTGATCCTGCTGCACCACAGCGGCGTGATCACGCTGAAGGATCCGGACGACGCACTGGCGACACTGCGCGACATCACCGCGAATCCGAAGCACCTGAAGTTCCGCGAGCTCGACGCGGCGATGCTGCCGCGCGTGCTCGACCAGGTGGACCTCGCGCTGATCAATACCAATTACGCGCTCGACGCCGGCCTCGACCCGGCGACCGACGCGCTCGCCATCGAGGGCAAGGAGTCGCCGTACGTGAACTTCCTGGTCGGCCCGCCGGATGCCGCCGACGACCCGCGCGTGCGCAAGCTGATCGCGGCATTGACCAGCGAACAGGTCCGCGCCTTCATCCAGGACACGTACAAGGACGCGGTGATCCCGGCGTTCTGAGAAGCCGCAGATCGGAACGACGCCCCGACCGGGGGGCGACGCTTTCCGATGTCGCCGAAGATCAAGCAGGGAAGCAGGTCCCCCGCTGCGGGAGGGACGCCATGGAGACGATGTCGCCCCCATGCGCCGCGGCGACGCTCACGCGTCGCCGTCGATCGCGATGCCGATGTTCCGCAGCGCCAGCCGCGTCGGCGCGTCGGCATCCTGCGCCGACCACAGCACGCAGTAGTCGCGCGCCAGCCCGCACACGTGCACCTCGGCGATGCCGCGCTCGCGCAGCCAGCCGGCCAGTCCGGTCGGGGGCCGGCCGCCGCCGGGACCGTGGTTGCCGCGGAACGCGCTGTAGGAATCGACGTCCGGATCGGTGCCCTTGCGCAGGACCAGCTCGGCCGGGGTCCAGTCCACGCGCGCGTCGAGCACCGCGCCCGCCGTGCCCTGCACGCAGTGGTCGGGCCACAGCACCTGCGGCCGGCCATGCAGGTCGATCGTCGAGAACGGCGCCTGCCCGGGATGGCTGGATGCGAACGAGGCATGCCCGGGCGGATGCCAGTCCTGGGTCGCGACCACGGTGCGATAGCGGCGGGACGCCAGCAGCGCGGCGATGCCCGGCACGACGGCATCGCCGTCATGGCAGGCCAGCGCGCCGCCGGGCATGAAGTCCGGCTGCAGGTCGATCACGAGCAGGGCGGTGTCGGCATCGGGCGGAGGCAGGACTTCGGGCATGGCGTGCCGGCGGCGTCATCGTCGAGCCGCATGTTGGCACGGACACAGGGCGCCGGTCCCGCAACGCCGGTCCCGCAACGCCGGGTGTGCGACCGCGCGAGGTGTGCGGACGATGGGACGATAAAGCCGCCCATGCGTCCGGCACCCCAGTGTCGCGCTGGGCGACCTATTGCCGCGCGGTCAGGCTGACGCCGCGGTAGCCCGTCGCACCGCCGGTCAGCTTGATGTAGTAGATGCCCGCCTGCGGCGCGGTGAACCGCACGGTGTGGGCGGTACCGGTCCGCACCGAGCGTGCGTCGTAGTCGGCCGTCGTCGGCTCGCTGTCGCGCTTGACGTGGAGGCTGACGTTGCCGGTGCCGCCCAGGGCCAGGATCGACAGCGTGGCACCGGCCCGGGCTTCGAACGCGTACAGCGTCTCGCGCAGTTCGCCGTCCGCCAGGCCGGTCCGGGCGACGCCGTTGGCCAGCGGCAGCGCGACGGGCGTGCAGTCATCGACCGCCGGGTCGCACGGCACCTCCAGCGCCTTGGTCAGCGCCAGGCTGGCATCGACGATGCCGGTGCCGATCGGCCGGGTGCTCGGCGGCACGACCGGGAACGGGCGCGAGGTCTGCTTCAGCAGGGTCTCCATGTCCGCCGGGCTCAGCACCGGCCTGCCGGCCTCGGCCAGCGCGCTCTGCACCAGCGCCACGGTCGCCGCGACGTGCGGCGCCGCCATCGAGGTGCCGGCCTTGCCGGTGTTGACGTACTCGCCACCGCTCGGGACGGTCTCCCCGCTGTAGCCGGCCTGGACGACGTAGCCGTCCCAGCCGTCGTTGCCGGTGTCCTCGTTGCCGCCACCGCCCGGGCCGGAGAGATCGACCGCCGGGCCGTAGTTGGAGTAGGCGGCGATGCCGCCGGTGATGCGCGTGGCGCCCACGGTGACCACGTTGGCGCAGTTGGCGGGCGTGAAGTTGGCGGTGTTGGCGGCGCTGTTGCCGGCGGCGACCACGACCACGCTGCCATTGGCCACCGCGGTGTCGATCGCGCCCTGCATGGTCGCGCTGCAGGCACCGCTTCCGCCGAGGCTGAGATTGATGACCTCGGCGGGATGGGCGTTGTCGGGCACGCCCTCGACGCTGCCGCCCGAGGCCCAGACGACGGCATCGGAGATGTCGGACATCAGGCCGCCGCAGTAGCCCAGCACGCGGACCGGCAGGACCTGCGCGTCATGGGCAACCCCGGCCCCGCCCAGCGCATTGTCGGTGAGCTGGGCCACGGTGCCGGCGACGTGGCTGCCGTGCCAGGAACTGGGCGCGGCGGGCAGGCCGCACTGGTTCGTGGCCTCGCGCCAGTCGCCGTAATCGAGGGCGCCGGGGACGCGCCCGTCGGTGGCGCGCCGCGAGTAGAAACTGCTGCTGATGAAGTCGTAGCCCGGCAGCAGGTGGTCGCCATCCTGCAGGTCGGGGTGCGCGGGCAGAATGCCGGTGTCGACCACGGCCACCACGGTGCCCGCGCCGGTCGAGGTGTCCCAGGCGGCGGGCGCAACCATGCCGCCGATCGCGTCATGCAGATGCCACTGGTAGCCGGCATAGAGCGGATCGTCCGGCACGACCTCGGCCGGCGCGGCGTTCGCCGCCGGGCGGGTCAGCATGCCCACCGGATGCATCACCTGGTCGGGCTCGGCGTACTCGACGGCCGGATCGGCGCGCAGTTCGGCGACCAGGCGGGCGAGTTCGGCATCGCCGAGGCGACGCGAGAGCTGCACGACCTCGCCGCCGGTCGAAGTCCGCCGCAGGGACTGCGCGGCCAGCGGGCGCGCGCCGGCAATGCCGGCGCGGCCGGCGTGTACGATGCCGGCGCGGTCGGCAGCGGTGGCCACCGCCAGGCCGCGCGTGCCTGCCTGCCGGTACTTGACGATCAATCGGGTAGGCGCCTGCTGCGGGGCAACCGCCGCGGCCGGGGCCTCGACCAGGGTGCGGCCGACGGGTCCGGCCGCGGACAGCGCCTGGGAAACCGCCATCGCCAGCAGCGTGCCGGCCGCCAGGCCCAGGGTCTTTGTCGTGTTCGCGTTCATGGTGTTGTCCGTGTTGGATTGTCGTAGGGAATCCGGAGAGGGGCGCGTCACCAGCTGAAGCCGGCGCCGCCCATCACGCTCTTCTCGCCGCCGGAGATCGCACCGCCGAAGGAAACACTGGCGCGCTCGCCGATCGCGCGCTGGTAGCCGACCGCGAGGGCCTCCTCGCCGCCCTGCGCGCCCACGCCGACGCCGAGCCGGTTGCGGCCCGGCAGGCCGGCGGTGTTCATCGCCATGCCGGCATAGGCGCCGCTCATCGCCGCCATGCGGTCGAAGCGGCGGTCCACGCGCTCGAAGCGTTCGTCGACCTCGCGGCGCAGGCCATCGAAGCTGTCGCTCAAGGCGGTGAACTTCGCGTCCGTATAGCGGTTGGCCGTGGTCACCGCCTGCGTCGCCGTGGTGTCGGCGTAGGCCCTGGCCTCGGCGACCCCGGCGTTGAGCTGGGCCACGTTGGCCGCATCGGTGTCCGCCGTGCCCGCCGCCACGTTCGCGATCTGGCGCTCGTTGCCCGCGCTGCCCACCGACACCGTGTCCGCGCGGTCCGCCACCGAACCCTGGCCCAGCGCCACCGCGCCTTCGGCCGTCACCGACGCGCCCTGGCCCAGCGCCGTGCCCGAGGCCGCGCTGACGCTTGCGCCCTCGCCCACCGCCACCGCATTGGTCGCCGCCGCGGTGATCGTGCTGTTGGCCCCCACCGCCGTACTGCCATCGGCACCGACCTTGGCATTGCCGCCGATCGCGGTGTCGTCGGGACCATGCGCATAGGCATCGCCGCCCACCGCCACGCCGTTGGCGCCGTTGGCCGCCGCGCCGGCGCCGATCGCCACCGCGTTGGTGCCCTCGCCGACACTCGACGCCTGGTCGCCGCCGACGCTGACCCCCTCGTCGCCGCTGCCGCCCTGGCTGGCGAGCTGGTCGATGCGGGTGTCGAGGCGGCCGATCTGCGCATCCAGCGCCCCCAGTGCGTCGCCGACGCTGAAGTAGGTGCCGCCCTGGATCGCGTAGGCCGGGGCCGACAGCGTGCCGAACGCGGTCACCGCCGCGCCGCCGCCGAGCGCATCGGCGGTCGCCTGCAGGCCGGCGTGCAGCTGGCCGCCGTTGACCGCCTGCCGGCTGTCGGTGCCCACCGCACCCGCGGCGACGTTGTCCAGCACCGTGCCGTCCGCGCCGCCGAGCGTGGCCGTGGCCTTGCCGGCGTCGTCGTAGGCGATCGCGTTCGCCGCCACCCCGGCGACGTCGCCGATGCGCGAGTCGAGGTCGTCGACCCGGCCCTCGACCACGCCCACCCGGGTATTGGTCTCGAACAGTTGGCTGCCGTTGACCGCCTCCATGCTGTCGGCCGAGACCTCGCCGGCGGCGACATTGCCGATCACCGTGCCGTCGGCGCCGGCCAGGGTCAGCGCCGCCTTGTCCGCGCCGTCGTAGACCACCGCGTTCGCGCCGAGCTCGCCCAGCTCGCCGGCCACCGCGTCGAGCTGGGCCAGGTTGACCGCGTCGGTGGCCTCGGTGCCCGCGGCGAGGTTAGTGATCTGGCGGGTCTGGCCGGTGGTGGCGTTGCCGATGGAGACCACGTCGTCGCGGTCGGCGAAGGAATCGGCGCCCAGCGCCACGCTGTTGACGCCGAGGAAGCTGCCGCTCTCCCACCAGTTCTCCGGGGCCACATACAGGCCCACGCGCGCGTTGTGGCCGATCGCCGTGCCGCCGCTGACGCCACCCACGTAGGTGCCGGCACCGAGCGCGGTCGCCTGATGGCCCAGGTAATGCGTCTGCGCGCTGGCACCGATCACCACGCTGTTCTGTGCGCTGGCGGCGGTGTTCCGGCCGATGGCGATGTTGCCGTCGTGGCTGGTCCGCGCCAGGTAGCCGATCGCAAGCGTGTAGTCGCCGTGCGTGATCGCATTGCGGCCGACGGCGATGGAATCGTCGCCGTAGGAGTAGGCGGTCGCGCCCAGCGACACCGAACGCAGTCCGTAGGCCTGCGCGCCGGCGCCCACCGCGGTGGAACTCTGGCCGTTGGCCTCGGTCTTCACGTAGCTGCCGCCGATCGAGTACATGCCGCCGACCGCGACCGCTTCCGCAGCCGTCGCGCGCGTCTCCACGCCGATCGCCATCGAGGCGATCCCGGTGGCCCGCGCCTGCACGCCGTAGGCGGTGCTGTAATCGGCCTCCGCCAGCGAGATCGCCCCCATCGCCGTGCTCTGCTCTCCCAGCGCGCGCGCGTACAGGCCGGTGGACGTCGCCAGCACGCCGGTCGCCTGGGCGCTGGCGCCGATCGCCGTCGCGCCGGTGCCGCTGGCAACCGTCGCGTCGCCACCGAGAAACTCGATCGTCTCGCCGAAGAAATCGACCAGCCGGAACAGCGGGTCGCCGTTGGCATCGACCGCCTTGCCGCCGATCGCGACCGTGCCGTCGGCGACGGCCGCGGCGGCGTTGCCGAACGCGGCGGCGTTGCTGCCGAACGCGCTCGCGCCGTAGCCGACCGCGGTGCCGTAGTCGCCGAGCACCGTCGCGCCGGCGCCGAATGCCGAGGTGCCGTAGCCGATCGCATTGCTCGCCTCGCCGGCCGCGGTCGCGTACGCGCCCTCGGCCCAGGCGCCGATGTCGTCCTCGCCGGTCTCGCTGCCGGTGGCCTGGAACCAGGCCGCGGCATCGACCGCGGCCGGGATGGCACCGGCCTCGGTCTCCTGCACGATCTCTTCCGCTTCCGCCGCGTCCGTCTCCGCGGCGTCCGCCTGCACCGCCGGCGCGGGAACGTCCGCACCCTCCAGGGCCGCGGCATCGAACGCCAGCACGCCGAAGGCGGCCATGGCCAGCACCGGGAACGCGCGCCTGCGCGCCGCCCGGGATGTCCCGCTCGCCAGTTCCGACGCAACCACCACCTGTCCCAGCGCACGATTCCAGAGCTTGCAATAGATCCTGTTCACACGTCCCCCAGCATTGCGGATTGTTGGAAACCGCCGATGTCCGGACACCCGGTCGGCGCACCGTGAAGCCCGATGATGAGCATGGCGAGGCGCCGATGTCACTCACACAAGTGGTTGAAAAAGAACAATATTTCGCAAGCTCACGCATCATGTGAGTTTGGGCGTACGCTATCGATGGCGTACGCCCCGCCCGTGTCGTTCCGATCCCATTTCCGATGTTCCGATCGTTCCATCGCTGGCTCGAGACGGCGCCAGTCACCGACCCGGTCGACCGGCGCAATGCGCCGTTCCTGCAACTGCTGCTGGTCGCGGTGGGCACGGTCGCGCTGCTCAACACCCTGTTGTGCCTGCTGGCGATCGGCTTCTTCGACTGGGCCCTGCCGCCCGGCGCCGGCTTCGCGCTGGCCGGGGCCACGCTGATCGGCGCGGCATCGTGGGCAAGCCTGTGGCAGATCCGCCAGGGACGGCTGCGCGTGGCGGTCCACCTGTTCGTCGCCGCCCTGCTGATCGGCATGACGATCGGCTATTCGTACATCAGCGTGCGCGAACTGGTGGCCGATCCGATCCCCCTGCTCGCGCTGGTGACGGTCGGGCTGGTCCTGGGGCATCGCTCGCTGTGGCGCGCCCTCGGACTGATCTGCCTGCTGTGCATCGCGGTCGCGGTTTCGGAACTGGTCCGCACCGCGGACGATCCAGCGATCTCCCCGGTCGGCATCGCCGGGACGGCGCTGGCGGTCATGGGCTCCTACCTGCTGATCACCCTGCTGCTCGATCGCACCATCGCGGCGCTGCGCGAGACCCTGGCCGAGTCCGAGCAGCGCCGGCGCGAACTGGAACGGGTCAACGCCCAGCTCCGGCAGGAAATGGCCGAGCGCGAACGCGCCCAGGAACGGCTGATCCATGCGCAGAAGATGGAAGTGGTCGGCCGGCTGGCCTCCGGCGTCGCGCACGACTTCGACAACATCATCAACGTGATCTCCGGTTATGCGAAACGACGCGAGCAGCTGGCCGACCGCGGTACCGGCGCGCTGGTCGAGGCCATGGGCGGCATCGAGACGGCGTCGCGGCGGGCGCTGGCGATCAGCCGGAAACTGCTGAACTTCAGCCGCGCGCCGGTCAGCAGGCCGGAGGCGTTCGACCTGGGCGAGGCCTTGCGCGAGCTGCAGCCGATGGTGCGCCAGCTGTTCAGGGCGGGCGTGCGCATCGACGTGCATGCCGGCGACGAAGCGCTGGTGGTCCACATGGACCGCGACCAGCTGGAACTGATGGTCCTCAACATCGCCGCGAACGCCCGCGACGCACTCGGCCCGAGCGGCCGCTTTTCCATCGACTGCAGCCGCGACACGGCCGGGGATGCCGTCCTGGTCCGGCTGCGCGACGACGGCAGCGGCATTCCCGCCTCGGTACTGCCGCACATCTTCGAGCCGTTCTACACCACCAAGCCGGTCGGACAGGGCACCGGGCTCGGGCTGTCGGTCGTGCGCGACATGGTCGCCGCCGCCGGCGGCCACATCGGCGTGCAGAGCCGGGAGGGCGAGGGCACCTGCTTCAGCATCCGCCTGCCGCTGCTGGCGGCTGTCCCCGAAGCGGCCGCCGTCTCCGGGATTCAGATCGCCAGCTGATAACCGACGCCGCGGCGCGCCTGCAGCGGCAGTGCACCGCCATCGCCCGCGATGCCGGCCGCCTTGCGGCGCAGGCGGTGGACCAGCATCTCCAGCCGGTGCGGATCGAACTGGCTGACGTCCTCGACCAGCGCCGCGATCAGCGCTTCGCGGGGCACCGGCCGGCCGCGCTCGGCATCGAGCCGCTTCATCACGCTGCGCTCCGATGCGGTCAGTGCGGCGACCCGGCCGTCGGGCGCAACCAGGCACCAGCCATCGGATTCCACGCGCCATCTCCCGGTTTCCGACATCGGCACCGACGGCGGCGCCCGGCCGCTGCCGAGCCGCTTGGCCAGATTGCGCAGCGTCAACGCCAGCACCTCGATGTCCACCGGCTTGCGCAGGAACGCGTCCGCGCCGCTGCTCAATGCCTGGACCTCGTCCTCGCGCGCCCGGTTCGCGGTCAGCATGACCGTGCCCAGGTGCGGAAAGAGCCTGTGCAGATACTCGATCACGCTCAATCCGCTTTCGTCCGGCAGGCCGATGTCCAGCACCGCCAGATCGAACGCCTGCTCGAGCATCGTCCGGTACAGCGCGCCGGCACTGCCCAGACCGATCACGTCGAAACCGAAATCCCGCAGGCCCGGCAACAGGATGCCCTCGCGAAGATCGTCGTCGTCCTCGAGGACGACGACACGCAACCGCGGACTGGAGGGGGCGGACGAACGGCGGGTCGACACGACGGCAGTTCGTTGGCAGGTGGCGGCCAAGCATACAGCCTGGACGCCGGACGACGCGGACACGGTGTGTCGCGTCGCCGGCGACCGGACCGGCCTCAACCGGCCGGCAGGTCGTCGACCTCCGCACGCAGGATCCGCGCAGCCGCCACCATCGCCTCCAGCGCGGCCCGCGTCTCCTGCCAGCCGCGGGTCTTGAGCCCGCAGTCCGGGTTGACCCACAGCTGCCCGACCGGGATCAGCGCCGCGGCCCGGCGCAGCAGCCCGACCATCTCGTCGACGCTCGGCACGCGCGGCGAGTGGATGTCGTAGACGCCGGGGCCGATGCCGTTGGGATAGCGGAAGCGCACGAAGGCATCCAGCAGTTCCATGCGCGAGCGCGAGGTCTCGATCGAGATCACGTCGGCGTCCATCGCGGCGACGGCCTCGATGATGTCGTTGAACTCCGAGTAGCACATGTGGGTGTGGATCTGGGTCGTGTCGGCGACGCCCGAGGCGCTGATGCGGAAGGCCTCGACCGCCCAATCGAGGTACGCGGCCCAGTCGGCGCGGCGCAGCGGCAGGCCTTCGCGCAGTGCGGGCTCGTCGATCTGGATCACGCCGATGCCGACCGCCTCGAGGTCGGTCACCTCGTCGCGCAGCGCGAGCGCGATCTGCCGGCAGGTGTCGGCGCGCGGCTGGTCGTCGCGCACGAACGACCACTGCAGGATGGTCACCGGGCCGGTCAGCATGCCCTTCATCGGCCGGTCGGTCAGCGACTGCGCGTAGGTCGACCAGCGCACCGTCATCGGCGCGGGCCGCGCGACATCGCCCCAGATCAGCGGCGGCTTCACGCAGCGCGAGCCGTAGCTCTGCACCCAGCCGAACTTGGTGAAGGCGAAGCCGTCGAGTTGCTCGCCGAAGTACTCGACCATGTCGTTGCGCTCGAATTCGCCATGCACCAGCACGTCGAGCCCCAGCGCTTCCTGCTCGCGCACGCAGCGCGCGGTCTCGGCGGCGATGAAGGCGTCGTAGCCGGCGTCCGTGAGCGTGCCGGACTTGTGGGCGGCGCGCGCTTCGCGCACCGCGAGCGTCTGCGGGAACGAGCCGATCGTCGTCGTCGGGAACGCGGGCAGCGGACGCAAAGCGTCCTGCGCGATGCGGCGCTTTGCGAAGCCGGAAAGACGCTGCGCATCGGCAGGCCGGACCGCCTGCAGGCGCGCAGCGACTTCGGCGCGATGCACGCGCCTGGACTGGCGACGTGCATCGATCGCGGCGCGCGCCTCGGCCAGGCGGGGTCCGGCCGCATCGGCATCGTGCAGCGCGTCGGCCAGCAGGCGCAGTTCGCCGAGCTTCTGCGCCGCGAACGCGAGCCAGCCGCGCAACTCGGGATCGAGCGCCTTCTCCTGCTTCAGATCCACCGGCACGTGCAGCAGCGAGCACGAAGGCGCGAGCTGCACCGCATCGGCGCCGCGGGCTTCGACGGCGTAACGCGCGAGCACCAGTGCGTCGTCCAGCCGCGTGCGCCAGATGTTGCGGCCATCGACCAGACCCAGCGACAGCGTGCGACCGGGCGGCAGTGCGCGCAGCACGGCGTCGAGCTGCTCGCGTCCGCGCACCAGATCCACATGCAGGCCGTCGACCGGCAGCGATGCGGCGAGTTCGAGGCTGTCGTCGAGTGCGCCGAAGTAGGTCGCCAGCAGCAGCTTCGGCCGGGCGCTGCCGGCGAACGCGGCGTAGGCGCGACGGTAGGCCTCGCGCGTGGTGTCGTCGAGATCGAGCACCAGAACCGGCTCGTCGATCTGCACCCAGGCTGCGCCCGCGTCATGGAGCTTGCGCAGCAGTTCGGCATACACCGGCAGCAGGCGGTCGAGCAGTGCGAAACGGTCGCTGCCGTCGGTGGTCTTCGACAGCCACAGCAGGGTGACCGGACCGATCAGCACCGGTCGCGTCTCGATGCCGGCGGCCCTGGCTTCCAGGTATTCGCGCACCGGCTTGTCGTCGCGCAGCGCGAAGGCCTGGTCGGCGTGGAGCTCGGGGACGATGTAGTGGTAGTTGGTGTCGAACCACTTGGTCATCTCCAGCGCATGCAGGTCGATGCCATCGCGCTGATGGCCGCGTGCGAGCGCGAAGTAGCCGGCCAGCGGATCGGCATCGGCCAGCGCGCGGTAGCGCCCGGGAATGGCATCGACGCAGAACGCGGCGTCGAGCACCTGGTCGTAGAGCGAGAAGTCGTTGCTGGGCGGCAGGTCGACGCCCGCCTCGCGTTGCAGGGTCCAGTGCCGCAGCCGCAGTTCGCGCGCAGTGGCCTGCAAGGTGGCGGCATCGCCGCCGCGCCAGTGCGCCTCGACCGCGCGCTTGAGTTCGCGGCGTGCGCCGATGCGGGGAAAACCGAGATTGCCGATCTGTGTCATCTGTAGTGCGCCTCAATGCGATGGATGCTTGAGGAACGAAGGACCGCGCGCCGCGGCGCATGCGCGCCACGGACAGTGCAGGCGACCTTCGCCCCCTCGGGCGAACCGGGCCTGCGCGCGGACATGCGGGATCGACCACCAGATGCGTGGCACGACACCGATCACCTCCCCGCGGAGGTCCAGGTCGAACGTCCGCACGGTCATGCGCGGACGGCCAGGGCAGGTCTTCGGGCTCATGGACGGGCCACATGCGTGGCGGGCCTACTGTCCGTCGCTTCCCGGCCCATGCGGGCGCCAGTGCGATGACGGGGGTCGTTTCCAATTACCGCTGCGGGGCAGCGCCGGAATTGCCGCGAAGGGCGCGACGCACCGGCTTCCCTTTTAATCCATCGCCATATCTTGATACAGAGATGGAACCAAGGCGGCGCCGACGTTACGCCGCTCGCGGGCGGGCGTCAATCGGATGCGAGCATGCGGAACCGTGTGCGTACTCGACCATCGGCTGCGGAGCATGCCAACGCCGCGCCGGTCGGCTGCAACGGCAGGCGCCGTCAGCGTTCGCCCGGATGCCGCGCGTGCCATGCCTTGAGCTGCTCGCGGTAGTACTGCAGCTCTTCGGAATAGGTGTCGTGCACGCAGACCGCGCAGCCGCTGTCGCAGCAGTCGCCGGGCAGCGGCGGTTCGGGCGGCTGCGGGCGCGGGTCGGGGGTGGGGACGCCGGGAGCGGGCCGGTTCGACACGGTCAGTCGCGTGCGTCCGCGGCCGGGATCGGCGACTGCCGCAGGCCGATGGTTTCGGTATCGCAATGCGACGGCGTTGCACCGGCCGCGCGCTGCGCGGCGATCTCGTCGCGTGCGGCGTCGAGGTCGGCGCGGAAGTCCGGCGACGCCTGCAGGCGTGCGAAGGTCGCCGCGCCGACGCGCTCGCCTTCGACGATGTCGCTGTGCCAGTGCACGTTGCAGACCAGCCGGCTCTCGCCGAGCGCGCGGCCGCGCTGCAGCAGCGCATCGCTGCGCTCGGGCGCGAGTTCGACCAGCGCCAGCGTCCACGCCCAGCCGATCGCCGTATGGCCCGACGGATACGAGGCGCTGTGCGTCAGCCGCGGCACGTCTTCGGGCGTGCACACCGGCGCGGCGTTGCGCGCGAACGGACGTCCACGCTGCCAGTGGTCTTTCGCCGCGCGGCCGGCATTCGACGCATCGGCAAGGCTGCGCCGCAGCAGCCGCACGAGATGCGGCGTGCGCGCGGCGCTGATCTCGACCCCGAGCGCGCAGGCGAACAGGGGTTCGGCCGCCGGGAAGCTCAGATCGGCATCGACCGTGGCCTGACGCCAGCGCGCGGTGCCGTGCAGCGCGAGGCTGCGCACGGCGAGCGCATCATCATGCGCCTGCGCTGCCGAACCCGGTGCGGGCGGTGCAGGCAACAGTGCGCGGCTGTCGAACGCGGGCGCGTCGAGATACCCGATCGTCACGCCCGGCCGGCTTTCCGGCACGACCACGGCCGCGCCTGGCGCGGGCGCCTGGCGCGCGGGCAGCGCGCAGGCGACCAGCAGCGGCAGCAGCGCCCCGCACGCAGCGATGCGCACGCCGTCCCGCACACGCGGGCGCATGTCAGCGGGCCTGCAGGCGCTGGGCGATGGTCGCCCGCAGTGCGTCCAGATCCCTGGCGAACGCGGCGATGCCGCCCTGCAGCTTCTCGGTCGCCATCGGATCGGCGGCGAGGTCGGCGGCGTAGCGCGCGGCGTCGACCGGCGGCGCGATCTCGCCCTCGTCGTCGCCGGCCTTGAGCTTGCGCGGCAGTTCGCCGTGCGCGGCAGCGAGCTCGTCCAGCAGGTCCGGCGAGATCGTCAGGCGGTCGCAACCGGCCAGCGCTTCGATCTGCGCGGTCGAGCGGAACGACGCGCCCATGACCACGGTCGGCGAGCCGCGACGCTTGAATTCGGCATAGACATCGCGCACGAAGCGCACGCCCGGATCGTCGTCGATCGTCGCCGGCACCTCGCCGCGCGCGACGTGCCAGTCGAGGATGCGGCCGACGAACGGCGAGATCAGGAACACGCCCGCTTCCGCGCAGGCGATCGCCTGGGTGCGGTTGAAGATCAGCGTCAGGTTGCAGTCGATGTCCTCGCGCTGCAGTTCCCTGGCCGCGCGGATGCCTTCCCAGGTCGCGGCGATCTTGATCAGCACGCGCTCGCGCGAGACGCCGGCGTCCTGGTACATCTCGATGAACTGCCGTGCCTTGGCGATCGTCGCCTCGGTGTCGAACGACAGGTCGGCATCGACTTCGGTCGAGATGCGGCCCGGCACCAGCGCGGCGAGCTTGCGGCCGACACCGACCGTCAGGCGATCGACGACGGTGCGCGCGATCGTGTCGATGTCGCCATCGAGATCCGCGGCGCGCTCGAGCTCGCGCTCGACGAGATCGGCGTAGATCGGCAGGTCCAGCGCCTTGCGCACCAGCGTCGGGTTGGTCGTGCAGTCGACCGGCTTCAGGCGCGCGATGGCCTCGGCGTCGCCGGTGTCGGCGACGACCACGGAGAGCTCGCGCAGCTGTTCGAGTTTGGACGCGGATGATGCAGCGGACATGGACACCTCGGGGTTCGGGACGCGCGCCGCGCTTCGGGCGGGCCCGTCATTGTCGCGCCCGGCGTCGTCGAGGGCCACCCGTCCGGCGGTTGCGGCATTGGCGCGATTTGGCTACAACCCCCGGGCGCGCGTTGTCGGCAGGATCGCCCGACGTGCGGCCCGTTACGCCACCATGGCCCGGCCGCTCCCTTGACCGATCTTCCCCTGCCTGCCAACGACCGTCCCTTGTGCGTCGCCCTGCTCGAGGACGACGACGTCCTGCGCGACCGCGTGCTGGTGCCCGGGCTGCGCCGGCATGGCCTCGACGTGCGTCCACTGCGCACCGCCGCCGCGCTCGCGGCGCTGTTGCCGCAGGCACCGGTCGACATCGTGGTGCTCGACATCGGCCTGCCCGACAGCGACGGCTTCACCGTCACCCAGTCGCTGCAGGCCGCGCATCCGGGGCTGGGCATCGTGATCCTCAGCGGCCGCGGCGAACCGCCCGACCGGCTGCGCGGCCTGAGCGGCGGCGCGGATGCCTATCTGGTCAAGCCGGTCGAGATCGACATCCTCGCCGCGACGATCTTCAGCCTCGCGCGGCGGCTGTCGCGCGCGCCGCAGGTGGTCGAGGACGGCTGGCAGCTGCAGCCCGACGGCTGGTGCCTGTTCGCGCCGAACGGCCAGTCGATGGCGCTGACCAGTTCCGAGCGCCACGTGCTGCAGACGCTGTGGGCGCAGCGCGACCAGTTGGTCACGCGCGAGGCCATGCTCGGCGCCTCGCCCGGACGCGCGCGCGACGAAAGCGGCGCCGATCCGCATCGCCTCGACGTGCTGCTGCACCGGCTGCGGCGCAAGGTGCTCGACCGCACCGGCCTGGCGCTGCCGCTGGATGCGGTGCGCGGCGCAGGCTACGTGCTGCGCCCGGGCGGCTGAGCCCGATCAGGCCACGCGCGGCAGTTGCAGGGTGAAGCGCGTGCCGCGGCCGGGCGTGCTGTCGACGGTCAGCGTGCCGCCTGCTTCCTGCGCCATCTCCCGCGCCACCGCCAGCCCCAGGCCCGTGCCCTCGCCCGCAGGCTTGGTGGTGAAGAACGGTTCGAAGGCCTGACGCATCACCTCGGGCGGCATGCCCTGGCCGGTATCGGCGACGACGATGCGCGCCCAGCCGTCGCCGGTGTCGCGCAGCGTGACGCCGAAGCGACCGCCGCCGGGCATCGCATCGCGCGCGTTCGCGGCGAAGTTGAGCATCACCAGATCCAGTTGGCTGCGATCCAGGCACACCGGCACCGGCGTGTCGGGGACATCGAGCACGACATCGACGCGGCCGTCGAACAGCTGGCGCAGCATCGGCACCAGATCGGCGAGCGCCTGCGCCGCGTCGAAGCGCGCCGGCACCGCGAGTTCGCGGCGGCTGAAGCTCAGCAACTTGCGGCTGAGCGCGATGCCATGCTGGGCGGCGAGTTCGATGCCTTCCAGCGCCTCGCCCATGCGGCGGGCGTCGGGCTCGGGATCGAAGTCGAGTTCTTCCAGCCGATGGCGCTCGGCCGTGTAGCCGACGATCGCGCCGAGCACGTTGTTGAAATCGTGGGACACGCCGCTGGCCAGATGGCCCACCGATTCGATCTTCTGCATGTGCAGCATGCGTTCGCGCATGCGCTCGCGCTCGATCATCTGTTCGCGCAACTGCTGCGCGCTGCGTTGCGCCTTCCACAGGGTTTCGCGCAGCGCGGCCACGGTGCGGTCGAGCACGATGGCGATCATCAGGTAGCTGAAGGCCAGCGACGGCAGGTTCTGGAACGCGTTGCCGCTGCGCGCCGGGCCCAGCCCCCACGGGCTGGCCATGCCGAGCGCGAACACGACCGGGATGCAGGCGTAGACGATCCACAGCGCGCGCCGCCCGATCACCAGCGCCGCCGTGGTCAGCATCACCATCGGATACGGATCGAAGGCCTGCAGCTGATGACCGAACGCGAGGTTCGCCGCGACCGCGCAGCCCATCAGGATCGTCAGGAACGCGGCGATGCCCTGGCGCAGGCGGCCGCGACGGATCATCCAGACCGCGAAGAACGCCGCGCCGGCGATCGCGACGTCGGTGCCCAGATCCACCGCCAAGCGCGCGCCGGTCATCGAGACGTGTCCGCTGAGCAGGTGATAGCCCTTGTTGAGCGGAATCTCGATGCCGAGGAACAGCAGCAGCACCTGCAGCGCGGGCGCATTGCGGCGATCGACCGGGTCGGCGATCGGCACACGGCGCAGCCACGCCGCCAGACGACGGCCGGGGGCGACGCGTGGCGACGCATGCGACATGGGGGTGACGTGTCCCGGAGCTGGTGCCCCGCCTGCAGATGAGAGTCGAGTGTAAGTCGGACGAGAGTTCCGGTGCATTGAGCGACGGGCATCGCAGCGGCTTAGATCGGGATCCAGCGCCTGTCACGGCGCCGTCATCCCGCCGCAACCGGAAGCCAGACGATGTCCATGCCCCGTACTCCTTCTTCCCGTCCCAGCCGCCGGCGCACGCTGCGCCCCGGCCTGCTGTCGGCGGCCCTGCTGCTGGCCCTGTCGGGTCACGCCGCCGGCGCACCGCAGGTGGCGCCCGCGACCGTCGCGAGCGACGCGTCCGAAGCGGCGCCTGCCGACGACGCGACGGATCCGGGCGCGCCAGATGCCACCGATCCGGTCGCCGATGTGGACGCGGCCGCCTACGACCGCGTGGTCGCGGCCTATTCGGTGGATGCCGCCGCGTACTACTTCGCGGTCGATGGCGCGCAGGACGGCAGCGACGACGCCAGCGCCACCGGCGCACGCGCGACCGCCGCCGGCGCACGCGCCAATGCAACCGGCGGCTACGCCGTCGCCATCGGCCACAACGCGCAGGCCGCGGCCTCGACCGCCATCGCCATGGGCGACGGCGCGCTCGCCTCGGGTGGCGGTGCGATCGCCATCGGCGGCAGCTTCTTCGGCAGCGGCGGCGGCGACGCGCCGGGCGCGCAGAGCACCGGCTACGGCGCGATCGCGCTCGGCGCGGCGACGACTGCCACCGGCACCACCGCGACGGCGCTGGGCTGGGCCTCGCGGGCGACCGCGACCGATGCCGTCGCGGTCGGCGCGACCGCCTATGCCGAAGCCGCCGGTGCGATCGCGATGGGCCGCGCGGCGACTGCATCGGAGATCGAAGCCATTGCGATCGGTTATGGCGCGCAGGCGACCGGCTTCGGCGCAATGAGCATGGGGGCATATGCGAACGCCACCGGCTTCGCGGCGCTGGCCCTGGGCAGCGATGCGCGCGCGCCGGGCAATGGTGGCATCGCGGTCGGTGATGGCGCATTGGCGGCCGGCCAGCAGAGCGTCGCGATCGGCGCCAGCAACGCCGGCGTACCGACCCAGGCCAACGGCCTCGGCAGCACGACCGTCGGCGCGGCCTCGTGGGCGCTGTCGGACTATGCCACCGCGCTGGGCTTCGACAGCCATGCCGATGCAACGCGCAGCCTCGCCGCCGGCGCGAATGCACTTGCGCTTGCGCTGGACGCAAGCGCGCTTGGCGCGGGCAGCTACGCCAGCGCGGAGTATGCGACCGCCGTCGGCGCCAGCTCGGCCGCCTGGGGTGCCGGCGCCACGGCGCTTGGCAGCGGCGCATTCGCGCTGGAAGAGGGCACCCTCGCACTCGGCTACAACGCCAGCGCGATCGGCATCAACAGCGTCGCGCTCGGTGCAGCCTCCGTGGCCGACCGCGACAACGTCGTGTCGATCGGCGACGTGGGCAGCGAACGCCAACTGGTGAACGTGGCCGACGGCGTGCTCGACACCGATGCGGTCAACAAGGGCCAGCTCGACACCGCGATCGCGACGGTCGGCGGCGACGTCGGCGCGCTCGATGCGGCGGCGGTGAAGTACGACGACGTCGCCAGCAGGGGGTCGGTGACGTTCGCCGGCGCGGCCGGCACGACGCTGCGCAATGTCGCCGACGGCGCGCTCGCGGACGGCAGCCTGGACGCGGTCAACGGCGGCCAGGTGTTCGGCGTCGGGGCCTCGTTCGCGCAGGCGCTGGGCGGCGGCGCAGCGATGACGGCGACCGGCTTCACCGGTCCGTCGTACACGGTCCAGGGCAGCAGCTTCGGCTCGGTGGGCGATGCCTTCGGCGCCGTCGACAGCCAGTTCGACGCGATCCGCGCCCGCTTCGATGCGATCGGCAGCGGCGGCGGCAACGTGCCGGTCGGCACGGGCGATGGCCTGGCGATCGGCACCGACAGCGGCGCTACGACCGCCGGCAGCACCGCAGTCGGCAGCAACGCCCAGGCGGGCACCGGCGGTACCGCGATCGGTGCCGGCGCGGTCGCGAGCGCCGATGGCGCGGTCGCGATCGGTCAGGGCTCGGTCGCCGATGCGGCGAACACGGTCTCGGTCGGCAGCGCGGCCAACCAGCGCCGCGTCACCAACGTCGCCGACGGCGTGGCCGCGAGCGACGCGGCGACCGTGGGCCAGGTGCAGAGCAGCGCCACCGCCAGCCGCACGTATGCCGACGCGGGCGACGCACGCACGCTCGCCGACGCGAAGGCGCATGCCACGGCCGGGGATACCGCCACGCTCGACAGCGCACGCAGCTACACCGACGACGTGTTCGCACGCGCGCTCGACCGCAACGATTTCGATGTCTTCCGCAGCAGCGTCGACGACCGCTTCCAGCGTGTCGATCGTCGCATCGACAAGATCGGCGCGATGGGCACGGCGATGTCGCAGATGGCGGTCAACAGCGCAGGCCTGTCCGGTGCCAACCGCGTCGGCGTGGGCATCGGCCAGCAGGGCGGCGAAGAAGCGCTGGCGATCGGCTACCAGCGCGCGTTCCGCGACAACCGCGCCAGCGTGTCGATCGGCGGCTCGATGTCCGGCTCCGAAAGTTCGGTCGGCGTCGGCGGCGGCTTCAGCTGGTGACGACAGGCGCCTCCCCTCCTCCATCCCTTCTTCCAGGAATCGCATCCATGTCCCTGTCTTCCCGTTCCGTCCGCCGTGGCCTGCTGGCCGCCGCGCTCGGCGCCGCCCTCGCCCCCGCCCTGGCCGCATCGCCGGCCGCCCCGCTGTCGGTGATGTCCACCGCCGATCCCGGCGCGCCGCGCGTCGTCTACGACGGCCTGCTGGTGACCTACAAGGCCGGCACCGCGGAGCGCCGCAGCGCGACCACCGGCGCGGCGACGCTGCAGCGCATCCTGCGCGCGCCGGCCACTGCCTCGCAGTTCAATGCCACGCACCGCGCCACGGTGCCTGCGCTCGCCTCGACGCGACGCCTGGCGATCGGCGCCGACCTGGTGCGTCCGAACCGTCGCCTGTCCGAAGGCGAACTCGACACGCTGATGCGCACGCTCGCCGCCGATCCGGCGGTGGCCCACGTCGAACCCAACCGCTACTGGCAACGTCTGCGCACCGTGCCCGCGGCGACGGCAGCGACGCCGGACGATCCCGGCTTCGAGGTGCAGTGGCACTTCCGCGCGCCCGACGGCACGCTCGAAACGCTGGCGCCGGATCCGGGCTATGCGAACCGCGGCGGCATCGACATCCTCAACGCCTGGCAGTACGGCCGCGGCGCGGGCGTGGTGGTCGCGGTGCTCGATACCGGCATCACCGCCCATCCCGACCTCGACACGTCCCTGGCCGACGCCGGCTACGACTTCATCAGCGACGCGCTCAATTCCGGCCGCGCGACCGATGGCCGCCAGGCCGGCGGCTGGGATACCGGCGACTGGAACACCGAAGACCGTTTCCTCGTCGACAACGGCGGCTGCGTGCCCCTGGGCCAGCAGAGCGGCAGCAGCTGGCACGGCAGCCATGTCGCCGGCACGATCGCGCAGATCACCGGCAACGGCGTCGGCATGGCCGGTGTCGCGCCGGATGCGAAAGTGCTGCCGGTGCGCGTGCTCGGCCATTGCGGCGGCACCACGGCCGACATTTCCGACGCCATCGTCTGGGCCTCCGGCGGCAGTGTCCCGGGCGTGCCGGACAACCGGAATCCGGCCGAGATCATCAACATGAGCCTGGGCGGCTTCGGCGTCTGCGAGGCGGACAGCGCCTACGGCCAGGCGATCGCCGCGGCGCGCCAGCGCGGCACCGTCGTCGTCACCGCGGCCGGCAACGACAACAGCGACGCCGCCTCGTTCACCCCGGCCAGCTGCCCGGGCGTGATCAACATCGCCGCGACCGGCATCACCGGCCAGCGCGCGTACTACTCGAACTTCGGCGCCAACGTCGCCCTGTCCGCGCCGGGCGGCGGCGTGTATCCGAACGACGGCAGCAGCGGCCAGTCGGTGCGCGCCGGCTTCGTGTGGTCGGCGGGCAACCGCGGCGACACCACCCCGGGCGAGCCGGCCTATGTCGGCCAGTCCGGCACCTCGATGGCGGCCCCGCACGTGGCCGGTGTGGCGGCGCTGGTGATCAGCGCGGCGATCCAGGCCGGCCGTCCGGTACCGACGCCGCAGGAGATGCGCGAGATCCTGACCCAGACCGCGCGCGACTTCCCGGTGCCTCCGCTGCGCCAGATCGGCGTGGGCATTCTCGACGCGGCCAAGGCCGCCGCCCGCGGTGCCGGGAATGCGGCGGGCGGCGACGAGCCGACCGCCGTCCGCATGGCACGCGCGGTCCCGGTGACCGGCATTTCGGCCGCGGCCGGCGCGGGCGCGCTGTACCGGATCGATGTCCCGGCCGGCGCACGCAATCTGCAGATCCGCACCTACGGCGGTCGCGGCCAGGCGAAGCTGCTGGCACGCGTGGGTCGCTCGCCTGCGCTCGACGGCAGCAATGCCGCGCTCGCCTCGTCGCGTCCGGGCACGACGCAGAGCGTGCAGGTGACGATTCCGATCAACGACAGCTACTTCGTCCGCGTGGTCGGCGGCGCCGGCGGTTACCAGGGCGTCGGCATCGTCGCCACCTACTCGTCCGCCGCGCAGTAATGCGGTACCGGCGCGCGCGGCGGCCCTGCCGTCGCGCGCGTCGCGGCAATCGTCAGATATCGCAGGGCGCACGCCGCACTGCGGACCGGCATCTGACGGAGGTCCCGACACTATGATGTCGGGACCTCCGCCTGGACCGCTCCCATGCGCATCCGATTCCATTCGCTGCCGGCCTGCCTCGCACTGGCACTGGCCTGCACCACGCCCGCAGCGGCCGCCGCACCCGATGCGGCACTGACGCAGAAGCTCGTCGACTGGCGCCGCGATCTGCACCGGCACCCCGAACTCGGCAACCAGGAAACGCGCACCGCCGAAGTCGTCGCGAACCACCTGCGTGGTCTCGGGCTCGAACCGCGTACCGGCATCGGTCTGACCGGCGTCGTCGCCGTGCTCGAGGGCGGCCGGCCCGGTCCGCGCATCGCACTGCGCGCGGACATGGACGCGCTGCCGGTGACCGAACAGACCGGCCTGCCGTTCGCCTCGACCGCGCGGGCGACCTATCGCGGCCAGGACGTCGGCGTGATGCACGCCTGCGGCCACGACATGCACGTCGCGATCCTGATGGGCGTGGCCGAAGCGCTGGCCGGCATGCGCGAGCAGCTCGCCGGCGAAGTGGTCTTCATCTTCCAGCCGGCCGAGGAAGGCCCGCCGGAACCGGGCGAGGTGTTCGGCGCCAGGCGCATGCTCGACGCGGGCGTGTTCGACGATGCGAAGCCGGACGCGATCCTCGGCCTGCACGTGTGGGCGGGCCTGCAGACGGGACAGATCGGCTTCCGCAGCGGGCCATCTCTGGCCAGCGCCGACGAGTGGTCGCTGACGATCACTGGCAAGCAGACGCATGGTTCGCGGCCGTGGGATGGCGTCGATCCGATCACCGTCGGCGCACAGGTACTGCTGGCGACGCAGAGCATGCTCGCGCGGCAGATCAATACGGTGAATGCGCCGGTGGTGCTGACCGCGGGCCAGTTCCAGAGCGGCGTGCGTTTCAACATCATTCCCGACGACGCGCGCCTGGTCGGCACGCTGCGCACCTATGACGATGCCGTGCGCGAGGACGTCATCGCCCGCTTCGACCGCATCGCCACCGATTACGCGCATGCCGCCGGCGCGACCGCCAAGCTCGACGTCGTCAACAACGCGCCGGCCACGGTCAACGATCCCGAACTGGCGCGGCGCGTGCTGCCCTCGCTGCAGGCCGCCGTGGGCGCGGACCATGTCGTCGAGATGCCGCTGGTCACCGTGGCCGAGGATTTCTCTCAGTTCGCCAATGTGGTGCCCGGCGCGTACTTCTTCGTCGGTACCACGCCCGCAGGCCAGGATCCGGCGACGATGCCGATCAACCACTCGCCGCACTACGCGCCCGACGAAGCCGCACTGGCGGTCGGCGTGCGCGCGATGCTGCAGGCGACACTGGATCTGCTGGGTGCGGAACCGGGCTGACCGAACGCCTGACCCGGTTCCACGCAGGCGCCGCGCATGCCGTGGCACCGGCGCAAAACCCGTCGCGCCGCGCCGCGCGCCGGGTTTTGCGTGATCCCCCCGTCATGCGTCGCCCCGCCGAAGCGGTTACCCTATGCGGCTCCTTTGCCAGACCCGGCGCCCAGCCCATGCTCTTCAAGAACGTCGCCATCGCCGGCCTCGCCCATGTCGATGCGCCGAACCGCGTGACCAGCGACGACATCAATGCAAGGCTGAAGCCGACCATCGACCGCCTCGGCATCAAGACCGACGTGCTCCAGGACATCGCAGGCATCCACGCCCGTCGCCTGTGGGACGACGAAGTGCAGGCCTCGGACGCCGCGACCATGGCCGGCCGCAAGGCGCTGGACGATGCCGGCATCGATGTCGGCAAGCTGGGCCTGCTGGTCAACACCTCGGTGAGCCGCGATTACCTCGAGCCTTCGACGGCCAGCATCGTCGGCGGCAACCTCGGCATTCCGGACACCTGCCAGAACTACGACCTGGCGAATGCCTGCCTCGCGTTCGTCAACGGCATGGATGTCGCCAGCCGCATGATCGAACTGGGCGAGATCGACTACGCGCTGGTCGTCGACGGCGAGACCGCGAACCTCGCCTACGAGAAGACCATCCAGCGCCTGCTGCGCCCGGAAACGACCGAAGAGGATTTCCGCAACGAGCTGGCCACGCTGACCCTGGGCTGCGGCTCGGCGGCGATGGTGCTCGCGCGGGCCGACCTGCTGCCCGATGCGCCGCGCTACAAGGGCGGCGTGACGCGCTCGGCGACCGAGTGGAACACCCTGTGCCGCGGCAACCTCGACCGCATGGTCACCGACACCCGCATGCTGCTGATGGAAGGCATGAAGCTCGCGCAGAAGACCTTCGTCGCCGCGCGCGAGGCGATGGGCTGGGTGGTCGACGAGCTCGACCAGTTCGTGATCCACCAGGTCAGCAAGGTGCACACCGGCGCCTTCATCCAGTCCTTCGGCATCGATCCGAAGAAGGTCCACACGATCTTCGGCGAGCACGGCAACATCGGCCCGGCCTCGGTGCCGATCGTGCTGAGCAAGCTCAAGGAGCTGGGCCGTCTGAAGAAGGGCGACCGCATCGCGCTGCTGGGCATCGGTTCGGGCCTGAACTGCACGATGGCCGAGGTCGAGTGGTGAGGCGTACGCACGCGCCGCGATCGTGAAAACAGGCCGGATTTCCCGGCCTTTTTCGTATGTCATCCAGGGCAGGGCTCGACCGCGCGCCGCTCGAACGGTCATGCAGGGTCATCCCTGGGGCTGCGGCCCGCCTGGCTTCGCACCCCCATCGTCCAGGGATGCACCACCTGCCGGGAGATCGCAGCGAGCGCGTTCCTGCACGAGCACATCGAGCAGAAACGCGACAACCTCCCGTCCTGCGCCGGCGGCCACCAGGGCGTGTGCGGTGCGACCGCCCAATGCGGCGATCGGATCGGACCGGTACCAGACGTCGACCTGCACCGGATCGGCCACCACCCCAGCGGCCAGGGCGAGGATCCGGCGTTCGAGCAGCTGCGTCGTCATCGGATTCCGTCCCCGCCCGCAGTCGCGGGCATGGTGACCACGAATCGGGCACCGCCCCGTGGCGCAGGTTCGAAGTGCACGGTCCAGCCATGCGCCAGGCAGATCTCCTGAACGATCGCCAGTCCCAGCCCGGCCCCGTCGCTCGCACCGGGCGCGCGCCAGAAGCGGGCGAACAGATGCTCGCGATGCGCCTCCGCCACGCCGGGGCCTTCATCCGTGACGGCCAGCCCGCGCGGCGATACGTCGAGTGTCACGGCGCTGCCGGCAGGCGAATGGTTCACCGCGTTCTCGAGCAGATTCTTGACCAGCACGAACGCCGCGCCGTCGTCCAGGTCGGCCCACGCCTCGGGACCGTCGTAGCGGATCTGCAGGGTCACGCCCCGACGTTCGGCAAGCCGGCCGAGATACTCGACGCCATCGGCGGCCAACGCCCACAACGAACGACGCACGAAGCGGTAATTGTGACCTTCGCTGGCCTCGGCCAGGTGCAGCAGCTGCTTGACCTGGCGGGCCATCAGCCGGGTCTCGCGCAACATGGCGTCGCGGTTCTGCCCACCCAGCTCGATCTCCGCCTGCAGCAGCGCCAGCGGTGTCTTGAGTTCGTGCGCAGCGCGGGCCAGGAACTCCTGCTGCACCTGGAATCCGTGTTCGAGCCGCGCAAGCGCCGAGTTCAACGCATCGATCAGGGGTTTCACCTCGGATGGCACGTTGCCGACATCCAGGCGCGCCGCGAGCGTGCGCGGCCCGATGCCCGATGCGATCGTCGACGCCCGCTGCAGCGGTGCCAGCGCGCGCCGCACGGTGAAGAAGACCACCAGGGCGAACACCAGCAGCGCGAGCGCCACCGTCGCCACTGCCGAGCCCAGATACAGCTCGCGCGCGTAATCGCCCAGGCGCGCTTGGAAGCGGCTGCTGAGGGCGGTCTGGATGCGATAGGCGGCACCGCCCCGCATCACCTCGCGCTCGCCCACCCGCAACCGCACCCGTTCGCCATCGTCATGGATCTCCAGGCCGTGGGCGCCGGGCGGCATGTCCTGCAAGGCCTGCAGCGCCGGCCCGTCGAGACTGGAGAAGACCGTCCGTCCGGATGCATCCAGCACCCGGAATGCGGAGTCCTTGCGCAGCGCGTCGTACATGTCCGAGTTCGAGATCGGCCGGTGCAGCAGACGGCCATCCGGTGCGGCGACGATGCTCCGTTCGAGGGAATCCAGCCTTTCATTCACCTCCACCCCGAGCAGGTAATCCGCATCGCGCAGGTGGTGCACCGCCAGCAACAGCAACGCGGCGGCCGCGGCCGCGGCGAGCATCGCCAACAGCGTGGCGCGCAGCAGCCGGGCGACGAGGCTAGCGGGTCGCATCGAAGGTCTTCAATGCGAACCCGTGGCCGCGGATGTTCTCCAGTGAAAGCGCCGCGCCGATCGCCCCGAGTTTCCGGCGCAGGCGATGCACGGCAACGTCGAGTGCGTTCGGCGTGACCGCGTCCGCGAGGCCCCACGCCGCCTGCTCGAGGCTCTGCCGGCGTACCGGCTGTCCGCCGGCGCGCACCAGGCAGATGATCAACTGCAGCTCCGCCGGCGACAGCGTCACCATCTCGTCGTCGACGGCCATGCACCCGGCTTCGGGCACCACGCGCAATCCGCCATGCACGAGTTCGGCCGACTGCAGCGCCGGTGTCCTGCGCAGCAGCGCACGTACCCTGGCCAGCAGTTCCTCCATCGCGAACGGCTTGGCCAGGTAATCGTCTGCACCCGCCTCCAGGCCATCCACGCGGTCGCGCAGCGCGTCCCGCGCGGTCAGCACGAGACAGGGCGTGCGCCGGTCGGCGGCACGCAACCGCCGGACCAGATCGAGTCCGTCGCCACCCGGCAGTCCGCGATCGACGATCAGCGCGCCGTAGTCGCGCTCGTTGAGCGGATGCCAGGCCGATTCCAGCGTGTGGAAGACATCCGCGGCGATGCCGGCCGGCTGCAGGCCTCGCACGATCAGGTCGGCCAGGCGCTCATGGTCCTCGACAAGGGCGATGCGATTCATGGACGCGACCCGGGAAAACGACGATGCGCGCTCAGAACCCGCGCGCGACACCGATGACGAGCTGCGCGGCGCCGCTCGCATCGCGTTCCAGCAACGGGCTGTCGGTGAGCTCGTTCGGCAGGAACTGGTAACGCAGCAGGCCCTGCAGGCGCCACTTGCCCGCCAGCGGATGCGAGAACGCGACGCCCACATGCGGCACCAGCGCCGCATCGGGCTGGTAGCCGACGCCCGCGAAGGTCTCCCCCGGCGCAACGCCGTAATAATAGTTCGCCATGTCGTCGGACATCCAACGCACGCCGACACCGGGAATCAGCGTCGTGCGGCCCAGCCGCACGCGGTACCCGTAGTCCGCGGACAGCTCATATCCGCCGCTGGTGTCGGTGATGTCGGCCAGCGCGCGCACGTGCAACTGGTGTGCATCCCACCCCCAGCGCGCCGCGATGCCGGCATCGGCCGCATCGTCGCGGTCGCCCAGCCGGTCGAAGTCCACGCCATTGGCGGCCAGTTCCTCCCGCCCCAGATCGTCGCTGTCGAACCCGTCGAACCTGCCGGACACCACGGCGTCGAGCGAGAAATCCGATGTCTTCCAGAGATGCATGCCCAGCGTCACGCCCTGCCAGTAGAAGCGCTTGCCCTGGAAGTTGACCAAAGGCGCCGGGCGCAGCTGGATGTCCTCGCCGGCATAGGCGGTGTCCTTGGCCGACACGCCCAGACCTAGCGTCCAGCGGTCATTGGCTGACGGCACTGCGTGCTCGGTCGTATCCGACTGGGCGAACGCGGAGAGCGGGAACAGCAGCGCGAGGGTGAGGACAGGTCGGATCATGGGGAAACGCCGCGGGGGAAGGGGAACCCACTGTGCGTGCGCATGCCTTACGCCAGCCTTACACATGAAAGCCGGGTGACGCGGTGCGAGGCCAGCCAGGGAGAGTGCCTGTCATCGATCCACGGTTCCAGCGCGCCGGCCGGGTGATGCGTGGCATTGGCGACGCCCGTTGGGTCGGTCAGCTTCGTTCACACTTGCGGAGCGGTCGGGGTACGTGCGCTTCCACGCGTCTGATGAAGGAGGAATGTCAGCACGAACATCATGCCCAGCAGCACCACGATGGTCGGTGCCGGCGCGCTGTCGATCAGGAAGCTCAGGTAGACCCCGGCCAGACTGGCGAACAGCGAGACCGCCGCCGCAGTCAGCAACATCGCGGGGAAAGTGCGTACCAGCAGGAACGCGATCGCGCCCGGCGCGATCAACAGGGCAATCGCCAGGACCAGGCCGACCGACTTCAGCGTGCCGACGATGGCCAGCGACAGCAGCGCCAGCAGGCCATAGTGCAGCGCACGCACCGGCAGGCCGATGCTGGCCGCATGGACCGGATCGAAGGCGTGCAGCAGCAGGTCGCGCCAGCGCCAGCCCACCACCAGGACGGCCAGCAACACGATGCCGCCGGCCAGCCACAGGTCGGCGGGCACGATGCCGAGCATGTCGCCGAACAGGATGTGGTCCAGGTGCACGTCGCTGTGGATCGCCACGTACAGCACCAGGCCGAGCGCGAACATGCCCGAGAACACCACGCCCATCAGGGTGTCATGGCGCACCCGGCTGTGTTCCTTCAGGTAACCGATGGCCAGGGCGCATCCCATGCCGGCGGCGAATGCACCGACCACGTAGGGCAGTCCGATCAGATAGGACAGCACCACGCCGGGCAGCACCGCGTGCGCGATGGCATCGCCCATCAGAGCCCAGCCCCGCAGCACCAGGAAACACGACAGCAGCGCCGTGGGCAGCGATACCAGCGACGCCACCAGCAGGGCATCGCGCATGAAGTCCAGCCGCAGCGGTTCCAGCAGCAGGTCGATCATGCCTGGGCCTCCGAATTCCGTGCCACCTGCGCATCGCGGATCCGGCGCCGCGCCGCCAGTCGCCCGTGAATGGGCGCGAACACGAAGGCGAGCAGGAACAGCGCGGTCTGCAGCAGCACGATGATCCCGCCGGTGGCGCCGTCGATGTAGTAGCTGATGTACGCGCCGAGCGCACCGGTCAACGCACCGATGCAGACACTGATCGCCAGCAGCCTGGGAAAGCGGTCGGCCAGCAGGTAGGCGGTGGCCCCTGGCGTCACCACCATCGCGATCACCAGGAACGCGCCGACGGTCATCATCGCCGCCACCGTGCACGCCGACAGCAGGCCGAAGAACAATACCTTGAGCCGCAGCGGATTCAGTCCGATCGAATGCGCATGCTGCTCATCGAAGAACACCGCCAGCAGGTCGCGCCACTTCCATAGCAGCAGCGCCAGCGAGACCACGCCGATGACCGCGAGTTGCAGCGTGTCCTCGCGGGTGATCGCCAGCACGTTCCCCATCACGATGGTCTGTACGTTGATCGGCATCGGCGACAGCGAGACCATGAACAGGCCGAGGCCGAAGAAGCTGGTGAAGATCAGCCCGATCACCACGTCCTCGCGCAGCCGGGTGCGCTGGCGCAGGAACAGCATCGTCGCCGCCGCCAGCCCGCCGGCCAGGAATGCGCCCAGCGAGAACGGCAAGCCCAGCATCCATGCGCCGGCCACGCCGGGCACGATCGAATGCGACAGCGCATCGCCGATCAGCGACCAGCCCTTGAGCATCAGGTAGGCAGACAGGAACGCGCACACGCCGCCGACCAGCGCGCACACCCAGACCGCGTTGCGCATGTAGCCGTAGGCGAAGGGTTCGAGCAGGAGATCCATCGACAGCTCAGTCCGCGCGCTGTTGGCCGCGCGCGGTCGGCTTGCCTTCCACCAGCACCAGCGGGCGCTCGTCGTCGGTGAGGATGCCGAGGCCGGCGGCGCGCTGGTCGCCATCGGCGAACACGAAGTGGCGCAGCACGCCGCCGAAGGTACGTTCCAGGTTGTCGCGGGTGAACACCTCGGCGGTCGGGCCGCTGGCCAGCACGGTGCCGGCCAGCAGCACGGTACGGTCGCAGAACTCCGGCACGCTGCCGAGGTTGTGGGTGGAGACCAGCAGGATCCGGCCCTCCCCACGAAGCTCCCGCAGCAGGGCGACGATGGCATCCTCGGTGGTCACGTCGACGCCGGTGAACGGCTCGTCGAGCAGGATGACGCGCCCGTCCTGGGCCAGCGCGCGAGCCAGGAACGCGCGCTTCTTCTGCCCGCCGGACAGTTCGCCGATCTGGCGCTTGCGCAGCGCCGACATGCCCACGCGCTCGAGGGCGGCATCCACGCGGCGGCGATCCTCGCGCGAGGCGATCCGGAACGTGTTCATGCGGCCATAGCGGCCCATCATCGCCACGTCCTCGACCAGCACCGGGAAGTTCCAGTCCACTTCCTCGCTCTGCGGCACGTAGGCGACCTCACCGGCCTTCAGCGCCTCGCGCACGCCGTGGCCGAGGATGCGGATCCGGCCCGAGGCCATCGGGACCAGCCCCATCACCGCCTTGAACAGCGTCGACTTGCCGCTGCCATTGATGCCCACCAGCGCGGCGATCGAACCGGGCGGGATCGAGAACGAGGCGCGCTCCAGCGCGACGTGGCCGTTGCGGTAGACGACGCTGACGTCATCGACCTCCAGCCCGGGCGCGCCATCGTCCGCCGGCGTGCCTGCGCTCATTGCGACAGTTCCGTGGCGATGCGGTCGGCGGTCACCCGCAGCAGGTCGAGATAGGTCGGCACCTCGCCGTCCGGGCCACTGAGCGAGTCGACGTAGAGCACGCCGCCGTAGCGCGCACCGCTCTCGCGTGCGACCTGTTGCGCCGGTGCCGGCGACACCGTGCTCTCGCTGAAGACCACCGGAATGCCGTGTGCGCGCACGCCGTCGATCACCTTGCGCACCTGCTGCGGCGTGCCCTGCTGATCGGCGTTGATCGGCCACAGGTACAGCTCCTTCAGCCCGAAATCGCGGGCCAGGTAGCTGAAGGCGCCCTCGCTGGTCACCAGCCAGCGGCGATCCTCGGGAAGGGCGGCGAAGCGTGCGCGGATCGGCACGAACGCCGCGTCGATGCGCGCCTTGTAGGCATCGGCATTGGCCCGATAGGCGTCGGCATTGGCCGGATCGTGCGCGACCAGCGCATCGCGGATGTTGTCCACGTATACGTGCGCCGCCTCGGGCGACATCCAGGCGTGCGGGTTGGGCTTGCCGGTGTACGGCCCTTCGGCGATCCCGAGGGGTTCGATGCCGTCGCTGACCACCACGCCGGGCACGCCGTCCATGCGGGCGAAGAACTTCTCGAACCACAGCTCCAGGTTCAGGCCGTTCCACAGGATCAGCTGCGCGCCGCGCGCCCGCGCCAGGTCGCCGGGCGTGGGCTGGTAGTTATGGATTTCGGCATCGGGGCGGGTGATCGACTCGACCACTGCCGCGTCGCCGGCGACGTTGCGGGCCATGTCGGCGATGACGGTGAACGTGGTGACGACCTTGAACTTCGCGTCCGCATCGGCAGCGTGGCCGTTCGCGGGCGGCGCGGACTTGCCGCATGCGGCCAGCAGCAGGCAGGCGAGCGCGAAGGCGGAGGTCCAGCGCATGGCGAGGTGTCGTGACGGATTCATCGGGAAGATCCCTTCGGGGAAGATAGGGCGTCGACCGGGCGGCCCTCGCCGGCAAGCGATGTGGCGGATCGCTGCATCCATGCATCCAGGACCGGTTGCAGTCCGGTGTAGCCCCGTCCGTCCCAGCCACTGGCCAGCACGCGGCCGTCGCGGTCGATCAGGACGAGGTTGGGCGGCGCCGTGCCGCCGAGCGCGCGGATCGCAGGCAGGGTGCGCAGGCGACGGTGGTCGATGGCAGGCCAGGGCATGTCCTGCAATCGCATGTAGCGGCGCATGTCGGCCTCGCGGGTGTCGAGGCTGACGTAGACCACTTCGGTATCGGCGCCGGCCGCGCGCAACGCGTCGCGGACTTCGCGCAGGGTCGGTACGAAGACATGGCAGGGGCCGCACCAGTCGGCGCCGAAATAGAGCGCGACGATGTCCGGCTCGCGCTCCCAACGGAACGGGACGAAACGCGCGCCCTCGGGACGGACGAGATGCCGGGCGATGCTGTCGCGAAGGCCGGGATCGGACGCCGACACGTCGGCGGCGACGGCCGCCGGCGAGACGAACCCGGCCAGCAGGCCGGCCAGCGCCGCGGCGAAGCGCGGCCGCCTAGAAGTTGAACCGTGCGCTCGCATAGACCGACCGCGCGAACCGCGGGCCATAGACGTAATCGCTGTCGCGGCCGGCGCCGGTTTCCAGGTCCTTCTGCCGCTGATCGAACAGGTTGCGCACGCCCAGCGCCAGATCCCAGTGGCGGTCGCCCTGGCCCAGGTGCCAGGTGGTGCCGGCATCGACCACCCAGAACTCGCGACTGCGGTCGAGGCTGGCGGTGTTGTTGTTGAGCACCCGCATGCGGCCGGTGTACTTCAGCCCCACGTAGGCGTCGAGCAACGGTGATGGCGACCAGGTCAGCTGCGCCTGCCCGCTCCAGCGCGGGGTCTTGAGGTAGTCGCGCGTCCAGATCACCGTGTCGCCGCCGTCCCCGGTGTCGTCGAACACCACCTGCGCCGCGTCGAAGCGCGAGCGGTACCAGGCCACGCCGGTGCTGACACGCACGGTGTCGCTCGCCTGCCAGCTGAGGTTGCTCTCGAAGCCGGCCACCTGCGAGCCGGCGGCGTTCTCGCGGACTTGGTGCAGGCCGCCGGCATCTTCGCGGATCTCGCTGAGCACGAAGGTGTCGCGCAGCTGCGTCAGCGACACCGTGGCATCCCAGCTCAGGCGGCCGTCCGAGCCGGGCCGCCAGTCGACGCCGAGCATCGCGGTGGTCGCGCGCTCCTCGGTCAGACCGTCGGCATTGCGGATGCGGATCGGGTCGGCGCCCAGCGTAGCCACGTGCAGGTCTTCGCTGAACACTTCGGGGGCCCGGAAGCCGGTCGAGATGCCGGCGCGGACCTTCAGCGCGTCGCTGGCCTGCCAGGCCAGCGCGAGGCGCGGCGAGAAGATCGCATCGTCCAGTGCCGAGTGCTTGTCCACCCGCACGCCCAGCACCAGATCCACCGCATCGTTGACCGCCCACTCGTCCTGCACGAAAGCGCCGAGGTTGCTGAACGTCTCGCGTTCACCCCGCAGCAAGGTCTCGCCGTCGCCGTTGCGCTGGTCGTCGCGCACCGATTCGCGCTTGTACTGCAGGCCGAACGCCAGCGCATGCGCGCCGCGGCGAAGGTTGAACTGGCTGTCGAGGTAATGCAGCGGGTTCTCGGTGTAGCCGTACTGGTCGAACGAGGTTTCCGCCGCGCTACCGGGCACGCCCGGGGCGAGCTCATCCGGGTCGAAGTCCGGATCGGCCGGATCGGTCGCAACCTCGCCCAGCCCGCCGTAGAAACTCCTGCGCTTGATGAAGGCGAACGAGTAGCCGACGGTGAAGTCGGCACTGTCGCCGATCGCGCGATCCAGATGCACGCCGCCGCGGTGGTAGTCGGTTTCCAGCGACTCGGCGATGTTGGCCAGCCATTCGGGCTGGTCGAGGCGGTTGCCGCCGCGGCGTTCCTCGTGGGTGAACAGGTAGTTGGCGCGCAGCAGGGTGTCCTCGCCCGGCGCATACCAGCCCTGTGCGCCGACGACGTGCTGATCCTTCTCGACGATCTCGCTGTAGCCGTCGCCGTTGAAGTCGATGGCGTCGGTGGTCGACCACTGCCCGACGACCGACAGGCCGCCGCGCCCATCGGCCGACACCAGGTCGCCACGGCCGTCGATGCTCCATGCCGGTTCCCCGTCCTGCACGTCGGTGCCGGCCTGCACGAATCCGCCGTTGCGGGTGGGCTGCTGCGGGATCAGGTTGACCACGCCGGCCACCGCGCCCGGCCCGTACAGCGACGAACCGCCGCCCTTGACCACTTCGACACGGTTGATGAACGCCACGGGGATCTGCTCGAGCCCGTACACCCCGCCCAGCGTGGACAACAGCGGCGCGCCATCGAACAGCAACTGGTTGTAGGCGCCGCCCAGGCCCAGCAGCTGCACTTCGGAGGTGTTGCAGTTCTGGCAGTTGCTTTCCACGCGCAGGCCGTTGACCAGTTCGGCCACGCGCGAGAAGTCGGTGACCGCGCGCAGGGCGATGTCCTCGCCGCGCAGCACTTCGGTGCGGATCGGCACATCGGACAGCAGGCGCTCGGTGCGGGTGGCTGTGCTGACGGTCACTTCGACCGTGTCCAGTTCGGTCGCGACAGGCGGCCGGTCCTCGGCAAGCGCCAATGTGGGCACCAGCAGACACAGGGGCGACGCACGACGCAAGCGGCGCGGATCGAAGGATGCGGAAAGTGCAATCAAGAACACGACCAATACCCGGAAGACAAGAGAGGCGGCCGTCCAGCGCGCGCAGCCGGGGAGTGCCGCGCACCAATATAGCAATTGCTATTTTATGTAGCAATCACTTGAGATACTGCACGTCCCTATGATTTCTCCCGGGCCTCCGGAATAGCGACAATGGCGGCATCCGGCCTCCCGGCCGCCAATTGGCCTCGTCTCAATGCCCCGCAAGTCCGTCCCACCTGCCGCCGCTACCGAAGCCTCCGGGCTGCTGGACGCCAGCGTGCAGGTCGAGAGCTTCCGGCAGGTTCGCGAGGCGCACCGGCTGGAACTCATCGAGGACTACGTCGAACTGATCTCGGATCTGATCGCGCACGATGGTGAAGCCCGACAGGTGGACATCGCAGAGCGCCTGGGCGTGGCCCAACCCACCGTCGCCAAGATGCTCAAGCGGCTGGTGCGGGAGGGTTTTGCGGCCCAGCGCCGCTACCGTGGCGTGTTCCTGACCGAGGCCGGAGAGGCACTGGCGACTGCCAGCCGCGAGCGGCACAGGACGGTCGAGGAGTTCCTGCTCGCCCTCGGCGTGCCGGCAGACATCGCACGTCGCGATTCCGAGGGCATCGAGCACCACGTCAGTCCCGAGACGTTGAAGATCTTCGCCATGTTCACGCGCGCGCGCGACAAGCAGCTTGCCCAGCAGGTTCCGAGCGACTGAATCGGGTCAGCCCCAGCACGTTGCCCAGCGGGACGCGCGAGAGGGTCGCGTGCGCAGGTGGCGCATGCGAACGCGGCAGGGGAGCTGCGCGACTTGCACCAGGCATCGTTGCCGGCCAGGGCGCACTCGAAGCCCCCCTGACCCTGCAGCAGCGAACCGCCTGCAGGCGGGCCCTGCAAGGCGCTGTTCCCGCGCTCGCTGGACTCGATGCGCCGAACGCAACGCGGCGCGGTCATCGATGGCCGGGTGGACATGGTCCCGGCCGATGCCGTCGGCATCGATCTGGCCATCGCCGGCGACGCGATCCGGGTTCCGGGGCCTGTCCGGCTTCGCAACCCATCTTCCAGGGATGCCCCGGAGGCACATCCTGCCGGGACATCAGGGCTTGTCGGCGTTCGCCACGCTCACCGCGCCGATCATCGACTGCAACTCGCTCTCGAGCTTGTTGATCCGATCCGACAACTGCGAGGCTTCCTGCGGGCTGACGTGCACCAGGCCTTCGAGCAGTTCCGAGAGCTGCAGCAGGCGCGTCTTCTGCTCGCGCACGTCCAGACGCACGCGACGCGCGCGCACGTCGCCGAGTTCGGCATGCAGCGCGCCGCGGCGGTAACGCTCGCGCAGCATCATGTGCAGGCGGCCGACGACCCGGCGATCGGCATCGCTCCACGGCGCGCCGGCGCCGCGCACGGTCTCGTGCCACGCGGCGAAGCTCGCGCGTGGGCCGATCCTGCCGCCGTCGTGGTCGACCAGGAACGGTTCTTCGGGGCTGCCCGCCCAACGCACTTCCTCCACCTGCTCGCAGCGGAAGAAGAACAGCCATTCGTCGTTCGCGAGATCCAGCGGCAGCGCGAGCACGCCGGCAATGCCATCGGCTTCGTCGGCGCTGCCGCTCCAGTCGGCCGCACGTTCGGTGCTGACCGGGCCGGTGGTGTTGGACTGGCGCAGCCAGTCGAGCAGACCCGGGAGACGGGATTTGTCCGGTGCGCGACCGGCGCTGTACCAGTGCCCGGCCTGCACGAGGCCGACGCCGTCGTTGTCGATCGCGCGGTTGAGCAGATCCAGTTCGCCCTGCAGCGCCAGGCGCGGATCTGCGGCGTTGTCGAGACGCAGCGCGAGCATGTCGCGCACGCTGCGCGCGCTGTCCTCGAGCATGACCGCATCCTGCTGCTCACGTGAGGCGATGCGCATCGACACGAACAGGCCGAACAGATCGGCCGCTGCGCGCACGCCCGGCGGCACGCGGCGCGGGGTGCGGTGGTGGCAGGCGATCAGGCCCCACAGACGGCCGCCGGCGACGATCGAGATCGACATCGACGCGACCACCCCCATGTTGGCGAGATATTCCAGATGCACCGGCGACACGCTGCGCAGCGCCATCTGGCTCAGATCCAGCGGGCCGCCGTGGCTGTCGCGATCGGGCAGGATCGGCACCGGCACGTAGGTCGCGTCGGGAATCACGCGGATGCGGTTGCGCAGATACAGCACGCGCGCCTGCACCGGGATATCGGACTGCGGATAGCGCAGGCCCAGGTAGGCCGGCAGTGCGGAATCGCGCGATTCGGCGACGACTTCGCCGGCGTCGTCATGACGGAATCGGTAGACCATGACGCGGTCGTAGCCGGTCAGCAGGCGCACCTGCTCGGCGACGCGCTGGTTGAAATCGTCGATGTCCCCGCTGCCGGCGACGCGCGCGATCATCGTCTGCGCGACCACGGTGGGCGAACGCTCGCCGGCGCTGCGCGGCTGCGGCTCGACCTCGATGTGCACCAGGCCATCGGCGACGTGCACGCTGATGTCGCACAGGTTCGCCATCGGACCGATATTGCCGACGGCGGCGCGTTGCGGCGGCGACCCCGGCTCGCCGAACCCGATCGTCTCGGCGATCGCCTGGATCAGGTCGTCGGTCAGGAACTCGCGCACCGAGTGCCGCAGCATCTCCTCGGGCGTCGCGCCGGTCAGCGCCTCGACGTTGGCCGACACGTGACGGATCGTCCAGTCGGGCAACTGGCAGCTGATCAGATAGCCGTGCGGCTGGACCGCACCCGACAGATGGATCGGTTCGTTGGCGCACTCCTGAAGGGCGCGCTCGAGTGCTGGATTCATGCAACGGGCTCGGCGTCGGGGGCGGGAATCGCATCGAAACCGCGTTCGAAACACGACTGGACCAACAGGAAGGCATCGCGTGCGCCCTGCAGAAGACCGGTGGTCGGCAGATCGGTGCGCGCCGAGCGCGCGGCGAGGCGGTCGAGCACAGTGCGCCACGTATCGCCGCCGGCATGGCGCGCCAGGAACCGGGCGCCGCTCTGCCCGTCGTGGCCCAGTGCCTGCACGCCACGCAGCAGATGGCGCGCGCCCAGGCTGCTGCCGGCCATCACGTATTCCCAGCCCAGGCGCTCGTCGGCGTCGCTGGCATAGCCGCGCACGCCCGAGGGCGGCAACGGCGTCAGCGACAGATCGCGTAGATCGCCGGCCAGCCAATAGGACGCACGGGGCAGCGCGCCGACGACGATTTCGAAATCGGATGCGAAGCGGTGCATGGCGACCAGATAGCGCGCATATGCAAGCGGGGTGTCGAGACCGTTGGCGAACCACGCATCGACGCGCGCATGCAGGTCCGACGTCCCGGCGCGCAGTCTATGGCGCAGGGTTGCAGGACGCGCAGCCAGCTGGCGGACACTCGTATTCATGTTTTCAGCATACGCCGATGCCCGGCGACGGTCCGTCTGCCAGCGCGCACAGTGTGTCCGGCTCGAGCCCTGTAAAGGCCCCGATGGCCCGGTTCGGGCCGTGCGCCTGCGCCGACTACAATGCGTCGCATTGATCGCAGCCTCTGGTCCAGACAGCCCGTGCAACTTCCCGACTATCCGTTCGACGGCCACCGTTTCGAAGTCCACCCCGGCATCCGGATGCACTACCTCGACGAGGGCCCGCGCGACGGCCAGATCGTGCTGATGCTGCATGGCAATCCATCGTGGAGCTATTACTGGCGCCATCTGGTGCTGGGCCTGCGCGACCGCTACCGCTGCATCGTGCCCGACCACATCGGCATGGGCTGGTCGGACAAGCCCGACGATGCGCCGGGCGCGCTGCCGCGCTACGACTACACGCTGGCCTCGCGCGTCGAGGACATCGGCGCCCTGCTCGCGCACCTCGGCATCGACGGCCCGGTCACGCTGGCGGTGCACGACTGGGGCGGCATGATCGGCTTCGGCTGGGCGCTGGCGCACATGCCGCAGGTCAGGCGCCTGGTGATCACCAATACCGCCGCGTTCCCGCTGCCGACCGACAAGCCGATGCCGTGGCAGATCGCGCTCGGCCGCGACTACACGGTGGGCGAGTGGATCATCCGCGGCTTCAATGCGTTCTCCGCCGGCGCGTCGTGGCAGGGCGTCGAGACGCGCATGCCGGCCGACGTGCGCCGCGCGTATGTCGCGCCTTACGACACCTGGGCCAACCGCATCAGCACCGTGCGTTTCATGCAGGACATCCCGCTCGGCCCGAAGGACCGCGCGTGGCCGCTGCTGGAGGCGGCCGGCAAGCGTCTGCCCGGGTACGCCGACCGTCCAGCGTTCATCGGATGGGGCCTGAAGGACTTCGTGTTCGACCACCACTTCCTCGCCGGCTTCCGCGCGGCGCTGCCGCAGGCCGAGGTCATGGCGTTCGAGGACGCGGGGCATTACGTGCTCGAAGACAAGCACACGCTGCTGGTGCCGGCGATCCGTGGATTCCTGGACGCGAATCCACTCTGAGGTTCCGACTGTGGGAGCGCGCTTGCGCGCGATATGGCCTTCCCGGTCAAGCCACATCGCGCGCAAGCGCGCTCCCACATCAGAGCTCTTGCATCCGGGCGCTCACATTGGAAGCGCCGTCAGCGTCCGCACTGCCAGGCGCCGAAGCGCTGGCTGCCGCCGGCCGGTTCGCCGAGCGGGCTGATCGTGTCGGCGTTGAGGCCGGGCGCCTCGTTGCGCGCGAGGGTTTCCAGTTCCTCGCGCACGCGCAGCGGGTTGCGTTCGACGAAGGCGATGCTGTGCTTGACCGAGACTTCGACCTCGCCACGCTTCTGGCAGTCGGCCGGAGCCGCACTCACCACGCGCACCGCGCTCGCGCCCGGTGCCATGTGCACCCAGGTGCAGCCGGCGGCGGACAGGGACAGCAGCATCACAGCCAGGGACTTGCGCATTCGGAATGCTCCGGGGATTGGTGGGGTAGGACGCGATGCCCGCCATTGTGGCGGGCATCGACTGAGCGGGCGATCACCGCCCGCAGGACCCGTTCAAGTCCGGCTGCGCGCGCCAGCCGGCGAACGCAGCAGGACATTGGAGCGGGGTCAGCGCGCGACCCGCTTGCCGTCCGCGTCGAGCACCTGCACCTCGCCCAGTTCGAGCGCGCGGATGGGCGCCTCGATCTGCTCGAGATCGCCGACGACGACCCAGGTCAGTGTCCTGGGATCGATCGTGGTCGCCACGCCGCCCAGATCGGCCACCGTCATCGACTCGATCTCGGCCTTGCGCTGGAACACGTAGTCGTCCGGACGGCCGAAGCGCACGTTGCTGCCGATCGTCGACATCACCGACCACGCGGTTTCGTAGGCACCGGGCAGGCTCAGGGTCTGGATCGCCTGGGCGCGTGCGAGCTCGGCGGCGGTCGCCGGACGCTCGCCGTCTGCGAAGTCGGCCAGCTCGCGCTGGATCTCGGCCATCGCCTCGGCGGTCTTGTCGATCTGCACCGGCGCCGACGCCATCCATGGACGCTGGCCCAGCGTGCCGCTGGCCGAACTGCGCGCGCCGTAGGACCAGTGCTTGTCCTCGCGCAGGTTCATGTTCAGGCGCGCGGTGAAATCGCCGCCGATCACCGTGTTGGCCATGTCGAAACGGATCGACGACGCATCGTGGGTCGGCGGAATCACCTGCGCGGCGAAGATGTTCGCCTGCACCGCACCGGGCTGGTCGATCAGGAATACGCGCGAGGTGGTGGGGCGTGCGACCTCGGCCACTTCGATCGGTGCGGGCGCCGCGCCGGTGCCGCGCCAGTCGCCGAAATGCGTTTCCAGCAGCGGCACGATTTCGTCCAGCGTGGTGTCGCCGACGACGATCAGCGTCGCGCCTTCCGGACGCACCCAGTCGCGGTGGAAGGCGACCAGTTCGTCGCGCGTGAGCCTGGCGATCGAGGCCTCGTCGCCGCTGCCGGTGAACGGGATCGCGTACGGGTGCCCGGCGCCGTAGACCAGCGGCGGCAGCACGCGCATCGCCACGCTCGACGGGCGCGCCTTCTCCTGCGCGATACCGGCGATCCACGTGGCCTTGATGCGGTCGATTTCCTTCTGGTCGAAGTTCGGGCGACGCAGCATGTCGGCGAACAGCGCCAGCGACGGATCGAGGTTCTCCTTCAGCGCCGAGACGTAGGCATTGCTGCCGTCGAGCGACGCGCCCGCGCCGAGGCTCGCGCCCAGCGCTTCGACGCGGTCTGCGAAGTCGAGCGCGCCCAGGCCGCCGGCACCTTCGTCGAGCACGTTCATCGTGAAGCTCGCGGTGCCCGGCGTGCGGCCCAGGTCGGCGGTGTAACCGCCCTTGAACTCGTAGCTCAGCTGCACGACCGGAATCTCCGGACGGCGCGCCAGGATTACCTGGGTGCCGTTGGACAGCGTCGCGCGCTCCTGCGCCGGGAACTTGAGTTCCGGGAACAATGCGGTCTTCGGCACGCCGGTGCTGCGGTCGATGCGGCTGCGCGTGGTCGTGTACTTGGTATCGGGCGCCGGCGGGGTGAACGGCGCGGGCGTGACCGCGGGTTCTTCGGCCAGCGGCGTGCGTGCGCCCGGCACGACGGTGATGGTGTGGCTGCCGACATCGAGCCACTTCGCACCGGCCGCCTTGACGTCCTCGGCGGTGGTCGCGGCGACGTTCGCCAGCGAGTCGCGGAAGCAGCCCGGATCGCCCTCGTAGACCGTGCATTCGGCCAGTGCGTCGGCCTTGCCGCCGAAGCCGCCGATGCGCTCGATGCCGCGCACGAAGCCCGCACGGAACGAGGTCTTGGCGCGCTCGAGTTCTTCGGCGCTGGGGCCTTCGGTGATCAGGCGCTCGAGTTCCTCGTCGATCGCTTTCTCGACCGTCGCCGGGTCCACGCCCTGCTTCACGGTCGCCATCACGACGAAGTTCGAGCCCAGCTGCGAGCCGTAGGCGCCGGCGCTGATGTTGTCGACCAGGCGGTCGTCGTGCAGCAGGCGACGGTCGAGACGCGAGGCCTTGGCGCCGCCGAGCACGCTGCCGAGCACCTGCAGGTGGTCGATGTCGGTCGTGCCCAGTTCGGCGACGTTCCAGGCGCGGTAGATGCGCACCTGCGGCACCTGGTCCTCCAGCGTCTGGCGGGTGTCGGCGCTGCGCCTGGCCACGTCGACGGCCGGCTGCGCCATCGTCGGGCCGGCCGGGATGTCGCCGAAGTACTGCGCGACCTTGGCCCGCGCGGTCGCCACGTCGATGTCGCCGGCCAGCACCAGCACCGCGTTGTTCGGGCCATACCAGGTGCGGAACCACTGCTTGACGTCGTCGAGCGCGGCCGCGTTGAGGTCGTTCATCGAGCCGATGACGCCGTGGTGGTACGGGTGACCCTTGGGATACAGCGCGCGGGTGAGCTTGTCCCAGACCTGACCGTAGGGCTGATTCTCGCCCTGGCGCTTCTCGTTCTGCACCACGCCGCGCTGCTCGTCGAGCGCCGCCTGGTCGACCGCGCCGAGCAGATGGCCCATGCGGTCGGATTCCATCCACAGCGCCATGTCGAGCGCGGTGGTCGGCACGTTCTGGAAGTAGTTCGTGCGGTCGGTGTTGGTGGTGCCGTTCTGGTCGGTCACGCCGACCTGCTTGAAGGGGTCGAAGAACTCGCCGTCGTGGTGTTCGCTGGCCTGGAACATCAGATGCTCGAACAGGTGCGCGAAGCCGCTGCGGCCGGCGGGTTCGTCCTTGCTGCCCACGTGGTACCAGATGTTGACCGCGACGATCGGCGCCTTGCGGTCGGTGTGCACCACCACGCGCAGGCCGTTGGGCAGCGTGAAGGTCTCGTACGGGATGTCGACGCCGGCGGCCTGGGCGGGCGGTGCGGCCATCGCCATCGGCGCGGCGGCGAAGCCGGACAGGGCGAGACCGGTGGCCAGCGCGAGCAGGGCCGCGCGCGGGCGGGTCGGAGCGGTACGGAGACGGTCGACGGACATGCCGGTCCTTGCAGTTCGGGCGGGATTGGACCCGCATCGTAGCCAGCCGCGGAGCCTTGGGCACGGGCCGCAGGTCATGGTCGGGCAGAGTTCGGGATCGGCGGCGCTTCTCTAGATACCCGGGTCACCAGCTCTCGTGGTGCCGCAGCACCAAGCCACGGATCAGCCGCAGTCACGTTCGAAGCCTTCCCCCGTGTGCGGGGGGAGGGTTGGGTGGGGCAAACGGTCAGACCGAGGGACGCCCCCTTCAGGCATCTGCAACCCGCTCGACCGGCTCCTGCCGCGATCGGACCGTTCGCCCCCATCCCGGCCTTCCCCCGCGTGCGGGGGAAGGGGGCTCCCGCGACGATCCGGGCTGGTTGAGACGCGTGGGTCCGTGCGGCGCGCGCTTGCCCGTCCGATCGTCACGACCCGCCCGTTAGCATCGAAGACCTGTCCTCCTGAGGCACGCGCATGACCCACTGGACCCTCGTCACCGGCGCCAACCGCGGCCTCGGCCTCGAATTCGTCCGCCAGCTGCTGGCCGATGGCATCCGCGTCGTCGCGACCTGCCGCCAGCCCGGCAAGGCGACCGCGCTCAACAATCTCGCCGCCGAACACCCCGGCCATCTGAAGGTGCTGCCGCTGGATGTCGGCGACGCCCGTTCGCGCGACGAACTGGTCCGCGAATGGCCGCTGGCCGCGGGCGAGGACGCGCGCATCGGCGTGCTGATCAACAACGCCGGTGTGCTGCACAGCGGCGAGCGCTTCGGCACGCTGAGCGCCGATACGCTCGACGACAGCCTGCGCACCAACGTGGTCGGCCCGTTGCTGCTGACCCAGGCGCTGGCGCCACTGCTGATCGATGGCGCGCGCGTCGCCAACCTGTCCTCGCAACTCGGCTCGATCGCCAACACCGCGCGCCTCGGCACGCCGAGCTACGCGATCAGCAAGGCCGCGCAGAACATGGCGACCGTGCAGCTGGCCCACGCCCTGCACGAGCGCGGCATCGTCGTCGTCGCCCTGCATCCGGGCTGGGTGCAGACCGACATGGGCGGCGCCCAGGCCAGCGAAGTGCCGGAAGATTCGGTCGCCGGCCTGCGCAAGGTGATCGACGGTCTCGGCCCAGACGACAGCGGCCGCTTCCTCGACTGGACCGGCGCGAGCCTGCCCTGGTGACTGACAATGGCCGGCCCGCAGCCCGGACCGGTCCATGTTCGACGTCATCCTGCACACACCCGAGATTCCGCCCAACACCGGCAACGTGATCCGCCTGTGCGCCAACACCGGTGCGCGGCTGCATCTGGTACGGCCGCTGGGCTTCGATCTCGACGACCGCAACCTGCGCCGCGCCGGGCTCGACTACCACGAGTACGCGACGCTGCGGGTCCATGACGACCTCGATGCCGCACTCGTCGCGATAAAGCCTGCGCGGTTGTTCGCGTTGAGCACGCGTAACAGCGTCCGCTTCGATGCGCCTGCGTTCGCGCCGGGCGCTGCCTTCCTGTTCGGCAGCGAGACCCGCGGGCTGCCGGACGAGGTACTCGGCCGCGTGCCCGACGGCCAGCGCCTGCGCCTGCCGATGCAGCCCGGCAACCGCAGCCTCAACCTGTCGAACGCGGTCGCGGTGGTGGTGTTCGAGGCCTGGCGGCAGCAGGGCTACGCGGGCGGCGATCTCTGATGTCAGGATCGCGGCCCATCGGCGACCTGAATATCACGCCAAAAGTTCCTGTACTTGCGAGTTCAATATTCAGCGCGGGTTGCACGCGCAGGTCGAGAATGCGCCCTACCGGCCCGGGTGGCCGTGCTTCCCCCTCCCCTCGAAGCGCATCCCCTCCCTGCCACCCGGGCCGGCATTTTCCAAGGTAGACCCCATAAGAGCCGGACTCCACGCAGGGCCTGGCCGGAGAGAGACCCCGAATGAAGCGTTTCCTTCCGATCGCAGCCCTCGCCGCTGCGCTCCCCTTCGCCGCGAATGCCGCCGAAGGCCTGTCCTACACCTATGTCGAAGGCGGCTACTCGGCCAGCAAGTCCGACATCGCCCCGGTCAACCGTGACGTCGATTCCGACGGCTGGTCGATCCGCGGTTCCGCCGCGTTCCATCCGAATTTCCACGCCTTCGGCGACTACACCCGCGAGAGCATCGACAACAGCCCGCTCGACCGCGACCAGTGGCGTCTGGGCGTCGGCTACAACCACGAAGTGTCGCCGCGCACCGACCTGCTGACCCGCGTGGCCTACCAGAAGCTCGACTTCGGCCGCGGCCTCAACGCCGACGGCTACTCGGTCGAAGTCGGCGCGCGCACCGCGCTGCTGCCGGCGCTGGAAGGCTACGCACTGGCCGGGTACGAGGATCTCGACAGCGGCTTCGACAGCGAGTTCTACGGCCGCCTCGGCGCGCAGTGGAAGTTCAACCCGAACTTCGGCGTGGCTGGCGACATCAAGCTGATCAAGGGCGGCGACACCCAGTGGTTCGTGGGTCCGCGCCTGACCTGGTAAGCAGCACACGCTCCCCCGCGGTTTCCGGTCCCCAGCGCTTCCCCGGCGCCTCTCTCTCCCGGAAATCGCCAGAACCCGGCCAGTGATGGTCGGGTTCTTTTTTGGGCGATGGCGCCGGGTGGCCGATGTAGTCCCCGTCATCCCGGCCGTCGCCTGGATGACGACCAGATTTGCGTGGCGATTCAGGAGCGCGAATGCTGCCGCGTCTCAGGAAAACAGGCCTGGTCCGCGCTGCCCTCACCCCACCATCCGCGTTGCGGATGGTCCCCCCCTCTCCCGGAGGGAGAGGGACTCGGGTCGGGCCTTCGGCCCGGCTTCTTATTCGAACTCGGGCTTCTGCTCGCGCGCCATCAGCCGTGCCAACCCTTCGGCCGGCGTGATGTCGCCATGCAGCACGGCGCGGACGTTGCTGGAGATCGGCAGTTCGATGCCGTGGCGTTCGGCCAGGCGCATGACTTCATCGGCGGTCTGCACCGATTCGACCACCTGGCCGATCGCACGGACCGCGTCTTCGAGCTTCTCGCCGCGGCCCAGCGCCAGGCCCAGCCGGCGGTTGCGCGACAGGTCGCCGGAACAGGTCAGCACCAGATCGCCGAGACCGGCGAGGCCCATCAGGGTTTCCGCGCGGCCGCCGATCGCCTGGTTCAGGCGCAGCATTTCGTTGAGGCCGCGGGTGATCAGGCCGGTGCGGGCGTTGAGGCCCAGTTCCATGCCGTCGGCCGCGCCGGTGGCCACGGCCAGCACGTTCTTCATCGCGCCGCCCAGTTCGGCGCCGCGCATGTCGGTGCCGGTGTAGGCGCGGAACGTCGGGCCGTGCAGAACGTCGGCGACGGTCTGCGCGAAATCGGCGTCGTCCGATTGCACGGTGATCGCGGTCGGCAGGCCGGACGCGACTTCCTTGGCGAACGACGGACCGGTGACGACGGCCAGCGGCACGTCCTCGCCAACCAGCCCGCCAGCCACTTCATGGAGGAATCGCCCCGAGCCGGGCTCGAAGCCCTTGGTCGCCCACGACACGCCGACACCCGCCGGACGCAGCGGCGCCAGCAGTTCCAGGGTTTCGGCGAAGGCGTGCGACGGCACGACGACCAGGATCAGGCCGACGCCGTCGAGGGCATGGGCCAGATCGGTGGTCGCGCGCAGGTTCTGCGGCAGCGGGATGCCCGGCAGGTAGCGCGGGTTCTCGTGGCGCTGGTCGATCGCCTCGATCTGGTCCGCGTTACGGCCCCACAGCGTGGTGGGGTGCCCGTTGCGTGCGATCAGCGAGGCGAGCGCGGTCCCCCAGGAGCCCGCGCCCAGCACCGCGACCGCGGTCTTGCGGTCGGTCACGCTCAGGCGTTGCCGATCTGGTCGGTCGTCGGCTGTTCGTTGCCCGGCTGGCTGCGCTGGCGCAGGCCTTCGGCGTAGAGCGCGTCGAAGTTGATCGGCTGCAGGAGGAACGGCGGGAAGCCGCCGGCCTGGATCAGCTCGCCGATCAGCTGGCGGGCGTAGGGGTACAGCACGTTCGGGCACTGGGTGCCGAGCAGCGCATCGAGGGTGTTGCCGTCGAACCCGGCCAGACCGAACACGCCGGCCTGCTTCACTTCGGCCACGTACACCGTGTTCGCGTTGTCCTCGCCGGTGGCGCAGGTCAGGGTGATCGCCAGCACGACTTCGTAGGCGTTGTCGCCGACGCGCTGCACGCTCTGGTTGAGGTTCATGTTGAGCTGCGGCTGGGCCTGCTCGTTGAAGATCGCCGGCGACTTGGGCGACTCGAACGAGACGTCCTTGACGTAGATCTTCTCGACGCTGAACTGCGCGCCGGCCGGCTGCGCCGGGGCTGCGCCATTGGCGCCGTTGGTGGCCTGTTCTTCGGACATGTGGATCGACTCCGGCAAAAATGTTGGGTGAGACGGATTGCCGATTATGGCATTCCGGTATGGCGGTACCGCTGCGCTCAGCCGCGTCCCTTGGCCAGCGGCAGGTCGGCCTGCAGCCAGCCGCCGATGCCGCCGTCGAGCACGTAGACGTTCTCGAAGCCGGCCTTCTTCAGGCGCTTGGCGGCGTCGCTGGCGGTGCTGCCGGTCTTGCAGACCAGCACCACCGGCAGGGCCTTGGCCGGCGCGAGTTGCTTGCTCTCGGGATCGAACTGGCTCATCTGCACGTTCTTCGAGCCCGGGATGTGGCCCTTGCCGAAGTCGGCGGCGGGGCGCAGGTCGACGACCAGGGCGCTCTCGCGGTTGACCAGCACGGTCAGCTCGGCCGGGCGCAGGACCTTGAAGCCGCGGAACAGCCGCGAGATCTCGTTGAAGACGATCGCCACCGTCAATGCGGCGAGGATCAGCGACAGCATCTGGTTGCGGCCCAGGAAGGCCAGAAGTTCTTCGAAATTCACGGATGGATCGCGGTGCGTCGGCGGGCGGCGATTGTCGCACACCACCGCGACCGCCCGGCGGCGGGCCCCCGATGCCGGCCCGGCGGGGTCATTGCCCGGCCCAGAAGTCCGGCAGGCCGTCGACGATCCACCAGGTGCCGGCGGCCGCGTCCCAGCGCCAGCGCTCGGTGTAGCGCACGGTGCGCTCGGCCATGGTGTGGCGGTTGATCACGCCGATCTGGATCTCGCGGATCGCCTCTTCCTTGCCCGCGGTGGCGCTGGTTTCGCGGTAGCCGGTGACCTGTACCTGCTCGTAGCGGGCGAAGTCCAGTTCGCTGGCCGGATGCGCGGCGCGGTACTCGGGGTCGACCAGCTGCCAGGCGGTCTGCATGTCGTTCCAGCGCACCGCGCCGGTCCAGGCGTACTGCGCGCGCTCGAGCGCGGTGCCCTGCTTGCCGGCGCTGGCGCAGCCGGGCAGCAGGACCAGCAGCGCGAGCAACGCGGCGGCGACGTGCAGGCGGAACAGGGACGGACGGCCGGGAGTCGCGCGCATGGCAGGGTCTCGAATCGTGAGGCCGCCATCGTAGCCGCGGCGGCGGTGCATGTGCGGCTGCCGGTATCCTCTGCGCGATGGATGTCGACACTTCTTCCCGGGCCGCCACGGTCAACATCGCCGCCGCGTTGCCGCGGCTGGCGAACGCCGCGCCCGATCGCATCGCGATGCGCTGTCCCGGTGCCGATGGTCGCTACGCCGATGCGCATGCGCTGACCTACGGCGCGCTCGATGCGCGCAGCGATGCGATCGCCGCCGGACTCGCCGCGCGCGGCATCGTCCGCGGCACGCGCACGGTGCTGATGGTGCGGCCGACGCCCGAGTTCTTCCTGCTGATGTTCGCCCTGTTCAAGGCCGGCGCGGTGCCGGTGCTGGTCGATCCGGGCATCGACAGGCGCGCGCTGAAGCAGTGCCTGGACGAAGCCGGCGCCGAGGCCTTCATCGGCATTCCGCTGGCGCAGTTCGCACGGGTGCTGCTGGGTTGGGCGAAGTCGGCGCGCGTGCGCATCACCACGGGGCGATGGGCGGTGCTCAGCGACGCGACGCTGGCGGATGTGGAACGCGCCGGCGCCGGCGCAGGCGCGCAACTCGCTGCGACCGCGGGCGACGATGTCGCGGCAATCCTCTTCACCAGCGGCTCGACGGGCGTGCCCAAAGGCGTGGTCTATCGCCATCGCCATTTCGCCGCGCAGATCGACATGCTGCGCGACGCATTCGGCATCGGCGCCGGTGGGATCGACCTGCCGACGTTTCCGCCGTTCGCGCTGTTCGATCCGGCGCTCGGGCTGACCTCGATCATCCCGGACATGGACCCGACCCGCCCGGCCAAGGCCGATCCACGCAAGCTGCATGCCGCGATCGAACGCTTCGACGTCGACCAGCTGTTCGGATCCCCCGCATTGATGGGCGTGCTCGCGAAGTACGGCACACCGCTGCCGACATTGCGCCGCGTGACCTCGGCCGGTGCACCGGTGCCGCCGGACACGGTCGCGAAAATCCTCGAACTGCTGCCTGACGACGCGCGCTTCTGGACGCCCTACGGCGCCACCGAATGCCTGCCGGTCGCCGTCGTCGAAGGCCGCGAACTGCTGGCACTGCGCACGCGCACCGAACATGGCGCCGGCACCTGCGTCGGCCGGCCGGTGCCGCCGAACGAGGTGCGCATCATCCGGGTCGACGACGATGCGATTCCCACGTGGTCCGACGCGCTGTGCGTGCCCGGCGCGCAGGTCGGCGAGATCACCGTCGCCGGGCCGAGCGCCACCGACACGTACTTCAACCGCGACGCGCAGACGCGGCTGGCGAAGATCACCGAGACATTGCCCGACGGCAGCGTGCGCATCGTCCATCGCATGGGCGACCTCGGCTACTTCGATACCGAAGGCCGGCTGTGGTTCTGCGGCCGCAAGGGCCATCGCGTGGTGACCGCCACCGGCACGCTGTGCACCGAACAGGTCGAACCGGTGTTCAACGTGCACGCCGAGGTGAAACGCACGGCGCTGGTCGGTGTCGGCCCGACGGGCGCGCAGACGCCGGTGCTGTGCGTGGAGCTGGAGGCCGGCGTCTCGAAAACGGAACAGGCGCGCATCGCCGACGAACTGCGGCACATCGGCGAAGGCTTCGTCCACACCGGGCGCATCGAGCGCGTGCTGTTCCATCCCGGTTTCCCGGTCGACATCCGCCACAACGCCAAGATCGGCCGCGAGACCCTGGCCGCGTGGGCGGCGACGCGTGTCGGGTGACACCGCGCCTGCGCGGTACCGGCTCGACGATCTGCGCATCGATGTCGCGCGGCAACGCGTGGTCCGCGACGACGGACAGGCGCTGGATGTGTCCGGCCTCAGCTTCCGGCTGCTGCACGTGCTGCTGGGGCAGGGCACGCGCGTGGTCGGCTTCGACGAACTGATCGAACGCGTGTGGGCGCCCGCGCACGTCGGCGAGGACACCGTCACCCAGCGCGTGCGCCTGCTGCGCCAAGCGCTGGGCGACGATGGCCGGCAGCCGCGCTATCTGCGCTCGGTGCGCGGGCAGGGCTATCAGCTGTGCAGCGAACCGCGGGTCGAAGAGCCGGTGACGCCGACGGCGGTTCAGATCAAACGGCGACCGCGCGCACTGCGCATCGCCGCGCTGCTGGCGCTGCCGCTGCTGGGTGCACTGGTCTGGTGGCAATGGCCGAGGCCGGAGACACCGGTCGCCTCGCCGCTGCTCGAACGCGCGGCCTACTACGCCGCCATCGGCCAGCCCGCGAACAACGAACGCGCGATCGCGCTGTATCGCCAGCGGCTGCAGGAATCGCCGGACGACATCGACGCGCAGCTCGGCCTGAGCCGCGCCTACAGCGCGCGCCTGTGTCTCTACAGCGGCAACGCCAAGGATGCAGCGCAGGCACTGGCGCTGGCCGAAGCGGTGATCGCGCGACAGCCGGATGCATCGGCCGCACATGCCGCGCTCGCCTACGCGCAGGATTGCCGCGGCGAGATCGCCGCGGCGCTGGCCGGCTACACGCGCGCCGTGCAGCTGGATCCCGCGGCCGACGGCAGCCGTGCCTCGGCGGCGTACCTGCAGGCACGGCAGGGCCATATCGCCGCGGCGCTGGCCGCCAATCTGGACGTACGCGCGCCGCAGAAGGTGCGTTTCCTGGAGCTGCAGATCGCGTCCAACCTCGACCTGCTCGGCTACACCGCCGCGGCCGAGGCGCGGTACCGGCGCAGCTTCCAGCTGTACCCGGACAACGTGTTCTCCAATCTCGCCTGGCCCACGTTCCTCTACGAACACGGCCGCGTCGACGAGGCGCAGGCTGCGTTGACCCAGGCGATGTCGCGCGGCACCGAGCACGCCGGCCTGCATCTGCTGGCCGCGGAACTCGCCATGCGCCGCGGCGATACGGCCGCTGCACGCGACGCCGTACTGCAGGCGCGCGCGCTGAAACCGCATGCCAGCCTGCCGGAGACGATGGCGTGGATCGTCGCTGCCGAGCCGCGACCCGAAGCCGCCACGCTGCGCGCGCGCGCCGACGCATTGCGCGCCGGACTGGCCAGCGGCACGGATCCCTTCGACGGCGTCGAAGCCGCATTGCTGCAAATGCTCGCGGATGACTCCGCCGCGGCGCTCGATGCACTCGATGCCGCAGTCACCGCCGGCTTCCGCAATGCAGGTTACCTGCGCGTCTCACCGCTGTTCGCGGACCTGCGCACCGCGTCGCGCTTCGACGCCGCGCTGCGCCGCATCGACATCGCGCTCGCGGCCGAACGCGCGGCGGTGCAGGCGTCCGGTCGTCTGCCCGACGATGCGGTCACGGCATCGCGCTGAGCACGTAGTCGGCGAACAGCGTCTGCGACTCGGCATGCATGCCGCGCTGGTTGTAGCGGGTACGGGTGATCACCACGACCAGCTGCGACTCCGGCACGATGAAGACATAGTTGCCGCCATTGCCGGACATCGCCCAGGCCCGCACCTGCCGGTCGCCGGCTGTGAACGGAAAGCGCCACATCTGGTAGCCGTAGTCGGCATCGAACGGCGTCTGCGCATGCACCTGCGACATCGCCCGTATCCAGTGCGCCGACACGATCTGCCGGTCGTGCCAGCGGCCGCCATCAGTGATCAGCTGTCCGAATTTCGCCAGATCGCGGCTGCGGTATTCCGTGCCGCCACCGCCCATGCCGGTGCCGTCGGACGAACGGTGCCAGCGCGCGGCCTCGATCCCCAGCGGGCGCTCGAGTACGTCGGCAGCGAACCGGTCCAGCGACATGCCGCTGGCGCGCTCGACGATCGCCCCGAGCAGGAAGGCATTCGCCGTGCAGTAGGCGAACGCGCGTCCATGCGGACTGTCGGCCGGGCGCGTGGTCCACGCCGGATAGCCGCGCTGCGGCAGGTCGAGCGCGAACTGGACCCAGTCAGCGCTGACGTACATCCGCTCTTCGTGCCCGGACGAGAATTCGTTGTTGTCGTCGCATTCCCATTGCGCGCTCATCGTCAGCAGGTCTTCGACCGTCGTGGCGGTCTTGAACGCGCGCGGGTGGGCCGGCGTGCGATCAGGAAAGAAGCCGAGCACCGGCGAGTCGACGCTTTCGATCAGGCCGCGGTCGATCGCCGCGCCAACCAGCAGCGCGGTCACGCTCTTGGTCAGCGAGCGGGTGTTGTGAAGCGTCTGCCGGTCGGCGCCATTGAAGTAGGCCTCGTGGATCAGCGCGCCGCGATGGACGACCAGCACGCTGGTGGTATCCGGCGCCTCGCCGGCGGCGACGGCGGCATTCAGCGCGGCGAGTCGATCGGTCTTTCAGCCGGAAGCGCCGGCATCGGCGATCGGCCAGTCGGCGTCGGGCCATGGCGGAGCGGCTGCAACCTGCGCTGCGGACAGGGCGAACAGCGCGGACAGGGCGAGGCGGGACAAGGGATGCATGGACGGACTCCGGTCGAGGGAGCCGCACTGCACCGCGATCCCGGATGAAGTGCCTGATGTGCGAATGAAGAATTCTGAAGTGCAGGCGGATCAGCCACTTGCAGCCGTCGACCCGGGCGGCGCGTCGCCAACGCCTGTCCGCCTCGTTATCGTGTGCGGCCCTGCAGCGTGTGGAGTCGGCAATGCGGATCCTGGTCACCGGTGGCGGCGGCTTCCTCGGCCAGGCCCTGTGCCGCGGCCTCGTCGAACGCGGTCACGACGTCACCAGCTTCAATCGCGGGCAGTATCCCGAACTCGATGCGATCGGCGTGCGCCAGGTGCGCGGCGATCTCGCCGATGCCGACGCGGTACGCGCTGCCGCGCAGGGCATGGACGCGATCTTCCACAACGCGGCCAAGGCCGGCGCCTGGGGCAGCTACGAGAGCTACCACCAGGCCAACGTCGTCGGCACGCAGAACGTGCTCGACGCCTGCCGCGCGCACGGCATCGGCCGGCTGGTCTACACGTCGACGCCGAGCGTGACCCACCGGGCGACGCATCCGGTCGAAGGCGGCACTGCCGACACCGTGCCCTACGGCGAGGACTTCAAGGCGCCGTATGCGACGACCAAGAAGATCGCCGAGCAGGCGGTACTCGCCGCGAACGGACCGGACCTCGCGACGGTCGCCCTGCGACCGCGTCTGATCTGGGGACCAGGGGACCAGCAGCTGCTGCCGCGTCTGGTCGAACGCGCGCGGGCGGGGCGCCTGCGCTTCGTCGGCGACGGCGGGAACCGTATCGACACCACGTATATCGACAACGCCGCGCAGGCGCACTTCGATGCGTTCGCCCATCTGGCGCCGTGCGCGGCCTGCGCCGGCCGTGCGTACTTCATCAGCAATGGCGAACCGACGACGGTGCGCGAGATCGTCAACGCGCTGCTCGCCGCGGCCGGTGCGCCGCAGGTCGAGAAGACGCTTCCATTCGGCGCGGCCTACGCGATCGGTGCGATCTGCGAATCGGTGTGGCCACTGCTGCGCCTGAAGAGCGAACCGCCGATGACCCGTTTCCTCGCCGAACAACTGAGCACGACGCACTGGTACGACATGGCACCGGCGACGCGCGATTTCGGCTATGTCCCGCGGGTTTCCCTTCACGAAGGACTCATCCGACTGAAAGATTCGTGGACAGGTACCTGACCGTCACCTGATCGCGACCCGGCCGGGCATAGGGTGGCCTCCGAACCGCTCACGGGAATCAGGAGACCACCCATGCTTCGTTATGCAGTCATTTTTCTTGTCGTCGCCATCATTGCCGGCGTGCTCGGCTTCAGTGGTGTCGCCGGCGCCGCCACCAACATCGCCTGGATCCTCTTCGTCGTGTTCCTGATCCTGGCCGTGATCTCGATGCTGCGTGGCCGCGGACCGTAAGTCCCGGTCCTGCACGTGATTCGAAACGCCCGCCTTCCGGCGGGCGTTTTCTGTTGGGGACTCGCAGTCCGTCGCACGCGGTGCTGTCGATCGCGCATTGCGCGTGGCGCCGCGGAATCGGCCGCTACAATGCGGCCATGGCCGGATTCCTTCCTTCTCCTTTCGCGGCGCTCAAGCCGATCGCCGGACGCGCGCTGGAAACCGCGCTCAACCAGGCGCTCGCGCTCGATGCCGACACGCGCACCGCACTCGCCGGACTCGACGGGCAACGCATCGCGCTGACCCTCGCCTCGCCCCCGATCGCGCTGGAACTGCGCGTCGACGGCGAGCGCCTGCGGGTCGGTCCGGTCGACGAGGCCGTCGAACCCGATCTCGCCGTCCGCACGACGATCACCGGTGTGCTGTCGCAGCTGCCGTTCCTGCGCCGCGACGATGCGCCGCCGATCGGCAAGGTACGGGTGTCGGGCGATGCCGAACTCGCGCGCCGGCTGCAGAAGCTCGCGGGTCGTTTCGATCCCGACTGGCAGAAGCCGTTCGTCGCGGTGTTCGGCGACGTGATCGGCGTGCAGGTCGCCAACGCGTTCGCCAGTGCGCTGCAGCAGGCGCAGGGGCTGGGGCGCACGCTGACCGAGAGCGCTGTGGAATACGTGACCGAGGAATCGCGCGACGTGCTCGGCCGCGACGAACTCGAGGCCTTCAACGACGACGTCGACGTGTTGCGCGACGATGTCGAACGGCTCGCGGCGCGCGTGTCGCGCCTGCGGCGCGGGCCGGCCGCATGAAGGCGCGCCGATGAAGGGCCTGCTGCGCGCCTCGCGTATCGGCCGCGTGCTGCTGCGCTACCGTCTCGACGATCTGCTCAACGACACGCCGGCCGAGCGCTGGCTGAAGCTCGCTCGCCCGTTCGTGCCGCGCGCCTCGGCCGGCATCGCCGCGCAGTCGCGCGGTGCGCGCCTGCGCCTGGCGCTGCAGGAACTCGGCCCGATCTTCGTCAAGTTCGGGCAGATCCTCTCGACCCGGCGCGATCTCGTGCCGCCGGACATCGTGGACGACCTCGCCCTGCTGCAGGACCGCGTGCTGCCCTTCGACGGCGCGCAGGCACAGGCGATCATCGAGCGCGAACTCGGCATGCCGATCGCGCAGGCCTTCGAAGCCTTCGACACCGTGCCGCTGGCGTCGGCGTCGATCGCCCAGGTGCATGCGGCGACGCTGCCGGCCGACGAGCGCAATCCGCGCCGCGAGGTCGTGGTCAAGGTGCTGCGGCCGACGATCGAGAAGCAGATCGCCGCCGACATCGCGCTGCTGAAGAACCTCGCCGCGCTGGTCGACCGCACCCACCCCAACGCCGACAAGATCCGCCCGCGCGAAGTCGTGGCCGAGATCGAGAACACGCTGGCCGCCGAACTCGACCTGCAGCGCGAAGGCGCGAACGCGTCGGTGCTGCGCCGGTTCTGGACCGGTTCGCAGGATCTCTACGTACCGGCGCCGGTGTGGGAGCGCACCACCCAGCGCGTGCTCACGCTCGAGCGCGTGCACGGCATTCCCAGCGACGACATCGCCGCGCTGGATGCCGCCGGCATCGATCGCAAGGCGCTCGCGGCCAAGGGCGTGCGCGTGTTCTACACGCAGGTGTTCCGCGACAACTTCTTCCACGCCGATGCGCATGCCGGCAACATCTGGGTCGACCCGGACCGCAGGACCGATCCGCGGTTCATCGCGCTGGATTTCGGGATCATGGGCCAGCTCTCGCGCGAGGACCAGTACTACCTCGCCGAGAACTTCATGGCGATCTTCCGCCAGGACTACAGGCGCATCGCCGAGCTGCACATCCAGGCCGGCTGGATGCCGGGACACATCCGCATCGACGAACTCGAAGCCGCGGTGCGTTCGGTGTGCGAGCCGTATTTCACCCGTCCGCTGTCGGAGATCTCGCTGGGCGAAGTGCTGGGCAAGCTGTTCCGCACCGCGCAGCGCTACCAGCTGACCCTGCAGCCGCAGCTGATCCTGCTGCAGAAGACCCTGCTGAGCATCGAGGGCATCGGCCGCCTGCTCGACCCGAAGCTCGACATCTGGGCGGTCGCACGCCCGGTGCTCGAACGCATCCTCGTCGAGCGCTACAGCCCGCAGCGGTTGGGCCGCGAATTCCGCGACCGGCTGCCCGAACTGATCACCCAGGCCCCGGACATGCCGCGCCTGCTGCACGGTTGGCTCAGGCAGCAGGTCGAAGGCCGCCACGAACTGCGCATGCGCTCCGACGACCTCACCGCGCTGACCGCGACGATGCAGGGCATGCAGAAGCGCGTGGTCGCCGCGATCCTCGGCGTCGGCCTGCTGATCGTCGCCGCGGTGCTGTACGCACTGGAAGCGGGTGGGCCGAGTTTCGTCGGCCTGCCGGTCGCGACCTGGGTCGCGGGGGTCGGCGGACTGTGGGCGCTGCTGGCCGCGTGGCCGCGGCGGTCGCCGGCGCATCTGCGGGATTGACCGCCCTGAAGCCCTCCCCCGTTCTACGGGGGAGGGTTGGGTGGGGGCAATCCGTCGGCGCTGGCGATACCGAATCGAGCGATTGATCGAGGTGTCGCCCGGATCATTTCGACGCGTGCGGAGCGTTCGCCCCCACCCAACCCTCCCCCGCATGCGGGGGAGGGCTCAAGCGGTGCCTCGCGCCCGACACTCCGCCGCACGCACACCGAGCCAGTCCCGCTCCCGCGGATGACGCGCCGGCAGTGCTGCAGCTTCGTACGCATGGTGGTGTCCTCGAAAGGCCACCGGGTGCCGGTGGTTGCAACGCCGCACCAGTGCACCGGGAATCGACATCGCTGCCCACACAGCGCGTTCCGGACCCGCCCGCTAAGCTGCCGGGCCCGTTCCGTACCGAGGAGACGCCGATGCGCCGCCCCCTGATGTTGCTGTTGCCGCTCGCCCTCGCCGCCTGCGGCGGATCCACACCGCCGGAAGGCGCCGCCACGGCGCCCACCCAGGCCGCCGCCGACGCGATTCCCGACGCCGCGCCCGCCGATCATTCGACGACGCTCGAGGCCTACCACTGGCGTCTGGTCGATGCGACGGGCAGCGGCGGCACGCGCATCGACGCGCTGCTCGATGGCGGCGGCGAAGCGCTGCAGCTGGATTTCGCCGACAGCGGTCTGAGCGTGTCGAATGCCTGCAACCGCATGGGCGCGAACGTCGCGCTGGACGACGACCGCCTGACGGTCGACCAGGTGATCTCCACGATGATGGCCTGCGCCGATGCGCAGCTGACCGCACGCGAGCGCGAGATCGGCCAGCGCCTGCCCGGCACGCATCGCATCGCGCTGACCGGTGGTGAACCACCACGGCTCACGATGCATCTCGACGACGGCGACGTGCTGGTGTTCGAGGGCGTGCCCACGCCGGCCACGCGCTACGGCGGCGAAGGGGAGACGGTGTTCCTGGAGATCGCCCCCGAGCGCGTCGCCTGCAGCCACCCGCTGATTCCCGAACAGCGTTGCCTGCAGACGCGCGAAGTGCAGTACGACGACGAGGGCGTGCGCTCGCCGGGCGATGCCGAGTGGACGCCGCTGTACCAGGACATCGAGGGCTTCACCCACGAGGACGGCGTGCGCAATGTCGTGCGCGTGCAGCGCTTCGACGTGACCGATCCGCCGGCCGACGCGCCGTCGCAGGCCTACGTGCTGGATATGGTGGTGGAGTCGGAGAACGTGGGGCGCTGAGTCCGTCTGGGTGGAGCCGCGCCCGCGCGGCCTGGATCTGCCAGACATTCCGGCAACCGTCGTCCCTGCCTGCGCGGGGATGACGACGTCAAGCGGCGTTGCCGTCGCTGGAACACATGCGGCGCGCGTTTGCGATCAGACCGCCGCAGCCTTGGGGTGCAGCGCATAGCTGCCCCAGGTCGTGGCTTCGGCCAGCACATGCCCCTGCACCGCGCGCAGCACGTCGCCTGCGGTGAAGCGCCCGGGCACGTCGAGCGTGGCGACATCCAGCGCGAACAGGCGGAAGAAATACCGGTGCGTGCGCAGGTCGTTCGGCGGTGGATACGGGCCGTCGTAGCCGAACCAGTCGCCGGCCAGTTCCGGGTCCCCGGCGAACCAGCGTGTGTAGTCGTTGAGGCCCTGACGCGCGCCGTCGGGCCCCGGCGGATGGGTCTTGCCGCCCCGGGTCACGCCATCGCTGGCACTGCCCTCGGCGATCGTGCGCAGATCGGCCGGCAGGTCGACGACCGCCCAGTGAACGAAGGTGCCGCGCGGGTGCTCGACCGGAATCTCGACGCCGTCCTTGCCCGCCAGCGACGGATCGGTCGGCGCATCGGGATCCATGCACAGCAGCGCGAACGAACGCGTGCCCGCGGGCACGTCGTCCCAGGCGAGGTGCGGGTTGCGGTTGCCGCCGAAGCCTTCGGATGCGCCGACGGCGAACGTCGCCGCGATCGGCTGGCCTTGTTCGAAGCTGTCGCTGTGGATTCGCATGGTGTCTCCTGTCGGGAACGGATCAGTCCTGCCGGTAGCCCAGGCGCATCGCGACCGGGGTCAGCGCCGCGAACGGGCCGGCCAGCGCGTCGCGATAGGCGAGCCAGCGGCCGGCCGGGATGCGGTCGGGGCCCAGCAGTTCGCGCGGCGGGGTCGGGAACGTCGGCACGCCGAGGGCCTCGGCGAAGCGCGCGGCCAGGCGTTCGGGATCCTCGCCCGGTGCATCGGTGCGCACGACGGTGTGCGGGAACAGGTCCTGCTCGATCACGTCGGCGATCTGCGACAGGTGCGCGGCCAGCCACTGCGCGGCGCTGTCGGCATCGGTGATGCGCATCGTCATCGGCGCGCCGAACGCGAACCAGTCGAGCAGCATGTCGCGCGGATCGCGCAGTGCGAACAGCAGCCGCGCCTGCGGCAGCTGCGGACGCAGCGCCAGCAGCCAGGCGTTGTCCCAGAACGGGATCCAGTCGATGACCGCGCCGTTGGGTCCGACACCGCGCGCGGGCAGCAGCGCGAGCCAGCTGCCCACGACCTGCCCGGCGGTGAATTCGCCGGCTGCGAGGCGTGCCGGAACGGTCGTGTCCTGGAAGGCATCCTGGACCGGCGTCGAGAAGCGGTCGCCCCGGAATTCAGGCAGCGCGCGTTGCAGCACGTTGGCGATGCGGTCGACCTGCGACCCCGGCGCGCCGTAGAGGAACACCGCGGGTGTACGCGTGCCGTCGACCTTCTCCGGCCAGCTCGCTGGTGCTGCGGTGGGCGCGGGCGGAGGACCGGCCTGCGCCGTTTCCTCGACATCGAGGGCGAGCCATGTCGCGATCGCGTCGGCCGGACGATCCGCCGCGTCCTGGGCCAGGCCGATCCAGCGGCGCAGCATCAGACGCGCCGGTGGGCTGGCGGCCGGCAGCAGACCTTCGGCGAAGGTGATGGCCGCATCCGGATCGCGCGCCAGCAGACGGTTGAACAGCAGTTCGTTGGCGTTGCCGTGGCCGGGTTGCAGGGCGGTGATCCTGCGCGCCGTGGCTTCCGATGCATCGTGCGCGCCGGTGCCCGATTCCAGCGAGAGCTGCGCCTGCAGCGCGGGCAGATGATCGGGACGTGCCGCGTTCCAGCGCGCGATGATCGCGGTCGCTGCGTCGCTGCCGAAGGGTTCCATCGCCAGTCGGGCGAACCACAGGTGATCCCACTGCGCGTCCCGGTCGAGCGCGCCATCGAGCGTGGCTTGCGTCTCCTCGGTGTTGCCGGTCGCTTCCCACAGCAGCAGCAGGCCGTTGGTCGCGCGGCGCGAGTCGGGGTGCGCCGCGAACGCGGCCTGCAACAACGGCTGCGCGCGGTCGAAACGCCTGGCCTGCAGTTCCAGTTCCCCGGCGAACACCTGCAGCGCCGGCGTGGCATGGGCGGGATCGGCCAGCAGCACGGCGAGTTCGTCGGCCGCCTCGGCCGGGCGGCCCTGCTGCAGAATGATCTGGGCCAACAGGCCGCGCAGCTGCGACTGTCCGGTCGTCTCGATCACGCGGCGGAACGACTGTTCGGCGAATGCCAGGTGGCCCTTGGCGAGATAGGCGAACGCCAGCGCGTGGAGCACCTGCAGATCGTCGGGCGCGTCCTTCGATGCAGCCGTCAGCAGCGCCAGCGCGCGGTCGTGGTCGCCGCGGCGCGAGGCCAGCACGCCTTCGAGCATCCGCGTCCACGGGTGCTCGGGCGCGACGCGTGCGGCCAGCCTGGCCTGTCGCTCGGCTTCGTCGAGATCGTTGCGGCCGATCGCCATCTGTGCCTGGACGACATACGCGCCGAACTGGTTGGGATCGAGTGCGATGGTCTGCGCCAGCGCGGCCTGCGCACCGCCCAGATCCCGGGTATCGAGCAGCATGCCGGCGCGCAGGAAATGCAGTTCCGCGTCATCGGGCATCTGCGCGATCGCTGCGTCGATCGTCGACAGCGCGGTCTCGCGCTCGCCGACCGCGCGAAACGCGAGCGCGGCCGCGCTCAGCGTAGCGGTGTCCTTGTGCCCGTCGGCCATCGCCTGGCGGGCGAGCGTGGCGGCTTCGGCGTTCGCGCCGCGGCGCAAGGCTTGGTAGATCTGTTGCGACATGCTGGATATCCCGGCGCGAAGCCGACCAAAGGCAAGGCCGGGCATTGTAGCGGGCGCGCTGGGGCGGGCTCGAAGCGCCGTGGGCACGCGAAAAGCCGCTCGCTCGCGCGGAAATCCTGACCCGTCGCCCCAGCGCAGGCTGGGGCCCATCTTGATTTTCGCGAGGCCAGGCACACGCCAGTTCCGTTCAAAGATCAAAATGGGTCCCAGCTTGCGCTGGGACGACGGGCATGGGATCGGACAGATGCCGGCCTCGGGCGAGCGCGTTCTGAAGAGTCCGGATCTCGGGACGGGTCGCTGTTCGTGCCGCTCAGCCGTCCGACGCGTGCGTACCCGCATGGACCGCGGTCGCCAGACGCGTGTGCGCCGACGCCGTGCGCGCCGCATCGGCGTGCGCGTCCAGGCGCGCGGCGACCCAGCGCTCGGCGAAGCCGTCGAGATGGCGGTCGAGCAGGAAGCCGCAATGGCCGCCCCAGCGGCTGATTTCCAGACGCGCATGCGCCGGCAACGCGAGCCCATGGAAGGCATCGAGCGGAATCACCGGATCGTCCGCCGACATCAGGATGTCCACCGGCACCTGCAGCGACGACAGGCGGTCGCCGGCCACCGAATACCCGTCGAAATAATCGTCGAGCGTGCCGAAATCGGTATGCGTCCGCACCAGCCAGTCGGTGAGGTCGCGCATGCCCAGTTGCAGCGTGGCGTCGTCGAAGACGTGGTGGTCGGGGAACAGGTCGCGCTTGCGCCGCAGCGAGGCGCGCCAGTTGCGTTCGAAATGGCGCAGGTACAACCGGTGGCCGCGCTCCATCTGCAGCATCGTGCGCGCCGGGTCGATGACCGGACAGACCGCGGCCACGCCGGCCAGCTGCAGGCCGGCTGCAGGCGCCCGCATCGCGAGCCGCAGCGCGAAGTTGCCGCCGAGCGAATAGCCCGCCGCGATCATCGGCCGCGGTGCGAAGCGCGCGGCGATGTCGACCGCCGCATGCACCACTTCGTCGATGCGGTTGGAGTGGAAGATCGCTTCGTTGAGATGGTGGCTGTTGCCGTGGTCGCGGAAATTCAGCCGGAACACCGCATAGCCGAGGTCGAGCATCTGCGCCGCGGTCTGGCGCATGTAGCTCGATTCGGTGCTGCCCTCCCAGCCGTGCAGCAGCAGGGCGAGTCCGCGCGGTTCGCGGCCGGGCACCGCGCTGTGCAGGCCGTGCAGGCGCACGCCTTCGCCGCCGTCGACCAGGTGCCCGGTGGTCACCGCACCGGTCGCGGCCAATGCCTGCGCGCCGCGTCGCCGGCGCCACGTGCTGCTGCCCAGCACCGTCTGCACGTGCGGACTGCGCAGCCACAGCGGCGGCGCATAGTCGCTGCCGCCCACGCGCATGCCGTCCGGGGCGACGCCGCCCGCATCCGCCGCTGGTGACGGATGCGCGGTGCTCAAGTGCGTGCGTCCAGCGCCGCGACGATGCGCTGGCGCGACACGTCGGCCATCTGCCGGCGACCTTCGGTGTCGCCTGGCAGGATCGGTTCGAGGAACGCGACCTCGGCGTCGCGCGACGGTTCGCCGAGCAGCCGGATGAAATTGGCGAAGAACGATTCGCGCGGGCCGAAGGCGACGACCGTCTGCGCCGAACCGCGCCGCCCGTAGCGCAGCGCCACCGGTTGCACGGCGACATTGGCTTCCACGGCGGCCAGGAAAATGCGCGCATGGAACGGGCCGACCGCGTCGCCGCCGCGCGTGCGCCCCTCCGGGAACACCGCGACCGGACGCCCGTCGCGCAGCCGCGCCACCATCTCGTCGAGGACGCCGCCCAGCGACTCGGTGCTGCCGCGCTGGTGGAAGATCGTCTCCCCGCGCGCCGCCAGCCAGCCGACCACCGGCCAGCCGGCGATCTCGCGCTTGGCGACGAAGCCGACCATGCGCTGGCTGTGCAGCGCGACGATGTCGATCCAGCTCACGTGGTTGGCGACGAACAGCACCGCGCCCGGCAACGGCGTGCCGCGGCGATGCATGCGGAAACCGAACACCCGCATCAGTCCGCCCTGCCACCAGCGGATCATGCGGTGGTCGACGCGCTCCCCGCTGCGCAGCCGGCGCCGGCCGATCGGCGGCAGCATCGACAGCAGCAGGATCGGCAGGTGGATGCACAGGTGCCACAGCAGCACCGGCACGCGTATGCAATAACGCGACACGCGCGCCGGCGTGTCGCCGGCGTCGGCGCGAACGGAAGAAGAACTCATCGGTGCACGATACCCAAACACGGACCTTCGCGGCGTAGAACGCGTCCAAGGTCCGTCGCGAGCGCCGCCGGATGGTGCGTGGCGGAGCGCAGGAAGCGCAGCGTACGCGTGGTACGTGGGCATTGTGGCCGCCGTCCACGGCGCCCACCCTTCGGGCCAGCGACGAGCGCTGTCAGGAACCGCGCTCCCGCGGTTCCTTCCGAGCACCGCACGCGCGCCATCGGGCAAGCGCAGCAGGACCTTGGATGCGTTCTCACGGTTTCGGCACCACCGCGAGCGTCAGCCGCGAGATGCAGACCAGCTTGCCGGCGGCGTCTTCGATGCGGATCTCCCAGACCTGGGTGCTGCGGCCGACATGCAACGCGCGCGCGGTGCCGGTCACGGTGCCGCCACGCACGCCACGCAGATGGTTGGCGTTGATCTCGATGCCGACGACGCCGTGGCCCTCGGGCGCGGACAGGCCGCCGGCGCTGCTGCCGAGCGTTTCGGCCAGCAGCGCGGACGCGCCGCCATGCAGCAGGCCGAACGGTTGATGGGTGCGGCTGTCGACGGGCATCGTCGCGCGCAGGAAGTCCGGGCCGATCTCGGTGAAGACGATGCCCAGCGCGGCAATCGCCGTGTTGGCGGACATCGCGTTGAGCTGGTCGAGCGAAGTGTCGCTGCGGAACATGCGCGGAAGGCTCCGGTGGAAACCGGCAGCTTAGGCCGTTGTGCGCCGCCGCGCAGCGCGACCGGCGGAATGGCGCGTCGCGATCGCGCGCATACCGGTCGCGGAAGGTCGATGCACGTCGGGCGACGCGGATCAGGCGATGCGGAAGCGCGTCGGCATGGCGCTGTCGCGGACTTCGCAGCGGAACGGGCTGTCGGCGTGGCGGCGCGCGGCGCGGACCTGGGCATGGAAGCGCGCAGGCTGGGCGATGCAGGCCGGAACCGGAGCGGACGTCTCGGTGGTGCGGATGGTGTGGATGCGGAACATGGCGGATCTCCTGAGGATCGCGGGAACGCTTCAGGTGCCGGCACTGATCAGGCGATCGGACGATCGGGAATCAGGCGATGCGGAAGCGCGAAGGGCTGGCGTGGGTGACGTAGCTGCGCGGGGCGCCGTAGCTGCTGCTGGCGCCGTAACCGGTGCCGGGCTCGCGGGCGGGGCGTGCGGCGACGCACGGCACGAGGTGGGCGGCGGCATCGACGATGGCGTGCATGCGGGACATGGCGGTTCTCCTGGAATGCTGGACGGGGATCAGGCGACGCGGAAGCGGGCCGGGACCGATGCGGTGGCGTAGCTGCGCGGCGTGCCGTAACCGCTGCTGCGGCCGTAGCCGAGACCGAAGGGGCGGACGAGGGCGGTGTTGGCGTTGCGGGCGGTGGGCGGGGTCTGGGTCTGCATGGCGGGGTCCTCGAGGTGGTTGTGCTTCGGTGTGTTGGTAGACTACAACACCACTGTTCGATAACACCACGTGCAGAAAGTCATGCCGTGCGAATTCATCAGCAATGTTCATTGTTTGTTCATTCAAATGGCGATGCTTCCCGTCGTTGCAATCAAGACGGGTCGGCGACGAAGCGCGTGACCGCGCAGGGACGATGCCGCGCATGCGCGCGGCCGCAGGGCGTCCGGACAGTCGAAATCCCGAAGCCGCGCCGCGTCGGCGCGGCACACAGGACCCGTCGGATGGGGAGAGCGCAGCGAAACCCGCAGCCACCGCGCACGCAGTGCCGGGAGGGCGATCCCCGTCCGGCCTCAGAGAATCGGCACGAGCCCCGCACCGAACGCGGTGAAGATCCGCGTCAGCAGGCTGCGCAAGCCCAGGCTCACTTCCGGGAAATCGCCCACCGCGACATAGCACTCGCGGAAGCCCGGGGCGTCCGGCGGCAGCGGTGCCGGGCAGTCGGGCCCGGGCTGGAACTCGAAACTGGTCGCGTAGCGCGTCGGCCACAGGTCGAAGATCGGCAGACGCTCGGAGACCTTGGCCATCGAGTAGTCCACGCCCGAGAACACCAGCGGCGGATCGCGCCGCGCGATCGTCCAGGAATTCTCCGGCGACATGTCGCGGCGGATGCTCGCGGCCAGCCGCTGCGCGAAGCGCGCGTCGTCGATGACCACGGCGCTCTCGGTATTGAGGTTGTCGCCGCGCGGATCGAAGTTGTGCGTGCCGACCACGCCGATGCGTTCGTCGACGACCAGCGACTTCGCGTGCAGACCCATGCGCAGGCCGGTGCGGTTCAGGGGCACGCGCCGGTTCACACCGATGCCCGCATAGCGCAGGGCCGAATACTCGCGCGTCAACGGCGGCACATTCGCGGGACGCGCGGCGATCACGTCCTCACGCGTCGTCGCCGCGCCTTCGGTGCCGCTTTCGTCGAGATTGACGCTGCCATCGGCATTCCAGGAGATGCCGACCGCGCCGGTGACCTCGAGATCGATCGGCGCGTCCTCCGGAAACGGTTTGTACTCGTAGATCTGGAAGCCGAACTCGCGCAGGTGCCGGCGCTTGTACTTGTACGACAGCGCGTAGGTGATGAAGGAGTCGGTCGCCGCCAGGCTGTTGGTCGACACCACGACCTGCGGCGCGTCGGGCCGGGCACGCAGATCGGCGAACATCTGTTCGGCTGGCTTGGACAGCACCAGGTAGGGCGTCTGCAGCAGCACTTCGTCCTGGGCCGACTCGATCAGTTCGCGCAACCGCGGCGTCGACGCACTCGCGGCCTCGGCGGCCTCGCGGTCGCGCCGGTGCTTGGCCGGCAGGTCGCCGATGAACTCGACCTGCCCCACCGGCAGCGCGGCATCGACCAGGCGCTGGCGCACGAGCGCGGCATCGCCGGCGTCTTCCAGGATCGCGGCCACGCGCTGCGGGCGCTGGTATTCCTGGAACGACACCGCCGGCACGCCGCGGCGCAGCAGGTGCCGTCCGACGTCGCCCAGCTGTTCGACCGGCGTGCTGAGCGGCGCATGCCAGAACGCGACGAAGTTCTCCTCCATCGCCTCGATCACGGGCCCGGCGATCAGCAGATCGCGGTCGCGGAAGTTGAAGGTGTCGTTCCAGTCGAAATAGTCGTCCTGGTAGTTGCGGCCGCCGGTGATGCCGACCACGCCGTCGATCAGCAGCGCCTTGCTGTGCATGCGCTGGTTGAGCCGGCGCCAGCAGCAGGCCGCGGCCAGCGCGTATTGCGGATAACTGATGCGCGCGCGCCCGAGCACCGGGTTGTAGATGCGCATCTCGAAATTGGTGTGCGCGCCGGCCAGCGCCGACAGCGTTTCCACCGTGCGCATCGCCGAGAGCTGGTCGACCAGCAGCCGCACCTGCACGCCCCGCCGCGCGGCCGAGAGCAGTTCCTCGAGTACGAGATGACCCGAATCGTCCTCGTCGAAGATGTAGGTCTGCACGTCGATCGTGCGTTGCGCGCCGCGGATCAGATCCAGTCGTGCGAGCAATGCGTCCTGGCCGTATTCCAGCAGCAGCGCGTAATGCCGCGGTGCGGTCGGCGTGCTGTGCGCCACCGCCTGCGTGCCGAGATCGCGCAGCGGCGACGGCGCCGCGCAGGCGTCCGCGCGATCGCACAGCACTTGTGTCGAACGCGCTTCGACCGCGATATGCGCGGCGGCATCGCGCTTGGCCGGCGACAGCGTGGTGCAGGCGGCGGTCGCCAGCGTCGCCGCCAGCAGCAGGGCGCGGGTGACAGCGTGCATCAGCGCGATTCCAGCGCGCGGATCCGCAGCGTGAACCGCACCTGGTCGGCGAGCGCATAGCCCCAGCGATCCATCGCGTACTGGCTGCGCCGCACGTCGCCTTCGCCGACCACATCGCAGTCCAGGCCGGGACGCGCGCATTCGGCGGCCACGATCCGGAAGGTTTCCCGGCGCTGCACGCCGCGGATGCTGAGGATGCCGGTCATCTCGCCGCCGTCGCGCGTCAGCGTGGCGGGGTAGGGGTCGGAGACGAAGCGCACTTCGGGAAACCGCGCGACATCGAACACGCCCGGCCCGCGGGTGATGCGGGTGTAGGCGCGGCTGTCGACGATCTCGACGCTTTCGGCATCCAGGATCAACCGCACCTGATGGCGGCCATCGGCCAGCACGGCGATCTCACCGCGCCAGTCGTCGAAACGGCCTTCCAGTTGCTGGCCCCAGCGGGTCTTGAGGCTGAAGCCGATCTCCGAACGCGTCCGGTCGAGCGACAGCGTGTGGCCGGGCGCGTCGGTCGATGCGAATGCAGGCGCGACGCAGGCCGCCGACAGGCACAGGCCCGCCAGTGTACGCAGCACGGAGCCGGCGGCGTGGGCCATGGGCGAAGCGGCGTGGGACGAAGCGGGCGCCGGTGCGCCTACGGCCACCAGAACGCCGAGAGTTCGGCGACGGCTGGTTCGACCGCGGCGCCCGTCGGCAAGGTCAGCACCGCGATGCCGCCCGGCGGCATGCCGCGGTACTCGCCGGTCTGGCCGCTGTGCAGCAGCGCAGCCAGGCGTTCCAGACCGGGATTGTGGCCGACCAGCAACAGGCGGCCGGTGTCGCGGTGATCATCGAGCAGCGTCGCCAGGGTGCCGGGCGTCGCCTCGTAGATCGACGGTTCCAGGCGCTGGTCGACATAGCCGATCGCACCGAGCACCGCTTCCAGCGTTTCGCGGGTACGCCGCGCGGGCGAACACAGCACGCAGTCGGGCACCAGATGCTTCTCGCGCAGCCAGCGACCCGCCGCCTCCGCTTCGGCCAGACCTTCGGCCGACAGGGGCCGGTCGATGTCGGCTTGCCCGGGCAGGGCGGGATCGGCGTGGGCGTGGCGGAGCAGGATCAGTTCGCGCATGTGCGGTCGGCGGCCTCGTTTTGTGACTTCAATGACGGGCGGAGCGTTCGGATGCGGTGAACGCGTCAGCGGACAGCCTACTTCCGGACCCATTTCAGCAGCGGCGCCCAGTCGTCCTGATGGTCGCGCACCTGCGCCGAATGGTAGTCGAACAGGCTCTTGCCCAGCCCGACGAGCATCACGTAGGCCTGGCTGTCGCGCAGTTGCGCGACCACCGGATACGGCCATTGCGCCAGCAGTGCGAGCGCCTGTTGCGAGGCATTGGTGTGCGGCCGCAGGCGATTGGCGACCAGGCCCACGCGGGTCTGGCCGCGACGGATGCGCGGATGCTTGGCCAGCGTGTTGAGGAAGCCCACGGTCGCGTCGATGTCGAGCGCCGACGGCAGCACCGGCACCACGATGGCGTCGGCGATCTCCAGATACGCATCGAGATCGTCGGCCATCGCGCCGGCAGGCGCGTCGATCACCAGCCGGGTCGCGCCCTCGGGAATCGAGGCCAGCACCTTCTTGTGGCGCGCGCTGCCGTCGACCGGCAACACGGCCGCTTCCAACCCGGCGCGGCGCTCGGCCCAGCGTGTGGATGAGTGCTGCGGATCGGCATCGACCAGCACCGTCGACTCGCCGGCCAGCGCGGCGTGCGCTGCGAGATGGGTGGCGATCGTGGTCTTGCCCACGCCCCCCTTGGAACTGGCCACCAGTACCGTCTTCATCGAAGTCTCCGGGTCGGTTCGCGCATCGAGCGTACACCGCCCGTGCGACGCCCGCGACCGCGCGCCGTCGAACTGTTCCGGCAGTCGCTGCTGCAGGTCTGGCGCGCGCTGTACCGCTGGACGATCGCCGAAAGCCTACGCCGCGTGGATCTGGACGACGAATCGGAGACCGGCACCGCGGCCGACGACGTCCGTCGCCAGGGCGCGCGAGCGGACGGAGCCGGCGGATCGATCCGTGACCGCCGAAGTCTCATGCACACCAAGCGTCATTCCCGCGGCTTCAAACAGACGGATGTCTGGTCAGGCGGGAATCCATGGACGTCGATCCGACCCGAGGCATCGAACGGTACCCGGTTGAACACCGGGCCAGCGTCTGGCGGCATGATGAACCCGCGACTTCGAACCTGCACGCGAGGGCACCGGATGCCGATCAGAACGACGCACACATGGCCGGGCCTCTTCCTGCCGCTACTTCTGCTGACGGCATGCAGCCATCGCACCGCACAGGTCGAACGCGCGATGGTGCTCCCGCCGTCGGCGCAGGTGCATGCGGTCGAATCCCATCAGCGCTTCCTGATGGCGGCTCCGATCCACGATCCCGATCCGGCGTTTCCGGTCGGCGCGCGTCTCGAGGGCGAACTGCGTCTGTGCGTCGGTTTCGTCGTCGATGCCGACGGCGCAGTCCGGAACGTTGCAGCCGATCGCGAGGGCGTGGGCTGCGCGGATCCCACCGGCCTGGCGACGGCACCTTTCGTCGAGGCCGTGACCGGCACGCTGCGCACCTGGCGCTACTTCGGCGCCGCCATCTGCACGTTTCCCGCCGATGTCGATCCGGATTCGGATCCCCGTTGCGAGGGCGAAGGCGTCGAGGTCGACGCCGTGCCGATCCGCCTGCGTTATGCGTTCACGTTCTCGTCCGAGCGTGGCGGACGCGTGTCGCGGACAACGTCCCGCGACACGAGGCACAGATGACGCACGCTGCCGACGCAGCGCGGTGCGATGCCATCCGCCGACGCCGCCGGTCTCGCCGTTGCCGGGCTGCGGATCGGGCGTGACTCCCGCGCCGAGCGAACAGGGGATGCGGGGCCGCGCGAAACGGCGCGGACACATGCTTCAGCGCGGCGGCTGCCAGCCCGCGGGTGGTTCCAGCGGAATGCCGGCCTCCTGCAACGCGCGCGCGATCAGATCCGCTTCGGTGCGGATCGACGGGTCGGCGAGGAAGCGCACGAACTGACCGGCGCCATCGCGCGGCAGGGCGGCATTGGCGCGGCCCCATTCGAGCATCCGCCAGTCGAACGCGCGGCGGCGTGCCTGCACATCGGCACGCTCGGCCTGCGTGGTGGCGAGCCGTTCGAGCAGGGCCAGTCCGAGCATCTCACCGAACTGGGTGTCCGAACGGTTCACCATGATCCCGGCGATGTGGCGGCAGTCTCGCGAGCGGGTGGCGTTCGCACCCGGCGCGTCCGCGTCGCAGCCCTGCATCAGCGGCTCCAGCCCCGGGATCGCGACCGCGGCCCACAGGCCCATCGCAGTGATCGCGGCATGTTCGGTCGGCACGAATTCGCCGGCTTCGGCGAACGCGGCGCGCTCGGCCGGCGTCGGCGGCGTGCGCAGCAATGCGGCCTGCATCCAGCGCACCTGGTCGAGCATGCCGAGTTCGAACCGCGTCGCGACGCGCGCATCGGCGAGCAGTGCATCCACGCCGCCGCCACGCACCAGCAGCGGCGCGAGATTCTGCGGATCGGCGCCGAGCCAGCGTTGCGCGGCGCGCAGCCGCGTCGCTTCGTCCGCGCCGTAGGCGAGCAGCGCATTGGCGAGCACATCGTTGCCCGCGCGCGCTGCAGCGTCGCGACGCCAGGCGCTGGCCTGCGCATCCGGCGACACCGGCTGCGAGGGCGCCTCGGTGTCGGGCTGCTCCGGGTTCGCATCGGCGAGCCCACGCAGTACCGCAGCGAACGCCAGCTCGCGCGGCTGACCCGTCGCGGCGAGTGTGGCGGCACTGCGCTGCGACCAGCTGCGCCATGCGGTCCGATCGGCCGCGGTGTCCGGCTGCGCGACAGGCGCTTCGTCGAAACGCGAGTACGGTGCCTGCGCCTGCGCGGCGGGGACGAGCAGGGCGGCTGCACAGGCGGTCACGAGGACGAGACGGATCATGCGGATGCCGGGCAGGAAAGAGGCGGCCAGCATACCGGCGCCGGTCGTGGCCTGAAGTCGCGAGCACCACCAGCCCCGCCATGATCCATCTCCGCATGTCCCATTTCCCATTCGTGCGGTGGCGAGCATGGCGTCGTGCGTGGCCCGCGTCAGTAGCCCGCGGCCTGTCCGTCCTTGCGCGATTCGCTGGCGCCGGTCCAGCCGCCGTAGGGATTCTTCATGATCGCCTGGTAACCGCCATACGGGCCGTGCGAGAAGCGCACCGAATGGCCCTTCTGCATCAGCGCGCGCACGGTCTCGTACGGAAAGCCGGTTTCCAGGTCCACTTCGCCGCCATCGGTCATCGCGGTGTTCTGCCCGGTGGGTTCGGTCGAACCGTCGTGCTGGATGCGCGGCGCGTCGCCGGCTTCCTGCAGGTTCATGCCGAAGTCGAGCATGTTGATCAGGATCTGCACGTGGCCCTGCGGCTGCATCGCGCCGCCCATCACGCCGAAGCTCAGCCACGGTTCGCCGTCCTTGGTCGCGAACGCGGGAATGATGGTGTGGAACGGGCGCTTGCCCGGCGCGTAGCCGTTGGGATGGTCCTCGCGCAGCACGAACTGCTCGCCGCGGTCCTGCAGGATGAAGCCCAGGCCCGGTGGTGCCATGCCGCTGCCCATGCCGCGGTAGTTCGACTGGATCAGCGAGACCATCATGCCCTCGGCGTCCGCGGTGGTCAGGTAGATCGTGTCGCCCTCGTCGAGCTGTTTCGGCGTGCCCGGCTGCACTTCGCGCAGCGCGGTGTCCATCGAGATCAGCGCGCCGCGCTCGCGTGCGTAGTCCTTGGAGATCAGCCGCTCGACCGGCGCCGGATGGAAGGCCGGATCGGCGTACCAGCGCGCGCGATCGGCGAAGGCGAGCTTCTTCGCCTCGACGAACAGATGCACGTGCTCGGGGCTGCCGAAGCCGTAGGACTTGAGGTCGTAGGGTTCCAGCAGGTTGAGGATCTGCAGCGCGGCGATGCCCTGCCCGCTCGGCGGCAGTTCCCACAGTTCGACGCCGCGGTACGTGGTCGAGACGGGTTCGACCCAGTTGCCGGTATGCGCGGCGAGGTCTTCGTAGGCGAGGAAGCCGTCGTTCGCTGCGAAGTAATCGCCGATCACCCGCGCGATGTCGCCCTTGTAGAACGCATCGCGGCCGCCGTCGGCGATCGCCTGCAGCGTGTTCGCCAGATTCGGGTTGCGCCAGGTCTCGCCGGTGCGCGGCGCGCGGCCCTGAATCGTGAACTGCTCGGTGAAGCCCGGCCACTTGCCCAGGCGCGGCACCGAACGATCCCAGTAGTACGCGATGACCTCGTGTACCGGATGGCCTTCGCGCGCATAGCGGATCGTCGGTGCGAGGTTCTCGGCCATCGCGCGCTTGCCGAAGCGGCCGTGCAGCGCGAACCAGCCGTCGACCGCGCCGGGCACGGTGACCGGCAACGGACCGTGCGAGGGAATGTCGCTCAGGCCGCGGCGCTGGAATTCGGCCAGCGTCAACGACTGCGGCGAACGGCCCGAGCCGTCGTAGCCGTACAGCCGCTTCGTCTTCGGGTCCCAGACGATCGCGAACAGATCGCCGCCGATGCCGTTGCCGGTCGGCTCCATCAGGCCGAGCGCCGCGTTGGCGGCAATCGCCGCATCGACCGCGCTGCCGCCGGCCTTCATCGTGTCGAGCGCGATCTGCGTCGCCAGCGGATGCGAGGTCGCGGCCATCGCGTGCGGCGCGTGCACCTCGCTGCGGGTCGCGAACGGCTGGCCGGTGATGCGGTCGGCGGCGAAGGCCGGGAGCGCCGGCACGGCGACCAGCAGCAGGACGGACAGCAGGCGAGCGTTACGAGACATCTGGATTTCCGGTGCGGATCAGGCGGACACGATACCGTCTGGCCGGCTGGACGGACGCGTTGTCGCATCCAGGCGGCGGTTGCGCGGGAGATGGCGCGGATGGGCGCTCTTCAAGCGCGCGATCGACGCACACGCGCATGCCCATCGCGCGCGAGCGCGCTCCTACGGACATACAACGACGCGACGCGCTAAGGCTGCGCCGCTTTCTTCCCCGCGCGCCTGGCCGGCTTCGCCACCGGCCCAAGTTGCCGGACCTTGGTGGTGACGGCCCCTTCCTCGCCATGCAGCGTCAGCAGCGATTCCATGAGCTGCTCGTCGGCGCTGGAGCACACGCCGAGCAGCAGCACTTCGTCGCAGCCTTCGGCAGCGATGTAGGCGTGGCCCATGTTCGAGTCGATGTACACGCCCTCGCCGGTCTCCAGCACCATCGGGTCGTAGAACTCGGTGTGCACCTCCATGCGTCCCTCGAGGACATGGATGTACTCCTCGCCGGAGTGGCGCACCAGCTCGCCGAACGCCTCGATGCTCTTGGCGCGCACGCGGGTGAGCACCGGGATCATGCGCTTGCGGCGCAGTTCCGGGCACAGGTAGTAGTAGTCGTAGTTGGGCGTGGTGACCCGGATCGCGTCCTCGATCCGGCCGATGCTGCGCCGCGCGGTGACCGGCGGTTCGGGCGCCTCGTCCTGTTCGGCGAACAGCTCCGACATGCGCAGCTGCAGGCGTTGGCTGAGTTGCAGCAGCTTGTCGTAGGTCAGCGTCAGCCGGTCGTGCTCGACCTTCGACAGGGTCGACAGCGGAATGCCGGAGTGTTCGCTCATCTGCTTGAGCGTCCAGCCTTTTCGCGCGCGCAGCGAGCGCAGCAGGTGGCCGATGGTGGGGTGTTGCGCTGTCATCCTTGTTGGGTCCGTTCGTGTTCTCTACGGGATCATCATCGCCCCAGCGGGCGGCCGGTGGAAAGGCGCTGCGGCATTCGCCGCCGCCCTTGACCGTTCTATGGGGACTTCCGGCACGGTTGACAATTCTCTGATTGGGATCAATATCGCCAATCAGGACAAAACCGGGGCGATGCGATGCGCGTGATTCCTATATCCCTGTTCGCCGGGCTCTTCGCAGTCGGCCTCGCATTCGCGGCGACTCAGGACGCGGCGATCCCGCCCGCGCCCGTGACCGCGCCCCTGACGCCGGCAGCACCCGTCGACGCCACTGTGGTGGACGCGCAGGCGCCCGTTGCCCCCGGCGGCGCACCGGCGCTGACATCCGCGGATGCCGAAGCCTGGCTGGACGGGTTCTTTCCGTATGCGCTGGCCGCCGGCGACATTGCCGGCGCCGTGGTCGTGGTGGTGAAGGACGGCGAGGTGTTGCTGCAGAAGGGTTACGGCCATGCCGATGTCGCCGCGCGCACGCCGGTCGATCCGGCCGCCACGCTGTTCCGGCCGGGCTCGGTGTCCAAGCTGTTCACCTGGACGGCGGTGATGCAGCTGGTCGAGCAAGGCAAGCTCGACCTCGACGCCGACGTCAACCAGTACCTCGACTTCGAGATTCCGGCGCGCGACGGCACGCCGGTGACGCTGCGCCAGGCGATGACCCACACCACCGGCTTCGAAGAGCAGGTCCGCGCGCTGATCACGGCCGACCCCGACGAGATCTCGCCGCTGGGCGCCGCGCTGAAGCACTGGGTGCCCGAGCGCATCCATGTGCCGGGCGCCACGCCGGCCTACTCGAACTACGCGACCGCGCTGGCCGGCTATATCGTCGAGCGCGTGTCGGGCGAATCGTTCGACGACTACATCGAACGCCACATCTTCCAGCCGCTCGGCATGGCGCATTCGAGCTTCCGCCAGCCGCTGCCGGCGCCGCTGCTGGCGAACATGTCGATGGGCTACTCGAAGGCCTCCGACGGGGAGGCCAAGCCCTACGAATTCATCAGCCTGGCGCCTGCCGGCAGCCTCGCCGCCACCGGCGCCGACATGGGGCGCTTCATGATCGCGCACCTGCAGGACGGCGCATTCGGCGACGCGCGCATCCTCGGCGCCGACACCGCGCGCCAGATGCATTCGACCGCACAGGCGTCGATCGGTCCGCTCAACCGCATGATGCTCGGCTTCTACGAAACCTCGGTCAACGGGCGCCGCGCGATCTCGCACGGTGGCGACACGCAGTGGTTCCACAGCGATCTGCAGTTGTTCCTCGACGACGGCATCGGGCTGTTCGTCTCGATGAACAGTTCCGGCCGCGACGGCGCGACCGGCCATATCCGTTACGCGCTGTCGCGTGGATTCGCCGACCGCTATCTGCCCGGCACACCCGCGCAGACGCCCGGCGTGCCGGAGGCCGATGCCAGGGCCCACGCCCAACAGCTCGCCGGCACCTACACCAGCAGCCGCCGGCCGGACCGCAACTTCCTGTCGCTGGCCAACGTGCTGGGACCGGTCAAGGTGGCCGCCAACGCGGACGGCACGATCGCCGTGGCGATGGCGACGGGCGCCGGCGGGGCACCAAAGCAGTGGCGCGAAGTGGCGCCTTACGTGTGGCAGGACCTCGCCAGCACGGACCGTCTCGCGGCCGACGTCGTCGACGGCAGGGTGGTGCGTTTCACCATGGAGCCGTACGCGCCGATCATGGTGTTCGAACGCGTTTCGGCGTGGCAGGCACTGGCGATGCCGCTGCTGGTCGCGAGCCTGGTCGTGCTGCTCTTGACCGTCGTGGCATGGCCGGTCTCGGCCCTGGTGCGGCGCTACTACGGCGCGCCCTACCGGCTGACCGGCACCGACGCACGCGCGCATCGCCTGGTGCGGATCGCCGCGCTGCTGGTGCTGCTGGCGATGGGCGCGGCCCTGGCGCTCGTCGTCGGCATGCTGAGCAACCTCGCGATGACCAGCCCGGATACCGATGGCCTGATCATCGCCGTGCGGCTGTTCGCCACCGTGGTGCTGCCGCTCGGCGCGGCGGTCGCGGTCTGGAATGCGTGGCAGGTGCTGCGCGGCAGGCGCCGCGTGCTGGCCAAGCTGTGGGCATTGCTGCTGGCGCTGGCCTGCGTGTTCCTGCTGTGGATCGGCATCGCCAACCACGTCATCGGCTTCGGCGCGAACTACTGACGACCCGACGCACCGGCGGCATCGGCCGCCGGTGCCTTCGCCCCTGTCCCGACGAGGAACCCGCGTGACTGCCCAGCCGGTCGAACTCGAGCTGCACAACGAACCCTTGCCGCTGTCCGCGCCGTTCCGGATTGCCGGGCACGTGTTCTCGGCCATGCCGGCGACGGTGGCGACCCTGCGCGCCGGCGCGCATGTCGGACGCGGCGAAGGCGCCGGCGTCTACTACACGGGCGATCATCCCGACACGATGCTGGCCACACTGGAGGCGATGCGGCCACGCATCGAGGCGGGGCTGGATCGCGAGACGCTGCGCACGCTGCTGCCCGCCGGCGGCGCCCGCAATGCGCTCGACGCCGCGTTGTGGGAGCTCGAATCGCAGCAGACCGGCGTGCCGGTGTGGCGACTCGCAGGCCTCGATGGCATGCGCCCGCTGCTCACCACATTCACCGTCGGCGCCGACGATCCCGCCGTCATGGCCGATCGCGCCGCGGCGTATACGCAGGCGCGCGCGCTGAAGCTGAAGCTGACCGGCGACGTGGACCTCGACGCGGCGCGCGTGCGCGCGGTGCGCGCGCGTTGTCCGGCGGTGTGGATCGGCGTCGACGCCAACCAGGGCTACGACGGCGCGACGCTGCCGGCGCTGCTGCCGGCCCTGCTGGAGGCGGGCGTGTCGCTGCTGGAGCAGCCCTGCGTCCGCGACCGCGAACACGCACTCGACGGCATTGCGCGCGCGCTGCCGTTCGCCGCGGACGAAAGCATCCTCGACCTCGCCGAACTCGAAGCGCGTCACCACCACTTCGACGTGATCAATATCAAGCTCGACAAATGCGGCGGCCTGACCGAAGGGCTGCTGATGGCGCGTCGCGCGCGCGCGCTCGGCAAGCGCGTGATGGTCGGCAACATGTGCGGCACCAGCCTGGCGGCGGCGCCGGCGTTCGTGCTCGGCCAGTTCTGCGATGTCGTGGATCTGGATGGCCCGATCTTCCTCAAGCAGGACCGCACGCCGTCGGTGCGCTACACCGACGGCTACATCTGGTGCGGCGACGAGGTCTGGGGGCCGTCGGCGACGACATGAGCAGCGTCGCCGACAAGACCTGGTTCGGCCAGCCGCGCGGGCTGACGATCCTGTTCCTGACCAACATGTGGGAGCTGTTCTCCTACTACGGCATGCGCACGCTGCTGGTCTATTACATGACCAAGCAGCTGCTGTTCGTGCAGGAGAAGGCGTCCTTCATCTACGGCGCGTATACGGCGATGGCGTACTTCACGCCGATCCTCGGCGGCGCCATCGCCGACCGCTGGCTGGGCAAGCGCAACGCCGTGATCCTCGGCGGCAGCATCATGGCCTTGGGGCATTTCGTGATGGCGTTCGAGCCGACGTTCTACATCGCCCTGGCCACCATCGCGCTCGGCAACGGCCTGTTCCTGCCGAGCCTGCCGAGCCAGATCAACGACCTCTACGCCGCCGACGATCCCCGACGCGGCCGCGCCTACAACGTCTACTACGTCGGCCTGAACATCGGCGGCTTCATGGCGCCGCTGGTGTGCGGCACGCTGGGCGAACTCTACGGCTGGCATTACGGCTTCGGCGCGGCCGGCATCGGCATGTTCATCGGCCTGCTGATCTACGTGTCCGGCCGCCGCTACCTGCCGCCCGAGCCGGCGCGCAGCGTGGCGCGCGTGGCGGATGCGCAGGACGTGCGCGGCAACCATCGCAAGGTGTGGCTGTTGCTGCTCGGCGTCGGGATCGCCGCGACCATCTTCCGCGGCGCCTACGAACAGGTCGGCAACACGCTGCCGCTGTTGATCGACACCGGCGTGGACCGGATGGTCGCGGGCGTCACCATTCCGATGACCTGGTTCCAGTCGCTGAATCCGTTGCTGGTGATCAGCATGACGCCGTTGCTGCTGCTGCACTGGCGGCGCCGCGCCGAGGCGGGGCACGAGACCGCACCTGCGCTGCGCATGGCGATCGGCGCGCTGATCGTGGCGGCCGCCTACGTGCTGCTGGCGACGGTGACGGCCTTCGCCGGCGACACCCGCATCGGCTGGCTGTGGCTGGTCGCGTTCTTCGTGATCCTGACGCTCGGCGAGCTCTACATCCTGCCGACCGGCCTGGGCCTGTTCGCCAAGCTCGCGCCGCCCCGGCTGGGCGCGACCACGGTGGCCTCGTGGTTTCTCGCGGTCTTCAGCGGCAGTCTGCTGGCGGGCCTGGTCGGCACGCTGTGGTCGAAGGCCAGCCATTCCGGTTTCTTCCTGCTGCTCGCCGGCCTGGCCGTCGTGGCCGCCATCTTGCTCTGGCGCCTGGATCGCCCGATCCGCGCCTTGCGATGATCCGCCCCATCCATTACGGGAGTCCCCCGCCATGCCGCGTCTGACGTTCGCCCTGCTGCCGCTCGCCCTCGCCGCCTGCAGCGCCGTGCCGGTGGTCGACGCGCCAGCGCACTACGACCTGCTGATCCGCAACGGCCAGGTCTACGACGGCAGCGGCGCACCGCCGCAGCGCGTCGACGTGGCGGTGCGCGGAGACCGCATCGCGGCGCTGCTGCCACCGGGCAGCGCCGCGGCCGCCGGCACGACGCTCGATGCGCAGGGTCGCGCGGTGTCTCCTGGCTTCATCAACACCCTGAGCTGGGCGACCGAATCGCTGATCGTCGACGGCCGCGGCATGAGCGACACCAAACAGGGCGTGACGCTGGAGATCTTCGGCGAAGGCTGGTCGATGGGGCCGGTCAACGCGCGCATGAAGGCCGACGCGCTCAAGCAGCAGGGCGACCTCCGCTACGACATGCCCTGGACCTCGCTCGGCGGCTACCTCGAGTTCCTCGAGCAGCGGGGCATCACGCCGAACGTGGCCTCGTTCGTCGGCGCGACCACCGTGCGCATCCACGAACTGGGCGAGGACGATGTCACGCCGTCGCCCGAGCAACTCGCCGGCATGCAGGACGTGGTGCGCGAGGCGATGCGCGAAGGCGCGCTCGGTGTCGGCAGTTCCCTGATCTATCCGCCGGCGACGTTCGCCGACACCGCCGAACTGATCGCCCTGGCCCAGGCCGCCGCGGAATCGGGCGGCGGCTATGTCTCGCACATGCGCAGCGAGGCGGATCGCTTCCTCGAGGCCCTCGACGAGACCATCGCCATCGCGCGCGCCACCGGGCAACGGGCGGGTGTCTACCACCTCAAGGCCGCGGGCGAGAAGAACTGGCCGAAGATGGCGCAGGCCATCGCCCGCATCGAGGCCGCGCGCGCCGAAGGCCTGCAGGTCAGCGCCGACATGTACGCCTATACCGCCGGCGGCACCGGCCTGACCGCCAGCCTGCCGCCCTGGGTCCAGGCGGGCGGCCACGACGCGATGGTCGCCCGCCTGCGCGACCCCGCGATCCGCGCACGCGTGCTCGCCGACATGCGCAACCCGGATGTCGACTGGGAGAACCTGCGGCTGCTGGCCGGGTCCGACGACCGCCTGCTGCTGCTCGACTTCCACAACCCGTCGCTCAAGCCGTTGAGCGGCCGCAGCCTCGCCGACGTCGCGCGCGAGCGCGGCACCTCGCCGGAAGACACGGCGATCGACCTGATCATCGAGGACGATTCCCGGATCGGCACGGCGTACTTCCTGATGAGCGAGGAGAACGTCGAGCTCGGCCTGACGCAGCCATGGGTCAGCCTGGGATCGGACGCGGAATCGTCGGCGCCCGAAGGCGTGTTCCTCAAGTCCAGCACCCATCCCCGGGCCTACGGCAATGTCGCGCGCTTTCTGGGGCACTACGTGCGCGACCGCGGACTGATGCCGCTGGAAGAAGGCATCCACCGCCTGACCGGACTGCCCGCGGCGAACTGGAAGCTGGACCGGCGCGGCTGCCTGCAGCCCGGCTGCTATGCCGACATCGTGGTGTTCGACCCGGCAACGATCGCCGATCACGCCACCTACGACGCGCCGCAGCGCTACGCGACCGGCGTCGGCGAGGTGTTCGTCAACGGCGTGCAGGTGCTGCGCGAGGGCGAGCACACCGGTGCCACGCCCGGACGCGTCGTGCGTGGCCCGGGCTGGCGTGGCCGGACATCCGTCGGCCGGTGAGCGGCCAACCCGGGCAGATCCCCGCTATTCTCTAAATGTGTTGACAATTCTCTGATTGGGATCATGATCCCCGATCAGGATAATCGTCTGGGGAAGACAGCTGATGAACGCGTTCCGATCCGCACGCCCTTGTTCACCGTTGTCCGTTGCCATCGCCAGCACGCTCGCCTGCGCCGCCGCTGCACCGGTGCTGGCGCAGGAGCGCGCCGCAACGGCCGCGGAAGCGGCGGTCACGCTCGACTCGGTGGTGGTCACCGCCAACAAGCGCGTCGAGAACGTCCGCGATGTCGGCGCCTCGATCAGCGTGATCGGCGAACGCCAGCTGGAGAACATGGCCGCGAGTTCGCTGACCGATTACGCGGCGCTGATTCCCGGCATGCAGGTGCAGAGCAGCGGTACGCCCGGCCTGACCTCGGTTTCGCTGCGCGGCATCTCGGCGCTGTCGTCGGGCGCGACCGTCGCGACCTACATCGACGAAGTCCCGGTCGGTTCGAGCGGCATCTACCAGAGTGCCGGCTCGCTGATGCTGGACCTGCTGCCCTACGACATCAGCCGCGTGGAAGTGCTGCGCGGGCCGCAAGGCACCCTGTACGGCGCCGGCGCGATCGGCGGCCTGCTCAAGTACGTGACCCGCCCCCCGGACCTGGTCAACGAAGAGTTCCGCGCTGGCGTGGGTCTGCGCTCGGTGGCTGAGGGCGGGCAGGACTGGAACGGCCGCATCGGCGTCGGTGTGCCGCTGCAGGACGATCGCCTCGGCCTGCGCATGAGCTTCGCGCGCAACGGCCTGCCGGGCTACACCGACAACGCCGTCGACGGCCGCCGGGACATCAACGACAGCGAGCAGATCGGCGGTCGCGCGGCACTGTTCTGGGACGGCGACGCGGTCGACATCGACTTCGCGGTCCTGCATCAGCGCATCAAGGCCGACGACCGGGCGGTGGTGGCCCTCGAGCCCGGCACCTACGCCCCGCTCGGCGAGGCGTTCGAAGGCAGGAACTGGCAGCGGCAGCCGTTCTCCAAGGAACTGACGCTGACTTCGCTCAGCGTGGCCTGGGACCTGGGCTGGGCCGATCTCGCCTCCGCGACCGGCTGGTCGGAAACCAGGACGCTGGACCAGATCGACACCACGGTGCAGTTCGGCGAGGTCGCCGACCTGCTGCTGGAGTTTCCGGAGCCCGGCAGCTCGAACGTGCGCTACAGCTTCGACCTCGACAAGATCACCCAGGAATTCCGCTTCAGCTCCAAGACCGGCGGCCGGTTCGAATGGATGGCGGGCGTGTTCTACACCAGGGAAGACGCACTGCAGAGCCAGCTCGCGTGGCTGGGCCAGCGCGACGGTTCGCCGTTGCCGGCGCCGTTCGACGCGATGTTCGGCACGCTCGCCGTGATCGACCTGCCGAGCACGTACAAGGAAGTCGCGCTGTTCGCCAATGCCTCGTGGCGGTTCGGCGAGCGCTTCAAGCTCGACGCCGGCCTGCGCCAGGCACGCAACGACCAGTGGTTCAGCCAGAACGTCAGCGAGGGCATCCTGGCGCCGATCGGCGATGCGCCAGGCGCGTCGCGCGAAGACGTGTTCACCTGGAGCCTGAGTCCGCAGTTCGAGCTCGCCGAGGACACGATGCTGTACGCACGCGTCGCCACCGGCTACCAGCCCGGCGGCCCGAACGTCGCCCTGCCGGGGATCCCGCCGAGCGTGGACTCCTCGATGCTCGCCAGCTACGAGCTGGGCCTGAAATCGCAATTCGCCGACCGCCGCGTACAGGTCGACGTCTCCGCGTTCCGGATCGAGTGGGACGACATCCAGGTCGCGTCCTCGTTCAACGGCATCGGCGGCCTGGTCAACGGCGGCGAGGCGAGCAGCGAGGGTCTGGAACTGGCTTCGCAGTTCCGTGCCACCGATGCGCTGGCGTTCGGCATCAACGCGGCCTACACCAAGGCGCGGGTGAAGAACGACTTCGAGGCCACGGTCATCCCGCAGGGCGATTTCGATGTCGTCCTCAACACCGGCCTGGCCGGCGACCGCATGCCCTATGTGCCGACGCTGTCGTGGGCGGCGACTGCCGAATATGCGTTCATGACCGCGCAGGGCCTGTCCGGCCAGGTGGGCGCGGTGCTGCGCTTCACCGGGGAACGCCTCAACGACACCACCGAGCGCCAGCGCGTCACCGCGCCGGGCGACCCGTCCACGGTGTTGCAGGAGGACGTGACCGCGCCGCTGCGGCTCGACAGCTACCGCGCCCTCGACCTCTACGCCGGCGTCGGCCGCGAACGCTGGGAGCTGCGCGCCTACGTCACCAACGTCACCGGCGAGGGCGGCTGGTCGTCGATGACGCCGGCGGCCGGCGCGCTCAGCGGCACGGTCGCCTATCTGGCGGCGGTGCCGATCCAGCCGCGCACGTTCGGCGTCGAATTCGACATCCGGTTCTGAGCCGACCGGCCCCGGCCCCATGTCCATCGCGCCCGTCGTGCCGCACGTCCCCGAGGCGTTGCCGCAGCCCTATCTGCTGTTTCTCGGCGACATCGTCGAACCCGGCTATGCGAAGACCGCGTTCGGCCTGCGCGACTGGGCGCCCGGACGTTGCATCGGCGAGTTCGCCTGCCCGGGCGCGACCGTCAGCACCGGCCTGCCGCGGCTGACGCCCGCGCAGGCCCGCGCACTCGGGGCGAGGTCGATGGTCATCGGCGTCGCCAACCCCGGCGGGCGGATCCCGCCGGCCTGGGTGCCGTCGCTGCTCGACGCGTTGCAGTCCGGGCTCGACCTCGTCGGTGGCATGCACGCCCGGCTGGCCGGCATCGACGTGCTGCGCAACGCCGCCATTGCGCATGGCCGGCGCCTGATCGACGTGCGCCAGCCGCCGTCGGAACTGCCGGTTGCCAGCGGCCGCAAACGCACAGGCCGACGCCTGCTGACCGTGGGCACCGACTGCGCCCTGGGCAAGAAATACACCGCTTTGTCGCTGGCGCGCGCCTTTCGCGAGCGCGGCCTCGACGCCACGTTCCGCGCCAGCGGACAGACCGGCATCCTGATCGCCGGCGCTGGCGTGCCGATGGACGCGGTGATCGCGGACTTCGCGGCCGGCGCCGCGGAATTCCTGTCGCCCGATGCCGACCCGGCACACTGGGACGTCGTCGAAGGCCAGGGCTCGCTGTCGCATCCGGCCTATGCGGGCGTGTCGCTGTCGCTGCTGCACGGCAGCCAGCCGGACGTCATCGTCGTCTGCCATGCATCCGGTCGCGAACGCATGCTCGGCCATGCCCACTACCTGGTGCCGTCGATCGAGGAGACCATCGAACTCGCGCTGCGGCTGGGCGCCCGCACCAACCCCGCGATCCGCTGCGCGGGCGTCAGCCTCAACACCGCCGCGCTCGACGACGCTGCCGCGCAGGACGCGATCGCATCCACCGCCGCCCGCCTCGGCCTGCCGGTGGCCGACCCGGTCCGCGGCGGCGCGGCGTTCGACGGGCTGGTCGACGCCTGCCTCGCATGACGTCCAGGGCCAGCTGGTTCCAGCGCTACCTGCTGCCGGGCTTCGTGTTCCAGGCTGCGGTGATCGCCGGCGGCTATGCGACCGGACGCGCACTGGTCGAATTCTTCCTGCCTGCCGGTCCCTGGGCATGCTGCCGGGCGTGGTGTTCTGCATCGCGATGATGGGTTACTCCCACGAGATCGGGGCCGAGGCGTTGCCGTCGGCGTTTCTGCTGGCGAAGCTGCAGGCGCCATGGTTCGAATGGGTGTTCCAGATCGCGGTGATGCTGACCCTGGTGGATACCGGCGTCGCCCTGCTGCACGCCCTCGACGAGCGCGTGGCCAATGCATGGGCGGCGCGGCAGCGGCCGATGCCGCGCGCGCTGCGCCCGGCGCTTGCGGTCGGCGTCATGCTGATCGCGGTGTACGCCGCCACGGCCGTGGGCCTGGTCGATCTGATCGCCACGGGCTACGGCACGCTGACCTGGTCTTTCCTGGCGATCTACGTGCTGCCCTTGATGACCTGGGGCGTGTGGCGGCTGTGGCGCCGCATGCCGATCAAAGCCGCACCCCCGCATTGAACGACGCGTCCGCGAGGACGGGAGACACTGTCATGCCGAACTACCTGCCGGCCATCGCCACGGCGCTCGCATCGCTGTTCGCCCTCACGGCCGTCGCCGCGCCGCCCGCCGATTTCGATGCGCGGGTCGAGGCCGCAATGCGCACACGCGACGTTCCGGGCATGGCGATCGCGATCGTCGAGGACGGCCGGATCGTGCATGCCAAAGGCTATGGCGTGCGCCGGCTCGGCGCGCCCGAGCGGGTGGATGCCGACACGATCTTCCCGACCGGTTCCACCGGCAAGGCGGTGACGGCGGCGGCGCTCGCGATTCTCGTCGACGACGGCAGGCTCGGCTGGGACGACCGGGTCATCGACCATCTGCCCGATTTCCGCATGTACGACCCCTGGGTCACGCGCGAAATGACCGTGCGCGATCTGCTGCTGCACCGCAGCGGCCTGGGACTCGGCGCGGGCGACCTGCTGTTCATTCCACGCACCTCGCGCAGCCGCGCGGACATCGTGCGTGCGCTGCGGCATCTGCGGCCCGCGACGAGCTTCCGGAGCGGCTACGCCTACGACAACATCCTCTACATCGTCGCTGGCGAAGTGGTGGCAGCGGTCAGCGGTCGGGATTGGGAAACCTTCGTGCGCGAGCGCATCTTCGCGCCGCTGCGGATGCGCACGGCAACCAGCCACGAGGACGACCGCTTCGGGACCGCGAATCGCGCCCAGCCGCACGCGCGCCTGGATCCGCGCCTGCGCGGTCTCGGCCCGCAGCAGCTGCTGCCGGAGCGCGAAGGCCTGGGCCAGGTCGGTGCCGCGGCGGGCGGGCTGTCCTGGAGCGCGCACGATTTCGCACGCTGGCTGCAGGTGCAGCTCGCGCTCGGCGCGCTGCCCGGCGAACGCGGTCGCCTGTACAGCGAAGCGTCGGCGCGCGAGATGTGGACGCCGCAGGTGCCGGTGCCGATCCGCCCCTACCCGGCGCCGATCACCGACATCACGCCGCAGTTCTCCGGCTACGCGCTGGGCTGGAACGTGCAGGACTACCGCGGCATCAAGGTCGTCCAGCACGGCGGCGCTGTGTTCGGCGTGCTGGCGTTCACCGTGCTGGTGCCCGAGCGCGATCTCGGCATCTCGCTGCAGATCAACTCCGAGGACGTCGAGGTCCTGCGGGGGCTGGGCTTCGAGCTGCTCGACCACTACCTCGGGTTCGAACCCCGCGACTGGGTCGCGGCGTTCGACACCTGGAACCAGGCGCGCCTCGCCGACGGCCTGGCCGCGTTGGCGGCGACCGGCGCGCAGGTCCGCACGGCGTCCCGGCCTTCGCTGCCGCCCGACGGATATGCCGGAACCTATGCCGACGCCTGGTACGGCCCCATCGCGATCGCCGCCACGGACCGGACGCTGCGGATCGATTTCCGCCAGACCCCCGGCATGCAGGGCACGCTGAGCCACTGGCAGTACGACACCTTCCGGGTCGACTGGGACGACGCGGCGATCGAACCGGCGTATGCCGTCTTCGCGCTGGATGCTCACGGCAAGGTCGCGCAGATCCGGATGCAGGCGATCTCGCCGACCGCGGATTTCAGCTACGACTACCACGATCTGCTGTTCGAGCCGCAGGCGTCGAAGTAGCGCTGCAGATCGGCATGACGCGTCCGCGTCCGGGTTTTCGGACATGCAGGCGAGGGGATCGCCGACACGCGCGCCTGCCGGACTGCGAGCCTCTGCGCTCGTTTCGGCAGCAGGAATCGTCGATGCTCAACGGCCCGGGCGACGACGTCGCGCTTGCGGTTGCGGTTGTGACGACGCCAGAAGAGTGCAGAAGAATGGATGACAGAAATCTAGAGGCCGGAATCCTCGCGGTCGCGACGAAAGCCTGGAAGTGGCGCACGGCTGCTGTGCACGGCCGGGGACCGGCGTGTGGCCGCGAAGATCCACGACGCGGGGTCGATACCCGTCTGGATCCGGCGCGCAGCATCGGCACCATGTCGAGCCCGCTGCGCGCGTATCGCGTTGTGCTCGTCAGCCTCGCGCTCGTCCTTGCGGCCTGCGCGCCCGCTTCGAATTCCGCAGCCTCTCCGGCCGCCGCGCCGAAAGCGGAACCGGCATCCGCCTGTCCGTTCGAAAGCTTCGACGCCTTCATCGAACGCTTCGGTCGCGAAATCGCGTTCCAGGAGCTGACAACGTCCGATCCACTCATCGTCGAGCGTTACGACACGGCCGCCGAGCCCGAACCGCGTCTGGTCGTGCAGGAAGTGGTCCTGGCGGACGTGGCCTGGCCGGTCATGCCGCGCCTGGACCTCCTCGGAGGTCGCGGTCGTACCTACGCCGTTGCCCCGAGCGCGGACGGCCGCATGGACGTCCAGGTCCGCACGCCGGACACCAGCGACCAGCAGACGTACAGCTTCGGCCAGTCGCCGTGCTGGCAGCTGCAGCGCGTGGTCGATGCGTCGATCTGACGTTCCGCCCCGCTGCAATTCAAAGCGTTCGCCCGTTCAAGGAGTCATCGATGCACACGCCATGGATGTCTGCGCTGCTCTCTTCGGTTCTTCTCGTCGGATGCGGCGTCCAGGAGGGCCCGGTCGCGGCACAGGTCGCAGAAGACGACGCGACGGGTGCCGATGTCCCGCGCGCGCCCGCAACGCATGAGGCATCGCAAACAGCCATGACGTCAGGCAGGGATGATCCGGCCGCCTTCGTGCCCGGGGGCGCGACCCGCGTCGATACCGTGCGGGGCGACCTGACCGGTCGCGGCACCTCCGACGCATTGATCGTGTTTTCGCCGGCCACGCCAGAACGGCAACCCCTCGGCGATGGTCCGGCACGCACGGTCGTTCTGCTGACCCGTGATGCGTCGGGTCGTCTGCAGAACGCGGCAGAGAACGCGCGCATCGTCCCGTGCGAGCGCTGTGGCGGCATCGCTGGCGATCCCTATGCCTACGCCCGGATCGAGGCGGGCGACGTGACCCTGGCGGTGGCCGGCGGGTCGCGCGAACGGTGGTTCCACGATTACGTGTTCCGTTATGCGCCGGAGCGCGCGACCTGGCAGCTCGAGCAGGTCGTCCGCGGTGTGACGGACACGCAGACGGGACTACAGAAGCAGACGGAACTGACCGCTGCGGATTTCGGCGACATCGGATTCGCGGACTTCGATCCCGCAACCCTTCCCCCGGCGCCAGCACTGGATTGACGCGTCGAGGACGTCTCGACCCGCCAAAGAGTGACGAAGCCGGACGCTTCGTCGAAACGCACCCAGCAGAAGGAACTGCACGATGACCACGGAACGGGAAGCACACCTCTTGCGCGATGCCTATGCAGCCGGCATCACCCAGCCGCGCGAACTGGCGAACTTCATGGCCCAGGTCGGCCACGAGTCGGGTGGGCTCGAACGCCTCGAGGAAAGCTTCCGCTATACGCGCAGCGCCGAGCAGATCAGCAGCAATGTGCGCTCGGCATTGCGCGAGGGGCGGGATGTACTCGAGGCCGCTCGGCTCGAGGCACTGGCGGGCCGCCCCGAGCCACTCGCCGAACTGATGTACGGCGGACGCATGGGCAACACCGAACCGGGCGATGGCCATCTGTATCGAGGGCGCGGCTACATGCAATTGACCGGCAAGAACCAGTACGCGGCCGCCGGCGAGGCGCTGGCGCTGGATCTGGTCGGCAACCCGGATCTCGCAGCGCAGCCCGGGCACGCATCACGCATCGCGACCTGGTACTGGCAGCAGAACGTGCCGCGGGACGCGCGTGAGGATGCACGCGCGGCCGGTGCAGCGATCAACGGGACCGATCCGCCGAATGGGCTGGACGACCGGGCGCAGCGCTTCGAACGCTGGGAGCGCGAGATCACGCCCGAACGCATCCAGGTGTTGTCGGCCGCGCGCGGGGCCGGGGCCGACATCGATGCGCCATCGGCGGCCAGCTTCGAGCGGACCATGCGCTTCATGCTGCCGTCGCAGGCCGGTATCGCGCCGCACGTGACGGGGCATTACGGAGAACAGCGTGGCGAACGCGCTCACGGCGGTACGGATTTCAACTACGTCGGCGGGCAGGCCGGGATCAATCTGGCGCATCCGACGGTGCACAGTCCGGTCGCAGGCGTGGTCACGTTGTCGGGCGGCGCGTTCGGCACGGTGAAGATCCGCGATGCGCAGGGGTACTCGCACGAAATCCTCCATCTCGATGGTCGTCATGTCGCAGCGGGGCAGACGATCGCGGCCGGCGATCCGATCGGCACCATGGGCGGGCGTGGCCCGGATGGGGCGGACCAGTACGCGCGTCACGTGCATGACCAGTTGCGGGATCCGCAGGGCGCGCTCCTCAGCCCGGAAGCTTTCTGGAATCGCGCACCGGCCGCGGTGCGCGGAGAAGCGAACGCCGATGGCCTGCTGCGAGAAGGCGGTCGTGGCGACGACGTCCGCGACCTGCAGACCGCACTTGCGGGACTCGGTTTCACCGATGCGCGTGATCGCGCGCTGCAGATCGACGGTGTGTTCGGGGCCCGGACCACCGAGGCCGTCCGCGCGTTCCAGCAGGCGCAGGGCCTGGACGTCGATGGCATCGTCGGCCCGGCCACACGTGTCGCGCTGGAACGTGTGAATCGGCTCGAACCGGCGGTGGCGCCGAGCGAGGTCCGCGATGCGGGGACAGGAGCCTCACCGCTCGATGCACTGCTCGCAGCCGCGAGGTCCGGAGACCCCGCCACACTCAAAAGTGCGCTGGACGACTTCTCGGAGACCGCCTTGGGGCGGAACTTCCACGCGGTGCAGGTCGAGCGTGCGAACGATCCAGCGCCGAGTGCGCCTGAAGCCGCACCGGAACAGCGCTGCGCGCGCTGACGGCCCGCGTCGATGAATGGGGCGCGCCCGCGAACTGGGGTCCGCCCCAGCTGTCGACGCGTCCCGCATATGCATAGGGTCGACGCATCGGTTCCGCGGAGATGGTCATGAACTTCAGCGTCCAGTCGTCGAGCGTCACGCCTTCGAGCCTGCAGGCGTTCCCGCCGCCGGACGCGTCGCGTGCGCAGTCGCAGGGCGCGCCGCCGCTGCCGACCGGCAGCTACCAGCTCGAGCCCGGCTACCACCCGCAGCTCGGCGCGCTGTTCGCGGCGGGCGGCAACGCCGCGAATGCAGTCTCGTTCGACAGCCAGGTGCGTGGTCAGGATGCCAAGGCGATCGACCTGGACCTGATGCGGATCTCCGCCGCGGTCTACGACCCGACCGTGCAGCAGGTCGGCGACTGGAACCGGGTCAGCGATGCCGACCTGATGGCCGCGGGTATCGATCCAGCGCTGCTGGAGAATCCGCAGAGCGGCTTCCGCGCCGGCATCTACACCGATGGCGACGGCAATCACGTGCTGGCCTTCGCCGGTTCGAACGAGCTGAAAGACTGGACCGGCGCGAACTTCCGCCAGGGGCTCGGTTGGGAATCCGAACAGTACGACGAGGCCGTGCAGCTGGCCCAACTGGCGTCCGCCGCCTATGGCGACGACCTTGCGATCACCGGACATTCGCTCGGCGGTGGACTGGCCGCGACCGCGGCGATGGCCGTCGATGGCGCTGCGGTGACCTTCAATGCCTCCGGCGTGCACGACCGCACCATCGAAGGCCTGGGCCTCGACCCCGCAGTCGCCAAGGCCGACGCCGCCGATGGCCAGATCCGCCGCTACAACGTCGACGGCGAAGCCCTGACCAAGGCCCAGCAGGACATCTGGGTGGTCAACAACATCCCTGATGCGCCCGGCCACGAGATCGTGCTCGACGATCCGTCGCCACTGACCGGTTTCGACCGCTTCAACCCGATTTCGATCGTCTCCCACAGCATTGCCAAGCACATGCAGGACGTGGTGATCGAGGCGCTGTCGCAGCAGCAGCCGTGGGCGGACTGACCTGAGCCGTGTCGACGGAACACCCGCGGCGGCTGTGTGAGAATGCGGGCATGCGCGCCGCAGTCCTGAGCCTGTTGCTGATGTTGTCCGGCGCCGCCTGCAGTGGAGACGCGATGGACGCTCGAGCCGCTTTCACCGATGCCAGCGCGGCCGCGCTGGCCGATGCCGTCGCCGCCGACGATGCCGCTGCCGTGCGCACGCAGGTGCAGGCTGGCGCCGATCCCAACGCACGCGGCGACCAGGGCGTGAACCTGCTGCAGATCGCGATGCTGGCGCAGGCCAAGGACGCATTGAAGGCACTGCTCGATGCCGGCGCCGATCCCAATGCCCCCGGCCTTGGCGGCGCGACGGCGGTGCATGGCGCCGCGATCGCCGACGATCCCGACTATCTGCAGATCGTGCTCGACCGCCGCGGCGATCCCGATGTCCGGCACGGCGAAACGAATGCCACGCCGCTGGCCGGCGCGACCGGCCCGCGGACCGACGCGCAGTTCCGCATGCTGCTCGCTGCGGGCGCGGATCCCGGCGCCGCGGACCGCACCGGCAACACGCCGCTGCACAAGGCCGCGATGATCAACGCCGGCGACCACGTGCTGGCCCTGCTTGCCGCCGGCGCCGATCCGCTGGCGAAGAACACCCAGGGCGCGACCTTCCAGCGCTTCTTCTTCAAAACGCCCGACGCCCGCCTCAACGACGCGGCGCGCGCAAAGCGCGAAGAGGTCGTTGCCTGGCTGCAGGCGCATCAGGTGCCGCTCGAGGCGAGTGCCGACTGAGTGCGTTGCGCCGCTTCGGGTGGCTCAATCGACATTCTGCCGTCTGCATGATCTGGCACCTTGCCCCACGCTCCTAGGTCCTGCCCTAGATGGCAGCCGCCCCCACCCGCGCTAGCGTGGAATCCTCGAAAGCCCGGGTGGAGCACGGTCATGTCCCTGACCATTGGCGATGGCATCGGTGGCGTCCAGGACATCTGTCGTCCCCTGCAGACGCCGCTCCAGTCCTACAGCCCGCCGCCGCCGCGCAGCGGCGGCTATCGTCCGGACACCAGCTATCACCCGCAGGTCCAGCCGCCGGGCACCGCGCCCGCGCAGAGCCAGGGGCAGGGCGGTTCCAGCCCCTATGCGATTCCCGAAGGCAGCACGCTCGACCAGGTCGCCAGCGGCACCCAGGCGCAGCCCTTCGACGTCACGCTGTCGCAACTCGCGACCGCCGTCTACGGCACCCGCGGCGCGCCGCCGCCGGGCTGGAATGCGGTCAGCGATCGGCAGCTGATGGATCTGGGCGTCGTCGATCCGCAGGCCTGGCGCCTGCAGTACCTCGGCGCCAATGACGCGGTGCCGACCAACGCCCAGGAATTCCGCGCCGAGGTCTACACCGACGGCGCCGGCAATTACGTGCTGTCCTATCGCGGCACTGCCGAAGGCGGCCCGGACTGGGAGAACAATTTCCGCCAGGGCTTCGGCTACGAGACCAACGATGGCGACAAATTCAGCGTCACCGCGGTCAACACCGCGCGCGAGTTCGCGAACGTGTTCGGCGACAACGGCGCCAACTCCTCGAATCTCGCAATCACCGGCCATTCGCAGGGCGGTAGCCTCGCCAGCGTCGGCGCGCTGGCCAGCGGGATTCCGGCGGTCACGTTCGACGCGGCGGGCGTCCATCCCAATACGCTCGACCGCATGGGCATCGACCCGCAGGCTGCGCGCGACAGCGCCGAAGATGGACAGATCCGTGCCTATTCGCTGTCGAGCGACGCGCTGACCCAGGTCCAGGACAGCTGGATCACCGGTATCGTCGCGCCCGATGCGCTGGGCACGCAGATCGTCGTCGACCCGGCGGCGGCCGACGCGAACGACATGTTCACCAACTACGGTCCGATCGAGGGCTTCTCGCAATCGCAGAGCGACGCGATCAACACCGCGGTCGAGATCGCCCGGCATCCGCTGACCGGCGCCGTGATCCCGCTGGCCGGCCTGATCGGCAACGTCGCCTACGCCGGCATCAGCCACAGCCCCAACGCGCTGACCGCCGGCATGATCGAGCACCAGCCGTGGCAGGCCGGCTACGAGAATCCGTCCTCGCTCGGCCGCGACCTGCAGAACCTGCTGCCCGATGGGACCAAGGACGACTACGCCCGCAACGTGCACGACTTCGCCACTGACATCGACGGCGTGGTCGCGAACGAATTCGCCAACGGCCAGTACGTGCAGGGCGGCATCGGTCTGGTCGGGGACTTCGCCGAGGGCGCGTTCAATTCCGCCGGCGACACCATCGACGGCTATGCCGACCAGCTCGCAGGCGTGGTCGATCGCAACATCGGCGGCTGGGGCGGCAACGCGCTGTCGACCGTGATCGACGGTGCCGGCGATGTGGCGGAATTCACCGCCGATGTCGCCGGCCAGGTCACCGAGACGCTCGCCGACGGCGTGGGCTGGGTGGCCCAGGGCGCGACGAACTTCGTCGGCGGCCTGTTCGGTCGCTGAGGCTCACGGACCGCGCATGTCGCGCGCGTATGATCGGGCTGACATGATCGGCTTCCGCGCCCTGTCGTCGACCGTCCTTCTCCTCTGCGCCGCAGGGTGTGCACAGCCGTCCATGAGCAACGACGCATTCGATACGCCGACGACGGCGCACCTGGCGGACGCCGTCCGCCGCGGCGATGCCGCCGAGATCCGCCGACAGCTCGAACACGTCGCGCCCGACACGCCGGGCAGCGACGGCGAAACCCTGCTGATGGACGCGATCCGCCAGCGCCGCGGGGCCAGCGTGGATGCGCTGCTCGAAGGCGGCGCCGATCCCAACCGCGTCAACGCGCGTGGCGACACGCCGATGCACGCGGCCGCGTTCTCGGGCGACCCGGCGATCCTGCGCGCGGTGATCGCCAGCGGGGGCGATGTCGACGCGCGCAATCCGCATACCGGTGCGACGCCGCTGGTGCAGGCGCTGCTCTCGCCGACCGCCGGCCAGGCCGAGGTGCTGCTCGACGCCGGCGCCGATCCGAATCTCGCCGACCGCAACGGCGACACACCGCTGCACGTCGCCGGCCGTACCAACGGCGGCGCGGCGATCCTCGCGCTGCTGCGCAAGGGCGCCCGGCCGCAGACGGAGAACGCGCGCGGCGTGACCTTCCAGCACGAGTACTTCGGCTTCCCCGCGCACCTGCTCAACGACCGCGCCCGCGCCGAGCGGCGCGAGATCGTCGCCTGGCTCAAGGCCAACGGCGTGCCGCTGGAAGCGAACGTCGCGGCGACGTACTGACCACGCCATTGCCTCGAACGGCCGTATGGCCACCGAGTGTCGCGTCCCGCATCAGATGGCGTAGTCTGCGCGCCGCAATCGGCGTGCAGCGCAAGGCGTCTGGCGCAGCCAATACCGACCGTCGTGGCAAGCCAGGCAACGCGGCGATGCGCGCCGAGGGCAAGTGCAGACCGGCATCTGATGCGGGACGCGACACTCGGGTCCGCACCAGCTGTCCGGGCCCGCGCGGGCCGCCTATCGTCGGGCCATCGTCTGCGTAGGTGCACGCAATGAGCCTGTCCCCGGTATCCGGCAACAGCACGCCCGTCGAGCCATTCCGCGATTTCGCGCTCGACCCGGCGCTGCAGACGCCCGCCGCGCTGCAAGCACGCACACCCGCGAACGTCGACACCAGCGCCGGCTTCCCGCAGGGCGACGGCAGCTTCGCCGACTCGGTGCGCGGCACCGATCCGCAGTCCGGGCGCGACCTGCAGTTCGCCTTGATGGCGAACGACAGTTACACACTGACCGGCCCCGATGGCGTCACCGGCACCGCGGCCGAAGCCGACCTGCAGGCCGCCGGCTGGAACCGCCTGCAGCCCAGCGCGGACGGCACGCACCTGGTCGACGCGCAGGGCAACCGGATTCCGATCTCGCCGGACGCGCTGCACGACGCGCAGACCGGCTTCGACGCGGCGATCTACCAGAACGCCGACGGCCAGTACGTCGTCGCCTATCGCGGCACCGACCACTGGGGACTGGGCGCCGGCGGCGATTCTCGCGCGAACGGCGGTCAGGGCCTCGGCATGGAGACCGCGCAGTATTCGCAGGCGATGGAGCTGGCGAATCTCGCGGTCGATACGTTCGGCGAGGGCAACGTCGCGATCACCGGCCATTCGCTGGGCGGCGGCCTTGCCTCGGCCGCGATGCTCGCCACCGACGTGCCGGGCGTGACATTCAATTCTTCCTGGACAAGGTCGGCGACGGTGCCGAATGGGTCATCGATCGTGCCGGTGATGGCGCCCAGTGGGTTGGCGACCGCGTGGTCGACGGCGTGACCTGGACCGGCGACCGTCTGGCCGATGGCGCGCGCTGGGCCGGCGAACACCTCAACCCGGTCAACTGGTTGCGTTGAGCGCCGGGATTCCGGACTGTGCTTGCGCCCGGGATCCCCGCACCCTGTCACGATGCCCGACTGCCGGTCGGGCTAGGCTGACGGCTTGTACCGCTTCGGAGGCCTCGACATGATGGGTGTCGCTTCGACCGCGACATTTCCGCAGTGGCGGATCATCGCCTGCATCGTGTTGGCGCTCGCCGCCAGCGGCGCCTGCGCCAGACAAGGAACGAGCATGACCCAGGACCACGCCTCCGATCCCGCCGCCTCGGCGCTGTCGCGCGCTGCGAGTGCGGGCGATGCCGGAGAGATCCGGCGCCTGATCGCCGACGGGGCCAATCCCAACGCCAAGGACACCCAGGGCTCGCCGCTGTTGCAGGCCGCGATCCTGCGGGGCGACCGCCGCGCGTTCCAGGCCCTGCTCGACGCGGGTGCGGACCCGGGCACCGGCGCCGCCAACGGCAACACCGCGGTGCATCTGGCCGCGATGCAGGACGATGCCGGCTATCTCAAGACACTGCTGGCCGGCGGCGCGTCCGCCGACACGCCCAACACCAGGAACGGCGAAACGCCGCTGTTCAACGCACTCGAAGCGCGCAACGACGACAACATCCGCCTGCTGCTCGAAGCCGGCGCGCGCCCCGATGCGACCGACGCCTTCGGCGCGACGTTGCTGCACAAGGCCGCGCGCATCCATGCGACCGGCTGGGTGGTGCGGTTCCTGGAAGCCGGTGCCGATCCGACCGCCCGCGACCGCGTGGGCGTGACCTTCCAGCCCTCGTTCTTCCGTGCGCGCGAAGCGGTGCTGTCGGCAGAAGCCAAGCGCGACCGCGAGACGGTGCGCGAGTGGCTGGTCGCGCGGCAGATTCCGGTGGAAGACAAGCACTGAGCAGGTGCGGCGAGTCCGGCGATGCCTTCGAGGGGATGTGGGCAGATTCGTGCCGGTTCCATAAAAGCAGTCATCCCGGAAGCGCTGGTCATCCAGTGCCTTTGTGCTGACCGTGCAAGTGGGAGCGGGGGGGGGGGGGGGGCTGTGTGAAGGGCGGCAGCCACAAGCCCGCAACGCAGCAGACAACCCGCGG